>NZ_KB910516.1:2838010-3493010 GCF_000372825.1 Methylobacterium sp. 77 | reverse complement strand
GATGCCGAATGCGCGGTAAACGGAGACGCTCGGATTGGCGCGTCCGGCTACGAGACCTTGCGGCGCGAGAGCTTGCGGGCCCGTGTCATCCGCGTCGCGGCATGGAAATCGTCCGGCTTGGTCCGGACCCAGGCGAGGAAGCCGCCGATCTCCGGGTCGCTCCGCAGGATGTCGATCTCGGCGAGGCGCCGGGCGATCTCGGCCTCGCTGTAGCGGGCATGGATCGCGGAATGGCAGATCTGGTGCAGGCGGACGGTGCCGGCCTTGGCGCCACCCTTCAGCTTGGGCGTGAGGTGATGCAGGCTCGATCTGGCGCGCGGCGGGATCGGCCGCTCGCAGAGCGGGCAGATCACGGGACCGGCCGACCTCTCCTCGCTCTCCTCGTCCTGCCGCCATCGCCGGGCGCGTCGTCCCAAATCCCCGCCTCCCATGGTTCCGGTATCAACGCGGTACCGCCAGGATGGGCTCAGCGCTCCGGACGGGACGGAACGTCGCTTCCGCCTCCTCGTCGCGCTGGCCGAGGATCGAGACGTGATCGCCGGGAAGCGCGACGAGTTTCGCCCTGTCCCCGGCGATGGCGCCGAGTTCGCGGGCATGCGCCACGGGGATGACGGGATCGTCGGTGCCGTGGACGATGAGGATCCGGCCCGAGGCCTCGCCGATGCGCCGGTCCGAGCGCCAGCGATCCAAGAGGATTGCACCCGGAAGGAGAGGGAAGCGTTCGCCGACGAGCTGGGCCATGGAGGCGAACGGCGCTTCGAGATAGAGGCCGAGATGAGGCTCGCGCGCAGCCAGCGCCACCGCGACGGCCGCCCCCATGGAATGGCCGTGGAGCAGGATCGGCGCCTCGGGCGCGAGTTTGGTCGCGAGGCGGTAAGCCGCCAGCCCGTCCTCGATCAGGCCCGCCTCGCTCGGCGACCCGGTCGAGCCCGGATAGCCGCGATAGGCGATGGCGAGAACACCCCAGCCAGCGGCGCGCCAGACCCCCGTGGAGAACCGGGCCGCATGCGGCTCGGGCAGCGAGCCGTTGCCGTGAAAGGTGAGAACCACGCCGCGTCCCGGCTCCGGCGCCCGCCACAGGCCGTAGAGCCTGTGGCCGTCGGCCGTCGTCACCGAGACGGCGTCCGTCCCGGCCGGCACGATGCGGTCGGTTTGCCGTAGTCCCGCGCCGAAGGCGCCGGGATAGAGGAGATGGCGCTGGAACAGGAACAGGGCGCCGAGGATCGAGGCGTAGAGGCCGACGGCGACGGGCAGGATCACGCGGATCAGGATCATTCTCGGGCGGGATCGTTCTCGGGCAGATTGTTCGCGGGAGTCGGGGGCATGGACCGTCCGATGTGGACGTGCTGTTGAGGGCACCACCATATCGTGGCATGCGCATGAAACACCCGCGATGCGACCGTGGGGCGCGTCGGGTTCCCGCGTCCCCTCCATGCCGCAGATGTCCGCTCATTCGGACCGAACTCCACCGAGGGTCGAGATGTCGTCAGAGCTTCCGCCGAGCCAGCGCCCAGCGCCGGCCGGCCCTAGCGCGAACTTCCTGCTGATCACCCTGATCTTCCTCGGGACCGGCGCCGCCATCGGCAGCGGCGCGGTCGATGGCTCGGGCGCGGCGTTCGTCTTCGTGATGGCGGGGTGGCTGCTCAGCCTGTGCCTGCACGAATTCGCGCATGCCCTCGTCGCCTGGAAGGGGGGCGATGCGGAGATTCCACAGAGCGGCTATCTCACCCTGGATCCGCGCCTCTATGCCGACGCGCTCTCGTCCATCGTCCTGCCCCTGTTGTTCACGATTCTCGGCGGGATCGGATTTCCCGGCGGGCGCGTGTTGGTGAACACCCATCTGCTGCGCGGCAAGGCCTGGATCTCCGCCGTGGCGGCGGCAGGCCCTGCGATGAACGGCATCGTCCTCCTGGTTCTCGCCCTGCTCTACGCCCTCGCGGGCGAGGAATCCGACACGCTCCGAGCGGTCCTCGCCGTCTCCGCCCTGTTCCAGGGTACGGCGATCATCCTCAACCTGATTCCGCTTCCGGGGCTCGACGGCTACGGAATTCTCCAACCCTGGCTGCCCGAACCGTTGCGGCGGTTCGCCGACCCGGTGGCCCGGCACGTCAACCTGATCCTGGCGGGCCTCTTCCTGTTCTCCAGCGCCTTTGGCCCGGCGGTGTTTCGCGCGAGCCTCTCGATCATCGGCACCCTCGGTATCGCGGTGGTGGATGCGCGCGTCGGCTACGGCCTGATCCGTCTCTGGTAAGGCGTCACGACCCGGCCTATGTGGCAGGGAGGGCGGCACGGCCCACGGAGACCGCAATGGCCCTGAAGACGACGTTCGTGGTCCAGACCTTCGTGATCAAGCGCAAGCGCCTCGTTCCCGGCGACCGCGAGGTCGCGCCCACCGAGAGCGGCGCCCTGAAGAAGGCGGAGGCCATGTCCGGCCGCCTGCCGGGCACCGCCGCGCTGAAGGTGGTGGCCGATGACGAGACCGGCGAACTCGAGAGCGCGACGATCCTCGGCCAGTTCGGCGAGGTCCCCGACGATTTCGCCGAAAGCCTCACCGGAGGCTGAGCGAGGGCCTTTGGCAATGGCGCGGGAGTGACGCGACGCTCCCTCATCCTGCGGGTCGGCCAGTCCTGTGTCCCGCTTCCGACGGCGGACCAGTGTCCCGCTCCCCGGCGGTCGGCATCCCTCCGTCGATACCGGTCAGGAACGGTGCGGCGGCCTTGGCCGCCGCCTGCTCGATGGCGCGGTAATGCTGGACCAGATCCGCGCCGAAGGTCGTCAGCCTGGCGCCGCCGCCGCTCCTGCCACCGATATGTGCCTCGACCACCGGCCTGCCGAAGCCCGTATTCAACGCCTCGATCAGCATCCAGGCGCGCCTGTAGGACATGCCGATGGCCCGGCCCGCCGCGGAGATCGAGCCGTGCTCGGCGATCATTTCGAGGAGTTGGATCTTGCCGGGGCCGACGCGGTTCTCGGGCCCGAGGTCGATCCGGATGCTCAACGTCGCCATCTGTCCGCCTCTCGCACGGCGTGCATCCTGGAACCCTTCCGATGAAGCCCGACGATAGGCCAGGAGCCCGCGTCATTCGACAGCTTTCCCTGGGCAATCGATATGTCCGAGGGTATATAGCGTTCCGCCGAGCCTGTCGTCGGAGACGGGGTTGGGCGAGGATGGGACGGGTGCCATGGGCTCCCCCATGCAGCACATCGCGGAGAATCGAGCATGTTCACCTGCACCGGCTATGCCTCCACCAGCGCCGAAGCACCGCTCGCGCCGTTCACCTTCCAGCGCCGCGATCCCGGCCCGTCCGACATCGAGATCGAGATCCTGTATTGCGGCGTCTGCCATTCGGACCTGCACACCGCCCGCGACGAGTGGGGCGGCACGCTCTATCCCTGCGTTCCCGGCCACGAGATCGTCGGCAAGGTGACGCGGGTCGGCGCCGAGGTGTCGACCTTCAAGCCGGGAGACCTCGCCGGCGTCGGCTGCATGGTCGCGTCCTGCCGGGAATGCGACAGTTGCAAGGAGGGTCTCGAGCAATATTGCGTGCCCGGCTTCACCGGCACCTATAACGGCCCCGAGCCGCAGACCGGCGGGCACACGTTCGGCGGCTATTCGAGCCACGTGGTGGTGGACAGCCACTTCGTCCTGCGCATCCCGGAGGGGCTCGATCTCGCCGCGGTCGCCCCGCTCCTCTGCGCCGGCATCACCACCTATTCGCCCCTGCGCCATTGGGGCGTGAAAGCCGGCCAGAAGGTCGGCGTGGTGGGGCTCGGCGGCCTCGGCCATATGGGCGTGAAGCTCGCCCATGCCATGGGCGCGCATGTGGTGCTGTTCACGACCTCGCCCGGCAAGGAGGCCGATGCCCGGCGGCTCGGCGCCGCCGAGGTGGTGATCTCGAAGGATCCCGACGCCATGGCGGCACAGGGCGAAACCTTCGACTTCATCCTCGACACGGTGGCGGCCGAGCACGACATCAACGCCTATCTCGGCCTGCTCAAGCGCGAGGGCACGCTGGTGCAGGTGGGCGCACCCGAGAAGCCGCTCTCGGTCAACGTGTTCAGCGTGATCTGGCGGCGCCGCAACTTCGCCGGCTCGCTCATCGGCGGGATCGTCGAGACGCAGGAGATGCTCGATTTCTGCGCGACGCACGGCATCACCTCGGACATCGAGTTGATCCCCATCGATCAGATCGAGACGGCCTATAGCCGGATGCTCAAGAGCGACGTGAAGTACCGCTTCGTCATCGACATGGCGTCCTTGCACAAGACGTCCCTGCCCGAGGCCGCCTGAACCTCATGCGCGCGATCGTCGATGACGCCACGCGTCATGCGCTCCACCGACCCGTCGCCGTGTTCGACGCCGGGATCGGCAGCTATGCCGCGGTCACGCTGATCCGGCGCCTTCTCCCGAAGCAGGACATCGTCTACTTCGCCGATCGGGCCAGCTTTCCCTATGGCGAGAAAAGCCGTCCCGAACTCCTCGGCATCCTGCAGCGGACCTTGCGATTCCTGGACGGATTCTCGCCCGCCGCCGTGCTCGTGGCCTCGAACGCGCCCTCGGTCACGGTCCTCGACGACCTCGCCGGTGTGATCGGGCCTCCCGTATTCGGCGTCAGGCCGCCGATCCGGAATGCCCTCGCGCTCGCCGGCGAGCGGGACGTCGCGGTGCTGGGCGTGCGCTCCATGGTGGAGAGCGAAGCCTTGCGTGCCTACGCAGATGCCGAGGCGCAAGGGCGCGGCGCTCAGGTCCACCTCGTCGATGCCTCGTCCCTCGTCGCCCTGGTCGAGAGCGGAGATTTCCTGTTCTCGGCCGAAAAGACCCGCGACATCGTCGACGGCTTCATGCGCGACCTCGATGCGCGCCATCCCGAGGTCGGCGTCCTGACCCTGTCCAGCACGCACCTTCCCTGGCTGCGGAGCTATCTCGACACGGCCTGCGGTCATCGTCCGCTGCTCGATCCGCTGGAGGACGCGGTCGCCGCGATCGCGCCTCACGCGGTGCCGGGGAGCGGGATGATCCTCGGTCTCGTGACCGAGGACGAGCGCTACGGGATCGAGGATTTCCGCCGCATGCTCGGCCGCCTCGACATCATCTTGCCCCTCCACGCCGTTCTGGCCTGACCGGTCGGGTCGGCGCCTCCGAAGACTGTGCTTCACTTCGATTCCTCCAGCGACCGATCCGGAAAGACCTGCCGCATGCTGACCTCACTCCGTGCCCTCCTCCTCGCCGGCCTCGTCGTTCTGGCCCCCGCCGCCCAGGCTGCCGAGACGGCGACGGTGTTCGCGGCCGCAAGCCTGAAGAACGCCCTCGACAATGCCAGCAAGGCCTTCGCCGCCAAGAGCGGTGTCGAGGTGAAGGCGAGCTACGCCGCATCCTCGGCCCTGGCGCGGCAGATCGAATCCGGCGCACCGGCCGACCTGTTCGCCTCGGCCGATCTCGAATGGATGGAGTACCTCGCCAAGAAGAACCTCATCCGCCCCGAGACCCGGGTGAACCTGCTGGGCAACCGCATCGTGGTCGTCGCCCCGAAGGATGCCAAGACCGCCGACGTGCCGTTCACGGCGGAGGGATTCGCCGCAGCCCTTGGCGCCGACGGGCGTCTCGCCACCGGCGAGGTCAATTCCGTGCCGATCGGCAAATATGCCAAGGCCGCCTTCGAGAAGCTCGGCCTGTGGGGAGGCTTGCAGCCGCGCCTCGCCCAGGCCGACAACGTGCGGGCGGCCCTGCTCCTGGTCTCGCGCGGCGAGGCGCCCCTCGGCGTGGTCTACGAGAGCGATGCCAAATCCGATCCGGGGGTGAAGGTCGTCGGCGTCTTTCCGGCGGACAGCCATCCTCCGGTGGTGTACCCGTTCGCCGTCACGGCCGAGGCCAAAGGTAATGGAGCGGCACGCTTCCTCGATTTCCTGAAGGGAGACGAAGGCAAACCCTTCTTCGAAGCTCAGGGTTTCACGGTCCTCGGCAACACGCCAGCACAGTAAAAGGACATGCCATGAAGATCAGCGCTCGCAATACCCTCAAGGGCAAGGTCGTCTCCGTCGAGAAGGGCGCCACGACCGCTCATGTGAAGATCGAAGTTGCCAACGGCACGGTCATCACCTCGTCGATCACCAACGAAGCGGTGGACAGCCTGGGGCTCACCGTCGGCGGCGAGGCCTATGCCGTCGTCAAGGCGTCCGACGTGATGATCGCCGTCGACTGAAGGCAACCCAAGAGGCACCGTGGCCGCTCGGCGCGGTGCCTCCCGGACGATCCAAGACCGTCACCGCCGCCGACCTGGAAACGCGCTCTCCCATGAAGAGCCGGCATCCACAGCGTCGCGAAGCGCTCCGAGAGGGGTTTTACCCCGCGAGCATCGCCCGCCCGATCGCGGCAAGGCCCATAAGAGCCTGTACCTGCAAAGCCAGCGAAGGTCCCGCTCGCCCTGCGGCGCTCCCGCCGAAGATCCAGGCAATTCCGGCCGGGCCACCGAGCAGGATGGAAGTTTGCTTTCTCCGATGCTCTCGTCGCCAAATACTTTACGCCGATCTGCGCCGAAAATCGAAAATGCATTCCGTTGACAGAGACGGCAAGTGCCTCATGATGTGAGGGTAGTCTTGAATAGTGTCTGTGTGCGATCGGCATAAAGCCGTAATACGTGCCGGATATTGCCGAACTAAACCTTTGACAGAATTAGTCTTGGCTAATTCCGTATTGGTCGAGTCTGCGCCGTCTCGTCGAGGCGGCGGTCGATCCGCCATGGTCTGTCCAGATCACACGCCGACCCGACGTTCAACGGAGCTGTTCCATGTCGAAGCCGAGCACGTCGAATTCCAGCATCTCGAGCCCGAGCCCCGCGGCCTCGCTCCACCCCGAGACCCTCGCTTTGCATGCGGGATGGCGGGCCGATCCGACCACCGGCTCGGTGGCGGTGCCGATCCACCAGACCACCTCGTTCCAGTTCCGGGACACGACCCATGCCGAGAACCTGTTTGCCTTGAAGGAACTCGGCCACCTCTACACCCGCGTGACGAACCCCACCGTCGACGTGCTGGAGCAGCGCCTCGCCGCCCTCGAAGGCGGTGCGGCCGCCCTCGCCCTGGCCTCGGGCCAGGCGGCGTCCGCCCTGTCGGTGCAGAACCTCGCACGGGTGGGCGACAACATCGTCGCCTCCACCGATCTCTATGGCGGCACCTGGAACCTCTTCGCCAATACGCTCGCCGAGCAGGGGATCGAGGTCCGCTTCGTCGACCCATCCGATCCCGAGAATTTCCGCCGCGCCACCGACGATCGCACGCGCGCCTATTACGGCGAGACCCTCGCCAATCCGAAACTCGCCGTCTTCCCCATCGCCGAGGTGGCCGAGATCGGCCGTGGCTTCGGCATCCCGCTCATCGTCGACAACACCGCCGCGCCGCTCCTGGCGCGCCCGTTCGACCATGGCGCGGCGATCGTGGTCTATTCCACCACCAAGTATCTCGGCGGTCACGGCATCGCCATCGGCGGCGCGATCATCGATGGTGGGCGGTTCGACTGGTCGGCCCATCCCGAGCGCCAGCCCGCCCTCAACACGCCGGATCCGAGCTATCACGGCGCGGTCTGGACGGAGGCCGCCAAGCCCCTCGGCCCGATCGCCTACATCCTGCGTGCCCGGGTCCGGCTGCTGCGCGACCTCGGCCCCGCCGTATCGCCCATCAACGCCTTCCTGACCCTGCAGGGGTTGGAGACCGTGGCCCTGCGCATCGAACGCCACAGCCGAAATGCGCAGGCGGTGGTCGATTACCTGGCCGGTCGGCCCGAAATCGAGCGGGTGATCCATCCCTCGCACCTCACCGGCAAGGCACGCGAACGGGCTGAAAAATACCTCACGGGAGGTTATGGCGGCCTCGTCGGGTTCGAACTCGTCGCCGGTCGCGAGGCCGGGCGCCGCTTCATCGAGGCCCTGTCGCTGTTCTATCACGTGGCCAATATCGGCGATGCGCGCAGCCTCGCCATCCATCCGGCCACCACTACCCATTCGCAGCTCTCGGCCGACGACCGGCGCGCCACCGGCGTGTCCGACGGCTATGTCCGCCTCTCCATCGGCCTCGAACATATCGACGACATCCTGGCCGATCTCGACCAGGCCCTGGCTTCGGTCGGCGCCTTCGCGAAGGCGGCCTGACCATGGCGGCCTCCTCCGTGGCGCGCCGGGAACCGCCTGAATCCTGTCGTCACACCTCTGCAATCCCGCATCTCGACCTGCGCCGGCTCGATGCAGGACCGGCCGAACGGGCGGTCTTCCTCGCCGAATTGCGCGACGCTGCGCGCGATGTCGGCTTCTTCCACCTCACCGGGCACGGCATCGCCTTGGCGGAGATCGCGCAGGTCCAGGCCCTGGCGCGGCGTTTCTTCGCCCTGTCACTCCCGGAGAAACAGGCCGTGGCGATGGTGCGCTCGCCCCATTTCCGCGGCTACACGGCGGCCGGCCGCGAGATCACGCGCGGCGCACCGGATTGGCGCGAACAGTTCGATATCGGCGCCGAGCGCGTAACCCTGTCCCCATCCGCCGCCTCGCCCCCCTGGGCCCGGTTGCAGGGGCCCAACCAATGGCCCGTCGGCCTCCCCGAACTCCGCATCGGCCTGCTGCGCTGGCAGGAGGCCGTGACGCAACTCGGGCTTCGCCTGCTGCGCGCCTTCGCCCTCGCCCTGGGACAGCCGGAAGACGTGTTCGCGCCGATCTATGCGGGCGCGCCGAACCAGCACATCAAGATCATCCGCTATCCCGGCCGCGAGGCGACGCAGGGAGAGCAGGGCGTCGGCGCCCACAAGGATAGCGGCTTCCTGACCCTGCTGGTCCAAGACGAGCAGAGCGGTCTCGAAGTCGAGGGGCCGGACGGGTGGATCGCGGCCGAGCCGGTCGAGGGTAGCTTCGTCGTCAATATCGGCGAGCTGCTCGAACTCGCCTCCAACGGCTATCTGCGCGCGACGATCCACCGGGTCGTGACCCCTCCGGCGGGCCTCGACCGCCTCTCCGTCGCATTCTTCCTCGGCGCCCGCCACGACGCCACCGTGCCCCTGCTCGAGCTGCCGGCGGATCTCGCCGCCGAGGCGCGCGGCCCGGCGAGCGACCCCGACAACCCGCTGTTCCACGAAGTCGGGCGCAACTACCTCAAGGGCCGCCTGCGCTCCCATCCCGATGTCGCGGCGCGGTTCTATGGCGATCTCGCCGAAACGGGGGCCGCATGAGCGGCGGCTTCCGGCAGGCCGTTTCCGATTTCCTGCGCGCGCCGCCCTGGCATGGCGGAGTTCGGAACGGCGAAGTTCGGCACGGGATCTCCGACGCCGCCCATCTCGGCGGCGTCGCCGCCATGTTCAGCCACGCCATCGTCCGCATCGAGGTTTGCCATCCATGTCCGCCGACATCGCCGCCGAGCCCGAAGCCTATCGAGACATTCGCACGGCCAATGACCGCTATGCGGAGGCCTTCGACAAGGGCGGCCTCGCCCTTCCGCCGCGCCGCCGCTTCGCCATCCTGACCTGCATGGATGCCCGGCTCGATCCGGCGAAATATGCCGGCCTCAGCGAGGGCGACGCGCACGTGATCCGCAATGCCGGCGGACGCGCCAGCGACGATGCGATCCGCTCGCTGGTGATCTCGCACAAGCTCCTCGGCACCGAGGCGTTCTTCGTGATCCACCACACGAATTGCGGCATGGAGCTGTTCACCGATGCCACCATCGGCGATCTCCTCGCCGACAATCTCGACACCGCCACCTTCGACGGCACGGTATGGTCGAATCCGCAGCATGGCGGCGGTTCACCGGCCGGCCGCGACATCGACTGGCTGACCATCCCCGAGCAGAGCCACGCCGTCACGTCGGATGTCCGGCGCATCCGCGCGCATCCCCTCGTGCCGACCCGCATCCCGATCTTCGGCTTCGTCTACGACGTCGCCACGGGACGCCTGAACGAGAACGCCGCGGCCAGCGAAGCCGGCCGGCCCACGCCGCCGCTTCATCTCGGATAGATCGGCTCCGATAGGGCGCGCCGCGTCGCCGACCCGGTCCCGCCGGATTCCCAAACGGAGGCTGCGAGGGGCGAGGACGTCTCACCCGGCCCTGCCTGGCGGGAGACCCAGCCTCACTGTCATTGCATCGGCGTAAGGAGCCATATCGGAATCAGGGGGCTCGGCTCATCCGGGCCCACCTGCGGCTGGGATGGCGGCGATGCCGGCTGAGGCGGCCCAGGCCGTGAGGTCCGCTTTCCGGATCGCCGCCGCCATCATGTCGGGGAACAGGTCCGGCGTGCAGGCGAAGGCGGGCACGCCCAGGGCGGCGAGACGGCCGGCCAGCGCCCGGTCGTAGGACGGCGCGCCCTCGTCCGATAAAGCCAGCAGCGCCACCACCTGCACGCCCGACGCCACCATCCGCTGGGCGCGCGACAGGAGGCCGGCCTCGACGCCGCCCTCGTAGAGGTCCGAGATCAGGACTAGGATCGTGTCCTCGGGTCGGGTGATCCGGGATTCGCAATAGCCCAGCGCCCGGTTGATGTCGGTGCCGCCGCCGAGCTGGACCGAGAACAGCACCTCCACCGGATCCTCCAACGCGTCGGAGAGGTCGACCACTTCGGTGTCGAACACCACGAGCCGGGTGGACACCGCCGGCAGCGACGCCATCACCGCGCCGAAGATGCTCGAATAGACGACCGAACTCGCCATCGAGCCGGATTGGTCGATGCACAGGATCACGTCCTTGAGGCTGGCGCTCTGGCGTCGTCCGTGGCCGAACCGGGTCTCGGGGATGATGGTGCGGTACTCGGCCTGGTAATGGCGCAGGTTGGCCCGGATGGTGCGGTTCCAGTCGATCTCCGCGTGGCGCGGCCGCCGGTTCACGCTCGCACGGTCGATGGCACCGGTCACCGCCTGGCGCAGGGGCTCTTCGAGCTTCCGCATCAGGGCCTCCACCACCTTGCGCACCACGAGCCGGGCGGTCTCCTTGGTCTTGCCGCCCAGCAGCCCGCGCATGGAGATCAGCGTCGAGACCAGGGCGACATCGGGGATCACCGCCTCCAGCATCTCGGGCTCGGTGAGCATGCGCTTGAGATCGAGCCGGTCGAAGGCGTCGCGCTGCATCACCTGCACGACGGAGGTCGGGAAATAGTCGCGGATGTCGCCGAGCCAGCGCGGCACGGACGGGGACGAGGCACCGAGGCTGCCCTTCCGGTCGGAATCGTAGAGGGCGCCCAGCGCCCGGTCCATGCCGGCATCGCGGCCGGAAAGTCCGTGCCCGGTGCCGTCCGCCGCGCCTCCGCCGAGAACGAGGCGCCAGCGGCGCAGACGTTCGGTCTCGCTCATGATGCATCCTCCGTGGTCGCGGGGAGCGATTCGGGGCCGAGGAGAAGCCGCAGGATCGGGAGCACCCTGGCGGCGCGTTCGGCATCGAAATAGCGACCCGTCCCCTCACCGTCGGTGACGCTCTCACCGGGACGCACGAGTGCCTCGCCGATGGCCCGCCGCTCGCCCTGCGGGATCGTCGCGAAGGTGCGGCGCAGGAGAGGCAGCAGCTCGGTGAAGATGGTCGCGTCGAGGCCGGAGAGCCAATCGTCCAGAACGGCGAGCAAGGTGCCGCCATGGATCAGCGCCATGCCGCTCTCCTCCATGAACCCGTCGATCCAGGCGGCGGCCGCGGCCGCGCCGGACGCGCGGGACAGGGCGAGGCGGAGCCGGTCGCCGGCCTGTGCTGCGGTGAGGAGGCCACCGTCGAACAGGAGCCGCACGGCGCGGCCGACGACGCGGCCATGCACGTGCGCTTGGTCGGCGAGGCCGCGAAGGGCCTCGTTCCAGGTCGTTGACAGGTCGGGCTCCTCGAGGAGCGCGATCGCGGCGGAGACACCGACGATCCGTGCCATGGCCGACGCTGCGGCCTCGTCGTCGAGGCTCTGGCAGGCGGCGTTAAGTCCCGCTGCGGCGCGCGGCACCAGCCCGCGCACCACGCCCAGCACCGGCCCGGTATCGGCGGACCGCACGGAGCCGTAGCGCGCGAGTTCGGCGAGCGGCGGCAGCGCCTCCATCAGGTCGAACACGTCCGCCGAGACGGCGGCGCGGTCGTTGAGGGCGTGGATCAGGTCATCCGCTGCCCCGGCGAGATCGGCGTCGAGGAGCGTGCCGATGAGGCTCGACAGCTCCGCGACGCGGGTCGCCTCACGGGCCCGCAGCCGCACCCGGCTGGCGGCGGCCTCCGCCACCGTGCCGCCATCGGCCGAGGCGGCGACGAGGTCGACCACCCATTCGGGCTGCCAGGAGAGGAACCACGCCTCCTTGAAGGTGCCTCGCCCGCGCGCCTGCCGGCGCTGCCCCCAGGGGATGCCGATGAGGCGGAGCCGGTTGAGGAAGTGGCTGCGGGCGAGGTCGATATCCTTGCGCAGGTCGAGGACGAGATCGCCCGCGACCGCCTCCGGTTTGAGGCGCAGGCTCTTGCAGGTCGCCGTGAAATCCGCCTCCACCGGCGTGCCCGGGCTGTCCGGCGGGGTGGTGCCGAGGCGCTCGCCGATGACGAGCTTGCGCCGGATCAGCGCCATCGGTGCCGGGTCGGCAAAGCACAGGGTCGCCTGCGCCGCCTCGTGCAGGTCGTCGAGGGAGGGGCGCGCCCGTCCGCGAAATCCGGCCAGGGCGTCGGCGAGGCGGACAGCCTCGATCACCGAGGCCGGCGAAGCATCGAGATCCTCGGCGCGGAGGAGAGACGCCGCACGGGCGAGCCAGCGCGCGGCGACGCGATCCTCGTGGTTCCACAGCGTATCGTACCATTCGGGCGACAACACCCCGGCCCGGTAGCCGCTGGCGGTGGCGAGGCGCTCATAGGACCAGGGCGCCCAGGCGCAGGCCACCTTGGTCCGGGCCAGCCCCTTCAGGGTCGCGGCATCGAGGCCGACCTGTCCCTTGGCATCGTGTCGCGCGAGAGCCGGCGCGTGCCACGCACCGCAGACGACGGCGATGCGCGCGAAACCCTCCCGTGCCGCCTTGCGGATCGAGGTTCGCATATGCGCCTCGCGGGCCTCCTCGCGAAACGCCTCCTCATCGGCGCTTCGCGCCGAGTCGGTGTCCGCTCCCTCGCGCAGGGCCGCCATGGCTTCGTGGATCGCCGCGAACACGTCGCCGTCCTCGCCCGCACGGCTCTCGATGAACGCGTCCCACCATCGCTCGCCATCTGCAAAGCCAGCGGCCTCGGCCAGTTCGCCGAGGGGATCGCGCCGGATGGCGAGGGGCGTTCCGGCCGTCGCCTCGTCGGCCGCCGGAACTGCGGGGACCGCATCGCTTTCGGCCGGCGCAGCCTCTCTCGATCCGAACCCGTCGACGAGCCGGATCGCGTGCGGCAGGTCGATGAACCGCAGAGCCGCCCCCTGGGCGAGGCCATGCCGCATCGCCACCCATTCGGGCGAGAAGGCCGCGAACGGGAAGAAGGCGCAAGTCTGCGGCCGGTCCGCCCGGTAGACGAGCAGGGCGACCGGCGGCACCATCGCCGGGTCGGCGACGAGGGGGATCAGGGCGTCGGCATCCGGCGGCCCCTCGATGAGGAGACAATCGGGCCGGAAGGCATCGAGCGCGGACCGCAGCGAGCGAGCCGAGCCCGGCCCGTGATGGCGGATGCCGAAGATGCGGATGTCGGACGGGGTGCCGGACATGGGAGGCGGATCAGGCGCTCTCGCGGGCGGCGCGGTAGAAATCCTTCCACTCCGATCGTTCCTTGACCACGGTCTCGAGATATTCGCGCCAGACGATGGAATCCTGGACCGGATCCTTGATCACCGCGCCGGCGATGCCGGAGACGAGGTCGTGGGCCGAGAGGCGGCCATCGCCGAAATGAGCGGCCAGGGCCAACCCGCTGCCGACGACGCTGATCGCCTCGGCCGTGGACAGCGTGCCGGAGGGCTGCTTGACCTTGTTCTTGCCGTCGGCCGTCACGCCCTGTCGCAGCTCGCGGAAGATGGTAACGACGCGGCGGATCTGGTCCGCGCCGGGCGGCTCCGCCGGGATTTCGAAGGCGCGCCCGAGGGCCGCCACCCGGCTCTCGACGATGGCGATCTCGGCCTCGATGGTGGCCGGCGGGGGCAGTACCACGGTGTTGAAGCGCCGCTTCAGGGCGCTCGACAATTCGTTGACGCCACGGTCGCGGTTATTGGCGGTGGCGATGAGGTTGAAGCCCCTGGCGGCGGCGATCTCCTCGTTGAGTTCGGGAATCGGCAGGGTCTTCTCGGAGAGGATCGTGATGAAGCTGTCCTGCGTCTCGGACGGGATGCGGGTCAGCTCCTCGACGCGGGCGATCCTGCCCTCTTCCATGGCGCGCACGATCGGGCTCGCCACCACGGCCTCGCGGCTCGGCCCCTTGGCGAGGAGCAGGGCATAGTTCCAGCCATAGCGGATCGATTCCTCGCTGGTGCCGGCGGTGCCCTGCACGATAAGGCGCGAGGTGCCGCAGATCGCCGCCGCCAGATGCTCGCTGACCCAGCTCTTGGCGGTGCCGGGGGTTCCGAGGAGGAGGAGCGCCCGGTCGGTGGCCAGGGTCGCCACCGCCACTTCCATCAGGCGCCGGTCGCCGATGTATTTCGGCGTGACCTCGAAGCCGGATCCGAGCCGTCCGCCCATCAGGTAAGTGACGACGGCCTGGGGCGAGAGCAGCCAGTTCGGCGGGCGTGGTCTTTCGTCGGCGCTGCGCAGCGCCTCCAATTCCTCCGCGAAGGCATCCTCGGCGGCCCGGCGCAGCTGCGCGGGCTTGGTCCCGTTGCTCTGACTCATGCCTTAAGCGAACTCCCGTCGGATCGTGGCGCGCATCGCAAGGGTCTCTGCGAATTCGGAGACCTGGTGGCGCAGGTGGTCATCGGACTCGTCCGGCAGCCGGGCGAGGATGGCGGCGGCGGAGGCTGCGGTCTCGTCGTCGGGCCAAGCCCATTCACCGAGGCGGTGGAGCATATGAGCGGCTGCGAGATCGCGGCGACCGGAGGCCGAGCCCCGCGTCACCGAGGCGAGCCAGTCGAGGAGGGGGGCCGTGAAGGCTTTCGACAAGGCCGGGGGGGCCTGCCGCAGCATGACGAGGATCGTCGCGGCCTCGCCCGTCCGAAGCACCTTCGCCACCGTCGCCTCCCATTCCGGATCGGGCAGCAGCCGCGCGGCGCGGGACCAGATCTCGCGAAGGGAATCGTTCGGCCTGATGCCGGAGATGCGGCCGGCTGAACCCTCGCCCATCACCGAGACCGATGCCCGTGCCCAGTCGAGATCGCGCTCGCGGCGCATGGCGTCGAGGAAGCCCTCGACGATGGGTATCGGCCACTCGCTGCGCAGCGCCCCTTCGATCCAGAGCCCTGGCGGATGCTCGGAAAAGGCGTGGAGCGGTGCTGCGGCGACGATATCGCGAAGCAGGCCGGATTTCGTGCCGCCGCCATGCCGTTCGTAGGCTTTCGGCTCGACCCCGTCGCGGGCGAGCGTCGGCGACTCCTCCGGCAAGGTGACCACCAACTGGTGTTTCGTCCCGCCGAAGAACTTTCGACTGCTCTCGATCACGAGGGCCGTCCTGGCCCTCGCCGCCATGCGCGAGGCGAACAGCGAACGGGTCAGGCGCGGCAGCAGGGCCTGCGCCGCCGAGCGCACGCCGCTTGCGCGATCGTCCAGGCAGGTTTCGAGGAAGGGCGCGTCGGCCTCCGACAGGCCGATTTCGAGGGCCGAGACGAGGCTTTGGCGCATCTCCGCCTTCTCGGCGCGCAAGCCTGCCTCCAGTTCGAGGCGGGCTCCCTCCGGATCGCGCAGGCGGAAGGCGACGAAACCCGCCCGTCGCTCGGCCGGCCTCTCGTCCGTTCCCTCCGAGATTGACGATTCCGCCCCTGCGCCTCCGCCGGTACAGGCCTTGTCGAGCCAGTCCAGTTCCTCGCCCGCGATCGCGTCGATCGCCTGCTTCCAGTCTCTGCGATGGGATGCCAGGGCGGGAAGCAGCCAGGGCGGCGCCCGCACGCCCGCCGCTGCGGCCAGGTCGCACCATTCCTTCAGGCGATCCCGCGCCGCATGGCCGCCGGCGAGGAGCAGGCCGAGCCGCGCTGCGGCAGCTTGCGGGCAGGGACGGCCTTCCGGCTCGCGCGGCGGCACCGGCGTGAAGGCCTCGGGCGCAAGGCCGGCACCGGCAAGATGATGGATGCCCGATACCGCGACCCGCGCCAGCAGGGCGACGCCCGGCTCACCGCGCGGCAGGGCGCCGGCGACCGTCTCGATCTCGGCGGAAGCGGGCGCGCGGTCGGCCCCCAGCAGGGCGGTCACGAGGGCCGTCTCCCAATCGTCGATGCCGGACGCGCCGATGCTCATCAGGCCGCCCTCATCAGGATCGGGCGAGGATCCCGGGCGGGGATTGCATAGAGGTGTCCATCGGCCACCAGGGCCAGAGGAGCGAGCCCGAACCCGTCATAGAGCCCGAAGAGATCGACCGGACCGCCGGCCGCGACCGCCATCAGGGCGGGCAGGTGCGGTGAGGGGCGGAGCACAACGCGCCCGGTCGCGTCGCCGGCCGCGAATGCGCCATCCGCCACATGGCCGAGCCGCAGACCGGACAGCCGAACCGGCCAGCGTTCGATCCAGGGCGCCCGAGCCAGAACGTCGGCAAATCCGTCGAGGGCGACGGCGACGCTGGTGGCGCCGGGCAAGACGTCGGCAGGCACGGGGAGGGCGCCGGCAGGCATGGGCAGCGTGCGTCCCTCGCGAAAAACCGCCCTCAGCGGCGGATCGCCGGGATGGAAGGCGAGCGCGCCGGAGAATTCCTGCCCCACAGCCGGGACCGGAGGCAGCGGCGAGCCCGACGTACCGTAATCGATGACCTGAGCCAGGGCACCCTCCTTCCGCCCGACGAGCCAGACGGTCCGGGCGGTGAGCTTGTCCTCCTCCTCGACCACGTGGGCGAGGATCCGCCAATCGTCGATCCGATTGGGACGGCCGGCCATCTCGTCGGCGGTCACGGGGTAGCCGATCGCGGCGCGCACGCCCGCCGCCTGTTCGGGCGCCAGCGCGTCCAGCCGTCGTGCTGCCCGCACCAGCAGGGAGAGGCGACCGAGGGCGAGAGCGAGGGCCGCTTCCGGTCGTGCCGCGCCCGCTTCGGGCGGGGCCGCGACGAGGCCCGGCATGGCTCGGACCCTGCGGGCGAGACCGGAGGCCTGCCCGTCGACGAGCCGGCCCGCCATCCGGTCCCAGAATGCGTAAGGCTCGCGGCGCACCGTCGCGAGACCGCGACGCATGAGATCGCCGAGCCAGAGATCGAGTTCGTCGAGGGCGCCCGTGACCTTGCCCTCACGGGCCCGGCGACGCTTGGCCTGCCCTTTGTCGTCGATCGGCGGCGCGGTCTCCCGGGACCGGCCTTCGGTGGATGCGGCACGGCTCTCCCGCGCCTGAATCCACGCGGCAACCCAATCGGGCGGCGCGGCCTCGACCAGCGGCGCGGCGGAGTTCGCCAGCATCAGGCCAAGGGCGTGCTTGCAGGGAAACTTCCGGCTCGGGCAGGTGCATTTCGATGACGGTCCCGAGACGTCGGCGACCGTGCGATAGGGGGTCGCTCCGCTGCCCTTGATCTCCCCCCACACGACGTCGCCCGCCCGGCCGAGCCCACTCCATCCGGCGGCCTTTGCCTGATCCTGACCGGCCTTGCGGCTCGACGCATCGGGAGCGAGGTCGAGGATCTGCGACGACGTCAGGCTCATGCGACCATAGGATTGCGGTCCCGGAATAGGCTTGCACGCCGGAGCTTAGCCGCTCAAGATCACAATGCAACCATGGATTTATACTGTCTGAGCCTTTGATAAGTGCATCGTCGTGCATTTATATAGCCAAATCAATGGCGCGGCATGGTTGCAGACATGCGGCTCTCGCGCGTCTGGACCGGGCCGGTTTACAGGATCGGATCGTCGCGTTCCTTCGCGGCATTCCGCTCCCGATCGGCCAACGGCGCGATATTGAACCTTCGTCTCACCCTCGCGTTCCCAATCCTTGGCTTGGCTAAGGAATGGCGATGCTCATTGAGGACTACCGCGAGCCCACACGGCCGAAGCCCCGCACGACGGCTCTCAACGGCACGCTGAATGAGACGACCCGGCGGCGCCTCGGAGCAGAACTCCAAGCCCTGTACGAGCCGGTGATCGATGAGCCACTAGACCCACGGCTCGCAGAACTCATGAGACAATTAGAGTCGGACCGGGGGCAATAAGCTCGTCGGACTCGAGCACGCTTCAGTACGTGTCGCTTAACGAAGCGCTATCCCTGTCCCGGTAGGATCGCGGCACCAGCCGGCCTTCGGGCCATCGGTCCCGCACCGGAGGCCACGCATGCTCCCTTTGATGTTCGCAGCGATCGGCGGCGGTCTCCTCACCGCGACCATGATGGCGCCATTCGGTGTGAGTGCCTCCGTCCTCTTGGCGCCGTTCGGGGGCAGCCTGTGCACAGTGATGGTGGCCTTTTTCATCGCGCGTCGGCGCAGCTCCGAGTGGCAAGAGATGCCGACCCTCGACGCTCAGGCGGATGCCATGGTGGCCACCCTGCGCGGTCTCGCTGAACAGGCCAAGCAAGGGACTGTCGAAGGCGTCGACAAGGCGGAGGATGACCG
Source organism: Methylobacterium sp. 77 (assembly GCF_000372825.1). Taxonomy (NCBI): domain Bacteria; kingdom Pseudomonadati; phylum Pseudomonadota; class Alphaproteobacteria; order Hyphomicrobiales; family Methylobacteriaceae; genus Methylobacterium; species Methylobacterium sp. 77. The sequence goes on along the minus strand of NZ_KB910516.1, from coordinate 3,474,434 downwards.
ACGGTCGCGGGTTGCCTGAGGCGCAATTGAACTGAGGCGCGAGTGGGCTGAGGCATGACGTTGGTGCTTGGTGCGGCGCACGCCATTGCGATCCGTCAAAGGCAGCTTGAGCGTGCGAGGATTGCACGCGAAGATTGCGCTCCCTTCCCCTGGAGGAGTGCGGCATGTCCAAAAGCCCAGCCTGGTTCTCGTGGTTCAGCTTCCCGTTCTATGCCCCGCTGAGCGGGGCGGTCAGCCAGGAGATTTCTCCGTATCCGTATCAGGGTGTGCCGGAGATCGAGGCGGAGGTCACCCAGGACGTGGCAAGCTTCGGGCGGCAGCTCGGGATCATCTCGGAGGCCGTTCTGGAACTCGCGAAACGAGTGGGTCCTCCTGCCGAGGGGGCTGGCGTCGAGACGGCGGCCCCTCATGGCTCCGACACCGGCTCATCGGCGCTCGCCACGCTGCAGGCCATCGTGGACGAGATCGACTGCATCAAAGCCCGCCACGGGGAGGCGGTCACGCGGGACGCCGAGCGGGCCATGGCGCGGTTGCAGAAGCTGGATGCGTCGAAGGCCGCAGGTGTCGCCGCCCGGTTTGGAGCCCGATAGCGGCCGAGAGCAGGCACTCGGCACTGAAACCGTCCTCGCTGCCTCGTCGCCTCCCCGAGCCTTGGGGCGGGGTCCGTGCGGGCTGGTGGATGACTACAGCGCGGTCGCGCGGGGAGACTTCGGTGGATCGAACTCAAAGGGGCTGACGCAAGGTCGAGAGCCGCCGCAGCTACCTCTGTGGCGCCTCCCTCACTTCGGGTCACGGGTCCTCGAAAGGAACCGATCGTTCCTATCCTCGGGGGAATGGTGATGTGTTGAGCCCGACCGTACCAACAGGGTACGGCCCATTGCCCGCGTCCTCACGTCGATGAAAATGTGGTGCTTGACCTGAGCGCGGCTGGGCCTGACCGCATCGTCGGACGGGCAACCTGAGGAGCATGCGGAACCCCGTCATGGCACGGTCCGCCGTTCACAACTGCCTCTGGTGGCTCAGTATTCTGAAGGCAAAGGCCGTATCAGAAAAATGGTGCCCAGGGACGGAGTCGAACCGCCGACACTGCGATTTTCAGTCGCATGCTCTACCAACTGAGCTACCTGGGCATCCGCCGAAGCGCTCGGCGCCGTCGACTGGAGCGGGGGTATAGTGAGGTGATGGGGACCTGTCCAGCCTCCTTCTCACGCATCCTGCAATCAGATCGATTCAGGGTGAACGTTGCGGCGTGTCGTCTTCGATCTCGTCCTCATCGGTGGGGATCGCGTAGCGGTCGGTCAGCCAGCGGCCGAGGTCGATATCGGCGCAGCGCGCCGAGCAGAAGGGCTGGAACTCCGGCTGAGCCGGCTTGCGACAGATCGGACACGGTTCGGCCTTGGGCTTGGGCTTGGCCTTGGAGGGCACGATGCCGCTCATGCGATCGCTCCCCAGGCCTGACGCACGGGAAACCCCTCGCCTTCGAGGAGACTGATCGTCTCATACAGCGGCAGGCCGATCACGGCGCTGTGCGAGCCGACGAGCTTGACCACGAACGCTCCGGCAAGGCCCTGGATGGCGTAGCCGCCGGCTTTGCCCCGCCACTCGTCCGAGGCGATGTAGCTCTCTATGTCTCGGCCGGAGAGGCGCTTGAACCGCACGCGCGTTTCCACCACCCGCTCGCGGCGGTTGCCCTTGGGGGAGAGCACGCATACCGCCGTGTAGACGCGGTGCTGGCGGCCGGAGAGCAGGCGCAGGCAATCCGTGGCCTCATCGGGCAGTTCGGCCTTGGGAAGGACGCGCCGGCCCACGGCCACGACCGTATCCGCCGAGACGATGTAGCTGTCCCGCATGTCGTCGCGGCGACGGGCGGCATCGCCCGCCACGTCGAGCTTGGCGCGGGCGAGGCGCCGGGCGAGTTCGCGCGGTGCTTCGGATTTGTGCGGCGTCTCGTCGACATCGGCCGGCAGCAGGGCGTCGGGTTCGATACCCGCCTGCTGCAGCAGCGCCAGCCGACGCGGCGACGCCGAAGCGAGGACGAGGCGTGGGCCGCGGCGCGGCGTCTCGCCGGACGCGTCAATCATCGTGGCGTGCGTGCCGCCCTGGGCGGAGGAAATGTCCATCGGTGTACTTCAAAGATCCGCATGTTTGGAGGTGGGCGCCGTGCCGAGCGGACCAACCGCTCCGGCCGCGCGCTCGTCCGGATCCATGTGCCGAACCCGGCGGCACGCTATCGGAAAGCCTCGCCGTTGGGAACGTGGACCGTTCGCTGAACGGCACGACCGAGCCTTGTACGACCGAGTCTTGGACGACCAAACCTTGGACGACCGGGCCTCGGAGGAGGCCGTGGACAATGCCGGCCGCTCTGGTATGGTCCGCCTCGTCGGGATATCGGAATGCGCCTCTTCAGGCCTTACGGCGGCCGGCATGCGGGCGTAGTTCAGTGGTAGAACGTCAGCTTCCCAAGCTGAATATGCGGGTTCGATTCCCGCCGCCCGCTCCAAGCAACGCGTCGAAGCACCGGCCTTTCCCATCTTCTGAAGCCGACCTCGCATTTTCCGGGGCCTGACACGGCCCCTTCAGCCGGCCGAATGCCGGCCGATCGGATTAGCCTTCCGTAAGATTCTCGGTACTATGATCGGCGAGAGACGTCACGTCGCGGATCAGCGCGCGTTTTCCGAGTGTCGGACTGGTGCCGGCGGAGACCATCCGATGCTGATATTGTCGACATGCCTGATCGCGGCGGGGGCGCTCCTCAGCTTTCTGGCACGGGTCTCAGGATTGGTCGTCATCCTCATCGGCTTCTGCGTGATCGTCGCGGCCGCAACCTTACTTGGACCGGCGCTGGGGAATACGTTCGGCCTTCCGGTCACCTTGGTGATCGCCATCGTGGCTCTGCAGATCGGTTACGGCGCTGCCATCGTCCTGCGCAGCGTCATTGCCCAGCGCACGGAGCAAGCCCGAGCAAAAATCGACCGGAGCGTCGAGGGCAATGCGCCCGAGATCATTCCGCAGCGGTGGTCGCGCTCTCAGGATGGCGGGCCGATGAGCCAGCCTTGAAGCATCGCGTATTGCACGATCTTCGCGCGGCTGCGGATATCCAGTTTCTCGCTTGCGCGGTTCTTGTAGGTCTCGATCGATTTCGCGGTCACACCCAGTTTGCCGGCGACCTCTTTGTTGGTGAAGCCCAGCGCGATCAGTCTGAATACCTCACGCTCGCGCTCTGTCAGCGGCATGGCACCGCGTGTGCCGATCCTTCTCTTGTCGGTGACGAAATGCGACGCAATCGTCGGATCGATATAAAGGCCGCCGCTTCGCACGGCGTTGAGGGCCTGTAGCAAGTGTTCGGGCGCGGAACGTTTGAGAACGTAACCACACGCCCCTTCGGCCAAAGTTTCGCGCACGAGGCTCGCGTCCTCGAAGCTGCTGAAGATGATGACACGCGTGTCCGGAGCCTCGGCCTTGATGCGCCGCAGGACAGTAAAGCCTTGCATGCCGGACATGGCCATGTCCAAGATTGCGATATCGGGTTGCTGCGCGATGATGAGGCGCAGTGCTTCCGCACCGGACGATGCTTCGTGAATGATTTCATAGCTATCGCCATCCCGCACCATCGCACGGACGCCGCACAAACACAGAGGGTAGCCGTCTGCTATTAGAAGCTTCAGCAACCCGCCCACAGCATCAGCCATGACAGAAACCCTCCAATACGTGACTGTTAATATATCGCGGTAGATTTTTTCATAAAATTAGATCTCGACACAAAACTAGAGCTCAGACAATAAGAATAAATCGAAAGCTATTCGACAATTACCAAGATTAAATAATCATGTTGATTTCGATTAATTAAAACAACAAATGTATAATCTCACAAAATTTTGTTCAATATCAATCATGAATTCTATCATTGATCACGATCTCAGCATCCACTTCCGCAGAAGTGGAATAAAAGCAGATCACTGATGGCTTTCATGCCTCTCAGCACTCACGATGCTTCACGCGACTGTCGCCAAGACTCCAGCGCCTGCCGCACAGCATCGGGGATGTGCCGATTGGTGCATCGCAAATTTGGTGCCAGTTCTCGCGGCATTGCAGCGTAGCGGGGTTATGAATCCGCAATGCGCGGCCAACGGATTGATTGTCGGCATCTACATGCTCTAATTGCAGGTACGAATGGCAGTTCTCGAACGAATAGTATTACTGGTTGTCGACCATAAACTACGTAGCGTTATACGTATTGTTGGCATTCCTATCTTGCGAATTCGAGGAGCGTAGTGCATCCGCCAATGCGCCGGCACGACGCTCGTACGGCTAGGCCGACCGTCCTGATCGGAGGGAATTCCTAGGCACTTCCGCGAAACCAGTTCGGCGCGCCGCATCCATCGCAGCCGGCTGACGGTCGAAAAGTCGTCGATCAGCGTGGCCCGGCCTCCGCCGAGGGCCCGCACATCGTGAGGCGCGGCCGCGACCTAGCCTTCGATCCGGCACCGATTATTGAACGATGACTTACGACAGATCCGGCGGGACAGGGCGATATGGTTTCAACCGGGGAGATACGCACACGCTCCTGGCCTTCATGACCGCCTCTTCGTCGTCGCGCGTTCGGTTCGACCGCAGAGGAGATCACGGCTTCACGTACCAGGCATCCCATTGGGAGAATTCCGGAAACCGCCGAACGTAGCCGTTCGCCCGCATCAACGAATCGATTCCGTTTTCGCTCGCGGTATTGTTGTGCTCGATTGAGAGCAGGCGAACATCGTAGCGCTCGAAGTCGAAAGCTTTCAGGATGTCGAGTTCGCTGCCCTCGGTATCCACCGACATGTAATCGATCCGTCGTGGAGCATCGTGCCGGATCAGGAGATCGATGAGTGACAGCGTTTGCACCTCGATCTGCGGCGCCGTCTTGCGCACCGAAGCGAAGTGATCCTTATCCGCGAAGGTCACCAGCGAGCTGAGTTCGGGATTGTCCGTGGCCAGGAACGCGACGCGTTCGCCGCTTCGGGCACTGATACAGCAATGTTCGATGATGCAATCCCGGTTGCGCGAGAGGTCGTCGTGCCAGACCGGGTTGGGTTCGGCCAAGATTCCGGTCCAGCCATACTCGGATTCCAAGAGGTAGGTGTTGCTGTTCGTGCGTCCGTTGGTGGCTCCGAACTCGACAAAGTAACCGTCGCGTTGGCCGCCCGTCTCGAAGACCACCCATAGATCTTGAAGAATCTGCGCGTTGGCCTTGGGCAGTGCCGCGAAGGCGTGGCCGAGAAATCGAACTTCGTCGATCTCCTGAAGACGGGCGACGCCGCCGGTGCGCTTCGCCATCGTATTGAAGAGGATCTGGCGCAGGCGCTTACGGTGCGCGACCGTGTGCGAGGCGCGGCCCAGCATCTGCTGGATGTAGGGGCTGAGTGAGTTGAGCATGAAGCATCGCGGTCCTGGCTCGCTCCGATGACAGCATCGGAACTCTTTGAAATCTCGCCGTTACGAATATATCCTCCAACCGCTCCTCGATGGCCGCAGGGTGGAAGTGTTGAAAATCGTGGCGCATCCGAATGGCATCACGTGCATCTCGAACGTGTCGGAAAAGACTGCTTCCCTTCCATCGGTTGGGTCAGGCACGCCTCATGGCGAGCGCTTCGTGTTTGAGGCTTCGGCCGAGATGAGCCAGTTCGATCATCATGAGGCCGAGGTAACCCATGCGGGGAAACCCACGCATTACCGCTCCTTCTCGCCACAGGCTGTTGCGGATCTGCTGGAGACTGCTCGCGGCCGGAGCGGCGAATTGCGCGACCTGATCGAGGCGGCCGAAATCACGTGAGCGATCTTCGAGAGCGAGGCTCGTGACCGCCTGCCTGTCGGGCCAGACGACGCGGCGCTTGAACAATCGCCAGCCCCGCGCGGCCTCATCGGGAAGCCGGCGCAGGTCGGCGGCGGTGAGATCGTCGATATAGGAGAGCGCGGCGTCGAAGAGCCCTGCTTCCCGCGGCGCGACGCGACTTTGCCAATCCGCCACCTGAAGGTTCGACTTCGGTGGCTCTCCCTCGCGCGCGGCCGCAAAGACCCGCACGCTCGGCAGATCGGGCTCGAGCACGGCCTCGATCAGTTGCCAGAACCGAAGCGCCGAAGTCCGCACCTCCCACGGTTTATACACGTCGCTCTCGACGCTCACGCCCAGTGTGCAATCGAAATGCGGTGCCGCGAAGCGCTTATAGTTGCTGCGCGCGAATTGCAGGCCCGACCAGCGCATTTCCGGCACGCCTTCGCGCAACATGCGCACCGTGCTGCCGTACAACCCGGTATCGACCAGGATACCGTGGCGCCGGCCCGCCATGCAGGCGGCGAGATGAGCCCGGAAGCGGCTATCCTGGAGCGCCACCGCCTGCCGCAGCGCACTCGCTCCGGGCTCCTGCGCGCAGATCAGGGTCGCGAAGGAGCTGGCGCGAAACGGCGCCTGCCAGGATGGCGGCAGGTCGAGGTCATCGCATTGGGCGAGCGCCGATGCGGCCTCGCCCATCGGACGCCCTGCGAATTCGCGTCCCAACTCGGCCAGCACGCCATCCCGGGGCGGCGCCACCGCGGTTCGGGCCGCGACGAGGCGAGAGACCATCAGGGCCTCCGCGGGAAGCCGTGCAGGCAGGCCGGTGCGCGCGAGGAAGCGCTCGTAGACCAGTTTCAGGCGCAGACCACCGCGCGCGCAGAAGAGCAGGGCGGCATCGCCGGGCTCGGGGAGGAAGCGCTCGAACAGCCAGAGCCGTTGGCAGAACTCGGCCAGGATGGGGCCGAGCGCCGCGCGTCCGAACTGCTCAGCATCCATCGTGGCGAGGTCGGTCGTCGCTCTCATGCCAGGCCGCTCCTCGTCCTGGCGGAGCGCTGGAGCGCCGTCTGCAGAGCCTGGACCAGACGTGACTGAACGGCGTCGGTTCGACGTCGGAAGATCAGGTGGCGCGGCCGTGCGACCTGCAACGTCCGCAGGCCGGCGGCCCGTGCCATCGTGATATCGGCCCGCTCATCGTCGCCGATATGAAGGATATCGGCCGGCGCGACGCCCTCGGCGCGCAGGACCGCCCCGAACAACGCACCGGTGCGCTTGGTTGCGTTGTGGTCCGCGCTGGTGTGGATCTGCTCGACCGGATGCCGTGGCGCGAGCGCGGCCAGAAGCTGCGCGATCGTACTCGCCTCATGATAGGTGTCGCTGACGGCGATGATCCGGCACCCGACCCGCGCCTGCGCCGTGAGCCAAGTGAAGAGTGCCTTGTTCGGTGTCAGCTGCGCCTGTTCCACCGCGATCTCGGCATCGTGCAGGATTGCCGCGGCATCGGTGTCGAGATCGAGGATCCGCGCCATCGCGTCGATCATGTCGGCGAAGCGGACGTCTCCGGTGGGGCGGGCGAGATCGAGGGCCCGATAGGCATGTCGCTGAACCTCGATCCGCGCGTGCAGGATCGCGGCCGACGAAAGCGCGATTCCCTTCTCGACGGCGAGCCGCCGCGAGGCCAGATCCGCGATGTCGCGGAAGCGGCGGCGCTCGGATCGATGGTCGCGGTGGAGCAACGTGTCGAACACGTCGCAGGACACCACCCGTGCCGCAGCTCTCTCGGGCAGAACCATAGCGCCTCTCATCACGAAGGGTCACCGCGCGCCCGGCCGTGACGGCTCCGCCTCGATGTCCCCAGGCATAGGCCGAGGGCCGATCCAGGCTGAGCCCAAACTGCTCAGGCACCCCAACGTAGAGTCATCGCGCAGCCCGACAGGTAAATCCGGTAAATTCCTGGCCGATGTCGGGAATAGTCTGACAGACCGGCGAGAGACGGAGGCCCTAGCGTCGCCACATACAGAAATCGTTAACCCTGAGGCCTTCGATGCAAACGGCCATCGTCCATTACTGGCTTGTCGGCATGCGTGGCGGCGAGAAGGTGGTGGAGTCCCTCTGCCGCCTCTACCCGGACGCCGACCTCTTCGTCCATGTCTACAGACCCGAAGCGGTCAGTCCACTGATCCGCGCGCGACAGATAACACAGACCTTCATCGGCCGATTACCGTTCGCGGCAAAACTCTACAAGAACTACCTGCCGCTGATGCCGATGGCATTGGAGCAACTCGACCTCCGCAAGTACGATCTCATCATCAGCAGCGAGTCGGGACCTGCGAAAGGCATCGTTCCCCCTCCCGGCTCGGTCCATATCTGCTATTGCCATTCGCCGATGCGCTATGTCTGGAACATGTTCCATGAGTATCGGCGCACCAGCGGACGCCTGAAGCGGCTCCTGATGCTGCCGGCAGCCCATTACATCCGCTCCTGGGACGCATTGTCCGCGCAACGGGTCGATCATTTCGTCGCGAATTCCCACACGGTGGCGGAGCGCATCACCCGCTACTATCGGCGCGACTCGCAGGTGATCCCTCCGCCCGTCGCGGTGGAGGATTTCTACATCGATCCCGAAGCGGGCAAGGACGGGACCTGGCTGATGGCGGGGGAGCTCGTTCCCTACAAGCGGCCCGACCTCGCCGTGCGTGCCTTCAACCGGATGGGCCGACGCCTCATCGTCGTCGGCGGCGGGGAGATGCTAGACGAACTGCGCCGGCTAGCCGGTCCGACCGTCACCGTGCTGGGACCACAGCCCTTCGCTACCTTGCGGCAGCTCTACGCTGAATCCTTCGCGCTCGTTTTCCCCGGTGAGGAAGATTTCGGCATCGTGCCGGTGGAATCGATGGCGAGCGGGCGGCCGGTCCTGGCCTTCGGCCGTGGTGGTGCCACCGAGACCGTCGTCGAAGGGGTGACGGGCTTGTTCTTCCATACGCAGAGCGTCGAAGCGATCATCGACGGGGTCGAGCGGATGCAGACTCTCAAGGTAAATCCGCAGGCGATCCGCATCCACGCCGAGCGTTTTGCCACCGCCGTGTTCGAGCGGCGCATGCGCAACTTCATCGACTCGGTCACGTCACGGGCAGGAACAGTGCCGGTCCCGCATCAGAACCTCGTCTTGGTCAAACCTGAACGAGCCTGAGAGTGGCGGGCCATCCCGGCCATGCGGCACTGCAGCAAAAGGCGATCGGCCAATCCCTATGGCGTCGAATCCTATCGGCTCCGTCCATAAGCCATGTCGACCTGTGGGGACCCTCTCGTCGCGAGAAAGCCTGACAATGCCGCTGTGAATCCTGACGCAGGCGCCAGACGACGATACTCGCTTCGCGGAAAAATTATTGATATCGAATAGTTAACAAGAAGTTAATAACAAATTCAGATCGGACTACGCCTCGCACATTTGACGTCGGTGAATGTCGATGACCTGCGATTGCCAAGTACAAAAGCAGTGTCGCAGCTATTCGATCAAGCCGAATCTATCAGGATCGTGATCATTTCATTTCTCTTGAGGAGGTTTTCGTGCTGATTGGAAACCCGATTGAAGCCTCGCTCAGCGCTTCTCCTGTTCCGGAGCTCCAGCACCCTGTCGCGCATGCTGCATCGAGCCGTACCAAGCGCATCATGGATATTACCTTGGCGGCGACGGCGCTGATCTTACTCAGTACAATTTTGGTCATTATCGCCGCGGCCGTGTTTTTCTCAGATCGCGGCCCGGTCCTGATCCGTCATCGTCGAATTGGCAAGAGCGGCACGCCGTTCGGATGCCTGAAGTTCCGCACCATGGTGGTCGACGCGGATGCCGCCCTGGTTCGGCATCTCGCACTGCACCCGGACGCGATGCTCGAGTGGCAGGCGACGCGCAAGCTTCGCAACGACCCGCGCATCACGCCACTCGGCAAGCTTTTGCGCGATACGAGCCTCGATGAGCTGCCTCAACTGATGAACATTATTCGTGGCGACATGAGTCTGGTGGGGCCGCGTCCGATCGTTGCTGAAGAAATGGCGCGCTACGGGGCCGCCATCGCCGACTACAAGGCGGTTCGTCCGGGCCTCACAGGCTTGTGGCAGTGTAGCGGTCGCAATGACGTTTCCTATGAGGGACGTGTCATGCTGGACCGCGAATACGTCCGGACTTGGTCGCTTCTGCGAGACGTGACGATCATGCTCAAGACCGTTCCGGCGGTCGTCGCTTCCAGAGGCGTCTATTGAACGATTAGGCATTCGGTTCGTAGCAAGACAACTTCCGCTGTCGCCACGCAGCGGAAGTTGTCTTGGATTGTCTCCCCGATCGACTCTGCGTCCTGTGCTCCAATTGGCTCAGAACTCAGTCCGAACCTTCGCTCTGGATGGCTCGATGGGGCTTTGTGACGTCGCATCCCGCTGAGCCGATGCCGGCTCCTGCTTCTGAACCCGCGCCGGTGCGACGCGCGGTTTCGGCTTAGGCCGCATCGGGTGAACCAGTACTGCTTTCGGTTTTTGCAAAGGGAAACGCTGCGTTGCTGCCATATCCGGGAAGGCCGCACCGACGAACGGCAGAGATCCGGTGGGCATCTGCTGCGCACAATTGCTCACCACCGCACGGTAGGTCGCCCCCTCGATGTCCACTCCCACGACGCAGGTGACGGGATGGTAGATCTCTTCGAAGGAGAACTTTCCGGCCTCGTCCGACGTCGAGTGAAACCGCATGTCCAGCGTCACCGATGTGTGCGGTTTATCTGTCGTTCCGACGACATATAGCCGTCCGATCGCCAGGGCGGCCATCGAGACATTCGATGCCGATCGGGATTCGGTGACCGACAGGAGCAGCGCCGTTCCGATCATGCCAACATTGACCACTGATCGTCGAATGCCGGAACCACAATTGCAGGCCAAGTTGTCATTTTTCATGTCCAAGCCCTGCCTAGATGCGGAATTCCATATAATCGCTTTGGAAATTTTAGCCGTGATCCACATTGAATCAATACACCGGAAGAGTTAAGCATAGATTTCTGGACAATCGCGTCGAGATGCCTGCCATGATTACAGATAGAACGTGTCAGGAAAATCATGACATCGCTATATCGGAAGTGATGTTGAGAATGTGTGCGCCGAAATGGACAAATGAAATCGGGATGCCACGCTGTCAGCCGTGAATCGGCGGTCGTTCGCGTCATCCCATTCTTCAAGGCAGCTCGCGTGGCGGCGGATTGCTTGGTGCAGGGTGTCGCGTCGCTTCACGCGGATCTGGCCGTGCGCCAAACCTGTCGCTCCTCGACCCGGATGGATTGCTCGATCGTGTATTGAACAGAAGCGGGGATCACGATGCTGGAGTTGTACCAAACCACTGCCTACGCCGAGCAGAATCCGAGCTGGCACGAGGAGGATGCACCCTGGAAGGCTTCGAAGATCGCCGCGATTCTCAAGAAGAATCACGTCTCCATCGACTCCCTCTGCGAGATCGGCTGCGGGACCGGGGACATCCTGCTGAACCTGGAAAAGGCATTCTCGTTTTCGACGGCGTCAGGCTTCGAGATTTCCTCGCATGCTTACTTGCGCGCTAAGTCGAAGGAGACGAGACGGACGAAGTTCTTTCTCGACAGCCCGCTCGAACGGACCGACCTCAACTTCGATGTCCTCCTCGCTATCGACGTAATCGAGCATGTCGAGGATTATATCAGTTTCCTGAAGCAGATCCGCCCGATGGCGAAGCGTAAGGTCTTCCACATCCCGCTCGACTTGTCGGTGCAGTCGCTGCTTCGGCAATGGCCGATTCTCAAGCTTCGAGCCGATGTCGGGCACCTGCATTACTTCTTCAAGGAATCGGCGTTGGCGTCGCTTCGCGACTGCGGCTACCGCATTATCGACTATCAATACACCGCGAGCCGCCTCGAATTACCAAATCAGGCGTTGTCCAGCCGGATCATGCGGCTGCCGCGTCGCGCCCTGTTCAATCTGAGCCCGGATCTCGTCGTAAGACTGCTGGGCGGATATTCCTTGCTTGTCCTCGCCGAATGACTCGCGCCGCCATGACTCGCACCGCGATGTCGCCAATCGATCCATCTCAGGTCATCGGTAAGGCAGGAACCGGCACGGTGAGCACGCTCGGCCATTATGGCATCAACGGCCGGTTCCTCACTCAACCCGTCACGGGCGTGCAGCGCTACGCATGGAACGTCACGCGCGCGATCGGCGCGGCTCTGGCTCCGCAGAGTATGTCCGTGCCGCTTCTGGTTCCACGCATGGCGGCCGATCCCGGCTTGGCCGGGATCACGCCTGCGCCCGTCGGGCGGATCGGAGGGCATGTCTGGGAGCAAGTCGCGCTGCCGCAGGCATGGCCGGGACGGCTCCTGAATCTCTGCAACACGGCGCCGGCCGTAAAGGCCGATCAGGTCGTCTGCATTCACGACGCCAACGTCTTCCTCGCACCCGAAAGCTACGGTCTCGGCTTTCGGACCTATTATCGGGCACTCCAGCCATTACTGGTTCGCCGCAAGGCCCGGATCGCCACCGTCTCGGCGTTCTCGGCCAAGCAGATCGCCCAACATCTCGGTCTGCGCGTCGAGGATATCGCTGTCCTTCCCAACGGCCACGAGCACGCGCTGACCTGGAACCCGGCACGGGCGCGGATCGCGCCGGAAGCGTTGGGATCCGGGATGGGCCGGGCACGTCCCTTCGTTCTCGCCCTTGGCTCTCGAGCCCGCCACAAGAACCTGCGCCTCCTGCTCGAGATTGCCCCCGCGCTCGACGCCCTCGGCCTCGACCTGCTCGTCGCGGGTGGCCAGGCCGGCATCTTCGTCGCCGAGACGCTCCAGGCGGCCGCGAATGTCAGGCACCTCGGCGTCGTGACCGATGACGACCTGGCCTTCCTGATGGAGCGTGCGCTCTGCCTCGCCTTCCCGTCGATGACCGAAGGCTTCGGCCTGCCCGTGCTGGAGGCCATGGCGCGCGGCTGTCCCGTCGTCTCGTCCGACCGGGCGAGCCTGCCGGAGATCTGCGGCGATGCCGCCCTGATGGCGCCCCCCGACGATCCCGCCCGGTGGATCGCGCAGATCCGGGCGGTGCTCATGTCGCCCGGCCTGCGGGAGGATCTGTCCGGACGCGGGCGTAACCGCGCTGAAGCGTATTCCTGGGCCGGAACCGCCGATGGCTATGCCGAGATGATGACGAGCCCCTGGATTCGCGGAACCGCCCGGAAGAACGGCGCTGCCGCGCTGCCGCGCGTCGCCGTCGTCATCGCGACGTTGGGGCGGCCGCAGGTGGTGAACGAGACTCTGCGGCGATTGCTCGACCATCAGAGTATGAAGCCGGCGGCAATCGTGGTGTCGTGCGTCTCGCCCGAAGACGTGGGCGATGTCGCCGGCCGACCGGGCGTGACGGTCGTCACCGGCCGTCGCGGGCTGGCGGCGCAGCGCAACGCAGCCCTCGCGGCCCTGCCGGAGGGAATCGACGTGGTCGCGTTCTTCGACGACGACTTCGTCGCCCATGAGGATTGGCTCGCGATCGCGGCACGGGTGTTTGCGGGCGAACCCGACATCGTCGGCTTCACCGGCGACGTGCTGGCGGATGGCATCAAGGGACCCGGCCTCAGCTTCGCCGAGGTGGATCGCCTGCTCATGTCCGCGTCCCCGGTGCGCGGACCGCTGATCGAACCTTTCAGCCCCTATGGTTGCAACATGGCCTTCCGGCGCTCGGCCATCGGAGACCTGCGTTTCGACGAACGCCTCGTTCTGTATGGCTGGCTCGAGGATCGCGATTTCGGAGCGGCGCTGGCGCAGAAGGGCGGTCGGCTGGTGAAATGCGTCGACGCGCGCGGGGTCCATATGGGGGTGAAGGGCGGCCGCATCGCAGGCGACCGGCTCGGATACTCCCAGGTCGTCAACCCGCTCTACATGCTGCGTAAAGGCACCATGACCTCGAAGCAGGTCATCGATCACCTCTTCCGGAACATCACCAGCAATCTGGCCCTCGCCGTGCGGCCGGAACCCTTCATCGATCGGCGCGGGCGCCTTCGCGGCAATGTGCGGGGGCTGATCGACGTGCTCCTCGGACGTCTCGAGCCGGAACGCGCCGCGCAGATCCGCACTTTGGCGGGGAGATAATCATGTACAGCAAGCTTCCGTTTACCGGTGAGCGGGGATCGGCCCTCTGGCCCCTCGTCGAGACGACGGCGCCGGCGGTGTCGGATGGTCCTCTCGCCGTCATCTCGGCGGTGCTGTTGGCGGCGCGTCGCCACAAACTGAAATTCGCGCTCTGGATGCTGGCCTGTATCGGCGTGGCCGCCGCCTACGCCTACACCGCCACGCCGTCCTACACCGCGACCGCGACGCTGCTTCTCGAACCACGCCGGCAAGCGCCACAGGCCTCGCAGGATTCGCCGCTGTCATCGGGCTTCGATGTGAGCCGCGCCGAGAGCGAATTGCAGGTCCTGCGCTCCGAGCGGCTGCTGACCCACGTCTTCGGCAGCCTCAACCTCGCCAATCACCCCGAGTTCAAGGCGCAGCCGCCCGGCCTGCTGGGGATGCTGCGCGATGCCGTCGGCAGCATCTTGGGCCACCTCTTCGGGAGCGGACCCGCCGAGCCCCAAAGCCCGCAGGACGCACAGCAGCAGATGTTCGAGAATTTCGTCCAGCACATGACTGTGCGGCGCGTCGGCCAATCCTACGTGGCCGAGATTTCCTACACCGCCAACGATCCGACCCTGGCGCGTCGCGTGGCCAATGCCGCGGCCTCCGCCTATCTCCTGCAATCCATCGCCGCCAAGGCGGACGCGGCCAAGAACGGAGCCGAGTTCCTGCAGGGACGGCTCAACGCGCTCTCGGCCCAAGCACGCTCAGCCTCGGCCGCCGTCGCTGCCGGATCGCTGCCCGAGGCTCCGACACCCGACGCGGATGCACGCGTGATCGGCGCGGCGCTTCAGCCGCTCAAGCCGTCCGCTCCCCGCAAGGCGCTGATCCTGTCGCTCGGCGCCATGATCGGCCTCGTCGGCGGCTTCCTGGGCGTTGCGATTGGGCAGGCACTCGACCGCAAGATCCGCACGCCGCAAGACATCGCCCAACATCTGGGCCTGTCCTGCCTGACGACCCTTCCGGAGATCGGGGTCAGGAGCGGATCGCTTTGGCGCCGCAGGGCCGGGCCGGGGACGCTCGCCGCATCGGTACCGGGCGCTGCGTTCGCCAAGGGCATCCGCAAGCTGCGCGCCTCCATGCAACTCGCCGTCAGCGGCAGGACGGGGGATGTGACGGTCGCTCTGGTCGGCTGTGCCCCCGGTGTCGGCACTTCGTTGATCGGCTTCCACCTCGCCTGCCTGATCCGCGACAGCGGCCGGCCGGTCACGCTCATCGACGGCGACGTGCACGGAACGGCGATGTGGCCTCCGGCCGGGCGGAATCCGCAACCGGCGAACAGCCTCGCCGAGCTGCTCCACGACAGTAGAACTCTCGACGAGGCGAACTTCCTGGATCGTGGCGGGATCTCGATGATCCCGGCGAGGTCGACCAATGCGGCGCTCAACAAGCGCGCGTATCTCGGCGCGCCGGCCTTGCAGCAGGTGATGGAGCACCTGCGCCGCACCGGCGTCGTCATCCTCGACCTTCCGCCCCTGACGGTCGCGATGGAAGCCTGCGCGGCCGCCAAACATGCGGATGCCGTCGTGGTCGTGGCCGAGGCCGGCCACACGACGGTGGATCAACTCGCCGATGTGGTGACCAGCCTGAAAGGCGTCGGCGCGAACGTCATCGGAGTCGCTCTGAACCGGAGCTACATCTGAGACCTGCCCGCGCGACCACGCGGCTGCGGTCGTCCGCCGGACCTCAGTGAGCCTGACCGATCGGTCGGGCTCACTGAGGCTTGGTAAGAGTTGGCCCCGGCATCTGTTTCATCGAAACCGAACGAAAGCTCTGACGTCGTGAGACGTCAGAGCTTTCCGTCGTGACGACTCACGCTCTGCCAAGGCATGTCGATGACGAAAGCTCTGATTCCATGGGGCCCGACGCGGTTGCCCGATCACCGTACCTGAAGAGAGCTTTTACTTCCTGGCCGGCGGCCCGGGCGGACATCCCTCGGGAGGTCCAGCCTCGCGCCCGTAGACATGAACGTAATCGACGAGCAGAACCGAGGGATTGGGGGTTCGATCGATCGGCCAGCCGCTGCCGAGGGCGAGGTTGACCAGCGGATACATCGGGCCGTCCAGTTCGGGCGGCGTAGGCTGCGACCACACTGCCTTCCCATCCCGGAAAAACACGATGTTCTGTGGCGATATGTCGACCCCGAACGTATGATAGTCGCTCGTCAAGGAGTCCGCTTCGACGGTGATGACTTGGTTTTTGCCGCGTTTCTTCGAAACATCCTTATACCATACGTGAACGACGGCCTGGTACGCAGTGGTGAATTGTCCGTAATACTCGATCACGTCGATTTCGACGTTTCCATCCGAGGTTCCGACCGGCTTGAGCGCGGCCAACCAGAAGGCCGGCCAGGTTCCAGGGCCTGGAGGCATCTTCATGCGCGCTTCGAAATAGCCGTATCGCGTCCCCGATCCTGCCCCGGTCGCATCGGCAGCCGCGATGAGCCCTGACGTCCATCGACCGGCGGAATTCTTGGCCGCAGTGATCGACAGGATTCCATCCTTCACCTTGAATGGACCGTTCGGGTGCGGATCGATGAAGACGGCATCTCCAAAATCGCCGCTCCACGGCGTGTGCGCCGTCCAGCGCGCCGGGCCGATCTTGGCCGCGGAGATGCTGTCCGTATCGAAATTCTCGATCAAGACGGGCTTGAGCTCGCATGACGCCGATGGCGTTGCGGCCTCTGCGGCGAGCAGATGCGTCGCCGAAACCGGGAGTGCAAGCAAACACGCGACACCGATGACGCATCGACGATGGAATCCCGGCCGCCGCGCTAAGTGATGCAAAGCTTCACCTGTCTATGGATGAGATGATTGGTTTCTCGCGCGCAGATCGTCTTCGGTCACGGCATCATGCGGCTGCCGGAACGCGCGCCAGGGCCGCCTCGGCCTCGATCGTCGAGACGCGGGCGGTCGGCTGGTAGTTGAAGGCGCCCTGCCGGCCGAAAGACTCGACGCCGAACTGGCGCAGGGCCGACATCATGATGGCGACGCGCTCGCTCGCCCGATCGACGAAGATCGGATAGGCGTTCGGCACGATACGATGCCCTTCGAGGGTGAGATCGCCCACGAACAGGCCGTTACTCGCGACGTGGCGTCGGAATTCCGCCTCCGCCGCCACGGCGGAATTGCCGAGGGGGGCCCCGATCACCTCGACCCCGAAATACTCTCGTCCCCCCGTACGGCCGTAGAAGTCCGAATAGACGGTCAGGCGCTTCCACGCGCTTCCATGCGTAAAGTTGTAGAGGATCGAATGCGGGAAACCGCGCTTGCCTGCGAAGCTGAAGAACAAGCTGATCAGGGTGACGGTCGAAAGCTTCTGGTCGACGCCGAGACCGCAGAGGTCGACCGCCCGATCGATGGGAATTGTCGAGACGAGCCGGCTCGCAACGTAGGGGCGACCGCCGACGGTGACGGTGAAGTCGGCGCCTGACTTGGCGATGCCATCGATCGAGCCGCCGAGGCGAAACGTGGTGCCTGCCGCGCGCAGCCGCTCGGCTGCTTTCGCGTAGAGTTCGGCAAAGCCCGATTTCGGTCGAGCGAGTTGCCGGTTCGTCGGCGCCGCCGCGGGATGGGGCCTGAGGTATCGAAGGAAGGCCTTCGAATTGGCGTGCTCCTTGATCCAGAGCATGCGCTTCTCGGCGAAGTCGAGATCGACGCGCTCGGCCGGCACCCCGAAGAAGCGGGTCATGTAGCTTTCCAAGCCGGAACGCGTCAGCAGATAATCCCCGATCCAGTGGCGCGCGAAATCTCGCGCATTCCCGATGTGCCGATTCCTGAGACGCGAGGCGACGAGGGAGAGGCCGATTCTCAAACAGCCGAGGATGCCCGATTTCAGGACGTCGTCCTTCAGGCTGATCGGGTAGGACGTCACGATACCCTGCGGACTGATTTTGCCCCAGCTCGGATCGATTGGGACGTAAAGAGGAAGCAACTCCGGAAAATGCGCCAGCAACGGCGAATCATCCTGGAAGATAAAACTCCCAACGTCGAAGGTGTAGCCGGCGCACGAATGGTCGATGTGATTGCCGCCGAGATGGTCGAACTCATCGATCACGAGGATGCGGCGATATCCCTGCCGCGCCAGGACCGAGGCGGATACCAGGCCGCTGATTCCGGCGCCGAGCACGATGACGTCGAATTCGGTGTCGATCGTGATCGGGTCCACGGGCGAAGCCTCGGTGTTGAGCATCGGTCCAGAACTCCTCCAGCGCGTCGCGACGAGAACTCAGAGATCAGCCGGGGCGGTAGCGGCTCCGGGGGCATGGGCGCTCCAACCCGGAGAGGTGCTCCGCCCCCGCTTCCCGTGGCTTCGATCGTGGAATCGCATCGCTCTCCGGCATCATCGCGCTTCGAACCGGCAAGAGCTGACAGGGCACGGAATGTTAGTTTCACCAGCGCGTGCGATGTCTGTCAGGATTTTGCCGGGTAATGTCGGAATTTTCGGAGCTAGACGACAGAGTATCAATTGGGAATGTTCGAGATATCGATGACTGCATGCTTCGTATCAGGGCGCACCGGCGATTGCGAATAGGCAAACACAGATGACGGGCGGACATGTTTTCGAGAGCCCTCATCGCTTGGTCAGTCCCATGATCGCGGTCGTGATCACGTGTTACAATTACGAGCGTTACGTCGAAGGCGCGATCCGAAGCGTGCTGGACCAGAACTGCGACGCCTGCGAATTGGTCGTCATCGATGACGGTTCGACCGATGCATCGTGGGACATCATTGGTCGCACGGGGGTCAGGGCATTCAGGACGGAGAACCGTGGCCAGCGTGCCGCGTGCCTCTACGGTCTGGAGAGAACGTCAGCGCCGTTCATCCTGTTTCTCGATGCGGACGACGAGTGCAAACCGGGCGCGCTCAAGACGATCCTGAAGGCGCTCGATCCGAGCGTTGCCAAACTACAGTTTTCACTGACCTGCATCGACGACGCCGACCGCGTCATTCGGCCGAGACACCCTGTGCTGCGGGCGTTCCGCGAGCGGGACAACCTCGCGAAGCAGGTGCTGCGCAGCGCGGTCTACCAGACGCCGCCGACCTCCGGGAACGTGTTTCGACGCGATGTCTGCGAACTCCTGAGCGAATGCGATTACGATCGCGCGGTCGATGGCGTGATCCTGTTCGCGGCCCCCTTCATGGGGGATGTCATCAGCCTGCCGGAGGATCTCGGGATCTATCGCATCCATGACCGGAATGATTCCGGCCTTGGGCGATTGCCGGATGCCTCGACCTTCGAGCGTGATCTGCGCCGGTTCCTGCTCAGGGCTGCTCATCTGAAGGAGATCATACGGCGGTATCGCCCCGAGGCCCGGCTCATCGACGCGCGCGAGACCTACTATTTCCACAGCACGCTCTTCTGCGCGGCAATCTGCGCCGGGCGACGGCTCAGTCCCAGGGACTTCCTGAAGCTGTTGTGGGTTCTCGCGTCGGAGCCGCACCCCATCAGGCAGAAGGCCATGAACGCGGCCTTCTGCCTCGTTACATACCTCGCACCCTTGAAGCGCGCGAAAGCGCTGCTGGCGTGCCGCCTCTCCGTCGGCGAACGCTCCGCGCGCAGTCTCCTTCGCGCGGCGATGGCAAGCGGGTGATGGCAAGCGGGTGGGCAAGGGCGGTGGGCAACCGGCCGCCTTCGCCTGCCCGGCCAATCAACACGCGACCGGAGCCTCACCGGCTCTTATCGCAGGACGACACGACGACGGACAGGACATTGGTTTTCAGGGACCCGTTCACGGGCCGCACAGGGTCGATCAGCGGAGCGACGCGTGAGGCGAACAGCAGGATTGCACATTGCGCGTACTGCATCTTCTCAACCACACACGCCGCCTGAACGGGCACGTTCACGCCGCCATCGACCTCGCCTGCGCACAGTCGGCGTTGGGGCACACGGTCGCCATGGCGAGCCAGGGCGGCGATTTCGATGGGCTCCTTCGCGCCAACGCCATCGAGACCTTCGCGGTCAGTCATGAGCGTCGGATCGGCCAGATCATCCGATCGCTGTTCCAGCTCCGCGCCCTCATCCGGTCCTGGCAGCCCGATATCATCCACGCTCACATGATGACGAGCGCGGTCCTTGCCTGGCCGATCTGCAAGCTCGCGGGCGTTCCGCTGATCACGACGGTTCACAACGAATTCGAGAAAAGCGCGATCCTGATGGGCCTGGGCGACCGGGTGATCACGGTCAGTGCCGCTGTCGGGCGATCCATCGAGAAGCGCGGTATTGCACGCTCGCGCATTCACGTCGTGCTGAACGGGACGATCGGAACCGTGCGCGCGCGCGGTCGCGATGAACATCCGCGGATGCTCGCGCAGCCGGCGATCGTCTTCGTCGGCGGCCTGCACCCACGCAAGGGATTGCCGGACCTGCTTCAGGCCTTCGAGCGTGTCCACCGCCGGAACGGCAAGGCGCATCTCTACATCGTCGGCGGAGGTCCCTTCCAGGAGACCTACTCTACCCTGGCGTCCGGTCTGTCATGCGCGAGCGCGATCACCTTCGCCGGCGCCCAGGGCGACCCCTATCCGTGGATGCTGGGGGCGGACATCTTCGCCCTGCCTTCGCATGCGGACCCGGCTCCCCTCGTGTTGTCCGAGGCGCGCGAGGCGGGATGCGCCATCGTCGCCACGTCGGTCGACGGAATCCCTGAACTCCTGGAGCAGGGCCGCGCCGGCATCCTCGTGCCACCGCACGATCCCGAGGCGATGGCCGACGCGCTTCTCTCGTTGATCGATCAGCCCGAGACGCTCCGCGCCTGGAAGGAGAAGAGCCAGGTCAACATCGATCACATGCGCATCGATCGCGTGGCCCAGGAAACCCTCGCGGTCTACGCGCTGGCGAGGCAGCGCCGGTCCAGTCCCGTCGCGATGTCGGATCGGAGCAGAGCATGAGCCACGCTAAAAGTAATCGACGTGGCGCGGAGCCACTTCGCGAGCATCTCCCTCGTTCCATTCGGCAGAGCGGTAACACTTGATGCTCGGTTCCAAGACGCTACTGGGCGCGGGCTGGAGCGTACTGGCGCGGCTTGCCAGCCGCATCGTCGATTTCGTGACCCTGCTCGTCCTGGCAAGGATGCTCGGCCCTGCGGATTTCGGCCTGACGGCGATTGCCGTGTCGATCATCTCCATCGTCGACATGGTTCTCGAAGTTCCACTCGTTCAAGCCCTGACGCGCCTGCGAGACCTCGGCAAAGCGCATCTCGATACGGCCTTCACCCTCGGTCTGGCGCGGGGCGGCGCCGTGGCGATCCTGCTGGTCGGGGCGGCTTGGCCGATCGCGATGATCTATCAGGATGAACGGCTCTTCTGGCTGATCATCGTCCTGGCGCTCGGGCCGATCGCGCGGACCCTCTACAGCCCGGCGATGGTGTATTTCTATCGAGAGCTCGATTTCCGGACCGCTTTCATCGCGGATTTTTCAGGAAAGCTGGTTGCCTCCGCCATGTCCGTCGGAGTGCTCGCGGCAGGGGGCGGCTATTGGGCCATCGTCGTCAATATCGTCGCATCGTCGGTGATCCCCACGATCCTGTCCTACGTCTTCGCTCCCTATCGGCCCGCGACGTCCCTCGAGAGACTGTCGGATTTCGCGAGTTTCACCGGCTGGTTCACGTCCTCGCAGATCGTGGCGGCCCTGAACTGGCAATATGACCGGGTATTCCTCGGCTATCATCTCGATAAGGCGAGTCTCGGACGCTATACGGTCGCCAGCGATTTCTCCGTGCTGCCCACTCAAACCATCATCGGGCCGGCCATGAGGCCGGTCATGGCGGCATTCTCCAAGATCTCGCACGATCCGGTGCGGCTGAGAACCGCTTTCCTCAAGGCCTCGCGCCTGACGATGTTCATCGCGGCGCCGGCCGGGATCGGGATCGCGCTGACCTCGGACCTGATCGTCACGATCATTCTCGGAACGCAGTGGATCGAGGCCGCCGGCTACCTGAAATGGCTCGCCCTATCCGTCGTCCTGTCGGCTTACTATCAACCCTTCTATGCCCTCTGCTTGGCCACCGACCGAACGAAGCTCATATTTACGGTCAATGCTCTCGATTTCATCGTGAAGGTCGGGTTGACGACGGTCGCCTTCTACGTGGGAGGCCTCTACGGGATGCTCTATGCTCGTGCGCTGGCTTCCGTATTTCTCTTTCTCGTCAGTGCCTTCTACGCCCGGCGCCTCTTGGGAGTGACGCTGTTCTCGCAGATCGGTAACTTGTGGCAGGTGGCGCTTTCCTGCGCGATCATGAGCATCCTCGTGAGCATGCTTCACCAGGCCTTGCCTCTGATCGATTTCGGCGTCGTCGGAGGATTGCTCACGATGTCTGTCGCAGGCGGGTTGATCTATGTCGGGTGCATGTTGGCGTTCGGCTTCCGCATGCGCGCGCTGATCTAAGGTCACCGACCCGCCGAATCACGTCGTCAGAAGAAACCGTTCGGATCGGGCTGGAGCGATGTCGGGAGCCAGAGTGGGGCAGTCTTCGCCGACTGTGGAAATGGTTTGGCTATGCGATGTTCTTCAGAAATCCTGAGATTTGTTTCGATGTCGAAGTGGCATATACATTGCAAAAGAACTTGGACGCAGTCACGATCCGGTTCTGAATCGCTCGGATCGACAGCAAGCACTGTCGCCGGCAATTCACCCTCAGGGCGTTGATTGGGCCAGGCCAGATGTCGGGGTCGACTTATGTTTCATTGGCAGCTTCTGGTATCTTCCGTACTACTTGTTGCCAACGTGGCTTTTGCCAGTGCGGAAACGTCCGGCCGCTATCTCCTGGGTCCTCAGGACCGCGTGATGATACGCGTCTACGATCTACGACGTAACACCGGCGAGGCCTATTCCTGGGCCGCGCTCAACGGCGAATTCAGCGTCGGCGCCGACGGCTCCGTGTCCCTTCCGCTGATCGGACGAATCCAGGCCTCGGGCGGCACGCCGAACGACCTTGCCGACATGATCGGGAAATCTGTGAAGGAGACGGCCGATCTCGCCGAGACTCCGGCTGCGTCCGTCGAGGTCGCCAAGTATAGGCCCTTCTACGTGACCGGTGCGGTCCAGCAACCCGGCAAGTACGAGTATCAGCCCAATCTCTCGGTTCTGCAGGCCATCAGTACCGCGCAGGGGCTCGTGCGGGCCGCCGATCTGCGCTTGGTCCAGCGCGAGGTGGTGACCGCTGGGGGCGATCTGCGCACGCTCGCGACGGAGCGTATTTCCCTGGAGGCGAAGCAGTCGCGACTCGAGGCGGAAATCTCGTCTCGGGACGGTGTCACGTTCAGCGACAGTCTTCGCGCCCAGTCCGGCAATTCCAAAGCCGATCAGGCCATGCGCGGCGAACGCCTGATCTTCGAGGCTCGGCGCAACGGCCTCAAGGCGGAGATCGCGGCGCTCGAACAACTCAAGGCGAACTACCGGCAGGAGCTCGTTGCTCTCGACGCCAAGGCGAAGTCCCTCGATCGGCAGATCGACCTGATCCGCCGCGAACTCGAGGTGGTCAATGATCTCGTGGCCAAAGGTCTGACGATCACGCCGCGAAAGCTCGCCGCGGAGCAGAGTCAGGCCTCGTATGAGACCAACCGGCTCGATGTTCAGGTGGCGAACCTGCGGGCGCAGCAGAGCCTCTCGCAGGCCGAGCGCGACATCATCGAACTCCAGGCGCGCTTTCGCAAGGAAGCGTTGAGCGACGCGGCGGAAACGCGACTCAAGCTGGATCAGAACGAGGAGCGCGCCCGCACCGCTGAGAGCCTCGTGTCGAATGCCGAAGCGCAGATGCTCGGCGCGGATGGCCTCAGCGAGATGCTGACCCCCAATTACGAGATCTTGCGCTTTACCGGAGCGGGATCGGCGACGTGGCGCGCCCAGGAAGAGGATCTGGTCGAGCCGGGTGACGTCGTGCGGGTCACGATCTCGCGCCAGAAGAACGGCGTGCGAGGCGAGGCGGAAATCCCCGTCCGGACGCGACGTGTCTCCGAGAGAAACCAGATCGACCCGTCGGTGTCGTCGTCAGCCAACGATTCCGGAAGCGCTCTGAGAGCATCGCAGGAGAAGGCCGCACAAAAGCGCCCGTGAGTGCGGCGGGTCGAATGCGTGCGGGGACCGGATCGTATCGGTCGTGAGGACGTCGAATACTATTGAATTCTTGTCGGCAACAGTCAACGCTCTTGAAGGATGCTTAGACGCATGACGCTCAAGGTTCTCTACGTTCTGCCGCCGACCAAGACATTCGCCGGCATCGAACGGGTGGTCGATGAGATCGGCGATCACATGTCCAAAAGTATGGGGCATCGCATCGACGTGGATGTTCTCTTTACTTGGAACTACGAAACGAACAAAGTCGAGAACAGAAGCTACAGGAAGATCCAGCGGCAGGTCAAAGGCCGGTGGGAGCTGATCCGTACGTTGCGTGAGGTCGCCGGGCGCGCGGAATACGACCTCGTCGTCGTACCGCAGGTCGAGGCGACCGTGATCGCGTGGCTTTCCTGCCTGGGTCGGCGAAAGAACTTCGTCCTCTATCTGCACGGCAATCCCAAGCTCGAGATGCGATCGTGGAAAGCGAAGGTTCTTTTCTACCTGATGGACAAGGTCGTGCTCCGTCGGCTGGCGGGTGTGTTCGGTGTCTCGAAAACCCAATTGGAGGCATTTCGTGTGCTCTATCCGAGCAACGTCCCGCATGTCTGGGTGCCCAACCCCGTCAGGCGGTTCGAACAGCCGCTCGAGCGCGCGACCGTTCCCGGGCAGCCCGTGACTTACGTCAATGTCGGGCGGTTCTCCTATCAGAAGGGGCACGACATCCTCGTGACCGCCTTCGCGAAAGCCTATCGGACGCGAAAGAACATCCGTCTTGTCCTCGTCGGATACGGCCCGATGGACGACCTCGTCCGGCTGATCAAGTCGTTGGATCTCGAATCCGTCGTGCGGATTGCCTATCACCCCGACAATCCGCAGGAGCCCCTGGCGGCGAGCGACGTCTATGTCTCGACATCCCGATGGGAGGGCTGGTCGCTGGCGATCTGCGAAGCTCTCCGGGTCGGCCTTCCCGTCATCGCGACCGATTGCGAATTCGGGCCGAGCGACATCCTGACGGACCGCCGCCTCGGCCTGCTCGTCCCGCTCGATGACGACGCGATCGCGGCCGCCATGGTCGAGTTTCACGACAATCTCCAGCGGGAGGCCCGTCATCGACAGTTCCGGATGGACTACATCGATACGTTCAGCGTCGAGACGGTCGTCCACGACCATGCTGCCGCTCTCGAGCATGTCTCGCAAACTTCTCGGAAGCCCGAGGCCTTGATGAGCCACGCTTCTGCGCGGGCATCCTGAGGGGACGAAAAGCCGAGCCTCCTGCCGCGATGACCTGCGGCATCGGTTCGGCACCGAGCAGCCAGGCCCTCAGCGCCTTGCGCTGCAGCACGCCGGCATCGGCCGCGCTGCAATGGGGCGACAGGGGAGGGTGGCAGGATGAGCATTGAGCCGATCGGTCTGATCACCCTCATCCTCGGGCTGATCTGCCTGATGCTCGGCTATCGTGCGACGACGATCGCGTTCGTCATCATGACCGTGATGGGATCGGCGGCCGCCATTCTGGTCGGTGGTGCCAGTATTCAGCCGGCCCATCTGTTCATCATCTTCCTCGCCCTGTCGACGATGCTATGGCGCCGAATGGCCGCGGATGCCCTCGGATGCCTGCGCGTTTCGGAGCCGGGCTTCTGGCTTCTCTGTCTCACTCTCTATGGAGTGGCGAGCGGCTTCGTGCTGCCGCGACTCCTGGCCGACACGACTCAGATCATCCCGCTCGGCGCGTCGGAGCACCTCGGCAGCGGCGATGGCCTGGTTCCCTTGGGGCCCGTCTCCAGCAACATGACGCAGTCGATCTACCTGATCGGCGACCTGCTGTGCTTCGTCATGGTGGCCGGGATCGCATCGCATCGGCGTGGTTTCATGACGTTGACCAATGCGTTGTTCGCCTATGCGGCGGCAAACATCTTCTTTGCCGTGATCGACATGGCGACGAGCGCGACGGGGACGCAGGACCTTCTGCAGTTCATGCGCAATGCTCAGTACACGTTCCACGACGAAGAATCGGTCGGCGATATGAGGCGCATCGTGGGGTCATGGCCCGAGGCATCGGCTTTCGCCGGCATGTCGCTTGGCGCCCTCGGCTTTACCGGCACGATGTGGCTATGCGGGCGCCGGACCGTCCTCGCCGGGACTCTCGCCTTTCTCACGCTGGCCTTCGTCGTCCTCTCCACCTCCTCGACGGGATTGGTCGGGGCGGCGTTCGTCCTGGCCATCCTCTATCTGACGGCCCTGCGACGCTGCGGTCTCGGCCAAGCCGAGCGCACCAGCGCCGTCACGGTCGTGCTCGGACCATTGGTGCTCATCGTCGCCGTGTTGATGATCCTGGTCGATAGCCGAACCGCCACCCGTGTGTACGATCATGTGGATACGCTCGTGCTGAGCAAAGCCACCACGAATTCCGGTCTGCAACGCTCTGGTTGGAACGCGTATGCTTGGCAGAACTTTCTCGATTCCCGCGGCCTTGGCGTCGGCTTGGGTACGAACCGCACATCCAGCTTCCCACTGGCGGTCCTGTCCAATGTCGGCTTGCCCGGCGCGATCTTCTACCTCCTCTTTGCCGCGTCCGCCCTGGGGCTTCAGCGCGGCGTTCCCCGCAGCCTCCCCTTCGATGTGAGATTGTCGGCACGCAATGGCTGTCTCGGGCTTCTCGTAGCCGGCCTGATCGCCGGCCCGACCGTCGATCAAGGCCTGCTTTTCTACGTCCTCGCCGCCTTGGCCTGCGCGGATTACGAGCGGTCGCCGATGTCCCGTCCCGCCCAGCAGGCCCTCTCCCGCCGAATGGAAGTCTCCGTCGGCTGAACCCGCATGGGCTCGGTTGGGGCGCCATCGCAGCGGCTTCGATCTGCGTCGGGATGTGAGCAATCTCGGTCGATCACCCGATGATGAAGTCGAGGTGATCCAGCTTCACATGCGTATCGATGACGGCAAACCGCGTTGCCGCCTGAGAACCATTGCCGTCCGGATCGTAGGACAGGACGCCGGTGTCATGGTTGTAGAGCACACGGTCATCGGCATCGACCCTCGCGCCATCGACGGCCAGATCCTTGAACGCGCTGTCGGAAAGCGTTCCGGCGGCCAATGCGGCGAAGATGCCCTTGCTCAATTTGATCGTATCGACGCTATCCCGCATGTCCGTGACGTGATCGACGTTCCCGCTTCCGAGGCTGGTCGAGAAGACGAACGTATCCGAGCCTTCTCCGCCCGTCAGGACATCGGCGCCGGCGCCGCCATTCAGGGCATTGTCGGCGGAATTGCCGATGAGGCGATTCGAAAGCTCGTTGCCGGTGAGGTTCAGAGCCAGCGAGTCGGTCGAGGACGTGAATGTCAGCACTTCGACCGATTGCCCGGCTTCGAGCTTGTAACTGACCGACGCGACGATCTTGTCGATACCCTGCCCGGGCGCCTCGATGACCCGATCACGAAACGTGTCGACCAGATAGACATCGTTGCCGTCACCGCCCTTGAGGAGATCGCCGCCGCCCTTGCCGTCCAGGACGTTCCTCCCCGAATTGCCGATCAGGGTGTTGCCAAACTCGTTGCCGCTCAGGTTCAGCGCCTCGGTTCCGGCATCCAGTTTCAGGATCTCGACGGGTTCACCTTGCGCGAGCTTGTAGGAGACCGTGGTCAGGACTTTATCGGTGCCTTCACCGGCGAGTTCGTGGACTTGGTCTTTTGCATTGTCGACGTAGTAGATATCGTTGCCGGTGCCGCCGTACATCTTGTCGATACCTGAAAGGCCGTTGAGTCTGTCGTTACCGGCCAGTCCATGCAGGATGTTGCTTCCACCATTGCCAGTCAGTTTGTCGGCGAACCGACTGCCTTCCAGGTTTTCGATCGCAATCAGCTTGTCCCGGCCGTAGCCCGTATCCTGCCAGCCGGCATAGTTGAGCGTTACGATGACGCCGTTCTGCGCCGAGGCGTAACTGACGGTATCGTTGCCCGTGCCGCCATCGATCAAGTCGTTGCCCGTGCCGTCGATGATGATGTCGTCGCCGCCATTGCCGTAGAGCTTGTCGTCGCCGTCGCCGCCTTCGATCGTATCGTCGCCGGGGCGTCCTTCGACCGTGAGGCGCGGCGTGGCGCTCGTCGCGCCGTAGAGGCCCGGATCCTTGCCGTCGGGCGCCGACACGACGTCCTGCGGTACGGCGACGGCATCGGACGCATTCGAATACGCCCGGATGTAGTCGATCTTCATCGAGATCGGTACGCCGGCGAGGTCGACATTGTTGATGCCTGCCCCTTGAGTGGCCAGATTCGCGACGAGATGCATCGGGCCATGCATGTCGGACGGCGTCGCCTGCGATCCGACGAACTTGCCGTCGACATAGAAGCTGATCCTGTCCTTCTGCCAATCCATACCATAGGTATGATATCCGGCCGGAGCAGTGAGCTCGCTGTAGACTTGAAGATTGTCCTGCCAGGGGATGTCGGGCGTCTGATCGGTCGTGTGGATCGTGCTGTAGACTCCCTGGTCGTAGACGCCGTAATGCTCGACGATATCGAGTTCCTGCCACCCCGGAAGGGCCTTGGGATTGGGGGCCGGCTTGTCGGGCAAGAGCCAGAACGCATCCCAGCCGCCCACGGCATCGGACAGATCCGCGCGCATCTCGAAATACCCGTAGGTCTGCGAGAAGTCGCCCTGCGTCGTGATCAGCCCGGATTCCCAGCTGCCCGGATACCCGGAGGGCGTCCTGTCGGGAACGGCGGTGATGGTGAGTGCCCCTCCTTTGACGGAGAAGGGATCGTAGCCCGAAGCGGGATCGACGAAGGAGGAGTTCCCGAACCCGATATCCGAATTCGCATCCAGGCGCCATTGCGAGCGGATATCCGCCCACGTCGTTCCGGTCCCCGTCTGCGAGATGCTACGAGTGTTGAACTCGTCATCGAACGTCAATTTGTAAGATGTCAAATCAAGCATATGCAGATCTCGGTTGGGACATCGAAATCAGAGGTGAGATTTCGGTACAATTCGTTAATCGATCCTGCCGCAACTCATCTGCGATCCGCCGGTGTCTTCCTCGGCGCTCGGCGTGACTCTAGGTTATGAGTCGAGGGGCGCGATTTCGGGATGGATGCTGCGCTTGATTCGGTTTCTTCGGGGACGGAGGAGCTGATGGGACGCCGGCAACGTGCGCTGATGTCGGCATGCGGATACCGCCGAAGGACGATCCGCCGCTGACGCCCGAGCCGAAGCGCCATCGCGGGCATCTGCTTCTGCTCCGCGGCAGCCGCCCGGAATCCGGTCTCCCTTTACACTGTCCGGCGATAACGGCAGAGCTTGCTCGTCACGAACGCCGTCCTGTCCCGAGGAACCGATGAACCAGGCTTCCTTCCGCCCGCGCTCGCGGCCGTCGCTGCTGCGCGCTTTCGCGCTGGCCGTCCTCGTCGGTGCACCATGCCTGTCCGGCTTTGCTTCACCCGCGCTGGCGCAGGGGCCGGGACGGGCCGCGCCCGAGTTTCGCGAACCGGTGACGCTGGCCACCAAGGATGGCGTCCTCGAAGTCCGGCTTACGGCGCGCCAGGGACGCGCTGCTCTGGATACGGCCTCCAAGCCTGTCGAGAACTTCCTGCTGTTCGACTACGAACTCATCCGCGGCACCGCCTCGAACGGCGTGAGCGATGGCAAGGGACTGTTTCCGGCGCCGACGCTGCAGGTGTTCCCGGGCGAGCGCCTGATCGTCCATCTCGACAATGCGCTGAGCGGCCTGACCATCGCCGACTATTTCAGCCCGCAATACACGGCCAAAGGCGGCGAGGTTCCGCTCTACCCGATCCAGCTCAAGAACTCGCCCGTGAACCTGCATGTCCACGGCGTTCACATCTCGCCGAAGGGCAATTCCGACAACGTCATGCTCTATATTCCAGCGGGCATGTCGAACACCTACACCTATGACGTGCCGCGGGACATGCCGCAGGGCGCCTACTGGTACCACAGCCACCTGCACAGCCTGACCTCGCCGCAGACCTATATGGGTCTCGCCGGCCTGCTCGCGATCGGACGCACCGACGGGAACCTGCCGGCGGTGACGCGAGACCGGATTCCGATCCGCAACATGCTGCTGCAATACAATTTCGTCTTCGACCGGAACGGCGCCGCGCCGCAGCTCAACAATGCCAACTGGCCACAATACGTCAGCACCATGGTACCGCCCAAGGGCACGGAACTCGCCGATGGGACGTATCGCCCGTCCCTGGCGCCGGTGAACTTCGCCGGTTCCCCATCCGGTACGAAGTTCCCCACGGGCTGGTATGCCGGCCCGCTCTCGATCCGCAACGACCGCGGATTGCTCCAGGCCATCCCGAGCAACCTGCAGCGCTTCACAGCCGGCGACGGGCGCACCGCCCTCGACCTGCCGGAGAATCCCGCCTTGCCGGACCGTGAGCGCGACGTGCAATTCACGGTCAACGGCCAGTTCCAGCCGGTGATCCGCAGCAAGGCCGGCCAGACCGAGGTCTGGGTTCTCGCGAATGTCAGCGATTTTGCCTATATCAACGTCCAGCTGACCGAGACCGCGACCGGCCGCCATCCGAAGATCGCCATCCTCGGCCAGGACGGCAACCCGGCCGGAGAGGTGCATTATCCGCCGACCGATGACGGTACGCGCCTGCTGATCCCGCCGGCGAGCCGCTTCGCCATCGCGGTGACCATGCCGGCCGAGGGCGACCTCGTGCTGGAAATGCCTCCGCGCGGCGGCGGCGCCAAGACCATCACCCAGCCCGGCATCCTCTATACCAGCAACGGCACCCCGAACCCGTCGGCCGTGCTCGGCAGCCTGAGCGTCCAGCCCTCGGCGATCAGCTACGTCGATGGCTTCTTCGCCTTCCCGACCCAGAAGCTGGCGACCGCGATGGCGGCGGGGGCCGGCGGCACCACAATCGCCTTCGCCGAGGGGCAGAAGCTCGGCGCCTACACCTCGTTCGTGGATCTCACCGACGCCAAGCCCGACGTGACGCGCAAGATCCTGATCTCCGGCGGCTTCCTCAACGACAAGGCGACGACGGCCGACCCCAAGGCGTTCGTCTACGCCTTCGACGCCGCGGCCTTCCCCAACATGCCGCTGATCCAGCCCCGGCTCGGCTCGGTGGAGGAATGGCGCTTCATCAATCACAACAACGACGAGCACCCGATCCACGTCCACGTGAACGACTTTCAGGTGATCACCTATTACGACCCCACGACGGGGCTGCGCACCGGGCCCGACCGGTTCGGCGTCGACAACGCCAACGCGCCGGCGCCGACCATGCAGATCGACGAGAGCGTGATCGAGCCGGGGCTCCTCACCATCCGCACCCGGTTCGACACTTATGACGGCCTGTTCGTCATGCATTGCCACCGCCTCAACCACGAGGATAACGGCTTGATGGCGCTGATCAACGTCATCCCGGCGATCTCGAGCTACGCGGTCGTCGTGCCCGGCGCGCCGGGCAGGCCCACCCAGATCCGCGTGCTCGACGGGGCGGATCACCGCGTCATCGCCACGCTGACACCGTTCCCCGGTTACGAGGGGAGCGTGAGCGTCGCCATGGGCGATGTGGATGGAAACGGCATCCTCGACCTCGTTGTGGGGTCGGGGCAGGGGCTGGCTCCCGAAGTGATCGTGTTCTCGGGCGCAAACGGCCCCGGCAAGACCGCCTTCGCCACCGAATTGGCGCGCTTCCCGGTCTTCGAGCCGTCCGCGCGCGGCGGTATCAGCGTGGCGGCGACGCAGGTCGACGGCACCACCGCCGACAACATCGTCGTCGGCTCCGGTCCCGGTGCGGCGAGCACCGTGCGCGTCTACGGCACGGCGCTGCCCGCGCGGGGCATCGCCCCGAAACTGTTCGCGAGCTTCAGCCCCTATCCGGGCGACACCGCCGGCGTTAGCCTCGCCACCGGCTTCGTGGATTTCTCCACCGGCCGCAACAGCATCGTCACCGCCCCCGGCCCCGGGACGCCGAGCGAAGTGAAGGTGTTCGCCTTCCCGCTTCTCACGCCGATCGCCGGAGCCAAGGCGGAGGGGCATGCCGGCATGCACGGCGCTGCCGTCGACACGCCGGTCAACAGCGCGCGATTCAGCCCGTTCGGGTCCGACTACAAGGGCGGCGTCTCACTCGCCACCGGGTGGCTCGCCGGTGCCCTCGGCGGTGCGGAGCGCATCGTCGTCGGCCAGCTTGCCGGGGACGGCACCGTCAAAGTCTTCTCCAGCGGCTCGGCGCTCGATGGCGGTCCCGACATGTATCTGCACAGCCCGACCGAGCACGGCCACGGCGCGCATTTCCGCGCCATCGCCAGCCTCAATCCATTCGGCAAAGCCGGCCCGGTTCACGTCGCGACGACGAGCACGACCACGGGCGCGAACCTGCTGGTGGGCGGTGGAGGCGGTTCGGGGACGGGCGCGCGCGTGCTCACGTTCGACTTCGTCCGCTCCGGCGCCGATGCGGCCCTGCTGGAGCCGCTCGCCCTCGGGGACGCGATATCGCTGGCCGGAGCGCCCATCGCCGTCCTCGGCGGCAATTGACCCGCTCGTTCGAAGGCACGTCGATCCAGGCTGGCATGCCCGCGGAAAAGTGGTCCTCACCGAGGAATGGCTTCGGGCCATAAGGAGAATGGTGTCTGCGACGGACGACGCTTACGGCTTGCGAGATCGCCGCCACGCGGCGTCGGCTGGAGGTCTTGACCTCGCAGCAATACAACATCGCTGACGCTGTTCGGCCCATCGAGGCGACGAAGGTCACGTCGCACTGCGGATTTCCCGAATACCTCGCCATCGTCGCGCGACCAACTCAGCCATCGTCATCAGGCTCGGCCGACTCTTCATGGAGTCGTGAAGTAGAGCCGCGTCTTCGATGATTTTTGTCAGCATGACGACGCTTCCGGCAGTTCGCCGGACGATGGCCGGGGGAGCCTGGTGCGGCCGCCGATCGGTGATCGTCGCGCGAAACATTGCCTTCAAGGCATACTCGCGCGCGCTGCGAACGATCTCTGTCACTGAAAAGCGAGTACAGCCCGTATTATGTTGCAGTTGATTGGCATCGGTCGGGCTACCGCGTAATTGCAAAATCGTGACGAGGCTTGAAATTTCAGAATCGAAGTTCGCTCGCAATATATATTATCAGCATCAGAATGCGAGATTGTGATTTAATGTTTCGCGATTAAATAATTATGTGTAACCTCTAATTGCGATATAAATTAGTTGCAAGCGACTCACGATATTGTGATTTAAAAACATTTTGCCGATCTTTAGTCCTTGATATTGATAAATGATGGGCCGCTATGGCATTATGACTGTACAGATTTTGAAATTAACGCCCTATATTCAACAAGTTTATCCTTCAGTATATAATCCTATACAGAGCGTGTCCAAACCGAATCTGAAGAGAGATGCAAGGCCTATGTTGAAGCTATTATTATTTATAGTCTCTTCCACGTCCATTTTATACCTAGAGGTTTTAGCGGATGTGATTTTTTTGGGCGGACCACAGGCCAAAGTAATCGCACTAATTATTGCTGTGCCATATTTTGTATTTTCAGTTGTATTGTTGCCTGTGCCTGTCTATTTAATAGCCCCAAGTTTGAATAGAAATAGGTATCCTTTGTAGAGCTACTGTTTATTTGGATTTTTATTCGCGGTAATATCTGCCACTATTATATCGGGATTGGTTCCTAATATCTATGACGACGAAGGTGCTCCTATTTCTAGGTATGGGCCGTTCCTTAGACTATTGTCACCATTTCTAATACCCAGCGTTGTGGGCAGTGATCTCGTCTATTTATTTTCAATAAAACATAATAATCGACTGTAAATAAGTTCGATGTATAAAAACAGTAACTTTTCCATTTATATTTCTCATTGCAAAGACAGAGTCTAGCATAAGTCTGGGTTTATCGAAGCGTCTTGCTGTTTTCTGAAGAGACCTGCCTATCTGCCTGTCTGATCACCGAAAAGCAGCCTAAGAGTCCGTCCTGTAAGCCATGCGGTTCGGCTGATCCATTGGGCAGGCATCATTTACGGTGGCGTAGTGGAATACCCGAGCGGAGGCCGCAGGCGTTTCCGGGTTCATCCAGAGGCGGCGGTTGCGGCTGATCCAACTGAAGGCGCCATTATCTCGAATTCTTCGAAGGATCGACGACCCGCCTTCGCGGATACACGGTGAACCCGACCAGATCTTTCAATGGACGCGCGATGTCGACGGTGATGATTGTGGCGGGCGCCAGCCTGTCGCCGGGATACCGGGCATTGGCAAAGGCCTTGGCGATGAATGCGAAAGTCCAAAGCGAGAGGCGCAACACCGGTCCAGCCCCATCCCGATCCGTGATGCAGGCCGGATGCGGTTCAAGAATAAGGACGCGCTCGTCCGTATAGACCAAGGGCTGACGCTCGCTGCCGTGGACGTCGAAGATGGTGTTCAGGATTTTCAGCGTTATCCAGATTGGAGGCCGGCCGCACGGCGCCGGTATCCGGGGCGCGCTCACTGCCCGCTCGGTATCTGTCAGATCGGTCTCGTAGAGAAGGCCTGCACGCCTGCGCTGCCGCCGGGTGGTGGGCACCCACATGGCCGTTCCAGGTCAGGTTTCGGCATCCTTCCGAAGCCACTGCCATCTCGACCACTGAGCCCCGTCTTCGCACTTTACCGGACGGCTTCTCAGAGCGTCGCATACTAAATCCCGAGCCGGCTCGAACCCTACAACATCTGCAAGAATATCGCCAAAGATCGATTTTCAGCCAATCACAAGAACGTTTCTGGATCTACCTAAACAACTATAATAATCAATATTGGACTCAATTATTATGGTATAAGCATATTATGCTGGGGTAAGTCGCGAATATAAGAGTGTGCTTTATCGTCAGCCTAACTCTAGGCCGGCAGATTTTTGGAGGGAGGTTTGCGTGAATCGTCCTGTTCTGAAGCAAGTTGCGATTTATTCGACAGTATCAACGTTGGTGATTCTGTCTGTGATTGCGTATTACCTCGATAGCACTCTTATTTTCCCGGAAAGAATGCTAACCGCTCTTCCTGCCCGGCTTGTTTTTCCGATTGAAGTAATATTTTTGCCGGAATTAGATTCATCGATCTATGCAAAGCAAATTGGGTTGTTTTACCTAGGAACCGTAACTATTTTTTCGATTCTCTGTTTCGCAAGAGTCTATGTTTCGCCCGATGACATAAATGCAAGCATTAATGACGGTTACATCGAATATCAACGTCTGCACACAAAAGTATTATTCATCGGTATCTATATGAGATTTCAATCGATTTACTTTCTTTTTGTTTTTGATAGCAACTAAAATTCTGAAAACTATAAAAATTATGTATTAGGCCAGAAGCTCGCTGCAATGAGTCCGTTTGCAATGGTTTTGAGTGGTTTCATTGTGACAATTTGTATAGTAATTAAATTTTATGCTTACTTATACAATAAATCACATCGTAGCGACTCGGCGGGGAATGATGCGTGATATTGCCATGATGGATCGCGGGATATAGTTTTTATCTTTTATAGACATCAGAAATGCCGCTTCATTTTGCGGATGGCGGATCCTGTGTGCCAAGATACTGGATTGCACATGCGCGGAAACTTATTCCTTGGTCACACAGCAGTCCTCTTGACGGTCCGGTAGGATACCCTGCGCCTTTGCAACGAAGGTCCTTCCCGCCATGGCGTTCGATGCGGGAGCGCGACTTTCATCGACTCGAGATGTCCGACGCGTCTAGCGCGACCCGATCACCGGTCTCCCCCTACGACGGACATGCGGTACGGGAGGTCGCTCAGCTTTGGCGCACCGCCGAACGCTTGGTGTCTCGGAGCTACGGCCGGAAGAGGCCGACGAGCCAACGTGATGCCCCTTCGCACCGTTTCGGTCCCGCGGCACGGCGCTCCGCCCCGGATCAGGCGGGCGGGCGCTCCGGGGCCGGCCCCTCGGAGAGGTTTTGCTCGCGGGACCTCTCCTCCCGGGGTCTCTCCTCCCAGGAGCCCCCCAGGACCTGGAGCAGCAGGGCCGTGTCGGTCAGGCGCTGGGTCTGCACCGCGAGGCGCGTGAGGCTGGTGGTGGCGTAGCGCGTCTGTGCCAGGAGCAGGTCGGTATAGGGCAGGCCCCCGGCCCGGTACTGGATCTGGATCGCGTCGAGGGCCTGGCGGGCGAGATCCTCGGCCTGCATCGCCGCCGTGAGCCGGCGGGCATCGGCGTCGAGGGCGGTGAGCGCGTCGGCGACCTCGCGCAGGGCCGTGAGCACGGTGCCGCGATAGCCGGCCCGGGCGCCGTCGTAGGCCGCGATGGCGCCCTCCTGGCGCGCCGCCCGCGCGCCGCCGTCGAACAGGGGCTGGACCAGCCCGGCGGCGGTGGCCCAGCCGCTCGCCGCCGCGAGGCCCGCGAGGGTGGCGGTGCTGGTGCCGAGACTGGCGGTCAGGGTGATCTGCGGCAGGCGGTCGGCGGTCGCGACCCCGATCCGCGCCGAGGCGGCGTGCAACTCGGCCTCGGCGACCCGGATGTCCGGGCGCTGGGCCACGAGCGCGGCGGGCAGGCGCACCGGCACCCGGCGCGGCAGGGGCAGCTCGGCCAGCCCGAAGCCCGGCGCCTCGTAGCGGCTCGGCGCCTGCCCGGTCAGGGCCGCGAGCTGGTGGCGGGTCAGGGTCCGCTGCGCCCGCAGGGCGACGAGGGTCCCCTCCTGGGCGTGGATCAGGCTCCGCTGGGTCAGGACGGTGGCGACCGGCTCGGCGCGGGCGGCCTCGCGGACCTGGATCAGGTCGAGCTGCTGCCGGTAGCGCCGCAGGATTGTCTCCGCGACCGTGATCTGGGCGGAGAGGCCGGCCTCCTGGATCGCCGCCGTCACGATGGCGCCGCTCAGGGTCAGGGCCGCGGCGCGCAGGCGCTCGGCCGCCGCCACCTCGAGGGCCGCCTGGGCCTCGACGCCGCGGCGCAGGCCGCCGAACAGATCGACCCCGTAGCTCGCCGCGAGGTTGGCGCCGTAGAGGCCGAACACGCTTCCGCCCCGGACGGGACCGCTCCCGCTGCGGTCGAGGCCGCCGGAGAGTTCCGGCAGCAGGCCGGCCCGGGCGGCGTCGGTCTGGCTGCGGGCCTCTCGCAGGGCCGCCTCGGCCTGGGCGAGGCCGGGATTGGCGGCGAGGCCCTCGCGGACGAGGCCGTCGAGGCGACGGGACCGGAACAGCCGCCACCAGGTCGCCGGCTCCTCGGCCCCGTAGGCCAGGACCTGCGTGCCGCCCGGGGCGTCGAGGCGCACCGGGTCGGGCTCCGCCCCGTAGCGGGACAGCGCGGGGGGGTGGGGGGCCCGGAAATCCGGTCCGACCATGCAGCCCCCGCCGGACAGGAGCAGGGCGAAGGCCGCCAGGCACCCCGTGATCCGGATGGGTGTCATCGCGTCAGGGCCTCGACGGGGTCGATTCGCGCGGCCCGGCGGGCCGGGAGCACGCCGGCGGTGATGCCGGCCAGGCCCGCGCTCAGGATCGCGGCGGCCACCAGTTCCCAGCCGAAGGCCAGCTGGATCGGTGCCCCGAAAGACAGGGCGGCCTGGGCGAGACCGAGGGCCAGGACGGCCCCGAAGCCGCCGCCGGCCGCGCATATGACGAGGGCCTCGATCAAGAACTGGCGCATCACGTCGCCCCGGCGCGCGCCGAGGGCCATGAGCAGGCCGATCTCGCGGGTCCGCTCCGCCACCGCCACCAGCATCATGTTCATCACGCCGACGCTGGCGATCAGCAGGGAGATCGTCGCGGTGGAGACGACGAGCAGTTCGAAGACCGCGTTGGAACTCCGCACCATGCTGCGGATCTGCTCGTTGGCGAAAAGCGTGAAATCCGTGCGCCCGTGCCACGCGGTCAGGAGCTTGCCGATGGCCGCCAGGGCGATGTCGTGATCGACCGCCTTGGAGACCTGCACCGAGACGGTGTTGAAGAACGGCTTGGCCGAGACCCGCTGGAGGAAGGTGGTGTAGGGCATCGCCGCGAATGGAGCCCGGCTGTAGCGCGAGTTGAACGGCACCTGCACGACCCCGACGACGCGGGCCGGCGTGGAGCCGGCCAGGATCAGCGTCCCAAGGGGATCCTCGCCGGGCCGGAACAGCTCCGCCCGCGTTAGGGTGTCGATGACGATCTCGGCTTGGGCCGTCCGCAGGGCGGTCTCGCTGAAGGCGCGGCCCGTCGTGATCGGGGTCGATTGGAGCCGGAAGAAGTCGGGCGCGGTCCCGACCAGCGAGGCCGTCACGACCCGGCCCCCGTTCCGCAGGGTCGCCATGGGCAGCATCTTGGTCGGCGAGACCCCGGTGATGAAGGGCAGGGCCGCGAGCCGCTCGACATCGGCCGTGGTCAGCGAATCGACCGGGGGGGCTGTGCGGACGGCCAGGGGCGACTGGGAGAAGATCTCGACGACGTTCTCGCCAAACTGCGAGAGTTGCGCCATGACTTGGCGCTTCGTGCCCTGTCCGATCGACACGGCGAGGATCACGGCCGCGACGCCGATCACGAGGCCGAGCACGGTGAGACCATTGCGCAGGCGGTGGGCGCCGAGGGTGCGGAAGGCGCTGCGGAACGCCTCCAGGCCCTGCCGGGCGCCGCGACCCGGCGTGCGGGCGGGCAGGGCCTGGACCAGGGCGGGCGCCCGCGTCCGGCGGACGCGATCGGACACGATCCGGCCGTCGGCGATCTCGACCACCCGGTCGGCGGCATCCGCGACGGAGGTGTCGTGGGTGACGATCACCACGGTGTGGCCCTCGTCGCAGAGGGTGCGCAGCAGGGCCATGATCTCGCCGGTGGTGCGGCTGTCGAGGGCGCCGGTCGGCTCGTCGGCCAGGATGACGCGGCCCCCGTTCATCAGGGCGCGGGCTATGCCGACGCGCTGCTGCTGGCCGCCGGAGAGCTGGGCCGGCCGGTGATCGAGGCGCTCGCCGAGCCCGAGCCGCCCGAGCAGGGCCGCCGCCCGCCCCCGGCGCGCGGCCACCGGCTCGCCGGCATAGATCGCCGGGATCTCGACATTGGCCTGGGCGCTCAGGCGCGCCAGCAGGTTGTGGCTCTGGAAGACGAAGCCGAAGCTGTGCCGGCGCAGGGCCGCCAGCCCGTCGGGATCGAGCCCGGCGGTGTCGCGTCCGTCGATGCGGTAGCGGCCCTCGCTCGGGCGGTCGAGGCAGCCGAGCAGGTTGAGCAGGGTGGACTTGCCCGAGCCCGACTGGCCGACGATGGCCACGAATTCCCCGGCCCGGATCGCGAGATCGATCCCCGCCAGGGCGGCGACGGTCTGGTCGCCCATCCGGTAGGTCCGGCGCACACCCTCCAGCAGCAGCAGCGGCGCCTCGTCCGCCCCGCCCGGCAGGGAGGAGGAAGAAGGTGAACTGGGCGCGGCGGGGATCACAGCGGGACCCTCGGGATGCCCGCGATATCCTGCGGGCCGGCAACGACGACCGCCTCCCCGGGGGCGGCCCCCTCGACGATCTCGATATCCATGCCGTTCGTGATCCCGGTCCTGACCGCCCGCTCCTCGGTGCGGCCGTCGCGGCCGAGCAGGGTCAGCAGGCCCCGCCCCTCGCCGGTGCGCCGCAGGGCGGCGGCGGGGACGAGGGCGGCCTGGGTGGCGCGGGCGAGGACGAAGGAGATCTGCGCGGTCATCAGGGGGCGCAGCAGGCCGTCCGGGTTGGCGATCTCGAAGCGGGCGTTGAAGTAGATCGGCGTCTCGGTGCTCTGGCTCGCGCCGGCGCCCTGGCTCGCCGCGCTCGTCTCGGCCAGGATCTGGTCCGGGGCCGGGTCGATGCTCCGCAGGCGCGCCTCGTAGCGGCGGCCGGGCTGGGCGGCGGAGGTCAGCACCACCGGGGTGCCGGCCTGGAGGCGGCCGATATCGGCCTCCGACACCCGGGCCTTGACCGACATGATGGTGAGGTCGGCCAGCTTGACGATGGTGGGGGCGGTCTGGGCCGAGATCACGGTCTGGCCCTGGCGGGTAATCACCGCCACCACGGTGCCGTCGATCGGGGCGGTGATGCGGGTATAGGCGAGATTGGTCCGGGCGATCCGGACCTCGACCCCGGCCCCGTCGATCTGGGCCTCGAAATTGGCCAGATCGGCCCGGGCAATGGCGTGGCTCGCCTCGGCCGTCTCGTAATCCTGCCGGGTGCCGGCCCGCCCGGACAGGATGTCGGACTGGCGCTTGTGGGCGAGTTCGGTCTGCTTGAGGTTCGCGCGGGCGCGGTCGCGCTGGGCCTCGAGGGAGGCCAGGATGGCCTGCGCCTTCTGGACCGCGTTCTCCTGGGGCATCGAATCGATCTCGGCGATGAGCTGGCCGGCTTTGACCCGGTCGCCGAGGCCCGCATGCAGGGCAACGAGGCGGCCGGAGACCTGGGCGCCGACGCTGACGAGCTGCGTCGGTTCGATCGTGCCGTTGGCCAGGACGGTGTCCTCGATATCCCCAAGGCGGACCGGCAGGGTGATGAAGCGGGGGGCCTGTTCGGAGAACCCGGGCGCTCCGGCCCGGACCGCTATGACCGCCACGGCGAGCCCGGCGGCCCCCGTTAAGGCGAGGAAGAGTTTCGCGCGGCGTTGCAACGGTCGGTCGGCTCCAAGGGACGCGATTGGTAAATCCCGGCGACGCGTCGACGTCGGGGCAGTGATGCGCCCATCCGGACGGGCGCATGGGCGTCTCTGCGGCGATCCGAAGGCGATCCGGGATCTCGCCAGAGCCGGTCCGCAGCGGGAACAGAAAAGGCGGGAGACAGGCTGGCTGCGGTTCGGGCTCCCAAACGTGTCGATGCTTCGTAGCGGCCGGGTATCTCGTACGCGCTGCCTTCGCTTTGACGAACGAGATCCGAAAAACGTCAGTGCCGCTGAAATTTCTTTGCGTGTTTCCAGATCAGCTTTGGGGCGGGGCGGCCGCACCGCGCGCCGGTCGTCACGGTGGGAATTCCTGCCGGAGACGGCATTCAAGCGGCGGTGCAAGGAGTTGCCGGATGTGGCCCTGCGCCAGTGGCGGGATGCCGGCGACCTCACCGTGATTCCTGGCGACCTCATCGACGATGACGTGATCGAGGGGAAGCTACGCGAGTTGTGCGACCTCTACGACGTGCAGGAGATCGCCTTCGATCCGAAGTTCGCGGCCAAGATGATGGGCCGGCTGATCGAGGACGACTTGCCGGCCGTCGAGGTGCAGCAGCGTCCCCTGATCATGGGGCCGTTCTATAGCGATTTGCAGAAGGCCATCATCGGCCGCCGGTTCCGCCACGGCGGGCACCCGGACCTGCGCTGGTGCGTCCAGAACGCGGTGCCGATCTACGGCGACATCGGCCTCCCGTACATCTCGAAGAAGAAGAGCACGCAGGCGATCGACGCCCTGGTGGCGGCAATGGCTATGGGCCGCGCCGACGCAGCCGGCGGCCGGCGGCCAGCGTTCGGCCTTCGACGAGGAAGACTTCGACCCGAATTGGTGTGTCGCTAACTGAGCCCGGAAGGAACGATCCATGACAGCCATCAACGTCATCAAGCAGAGCGATTCGGTCCATATGCTGACCGACGGCGCTACTTGCCGGGACGGTTCGCGCTATGCGGCCAGCACGTGCAAGGCGTTCCCGGTCCCACACCACAATGCGGT
Organism: Methylobacterium sp. 77; assembly: GCF_000372825.1. NCBI lineage: Bacteria > Pseudomonadati > Pseudomonadota > Alphaproteobacteria > Hyphomicrobiales > Methylobacteriaceae > Methylobacterium > Methylobacterium sp. 77. The sequence continues at coordinate 3,432,861 of NZ_KB910516.1, read as the reverse complement.
GATCGCGACAAGCGGAAGCCTGATGTGGTCGCCGCTGATCCTCTCAAACCTGCTTCTCTCGGTGACCACCTATGACGAGTTGAAGCAGTGGGCCCCGACCCTGATCCATAAGGCCGTTGTGGAGGCATCTCACGTCTTCATCGGCGAAGGGACGCCCGAGGTGCTGCTCGTCGTTGCCGGCATCTCCGAGACCACCGGGCCGGACGCCTTCAGCGTCACCACCTGCGAGCGCATCGCAGAACCATTGGTCGCGCTCACCCACGGCGACTGCTCGCTGTGGCCGAGCACCCCGGAGATCCAGACCGAGTTCCACGAGGCTTACGGCGACGTCACGTCGGGCGACGACCTCGACCCGGCCCGTTGGGGCGTGCGGGCGATCGAGATGCAGCGGAAACACCCCGAGGCCATCATCGGCGGATTCATCCAGCTCACCAGCGTGACGCGGGAGGGTATCTCAACCCGGATCATCCACCGCTGGGACGAGCCGATCGTGGGAGTGCACGCTGATGAAGCTTGAGGGCGCGCCGAACACGATCCAGGTTCTTGCGATCCCACACATATTGGACTCAACGCAGGACCGCGTGGAACTCAGCGTTCTGCCGGGCCAGTCCATCGCCGAGATGGTGGACGAGACACTGTCAGCGGCGCGCGCGCTCGGACCTGGCTACATCCGCGTGACGATCGACGGTCACATTGTCGAAGCCGAGAATTGGCACCGCGTCCGTGCCAAGGCTGGGATGCATGTCCTGATTCGAGTCGTTCCCCAAGGCGACGCCCTGAAGAGCGTGCTCACCATCGCCCTGACGGTGGCGGCTGTAGCGGCGGGGCAATATTATGCCCTCGGCCTGCTGGAAGCGCTGAGCATCGGAGCTGGGGTGGCCACGCAGGCGGCAGCTATTACTAATGCAATTTTGCCAAGCGCACGAATTTCCTCACACGTCTTCTGAATCACGCTGCGAGGGATTTATTATCGCTTTTTGTGTTAAAACACATAGATTAAATCATAGACCGCCCTTTTTAATAATAAATTTGCATAAATTCACCACAAAAATATCAAAACCTATCGCCACTCATACCACTAATGTATCAATGCAAGTTCCTTTTGTTTACTGATGTCATTTTCTTGCATCTTTATTTCAAATAGCGCAATCGCAGTATAGTCCTGCGTCCCAACTGCAGTGCGAAAATTTTTTAAAGCTGTCTGTCGTTGCTCTACCACGACAAGATGCCTAAACTCTTCTTCAATTATCTTTGTATCCGCAACTGAACTTCTGTACGAAATAAGGACACATTCTAGCACATTTAAATAAGTCAAAGCGCAGTTCTTTAAAAAAACGACATGGCTAGAGCGTTTTCGGTTTGCGCTGAATCAATCGTGTGGGGTTCACGGAGAGGCGGCGGGCTGATTCACTGATCGCTCTGGAGGAGGAGCGACAGATGGGACGACCCTACAGCCAGGACCTGCGCGAGCGGGTGGTGGAAGCCGCTGCAACGACCTCCCGCCGGCAAGCGGCCGCGCGTTTTGGAGTCGGCATCGCGACCTCGATTCGCTGGATGGCCGCGCTCGCGACAACCGGGACGGTGGCCCCTCGTCCGCAAGGGCGGGCGCGCCGCTCGAAGCTCGATCCACATGAGGCGTTCCTGCGCGCCCTGATCGAGGAGAAGGGCGACATCACCCTGGAAGAGATGCGCGCCCGACTGCGGGACGAGTACGATCTCACGGTCGGGCTCGGCACCCTGTGGAGCTTCCTCGACGCACGCGATCTCACCTACAAAAAAAGACAGCTCACGCCACCGAGCAAGACCGCCCGGACGTGAAGGCCGCGCGCGAGGCATGGTTCGAGTGCCAGCTCGATCTCGACCCCGCGCGCCTCGTGTTCCTCGACGAGACCTGGACCTCCACCAACATGGCCCGCCTGCGCGGACGGTCTCCCCGCGGCGAGCGGCTGCGTTCGCCCATCCCGCACGGCCATTGGAAGACCACGACCCTGGTGGCGGCCCTGCGCCTGTCCGGGATCGCCGCACCGTTCGTGCTCGATGGGCCGATCAACCGTGACGCCTTCCAGGCTTACGTCGATCAGGTCTTGGTGCCTGAGCTCATCCCCGGCGACATCGTCGTCATGGACAACCTCGGCAGCCACAAAGGTCCGGCCGTGCGATCGGCCATCGAGGCGGCGGGCGCGCGGCTCTTGTTCCTCCCGCCTTACTCGCCCGACTTCAACCCCATCGAAATGGCGTTCTCGAAGTTGAAGGCGCTGCTGCGCAAAGCGGCCGAGCGAACCGTCGAGGGTTTGTGGTCGGCCATCGGACGCCTCGTCGACACCGTCACACCTGACGAGTGCGCCAACTTCTTCGCCGCCGCAGGATACGAACCAGATTAAACCGAAAATGCTCTAACACTTAACTTGATATCATCCGCCGCCCCAGCAGCATCTGGTATAGCATTTGGTATTGCCTTAAGCTCCAGATGACCCGTGAATACAGATGACAGCAGATAGTAATAACGCGAAGCAACAGCTATTTCCCGCTCTTCCTTAACGTCGTAACACATATGATCGCTAAAAGTTTCGAACAGGCTTGCCACAGAACGCATTCTCTGATCAAGAAAATTTGCCCATACCAAGCACAAATTGATTGACAACTCACGCCTGGATCGCTCGTGATCCTCGCTCACTGCCATCTTATCCGCAAGCAGCTGATCATTGTTCAGCTTTAGTAGTCTTTTTGCTTCGATAATTTGCCCGTACACAAGATAAGCAGCGCCAACCGCAGCAAAAAAGGCAAATATCGCAGTGACCAGAAGGCCAACATCGGTCCACTTAACAGGATCGGACAGGTTCACTTAAGGACTCCTCGGATCAATTCCATCAATCCGATTCAGCACTTTCAGTCAACGTGCTGACGCCTGATCTTTCAGCCGAGCTGCAGAGGCTTAATCGCGCTTCCGACGGAATCACCGCCTCAGCGGGTGGTGACACCCCGGTGACACCGAGGCGCCCATCACCGGAAAAGCCACGCAATAAGTACTTGAAATGATTGGCGCACCCGACACGATTCGAACGTGTGACCTTTGCCTTCGGAGGGCAACGCTCTATCCAGCTGAGCTACGGGTGCTGACCGTGGACGACACCTAACCCAAGCCGTGGCCACGCGCAACGGTGTCGTCGGGCATAGGGCCTCACTCGGCTAAGGTCACACGTTCGAATCGTGTCGAGCAGCGCAGGTATGAAGGTTCCTGCACGGGCGAAAGCCGTATGCGTGATGAGGAGGGGCCGCTTGTGCGCCGGCAATTCGCGCCTTCTGCGGCGTATAGGCCGGTGCTGTGGCCTGCATGGGTAGCCGCGGCACTATCGAGGGGCATCAAGGTCGACGGGGACCCCAACGAGGTGAGCAGCCTTCTCAAGCCGTGCTCGAACAGCGTCGCTCGCGGGTGCAATCATGTAGCCCGAGGTGCGATCTCCGATCATGATCGACTGGCTGCGTGGTCGGGTGTGCCAATGCAGGCCGATAAGCGCACAGAGAACGCCATCCAGACGGTCCTGATCGGCCTTGCGCGGCACTTCGACTGCGGCGAGGTGGTCGGCCCAGTCAGCGAGCCCATCGACGGCTTCAGCGACTGCACGGCGTCTCACAGACGCGATGACGGCTTGCCACCCGGCGAGCATAAAGGTCTTGCGTCGTGCAGGATTGTAGCGCGGCCCGAGCAGCCTCCCGCAGAACGCTGCGTCCAGTGAAGGCAGGGCGAGCGCTGGGAAGATCTCCATGAGGAACAGCCCTTTCTGCACGGTGCGGGATGCCTCGGGGTCCTCAACCGCCTTTAGCATCTCCTTAAAGCGCCATACCGGAGCTGAGTCATCAAACATCCCGATCTTGGATCGGTTCGCAGGCTGAACGCCTCCTCCCAGCCAGGAGATGAGAGAGGCTGCTACACGGTCGACGGGACGTAGGCTGGTGTGGTTCGGGACGATCGTAGGTTGGTCGAGCGCGACGATGCGGAGGGCACTGAAGGTTGCTTCGGCTTTAATCTCAGCGAGCGCCTGATCGAAAGAGACCAACGTCGGAGGCACAAAAGTGCGCCGTCCGTCGCGGTCGATCCGAATCACACTGATCGCGCCCGGAGCTTTCGGGCTGTCAGTCCAGGCCGAGTCGAAGCCGATGAGGCTGATCGTAGTGCCCTCTCGAAAAATCATCGGCCCACTTTTCTGATAGGATCCAGAGACGCCTGCCAGTCGGCTCCCGCAAGAGATGATGTCACCCGTATCTGCTATTTATATAAGATTTGATGGTGTGCCTGGAAGCCGATACACTCAAATCAATTAAGTTGAAACGCTCGTTTGGATCTACCTACACCAGATCATCCAGAAATTCAGACCCAGGGCGCACGCCGGTGATCAAGAGCCGGTCACGTGCTCGAGTGCTTGCGACGTAGAGAAGGTGTCGCTCGGTCTCGTAGACTTCCTCCAATTCCGCTTCATCGCTCACAGTGTCGATACGTTCCTGTAGGGGAAGGACACCGTCGTCGCAGGCGAGCACGACCACAACCTTGAACTCCAGGCCTTTTGCGAGGTGCATCGTGCCGACGGTCACGCTCTCGCCGGCTGCACTTGGTGCATCGCCTGGCTCGACGGGCACGAAACCCGCGGCCAGAGCAACAGCGCGGGCGCGATCAAGCTGAGCACGGCTTCGCACGAAGAGGCCGATCTCGTCCGAGACGACGCCATCGTCGCGGGCCGCTTTGAGGAATCCGAGGATCGCATCGCGCTCGGAGGCTTCGTCGTCGAGCTTCAGCACCTGAGGCTGCGGCCCGTCGAAGACCGAGATCGTGCCTTTGCGCGCCTCCTCCCGTCCGTCAATGTCTTGGACGGCACCAGGCAACAGTCGATCCGCAGCCTCGCGAATTTGGTGCGAGGTCCGGTAGTTCACCTTGAGTGTAGTCGAGCGACCGCGCACGTCGACGCCGAGCGCTTTCCAGGAGAATGGCGGCTGGAAGATGCGTTGTCCGAGATCACCTGCGAAAAACAGGCGGTCCTCGCCCTCCGGTGCCAGGGCACGAAGGAGACGTAGCTCCGGCACGCCGAGATCCTGCGCTTCGTCCACAACGATGTGGCTGAAGGGCTTCGTCGCTTCCGCATGGTAGTGCGCAGCCAGACCAGTGAATACCTGCGCCCAGGTGGCGAGGCCCTGGTTCGCGAGACTGGCACGACCCACGGTGAAGATCGGCCACAATGCGGCTCGCTGCTTGGCCCCGAGGCGGCTGCGCCGGCCGGGACGCGGTGTGTCTGCATAGGCGGCTTCGTCGGAAACCTGCCAAGCGTCGATCACCTGTCGGAACTCGCTCGTTAAGAAGCGCTCGGTCCAGATGTCGCTCCCGCCCGCGGCCTGGACCAGAGCAGCCTGAATCTGGGTGAGCGTGGCGATGCGGGGACGGCGTGCATGAACGAGCTGGTGCAGCTCCTCGGCCAAACCTTCCCAGGGCGCGACGGTGATGCGGCCGCTTGCTCCGGGCTCGGCGGCGACAAGGAGATCGACCTTGCGCTGGAGTGCAACAGCCAAGGGCTTCGAGAAGGTGGTGAGCAGCACTCGCGCTTGGCTGTCGGCGCGGGCAAGGCGCACGGCACGATGCAGCGCGACGACGGTCTTGCCCGTGCCCGCTGAACCAGCGACACGCGCAGGCCCACTGTAGTTTCGCGCAATCACCCCGGCCTGGGACGGATGCAGGAACACCGACCAGCGTTCCCAGGGAGCGTCGAGTGCGGCACGCAGCGCATCGACGTTCTCGATGACACGGAAGCGACGCTGGGCGTCCGGATGCGCGAAGGGATCACTGCTGTCCGTTGAAGCGGGCTTCGGCAGACGCCCCGTCGCGGCGTATTCAAGAAGCCCTTCGGCAGCTTCCGCTGGCAGGTGGGCCGCGAGATCGAAGAACCGGCTTTCGGTGGCCGCACGCAATGGCTCGATCCAGTCCTCGGGCACCCCGATCGACAGCAGATCTTCCCCCGAGAGCCCCATGAACAGAGCGGGCTCCGGTGCCGGCCTACTTGTCGGCGCATGTCTGAACAGGGCCGGCGCAATTTCCTCGACGCGAGCGCGGGACTCGACGATCTGCACGGCGCCCGTGCGCGGGTGCGCCTCAATGCGTCGTCGCTCGGCCCAAGCATAGGCCTTGTCGTGGTGGTCGACGTAGGCCAGCAGAAGACTTGCGGCGGTCTTGTGGACGATGATGCGGATATCGCGGTTGACGCGAACCGACCAGAAGTTCCGGTCCTTCGCCGCCTCGATCCGATGGAAATGCAGGCCCGGCCCTACGGGGTCGAGTTGCATATCGAACGCCGAGGTCTTTACTGCCTTCTGCTCCTGGACGGGCAGGCGTGCGAGGGCAGCGGTGAAGGTGTCAGCGATGCGGAAGTCCATCGTTTTGCTCCCTGGGCCTTTGATTTGTTGAAGAGCTAGCCGCCGCGCCTGAATTTCAATAGCGGATAAGATGCGACCCTTGCTGGTTGTAGCGGGTTGTTTCTCCTGAACGCGCTTCCCTAATTCGGGAAGCGAAGAGGGCTTCGGTCCTTGATTTTTTATTGATACGACAGATATTTCATTTAAATTCTGACCATTCTGAAATTGAATTGGACTAAGACTTGTTGGATCTAATGTTGTAATAAATGATCCACAGACAGATATAATGTCACCTTTGTCGATAATGCTTGTGGATTTATGATACGTAAAATTCTCTATTGAGTTCGTTATTATATCAACGCGTCTTGCTCGAAATGCATGGCGAATGCCGTGCTGCGTAATATCTAAAACAAAAAAAGGCACCCACTTCGATGGGTTTCCTTGGTTTTTTACTTCCGGCAGTTCTTCATTTGTAAAAATCTGCCTTGAAATAAGCCGCGATAGATCAAAGGGCCTTGATTTGGGTTTTATTAATACCTTAATCTCCGGACCCGACATCATGCAGGGATGTTTTGTCCACGGGGGGCCGATTTCATCAAAGTAAACCCTGCTTCCTCGCTCGTTAGCGTAAAAAAAGACAAGCTCCTCACATCTTGGGCAGCGAACATTTGGTTTAATATAACAGGAGGTAATTGAGCGGATTGGGCTACTACGTCTCAAGAACTCTATTGCATCGGCATCACGGACGTCACGATATGTTGGTGAATGGTCACAAGTCTGCCACGAGCCAAACCGCTTGGATTCGCACCATCCACATGTGCAGCCTGGGTAATGATTGAAACCCGACATGCTAAATTAAGCATCCACTGTCTTAGACGCCATAAACCTTCATCACCTCATCTCCGAAGTGGTTGATCACTTTTACGGCGATCCGCCCCGTCGCAGGCCGCGTAAACGGCCGGCTCGTCGCCCGATAAAGCGTTGCCCAGGCGGCCTCGTCGATCTCTGCCATCAGCGCGGCCTTAAGTGACTTGTAGGGGTCGTTGGCACCGAGGAAGTAGGCGTGGCGGACGAAGAAGCTCTCCTCGTCGTAGTCGGTGTCGACGAACCACGCGGCGATGCCGGAGGTGTCATCGGAGCGCACGTCGCCGGTATTGGGGTCGAACACGTCGATGCCCTTTACCTCCACCTCCATCCGGTCACCGTCGAGGCGGCGGATCTCGATGTCGGGCTCGCCGAAGACCACAAACAGGTTGCCCTTGCCCGTGGTTTTAAGGTCGTCGGCCATATGCAGGTCGGGGTTCATCTTGGCCTGCAGGATCGGCAGGGGGCCGAGCCGGGTCAATTCGCTCGCGTGTGCGTCGTAGGCGAAGGCGCAGGCAACTAGCACGTCGAAGCGAGCCTCCGCCGCCTCGCGGGCGGCGGCGACGAGATCGGGGCGAGCCAGCGTGCCGAATTCAGGGCCGATGAGGATGGCGGCGCGGCGCTCAATGCCCGGCTCGTCGGTGCTCCCGCCCTCGACGAACCGCCCCTCGGCGCCAATGAAGCGACCGGGCCAGGGCTGGAGCATCGTAAAGCGCACCCGGTCGGCCCGGTCGCGGCCTTGCACGCCGGCGGCCGACAGGTTCTCCAGCACCATCGCGGAAAAGTCTTGCGTCGGCTTCCCGGCCTTCGTCCGTTCCCGACGCCCGTCCAGCGCGTCGAACTCCTCGTCGAGGTTGAGGCTGTCCGAGGGTATGATGCGGTGGGGCGAAAGGCTCTCCACCGTAAACGGGCCGGCGACCCGGACTTTCGCCGCGTCGGCGTAGGGCCGGTCGTAGAGCATCTCCACGTCGGCGGCACGTGAGATCGAGGCGTCGATCTCCCGCTGCCGGGCGATCCGCGCCTCCCACCACACCGTATGAGCCGCGCGCGCCGGCTCTGGCCAGCCGGCCCCGGCCTCCCGCGGGATTTGCCACTCCTCCCAGGCCTGCCCAAGGGCCGCGTTCAGATTGCCCCGCAGGGGTTCCAGTTTGTCCTGAAACTTCTCCCAGATCACGTCGATCTCAGCGTTGTTGGCGATCGACTTGAGGGTGACGTGTGGCGCGCGCTCATAGACGAAGCCCTGACGGATGTCGCCGTAAGCGGCGCTCTGTGGCTGCGGACGGCCCGAGACCGCCTGCTCCTTTGCCCGACCCTCGGGGCTGTCGGCGAGCAGATAATAGGGATAGCGCGCGCTCATCAAACGCGTGCGGGCGAGCGCCAGAGCGACACGGCTGGTATCGATGGTGATCCATCGCCGCCCCCATTGCTCGGCGACCGTAGCGGTAGTGCCGGAGCCGCAGGTGGGATCGAGGACGAGGTCGCCGGGATCGGTGGCCATGAGAATGCAGCGCTGAACCACGAGGGGCACAGTTTGCACAATATAATCCTTAGATAGTCGATCTTGAGTGTCGCTCCAGTTGTTTCCAATAGCATAAGCTGGGAAATCATCAATAAACCTTCGATAATAAAGCATTTTCTGTAATGGAACTAATCTGTCCGCCTTTTCCAAGCTAGAAAGACCTTTAAGTGTATATTTCCACTGTCGATTTGATCCAGGAAAAAACCTCCTTCCCTGCATCCAAAACTCTACTGTGGTGCTGGCGTTATAACCGTGAGATATTGCCGGTTGCACCGTAAAAACGCGATCGCCTTGCTGTAATAATTTAGATCCATCCCGCTCTAACTTATCGATCTTCCTGACTTTTCCTGATTTATCTAATATTTGATCATACCTGCCACCGAAATCCTCTCCTAAGCCCTTTCCGTAGAAAATTTGTCGATATTTTGCATGTTTCCGATTTTTGGCAAAAAACAAAATATAATCTTGATTTCCAGACAAGAAGGATGTGGTCTGTCCAGAATTCTTTACAAAAGCTATTTGGCTAAGAAAATTTTCTGAACCAAATACTTCATCCATTACAGCTCGCACGCGATGAACGTTCTCGTCGCCGATCTGCACAAATATTGATCCGCTTTCCGCCAACAGCTCTCGGCCTACAGTCAGACGATCACGCAAATACGTGAGATACGAGTGGATCCCATCCTTCCACGTATCCCGGAACGCCTTCACCTGCTCCGGCTCACGCGAAATGTCGGTCTGCTTGCCGTCCTTGACGTCGCGGGATTGCGTCGAGACTTGCCAATTCGAGTTAAACTTGATGCCGTAGGGTGGGTCAAAGTAGATGCACTGCACCTGCCCCTTCATCCCCTCGCGCTGCGCTAAGGAGGCCATGACCTGGAGCGAGTCGCCCAGGATCATCCGGTTCGACCAGTGCTGGTCGTGCTGGTAGAACTCGGTGCGTGCCTCGAGGTCCAGTCCGTTGAAATCCGAGAACAGGTCGGGCGCCTCGTCCTGCGGGGGCCGGTCGCCGGCGCGGCGCAGATCGTCGATGATTGCCTTGGGGTGGATCTTCTCCTGGATGTAGAGGGGTGGCGCCTGGACAATAAAGTCGGACCAGTCCTGTTGGTCCTTGCCGCGCCAGACGAGCTGCGCGTCGCCGATCGCGGCCTCGCCGGTCTCGACCAGCGCGCGCACCTGCTCGGGGGTAAGGCGGATGCGGGCGCCGTTCCAGACGATCTGCGGATCAAGGTCCGTGTCGCGCGGGCGGGTCTCTCCCTCCGGCAGCGGGCGGGCGCGTGGGTAGACCCCAGGCGCGAAGCCGGTGATCGCCTCCTCGGCCTCGGCGAAGCTCTGCAACTCGGCGGTGGGGATGTTCCTGCGCTGGGCCTCGTCGTGCTTGAGCGCTTCGACGGACTTGGTCGCAGATGCTTTCGGGCCTCGGGCCATCAGTTCACGGGTCCTTGCCCAGCCTTAAAGGCCTGATTGAGAAAACGGTAGCGGTTGCGCAGGTAGGCGGCCCACTCGGCGGTGGTCGCGTCCGGCGAGAAGAGAAGGGGACCAAAAACGGTCTCGGTCGCACGGCTCATAAAGGTGTCGGGCTCCGTCAGCACGGAGCGGAACGCCGCGAAGGCACTCGTCCCATGCTTGCGCAGGGCCGGCGCTGTGACGGCTTGGAGCGCACGATTGTCGCCGGGGGCGATATGCAGCACGCGGACACGGGCTGCTTGCTTTTCGCCCGCCGCCTGCATGCGAGCCGCCAGCATCTGCTGACGCAGCAATTGATAAAACGGCTCGTAGAAGAAGTCGGAGAGGCTGAGGCTGAGGTCGGACCGCACCGGGCCGGCGGGGGCAAAGGCGAGGTTTTGGTAGCGCTTGGTCCGGGTTGGGTTGCCGGCTGGCGGGACCGGGGCACCGTAGGCCTCGGTGTATTTCCATTCGATCAGCAGGGTCTCGGTTCGGCCCATCGATCTGAAGCGCAGGATCGCGTCGGCGCTGGTCGCGTTTGCCCCACGCGTCCGGACGGCCCCCTCGTTCAAGTAATCCTGCTCACCGACCCATTCGAAGCCAACGAACCAGGGGCGTCCCTCAGGTCCCTCCTCGACGGCGAGCATCTCCGGCGCATCGATGCCGAGCGCTGTAGCGACAAGACGAGACAGAGCTTCGGGCCGCTCGGCCAGCGGCATCAGGAAGTTGATGCAGCAGACTTGCGACGAGAGCCCGTGATTTCTGTGCCGGTGCCACGCGATTCCGTAGCGTTCAAAATATGCGGGTGACACCGCTTTGATCGCGGGCGCGAGGTTGAACGCCCACTGCTCCGGCTGAAGGCGGTAGGGGGCCCCAGCGTAGCCAACGTGATCCGGCGCCCCCGCGGCGAGATACGCCCCCTGCGTCAAGCGCTCAGCGATGGAGAAGCGCGTCGGGGTCATGCGGCGGCACTCACCGTGCGCAGTTCTTCGACGAGATTTCCGAACGCCTCCTCGATGGCGAACACCTCGCGGAACTCGAAGAACGCCCAGCGGCCCTGGCCGGCGAGGGCGTTGACGCCGGGCACCCAGGACACGTCCATCGTCTCGGCTTTGAGCTGCGCGTCGGTGCCGCGATACCCCTTCGTCTCAAGGACAAGGTTGAGCGGCTCGGGCCGCCCGTCGTTGAGGCGGACAATGAAGTCCGGCAGGTAGCGCCGCGGGACGGCACCGTCGCGGTAGGGCACTTCGAAGCCGAGGCCCTGGTTCTTTACGTAAAACAGCACCCGCGGATGCGCCTCCAACACGCGGGCGAGTTCGCCCTCCCACTCAGAGTCGAGCACCACGTGGCTGACGTGGCACTTGCGTGGGTCGGTCTCCCACACCGGCTTCGATGTGGTGAAGCTCACGAAGCGCGTTGAGCCCGCCGGATTGTAGGGGTCGAGCACAGCCTTGATGCGCTGAGCCGCGGACACGGAGCGTTGGCAGGCAAGGTAGATGAACTCCACCGCCTGCTCGGCAAGCTGCGGATAGAGCACCGCGGCCCGCGGCACACCCTGGGCGACGAGATAGCCGCCGTCGAGCCACTCGCGGACCACGCGGTTCGCCTGCCCGAACAAGTGGACCGGCAGGTCGCCATCGGGATCACGCAGGCGCTTCTCCAGCAGGCGCTTGGCGAGTTCGAAGGAGAGGGCGCTCGGCCGCATGTCCTTGAACGAATCCTCCGCGTCCAGGGTCTCCTGCTGGCCGACTAGGCCTGACATCAGCACCTTGGCTGGGCCGACGGTCTCCGGCGTCAGTGTCAGACGGCTGTCATCCGTGAAGCGCGCGCTCAGGCGCTCGCTCGGCAGATCAACCCGATAGCCCTCGACGCGGGGGAAGTCGATCTCCAACTCGGCGCGCTCGCGCGAGGCCTGCACGCGGGTGAGCTTGCGGGGTGCCGCCGGGACCGAGACCACCGGCTCGGCCGTGAAAGAGAACGGGATGCCGAGGATGTCGGCATACTCGACATTGAACAGGCCCTGGTCGTTCAGCTCGTAAGATTGCCGCCGCAAGCCGCGCCCGACCACCTGCTCGCACAAGAGCTGGGTGCCGAAGGCGCGCACGCCAAGGATGTGCGTGACAGTGTTGGCGTCCCAACCCTCTGTCAGCATCGAGACCGAGACGACACAGCGGATGCGCTCGCCGAGCCGGCCAACGCGACCGACCGTGTTCATGACCTCGCGTAGCAGATCGGCGTCCGAGGTCTCGGCGGCAGTCACCGGATCGACGCCGCGTTCGATGCGCTCGCGGCGGAACTGATCGATCTCGGCCGCCGCCATCTCGCGAAAGGCAGGATCGAGGGCCTCGCCTGATTCGAGTTGCTCGCTGTCGATAAGCAGCGTGTTGGGTTTGGCGAGCCGCTGCCGGTTGTCGTCGTAGTTCCGGAACAGGCGCAGGTGCCCCACATGGCGAGTCTCGGATTCGCCATCGGCGTTAGTTCGCTCGAAGCCGGCGATCCATTCGTAGACAAGTTTTGACGTGGCGGTGTTGTTGCAGACCACGATGAAGACCGGCGGCACGTCAATGCCGGCGCGCTCCCAGGCATCGCTGGTCTTCTCGTAATGGCCGTAGAGGGCGTGCAGCGCTGTCTGGAGCTGGCTCGGGAAAACGTGGGAGAGCGGATCGAGCGTGCCGGCTTTGCCCGCGCCCTTCTTTGGCATCGCCTTGCCGATGTGCTCCCAGAGCTCGCGGTAAAGTGGCACCTCCCCACTTGCGGCATTGTCGGCGATCGGGACGCGCGGCAGCTTGACGATGCCACACTCGATTGCGTCTATGAGCGAGAAATCGCTCACCGTCCACGGGAAGAGGGTGCCCTCGAGGTAGCCCGATCCGCGCAGGAAAAACGGCGTAGCCGACAAGTCGTAGACCGCACGCACGCCTACTTTGCGCTTCAGCGCCTCAATCCCAGAGATCCAGAGCCGCGCGGCCTCGGCGTTGCGCTTGGCCTCCTCGCGATCCTCGGCAGCGACCGGGTTCTCGTCCGCTCCGTCCGGCTTCTCGCGGTAGCAATGGTGCGCTTCGTCGTTGACCACAACGAGATTCTTGATCGGCAGCAACTCCCGGCAGACGCGCTGGAGCATCGCGCCCTCGGACTCGATGGTGTCGATCGGGGCATGGCGTCCTTGCAGGAGCGAGCGCCCGACCTTCGAGACCTCCAGCGTCTCGCGGCGCTTGAACGCGTGGTAGTTCGTTAGCACGATCTTGGCCTGCCCCAGATCGTGGAGCATGTCGGTCGGGACCAGCTCCCGCTTGCTGTAGTAGGCGTCGGGGTCGCCGGGCATTAGCACACGCAGGCGATCTCGAATCGTGATGCCCGGCGTCACGAGTAGAAAACCGCGGGTGAAGTGCTTCGCGTTCGGGCTTCGCACCGCGTTGATGGTCTGCCACGCGATAAGCATCGCCATGACGGTGGTCTTGCCGGCACCCGTCGCCATCTTGAGGGCGAGGCGCGGCAGGCCGGGGTTCGCGCCCTCGTTGGCGCCTTCGATGTGACGGATCAGGTGGGCATACTGGCGCTGCCGTCCGGCAACCTCGGTAAGCCAGATCGCGGTTTCGACCGCCTCGACCTGGCAGAAGAACGGCCGCGGGCCGTGCCAGCCGTCCTCGCGACGCCAGTGCTGAAGCAGCCGCTGGGTCGTCGGTGTAACGCCCCAATCCGCCGGGTTTGGAAGCGAGCGCCAGGACGCTACGTGCCCCCGGATCTCATTGATGATAGGGGTTGGATTGTAGGCTTGCTCGGCCGAAGAAAGAGCGGACCCGTCGCCGAGGCCGAGGGCCGTCTGCCTGCCCCTGCCACTCTGTCTTCTGGACCTTGGGACCGGCGTTATCAGAGATGAGCGCCGGCGGCCCTGTGCTGGTTCCTGGTCGAGAGGCTGTCCCTCGCTGTCCAGCGCATGGTGCTGCGTCGGAACTTCGTATGGCGAGTTAAGGATCGGTCGCTCGAAGAACGGCGTCGCCATGGTGCCTCCCCGAGCGCAACCTTAAGGTCGTTTGCCGAGAGGATAGCGAGCTTGAGGCTCGCTTACGAGCGGCTCGATCCTCTTTTCGCCGCTGAGGCTGCGACCGTGACTGCTTTGCAACGTCCTCGGCATTTGCCTCGGTTTCGACGAGATCGAAGTTGTTTGATGCAGGCCGGAAGGCAACGCGCGAGCAAGTCGTGTTTATCGACCTCGTCGTCGATCATCTCACCGCTCAGGGTGTAATGCAGGCGCGCGTGCTTTACGAAAGCCCCTATACGGATGTGGTGCTCCAGGGGCCAGAGTAGCTCTTATACAACGCTGGGACGACGTGGCTTTTCGATGTGATCGAGGAGATCCATCGAAGCGCAGTCGTATAAGATATACACGGCGGTAGCGAAGGAGCGCATGCAGTTCAGGCGAGGGTCGAGCCAACGCTTGATGGCATTGCGTATAACTGCACGTCGCCAGATAGCCCTGCAAAGCGGCGACGTTGATCACCGGCGGCGAATTAGGCCATGAAGCTATAACTACCAGCTTTCTCGGATCGCGCCGCCTGCGAGCCTGTTCTAGAGGCGCCACCTGGTCGGCGATAAAATTGAGGCCAGGCGAACTGCCGCAGCTGTTGCATAAGCGCGGCCTTGTGGGCACTTCTGAATATCTGACACCGAATGCACCGTCATCATCCCTGGTTTAGGCACTGCGTCTGCGAAGTGAAAGTTTGGTGCTAATGTTTAACGAGAAAGAGCTGCATGAGGATGCCGCCAAAGGCGTTGGGCATGGGACTAGCAGGTCTAAGATCGACAGCAATTTTCTCGAATCCCTAGAAGGAATCCGACTGATAGAAGAGGTCGTCGCCGATCTGGATACGAAGGACATGCTTTCTGCTTCGCCAAAAATACGAATGAACTACAGTGAAATATTCAACCGAGATCGAGCCAGGAAGGCTGAGTTCGCGAGAATTCGAAACGCCGAGATCAATGATTTAAGAATAGCTGCCTCTAAACCCGCGAAAGAGGCGAGAAAGCGCGAACAAGCTAAAGCACGCCAGCAGCGGCGGCGCTCATCACTCAAGCCCCCCGAGATCGCAAAAATCTATGTGAAGCCCACCGTCGACGTTTTGGCTCGAGAGAAGAACGCTCTCCGCGCGTGGGTTGTTGAGGATGGGCCGCAGCAAAGGCAGTGGAGACCGCACGTCGACCAGATCATGCAGGAGCGGGTCATGCTTCTGTATTTTCGAGCCGGCTATGGGCGGAATCCATCTCATCGAGAGTTCGCGAATTTATTGACCCGGGCCACAAAAACGGCAATCACAGTAGGCGCCGCTCGTCGACGCTATGACCGCCTCGTTGTGCTGGATACTGTTGGGCCCTGGGCAGCTGCCCCTGATATGGCGTCCTCATCGTAGGGCTGAAACAGAACCGGTCCTGGTCCCGCAGGCAAGGAGTAGGGTCCGAACAGCTCGGACGGGGGTGAGAGGGTGACGTAAAATGTCACTCTTAATTCCCCATAGTATATATAGATATATTACTATAATTTACATAACTATCTAAACCTCCGCCAGGAGCGTGACACCGCCGCGTCACCCTAAAGGTAGAGCCGCGGCTCCCGTTGTTCGCCTCCGGCTCACATCCTCGCTGCGCTCGGGGCGTCTGGCTCGCTGCGCTCGCCGTTCCGCCAACGTATAGATTTTCACCGGAATCAGAACTTCAGGGTGGTATGCCATCCGGTGAAAACGTTGCGCGCTGGGTTCCTTCTAACGCAAGTGGTGATTCAGATCCTCGCCGACGGTCGCTGTAAGCCGCCGGCACTACCTTAACCGGGCCTGGGGGCACCGCCTGCAGCCAAGATTGAGCTTGATGCAGTCCTGTCGCATATTTTCACCGCCGGCGCTGGCGGGGCCTCTGAGTCCAAATCGGCGAAGCCCTGGTCATGCCCGGTAAAACCTGAAACGCATCGTCCCATCCGTTTACTGCATGCGCTCAGCTAAATCAGCGGCCCGCAGATGGGTGTATCGGGACAACATCTTCAACTCCCGATGCCCGGAGATCGATGCGACCTCAACCACGTTGAAGCCGCGCTCGAACAGACGAGACACTGCCTCGTGCCGGAGATCATGCAGACGCAGATTTTTTAGTCCAACGCGGCGTGTGAGTCGGCTCCAGGCTAGCCGCACTGTGTTTGGCGCCGTTTCAAACACGGTCGTGCGTGCGTCGGTCTGAAGGCCTTTTAGGGTCGCGATTGCTCTTGTGGAGAGCGGCACGTCGCGGCTGAACCCGTTCTTCGACATGGGCAGATGCGCCACTCGCGTCCCGAGATTGATGTGCTCCCATTGCAGCGCGAGCAACTCGCCTCGCCGCATCCCGGTCTCGATCGCGAGTTCAATCATGGGGCGCAAATAACGGACGCGCCCGGCATCGGCGGCATCCAGAAGAATCTGCTCCTCGTTTCCCTCGAGCCTCCGTGTTCGCCCGCGGGGAGGAGATGGCCGCCGAACGAGCTTGCATGGGTTGATCGCAAGATGAATGTTCCATTCGCGTCTGGCTGTGTCGATCGCGTGCGAGATCGTGTTCAGCTCTCGAATTATGGTCGCGGGAGCTACTGTCAGGAGGCGTTCGTCGCGGTAGGCTGCTAAATCTGATGTCGACAAGATCGTCATCGTCCGGAAGCAGATGGGGCGACGCAGGATCGCATTGATCCGAGCAATCTCTGTGACGGCGCTGCGTTTCGTCGGCGAGATTTCCACCTTGTAGCGTTCCAAGACCTGCCGCAGAGTCGTGCTCTCGGCAACACGCATGTCGGGCAGAGCCCCAGATCGATCAAGCTCAGCTTCGAGACTACGCGCCCAGCGCTCGGCGTCCGATTTCGAGTCAAAGCTCTTACTCCGCGGTGCCATACCCTTGCGTCGAACTGCAGCTTGCCAGCGGCCGCGGAGCTTCCGGATTGACGCCATGTTTTTTCGTCCTGCAGTCCATTAGAGCATTTTCGGTTTAATCTGGTTCGTATCCTGCGGCGGCGAAGAAGTTGGCGCACTCGTCAGGTGTGACGGTGTCGACGAGGCGTCCGATGGCCGACCACAAACCCTCGACGGTTCGCTCGGCCGCTTTGCGCAGCAGCGCCTTCAACTTCGAGAACGCCATTTCGATGGGGTTGAAGTCGGGCGAGTAAGGCGGGAGGAACAAGAGCCGCGCGCCCGCCGCCTCGATGGCCGATCGCACGGCCGGACCTTTGTGGCTGCCGAGGTTGTCCATGACGACGATGTCGCCGGGGATGAGCTCAGGCACCAAGACCTGATCGACGTAAGCCTGGAAGGCGTCACGGTTGATCGGCCCATCGAGCACGAACGGTGCGGCGGTCCCGGACAGGCGCAGGGCCGCCACCAGGGTCGTGGTCTTCCAATGGCCGTGCGGGATGGGCGAACGCAGCCGCTCGCCGCGGGGAGACCGTCCGCGCAGGCGGGCCATGTTGGTGGAGGTCCAGGTCTCGTCGAGGAACACGAGGCGCGCGGGGTCGAGATCGAGCTGGCACTCGAACCATGCCTCGCGCGCGGCCTTCACGTCCGGGCGGTCTTGCTCGGTGGCGTGGGCTGTCTTTTTTTGTAGGTGAGATCGCGTGCGTCGAGGAAGCTCCACAGGGTGCCGAGCCCGACCGTGAGATCGTACTCGTCCCGCAGTCGGGCGCGCATCTCTTCCAGGGTGATGTCGCCCTTCTCCTCGATCAGGGCGCGCAGGAACGCCTCATGTGGATCGAGCTTCGAGCGGCGCGCCCGCCCTTGCGGACGAGGGGCCACCGTCCCGGTTGTCGCGAGCGCGGCCATCCAGCGAATCGAGGTCGCGATGCCGACTCCAAAACGCGCGGCCGCTTGCCGGCGGGAGGTCGTTGCAGCGGCTTCCACCACCCGCTCGCGCAGGTCCTGGCTGTAGGGTCGTCCCATCTGTCGCTCCTCCTCCAGAGCGATCAGTGAATCAGCCCGCCGCCTCTCCGTGAACCCCACACGATTGATTCAGCGCAAACCGAAAACGCTCTAGACGGATCACTAAAGGATACGGAACGAGCACCGGCAAGCGCTATTCCGGTATCATGGAGGAAAACGCAATAAGTGAAATTTGGAGGTTCTTGACTGGCAGTTTATATAGAATAGAGTTGATCAAAATGCATCGGCGCATTGCCTTCGGATTGATTTTACGCCCATTTTACTGTCGGTATCATCGCGACATCTCAAACCATGGCTTGGGATGGCGGGACGATGAAGCCTGTAGGTTTCCGCACCAGAGCTGCAATCTCTTTTGCATCTTAAGATCATGGCGATCTAAGAGTCCGTCCGATAAGTCATGCCGCTCGGCCCAGCCTTCGGACGAGGATCATGATGGCGGCGGCGTAGAGGAAGGCCTGGGCTGAGGCGAGGGTCGCCTCCGGGTCTTTCCAGAGGCGGCGATTGCGGCTGATCCAGCCGAAGAAGCGTTCCACGACCCAGCGGCGCGGATGCACGGCGAAGCCGACCTGATCCTTGGGTTTGCGAACGATCTCAACGGTGATGATCGTAGCGGTCGCCGGCTTGTCTCCGGCATAGCCTGCGTCAGCGAAGGCTTTGGCGATGAACGGGAAAGTCCGCCTCGACAGACGCAGCACCGGTCCGGCCCCATCGCGATCCTGCACGTCGGCGGACTGCGGGTCGAGGACGAGAGCACGCCCGTCCGTGTCGACCAGGGCCTGCCGCTTGCGGCCCTTGATTTTCTTGCCGGCATCGTAGCCGCGCGGGCCGCCACTCTCGGTCGTCTTCACGCTCTGGCTATCGAGCACCGCGGCCGTGGGTGAAGCGCTTCGACCGACCCGCTCGCGGTCGGCCATGACCAGCGTGTGGTTGATCCGGCCAAACAGCCCGTCCTCGCGCCAGCGCACGAAGTAGCCGAACGTCATGCTGCGCGGTGGCAGGTCCTTCGGGATCAGCCGCCACGCGATGCCGCCGCGCAGCACGTAGAAGATCGCGTTCCAGATCTCGCGCATCGTCCAGATGGCGGGCCGATCGCACAAGGCCGGCTCCGGCATCAGCGGCGCGATCACGGCCCATTCCGCATCGGTCAGGTCGGTTTCGTAGCGCAGGCCCGCACGGCTATGCTGCCGGCGAGTGGTCGGGGTCCACATGGCACTTCCAGATCAGGCTTCAGCACCCTTCTGGAATCACCGCCATCCCGGCCACTCAACCCCCGCCGGATGTTATCGGACGGGCTCTAAGACACTTCTGGTGTCCGATGACGACATCCGAGGATGAATATCTGGAAGGGTCGAGAGCAGGCTTTAGCTCAAGCAGATACGCATTGTTTGTGGCATGGCGAAAGTTAGAGCGAGCGCCGCAGAGAATGAATAGAGTGCACATTGGCAGGGAAGCTGAGATGTGTAAGTCGCTCGATCATGTCAAAATCCAAGGGTATGACAGGAATCCTCGCCGCACCATTACATAAGGCCCTGAACGGGCGTGCTTCTGCATGGGACTTCGTTTGTCTGAGGCCACGGTGCGATAGCGGACACACATAGTGAAGCCTGATGCATCACGGCTCGCCGGATGGCATACGACGTAACCATAAAAAATATTGAAGGCGGCGATGACCGACGGAATCTACATCGTTCGAGACGATAACTCCCTGGTGGAGATGCGCTCCAGCGCCTTCGAGAGTGAGGATCTTCTCCAAGAGTTGCTCGCGACCCACCCGAGCATAATTGCTGGTGATGCCGTCGATCCTATCAATCCGCGTCGCTGGCTGTTGATCGCGCGTGAACAATCCGTCCCGGGTGAGGAAGGTGGATCGGGGCGCTGGTCGCTCGATCATCTCTTCGTCGATCAGGACGGTGTGCCGACTCTGGTTGAGGTCAAGCGGGCCAGCGACACACGCGGGCGTCGCGAGGTTGTGGCCCAGATGCTAGACTACGCGGCGAACGGTGTCGTATATTGGCCTGTAGAAGCTATAAGGCAGCAGTTCGAGCGCACTTGTGCTGTAGGAGAAAGGGACTCAGACGAGGCACTACGCGAGCATCTCGATAACCCAGACGCTGATCTGGAAGAGTTCTGGCGCTCCGTTGACGGGAACTTGCGGGCAGGGCGCATTCGCATGGTGTTCGTAGCCGATGTCATCTACCCAGAATTAAGACGGATCGTCGAGTTCCTTAATGCTCAGATGAGCCCAGCCGAGGTGATAGCTCTTGAGATCAAGCACTACGCTGGACAGGGACTGCGCACTTTGGTGCCGCGGCTGATCGGACGCACCGCTGAGGCAGAGCGGCGAAAGGGGACTAGCAGCATAACCAATGCGATTAGTCCCCAATTAACAATTGATGATTGGTTCGATCGTTTTACTCTAGAGCGGAGTGTAAGCGAAGCTGCAATAGCGCGAGCGGTCTATGACTGGTGGATCGCAGTGGGCTGCGAAGTCGTAGTTACTGCAGCACTGAAGCCTAGCCTGCGGGCGAAGCTATTCTATGGAAACAAATTCTGTTGGCCTATAGGCTTGAAGCTCGATGGAAAGGTTCTGACATCGCTGAACTATATCAAAAAGATACCGGCTTTCGAAACTGATGAAGCAAGGCGTGAGGTTTTACATCAGCTAGAACAAGGCTTTGGGGAACGATATCAAGATCGTAAGATCGACGGCGAGCCTCATGTTCCGCTGGCTATGTTGTCGTCGGATGTGAAGCGAGAAAAGCTGTTTGCGATTTGGCAGGCGCTGTTCGATCGGATTCGCAAAGAGGCATGATAGCTTTCGATGCCGTCACAGATCGTCGACGTTGGTTTGTGGCGGCGGCGATGACCTGCTAGGCGCAATGGCGGCTCGGACATGTCGTTGCCGCTGGTGAGACTGTGACGAAGTGTCGAAATGCATTGGCCTAATGACGTGCATGACTGCAGGAGGCCCCTATCTTGATCCTCGTCATACGAGACGGCTCAGCGGCGGTCCGGACGATCGACGGGTCGAGCATTCGACTGTCCAAGCTGCACCGTGAGATCCACCACGCGCTGCATGCGCCTGCGCAGAACGATAACTGGGTGCAGACGGTCCAAGATTAAGGAGATGGCCGCCGGCCCTTAAGGCCTACAACGAGCTCTTCTCCCGAGGTGGTGCCCCCAGATGCTCAGCGACCTTATCAAGGTCGTCTTGGCTTATGCAGCGCAAGGCGTGGAGAAACTTGGCAAGCGCCTCCTCCAGAGTGTGCCCCTGGGCTTGGGCCGCTTCTTCCATCTTGGCGAGCTCGGTCTCGGAGAACCGCTGCCCGGTGAGATGCTCGAGCTCCTGAAAGGCAATGAGGTGGCCGACCTGGTCCCGGATAAATTTGTCGCTCGTCATAGATTCGCATCCAATTGATCGATCACGCCCTTAGCTTCACCGCAGCCAAAATGAAAATGGCGGCATTCAAACATGCAGCCTAAACGGACCGTCGCGCTTTAGCGTCGAGTAGGCATCGGACAATACACCATGCTGGCGATTGGCGGAGTCGATGATGACCTACACTGATAAGGGGGGGCAAAATGATCTAGAATCGTAAGCCCCGTCACAAGTAGATACGCATCCGTCGCCAGGATGCGGAAGTATGAAACTTTTTACGTAAAATTTTCTAAGTCAGGAAATTTAAATTCACATCATAGAAAGATTTCTTGAGAATTCTCTGTTCCTATTTTTGTTGGAGCGCATTGGTAAATGCAAGCTCAAGCTGCCCGTAGTTGTGCAGAGAAATAGACGGAGGTGCAGGTCCATTTCTGCCAGCCGCTTCTGATGTTGGGCCTAAGGTTAGAAGAAGCTGATGCGAACGAGTCCGATTACCGCTTACAAGTGGAGATCCGCCAATGCCTGTGGAGACCGGCGCCAATTTCCACATTGGATTAAATCCAGCTGAAGTCACAACAACGAATTTAATGGTATATTGCAATACATCTAATGGCTTAGCGGAACTCGGAAGTTTTGATGTAGGAATTGTATTGTTTGCCAATAAGGCGCCCTTCATCCAGGCATAGATCCCAAGATTACCACTCAAGAGATATGACGAGCCAGAGCGATCTAATGGATTGAGTGTATTAGTCTTTTGATCATATTCCCCGCACGTCGTATCTATATAACGGTTTCTTACTAATTCCTGAATGGTATAGAATGAATAAAAGCTGTCAGTTCTCACCGCCTGCGTGGAAGCTTGAGTCGTAAAAGGCAACACCAAACTTTGTGTCACGCTTTTATTTGGAGCCAAAGGATCAAACGCAGAGCTTATATTTCTATTATAGGAGCCACTTGGATTTATTGAGCTTGTCTCGTCCACAGTTAACGTAAGTGTCATTTGAGCTCCCCAATCCTTGGGCAAACGACTCAGCTTCTTTCCAAACAACTCACGCTCTTGACTATTAAATACTCTTGTTGCCTGAATTAGCTCGCAATAGATGCTTTTTTTAATTCTGTATGCCAGGTCATCATTAATATCAGATGGCTCCCACGCTTCATTCATCTGCGGAACTCTTGTTCCGCATCCAGCAGTAAGCAGAGCGATTGAGAACCCGGCCAGAATCTTAATGTTTCGATATATACTGGCAGACATTGCTTTAATTCGCCAATCTAGAAATAGCGTCAAGCTTTAACACGGTGTCCGGTATATCTGATTTCGCGATTGTGTCTCTAAATTCTACATTTTTGGTATCAAGACTATATGAAAAATTGTTACAGTTCACTTTTCCATCATCGCAACTGCACATTTTACAAACGTCAGCGATCGCCACAGGCTCGGATTTGACTGAAAATGACGATAGACAGCCGAGGGCGGCAGCTATGAGTGAAGTGTAGAGTGTTGAGCGAACCATTTATGTTATCCCTTTGATGCAATGTAACCAGACCAATGATTTACGCGAATTGGAACCTTTTGAGTCCGGCCGCTTCAAAATTGCTAGGAGTGATGTATTTATGCACCGCAGGCGCCGGCAGTTATCTATCAGTAGGATACGCTTAGCTGTTTGCTTCCGTTCAATTGATGCTGCGAGAGGTCCTATAGTCCGTGCCCTTAGGTTTGTGCAGCTTCTTCCTACCTGGAGAGTTCGGTCTTTGAGAGCCGAGTTCCAGCGAAGTGCTCGAGTTCCTGAAAAGCAATGAAGTGGTTGATCTTGTCCCGGACAAATTTGTCGCTCGTCATATGTTCGCGTCTAGTAGATCGTTCACGCCCTTACCCTTCACCGCGGCAAAAAAATGAAAATGGGGCCTTCCGAACATGCAGCCTACCCCCACCAGAGTTGACCAAATTTTATTGCCGTATTGGCATGAGCCCTGACTCTCCTTGACCATCAGCCCTCGACTTTCCCCTGTGTCAGACGCTAGAGCGTTTTCGGTTTGCGCTGAATCAATCGTGTGGGGTTCACGGAGAGGCGGCGGGCTGATTCACTGATCGCTCTGGAGGAGGAGCGACAGATGGGACGACCCTACAGCCAGGACCTGCGCGAGCGGGTGGTGGAAGCCGCTGCAACGACCTCCCGCCGGCAAGCGGCCGCGCGTTTTGGAGTCGGCATCGCGACCTCGATTCGCTGGATGGCCGCGCTCGCGACAACCGGGACGGTGGCCCCTCGTCCGCAAGGGCGGGCGCGCCGCTCGAAGCTCGATCCACATGAGGCGTTCCTGCGCGCCCTGATCGAGGAGAAGGGCGACATCACCCTGGAAGAGATGCGCGCCCGACTGCGGGACGAGTACGATCTCACGGTCGGGCTCGGCACCCTGTGGAGCTTCCTCGACGCACGCGATCTCACCTACAAAAAAAGACAGCCCACGCCACCGAGCAAGACCGCCCGGACGTGAAGGCCGCGCGCGAGGCATGGTTCGAGTGCCAGCTCGATCTCGACCCCGCGCGCCTCGTGTTCCTCGACGAGACCTGGACCTCCACCAACATGGCCCGCCTGCGCGGACGGTCTCCCCGCGGCGAGCGGCTGCGTTCGCCCATCCCGCACGGCCATTGGAAGACCACGACCCTGGTGGCGGCCCTGCGCCTGTCCGGGATCGCCGCACCGTTCGTGCTCGATGGGCCGATCAACCGTGACGCCTTCCAGGCTTACGTCGATCAGGTCTTGGTGCCTGAGCTCATCCCCGGCGACATCGTCGTCATGGACAACCTCGGCAGCCACAAAGGTCCGGCCGTGCGATCGGCCATCGAGGCGGCGGGCGCGCGGCTCTTGTTCCTCCCGCCTTACTCGCCCGACTTCAACCCCATCGAAATGGCGTTCTCGAAGTTGAAGGCGCTGCTGCGCAAAGCGGCCGAGCGAACCGTCGAGGGTTTGTGGTCGGCCATCGGACGCCTCGTCGACACCGTCACACCTGACGAGTGCGCCAACTTCTTCGCCGCCGCAGGATACGAACCAGATTAAACCGAAAATGCTCTAGGAATGAGGTTGTCAGAGAAGCCTGTAAGGTTTTTCTGTCAGCAATTCCCTTAGCTTATGCCTAAGGCTTGTGACATTTTCTACGGGCTTTCGCTCATCTTGAAGGCGAAACCCAAGGGTAAAAACGCGCAGCCGTCGAGGAGGGAAAGATTTGTCCGGCGATGTCGGTATCTCGCTCAACCGCGATCGATCCGGGAGTTCCGATTTCGGCTGTTATTCTGGAGCACCTTCACCGTCAATCACCCAAGGGCGAGGTCCTGATCTGATTCATTACAGGATACAGGGGCTTCGATAGGGCGTCCGGTTGTCTGGGACTTCGGTTTCCTCTCAAGCCATATTTGTAGTGCAGAATCGCGGCGAGATGCGTCTGCTATAGATGTCGAGATTCTAGCCTCCGGCACGCAGGCTCTTGATGAAACGTCGTGCGACCTCCCGGACTGCCTCATCATCTCGCTCATTGCCATGGGCCTTATCCCACAAGTGGTCGAGGCTGCCGTCGAGCTCATCGAGCAAATCTGGGTGACGATGGGCAACGAAGCGGATTGTGCCGAACAGGAGGTGCTCAATCGCCATCTCGCGGCGGCGCGCATCGATGATTTGCTCTGAGGTCGGGGCGGGTGTCTGATCAGTCATACCTGCTCAACGACGCCAACCTATCCTCGGTTCACAGATCGGAGGTGCGTGAGTGCCGCATTGTGATGGCCGCCGAATTTCGAGGGAGCAGATGTCGCCAAATCGCGTTGACCCTGCGACCACGAAATTCAGGACAGCTAGTATGCATGCGAGCCGACTGGTCGAAACCGAGGCGACTCTCGCTCGCACCGATCGGGCTTGGCGATCAGAGATGGTGCGACTTTACGGTCCCGATGGCGTGCTGCAGTTCGCCTACACCCAGGAAGGCCGCGGTGAGGATGGCACGTCGGTGCGGCACGCCTACGATGCTCGGCGACACGCTATTTCCGCGTAGCGTCAGGAACGACGAGTAGCGGATTAAATTCGGCGTCGCACATGTCGATCTGGAACGCCTCAGTTCTCGGTCTGTGGGCTGCCTATTGGGCCGCAATGTTTGCACAGATCGCTCATCTGCGGGCCATTGATGGCGGCGTGGGCGCATCGGCGTGTTCGTGGATCTCTAGAAGTCTCCTCACCTTAGGGTTCGCCTTCTTCCTTTTAGCGAAGGGCGGGTGAAGTGTGTGTATTTCACGTTCAGCGCTGTCCATGCCTACGTCGTTTAGTTTCCATCGAAAACCCGGCAAAAGTCGTCGTTTCGATGAACTCTATTCAACATGAAGCTTCGTTTTTATTCTCGAAACGATGTCGCACAGCGAGACACCTAACGCTTCGGCAATATGCCAACAGGTTATGGTCGTAACGTTCCATCGCCCGCTTCTGAGGCGGCTTATATTAGCCTCATCGGTAAATGTTCGTGGCGTCCTGGCTTCGAGGCGAGCGGCAAGCTCCTTCTGTGAAATTATTGTTTTAAGAAAAATGAGGTTGAAGAAAGCAGTCTTTCAGACAAGGCCCTGAGAAAATTGGGTTTATATTGACGACCATCATGCTCACTCGGGTCTATCTCCGAGCCGGGAACCTTAAGTCCCCAGACTTCATATATGGATGCAAACATATAAGGGACGTGTTCAGTCGCTTCGATTGTGTCATCCAAGCTAACTCTGTCCGTATTTCTGCGGATCGTAGCCATTAGATTAAGTGGGGGGCCATCCTTAGCTACTAACGTTGCCGTCAATACCTCTTTACGGCCGGGGGCATCGCGAACCCTCTGGTATGGGTTTTTTGGATTAGAGGTCCCCATCCAAGCTTCATTGATTGCTATGACGGCATCGCCACCCATGCGGAGAACATCATTAGCTAAACTTCGCATAAAGACATACTTGTGGCCGTGTTCTTCAAGTCGAACCTCTTTACCGTATATTGGCTTGCCATTCTTGAAGATCATAACAAGAAATATGTGATATCCATCACGGAGAAAAAGCTTACGGGCATTCAAAAATATTTCTTTTGCCTGACTTAAAATATCTTGCTCTGTATTGAAGTGAAAATCCGGGTCGATATTATATCTCTTGGCGGCTTCCATAAACACGTCTTCATCTATGCTGACTTCGCTTTGCTCGAACTCCAGAATTTTTCCCGTTGCCAACCAAATATCGATTTGACGATTTTCATTATGACCGATCATGCAGGGCAACCGACCTCCCGTCATGACACGGTCAAACGGAAGCTCTATGCCATCCATCGTGACTGTGGGCTCACACAAGCCAAGCTGTCGATGGGCATCAGAAACCAATTGAGCGAGATGGCCGTAGGCGATAGCAACTGCATCAAGCAATTCGTAGTCAGGCAAGCTATTCTCAACCCATCGTCTCTCAATTCGGAGAATGCCGTCCCTACGGATGTGGTCCCCAAGTGCATCTTTTGGGATAGTATCTAAGAGTTTCTTCGGGCCATCGAAGAGTTCAGTCTTAACAACTTCTCGCGGACCTTCGTGAAGATGAGACGCCAGTATTTCTGCGTGAATCCAACTGTAGGTCTCAAGATCGCCCTGCTTTTCAATTCGATTTCTAGCGTCAACCATCCAGCGCATTAGTGGGATAGCTTTCAAGCGATCCCTCCATCCAAGATACCACGCATCGAAGTCGGGAATCAGTGCTTTGTTGCTTTGAAGAATGAAGGAGACCGTTCTTGCAGTTTGAATTGCGGTCTGTATGGCAACGCGGAAGGCTTCTGGGTCGAAGTATGCCTCCTCGGCTTGGTGCCATTGCCTATGCAAATCACTCAACCTTTGGTCTACAGCGTGAAGGGGGCACCGTTCGTTGTGTGTGGATTCCGACATGCCGCGCCTTCGCACCAGACCTCAGTTATTGACCCTGTCACGTCTCTTACTCCGATGTCGATATCGAAGCAGGCCGACACCACGTCTTGGGCGGCTTCGAGGAGTTCGCAGTTGAGGCCGTCGAGCTCCTGCTCCGGATCGTCCTCATCGACCTAGGGCCGGCACCGGCCGCACTCGGTCTGCCCGAGCCCTGCGACGTCCCCGCACCGGCACTTGGTCATGGCGTGGGTCGCGGCCTCTCTCTCTCTGTTTCGTCGCCATCAGGCTGCCTCCCCCTGCTCGAACGGGGTTGCGGAACGGCCGGCGTCCTCGGCCTGCTGCTGGGTCTCGAATGGGCCGAGGGTCGTGATGTCGTCCTTGCCGAACCACCAGGCGCCATCCTCCCGAAACACGCCGTCGACCGTGCCGCCCTGGTTGCTCTCGGCGTGACGCTGCGCCTGATGAGCAACCTTCAGCACGTCGAGTTCCTTGCGCTGCGCCTCGGTCAGCGTAGTCGTGAGCGTGAGCGTCTCGCGGATCTGGTTCAGGACGGCCCAGGCGCAGTCCGAGTCCGTGTAGACGACCTCGCGCACGTCGAAGATGACGATGACGGCGCCTTCTTCCTCGTTGATGCGCACTACCATGCCGAGGTCGCCGTTGAAGACATCCCGGTCGTAATCGTTCTGGGTCTCCATCACACGGTCGCCAGGGGCGAAGCGCCAGCCAAAGCGTTCGATCTGCTGGGCCGGGTTTGGGTTCAGCACGCGCTGGAGTTCGTGGTTGAGGTTGCGTGATAGAGATGTGTTCGGCGCTCTTAGACCCTGTCGCGCAGGGCGGTCGGCCGGAAAGCTCACGGTAGATCCATGTCGGGCTTGTCGTTCCTGCCAGCTGGGATCGCGTAGGCATCTTCTACCTTCATCAGCGCTTGTAGGGCGGCACTCGATCAGCGCCCAACAGTTAATGCCAGCAATCTTGGCTATCCAATGCAAGCCTAGCGAAGGCACACATCAGCGATATGATACTCAGGAATGCGCGACGTTGGCTCCACACGGCGGCGACGCCGTTTTAGCCATACGAGGCGCCGAAATGCGTCATGTCCTTCAGCGAAGCCCTAGCGAACTTCGTGTCCTCGTCACCCAAGGCTGTGGACCGGATTTTGCTCGCCACAGAAGCCAAGGTCCTGGAGTGCTTCACCGTGGAGCTGGGACTTCGTCCACCGGGTTAGCACATCGAACTTTTTAGACTTTGAAGGGATTTGTGTGGGCAGCGTGCAGAGAACTGCGCTTTCTCTCCACGGGCATTCATCCCGGTCGGTTATCGCAGTCCGAATAAGTTGTGCCCTATTGGACACGGCAAGCCGCTGCGAATGCCTAAATCGATTTGCGAATGCTACGCACAGAATGGACTTCTTAAAAGTCGCCAGCCAAAGGAGCTGGCGGGTGCAGAATAGCTTTCCTATTCCGTTGCGCCCCTTTTGCGCCGGCAGATCACGATTAGCATAATCCCGAGGCTTATCTCTCATACTTACCGACTGTGCGGACTAGGAGAAGATTACAGCTAGGACGGCAGGGTCCTCCACCTTCGGAGGGCAACGCTCTATCCAGCTGAGCTACGGGTGCTGACCGTGGACGACACCTAACCCAAGCCGTGGCCACGCGCAACGGTGTCGTCGGGCATGGGGCCGGTCGGGTCTCTCGAACTTAAGCCGGAGAGGCTCTCCTTCGGCGGAGGGCGGACATTCGCATCGCGTTGTCTGGGCGGCACGGGCTTCGTTGAACGAGGCAAGGCAGCCTGTGCGCCGGCGTCGTCCCTACCCTCCATGCCTGCGCAGGCGGGGCGCCGGCGTCAGCGGGCGAGCGGGGCGAGGGAGATGTCGGCGGCTTCGCGGATCGCAGGGGCGGCGATGCCGTCTTCCGGGCCTTCCACTTCACGAAGGCGCCACGGGGCCAGCGGCCGGCCCGACGTTTTCTGCACTTTTCCCTCTCGCGCTCTGCTAGCGTACAAAATTCGGCTCATGAGATAGGGATTCCATCGGATCCCTGCGGTGAACTCGTCCATCGAGAGGAACACCCATGAGCGACGACAAGCCCAATATGGAGTTCTCCGATCTGACCGGGCGTGCGACCCAGGATGGGATTACGGTGACCGTGAACGTCTATCGGCCCGTGGGAACTCACGGTCCCTGGACGCTCGAAGTCATCGATCAGACGGGCTGGTCGACGATCTTGAGCGAGACGTTCGCCTCCGATGAGGATGCCCTCGATGCCTTCACCGACGCGGTCGAGGAAGGCGGCGGCATGCGTGCGTTCCTGGAGCCCCCTCCGACACTGCACTGAGATGCACCCGGCCCCTCGGAGACGATCGCGGTCGGGATCAGGCGGACAGATGGCGACATCCCAGGAGAGAGCCCATGCGCATCCTCGTCGGCTGCGAAATGACCTACACCTTCCCTCAACCCACGCCCGTCATCGCGACGCTCAACGTCCATGCGTCGCGGTTCTCGGATCTGGAACGGCCGGATTACCTGATCGTCAGTCCGCCGGTGCCGTTGGAGGGCTACCGCGACAGCTTCGGGAACTGGTGCCAGCGCATGGTCGCTCCGGCAGGTCTGTTCACGCTGAAGACCGAAACCATCGTCCGCGACGCGGGCGGCGGAGACCGGCCGGCGCCCGATGCCGCCGAGACACCGATCGCGAAGCTTCCCTCCGACAGCATCCTCTTCCTGCTCGGAAGCCGATACTGTGAGACCGACCGTCTCTCGCAGATCGCCTGGGACCTGTTTGGACGAGTGCCCCCCGGATGGGGACGGGTCCAGGCCATCTGCGACTTCGTGCATGATCGCATCACGTTCGGATACGAGCATGCGCGCTCCACACGGACGGCGTTCGACGTATTCGAGGAACGGCACGGCGTCTGCCGCGACTACGCGCATCTCGCCATCGCGTTCTGCCGCTGCCTCAACATCCCGGCCCGCTACTGCAACGGCTACGTGAGCGATATCGGTCTGCCGCTGCCGCATGCGCCGGGTGACTTCGCCGCGTGGATGGAGGTCTATCTCGATGGCCGCTGGCACACGTTCGATCCGCGCAACAACTCCTCGCGGATCGGCCGTATCCTGATCTCCTATGGGCGGGACGCCGCCGACGTGCCGCTGACGCTGACCTTCGGCGAGAATACCCTGACGACGTTCCTGGTCACGACCGAGGAAGCTCCGGCCATCGCTTAGGATGGCGCAGGATTGCGATTTCCATCGTTGCGGATCAAACACGTCGTCGAATAACGCGGAAACCTGATAGACCATGAAGAACATCGATATGCTTGCAGAAAACGTCTCGATCGCAGACCTCTCCGGACGACGGTCAGACCGCCTCGACTACATGAGGGGCGTCTATCTCAACATGGTGCCGGACCAGGCGAAGAACCCGACGCTGCGCGTTCGCCTCAGTCGGCTGGGGTCCGGGGTGCAGCCGGCCTACCGGATCGAGTGCGACGATTCCGATGGTCAGACCGTCATCATGGGGTTCTATCAAGGCGACAAGCACAAGCCGCTTCCCAAGAGGCTCCACGATTGCGACGGGCCGTCATGGAGCAGCGAGACGATGAGCTACGTCGATCTTCGATCGCTTCACAACAGCGAGATAGGGGCATGAGCCGTCCATGATCGAGTTCTTCGACCGGAATGGCAGCGAGGCGGCGTTCTGCCACGATGGGCAGTCCCTCTATCTCTGGAACGGGCGGCCTGCGGCCTTCATCCATGACGACAAGGTCTACGCCTATGATGGACGCTTCATCGGCTGGGCGGACCGAGGGTGGATTTCCGACGAGGACGGCGCGTGCCTCCTCTTCGAACACGATGCGGTCGGTGGCCCCCAGAAGCCCAAGCGACAGGGGAAATCGAGCCCCGGCCCGAGAGGCGCGAAGCCTCAGCGCGGTGAGGCTCGACCTGCGCCAGCTCGTCCTACCGCCATCCCGGCCTGGTCCGATCGCGTCTTCTCCGACCTGATCTGAACGGAACGGAACCCATGACCTCGTCACCGCACCATATGAGGTGGTGCGGTGATGAAATTCGCCGCCGACATGACGGGAAATCCCATGACCTCGATCAAGAAGCTCGCGCGTGTCCTCACCGACGAAACCGAGGGCGGTTACCGACTGACCTTCGAATCCGTCGATGGCGAGATCGTCCAGTTCCTCGCCACCGAGGATCAAGTGAACGATCTCATCGACGAACTCGATGAACTCATCGGCGACGATGCCGATGAAAAGCCCGAACTCACCGAAGAAGAAGAGCATGTGAGCGAGGAGCAGCCGTCCTGAGATTCAGGAGATGATGCACCGTCGAGAGCCTGCGGCATCGTCCTGACGACGATTCCGTCGCTCGGAAGGCGGGCGAGACGCAATGGGCGGGAGCGAGCCTCGCGTTGACGGGCCGCTAATTCGCCCCTCTGACGAAGGCGTAGCGACCGACGGAGGCGGCTCCTCCGCGGTAGCGCGCGACCGGCGCGCCGGACGGTGCCGCTCCGGGACGAACCGGGCCCAGGGGGGAAGCCTCCGCCCGGTGATCGGAATGGCAGGGAGCCAGGGCGAGCAGGGAGCCTCTGAGGCGGGCGAGTTCGACGCGCAAAGCGGCGTTCTCGCGCTCCACCTCCCCGAGATGGGTGACGCCGGGCGGCGCCAAACCGCCGAGGCGGCGACGCCAGCGGTAGAACGTGCCGATGGAGATATGGGCGGCCCCGCAGATCGTCGCGACGGGGATGCCGTGCTCGGCTTCCTTCAGGAGAAAGGCGACTTCCTGATCGGTGTGCCGGGATCGACGCATGGGAAAGCCTCCACGATCCGAGATGTCGATCCGTTCCCGAGCAAGAACCGCACCGGCGAGCGGGATCGGAAATGGGCCGGGGCAAGGCCGGGGCTTTTGCGAATTTTGACGTTTTAACCGCCATCGCGCCTGCATTGCAGGCTGTCCGATGAGGTTTTGCGCATCCTGAAGCTGCCGTGCAGCCTATTTGACCTTCCACCGGACCACCGGGAATCCGACACTTTGCCCGGTGTCACGGGAAGGTGCAGAGCCCATGGTCGATGTCACGAGGCGTCATTTCATTGGGACGGCGGCGGTGCTCGCCGCTCCCGCCATCATCCGCCCGGCCTGGGCCGCCGACACGGTCAAGCTCGGTTGCATGTTCTCGTCCTCGGGCACGATGGCCAATATCGAAGGCCGCCTGAACCACGTGGTGCGCATGGCCGCCGACGGGATCAACGCGAAGGGCGGCGTCAACGGACGGCGCATCGAGGTGGTCACCTCGGACCCGGCCTCCGACTGGCCGCTCTATGCCCAGATCGGCAGGCAGATGCTGCAGCAGGAGAAGGTCGCCGCCCTCTTCGGTTGCTGGACCTCGGTCTCGCGGAAATCGGTCCTGCCGGTGGTGGAGCAGAATGACGGGCTGCTGTTCTATCCGCTGCATTTCGAAGGCGACGAGAACTCGAAGAACGTCGTCTATGTGAACTCGCCGCCGGCGAGTTCGGTGCTGCCCGCGGTGGATTACCTCATGGGTGCGGAGGGCGTCGGGGCGAAGCGGTTCTTCATGATCGGCTCCGACTATGTCTGGCCGCGCACGATCAACAAGCAGCTCAAAGCCTACTGGACCTCGAAGGGCGTGGCCGAGACCGCGTGGCGCGAGGAATACGTGCCGCTGGGGTTCTCGAACTTCCAGACCCTGGTGAACCAGATCCGGAGCTTTGCCGCCGAGCCCGGTGGCCCGCCGATCGTGGTGCTCACGGTGGTCGGTTCGTCGATCCCTGATTTCCTGCGCGAATTTGCCAACCAGGGCATTCGCGCCACCGACGTGCCGATTCTCGGCCTCGACATGGTGGAGGCCGACCTCGAGGGGCTGGATACCGCGCCGCTCGTGGGACATCTCAATTGCTGGGCCTATCTCCAGGCCGCCAAGGCCGAGGCCAACACCACGTTCCTCTCGGAATGGGCGGCCTATGTGAAGGCCAAGAACGTGCCCTTCAGCGCCGATACCGTCATCGACCCGATGGTCTCGGCCTATGACAGCGTCCAGCTCTGGGCCCTGGCGGCGGCGAAAGCCGGGAGTTTCGACGTGCCCGAGGTGCGCAAGGCGTTTTCGGGGCTGAGCTTCGCCGATCCCTCCGGCTACACGCTGACGATGACGGGGGAGAACAATTACGTTTCCCGCGGCGTCTTCATCGGCTCGGTCAACGAGAAGCAGGGGTTCGACATCCTATGGCAATCGCCCGACGCGCCCAAGCCCGTGCCGTTCAGCCCGTATGGTTGAGGGAGCGCGATGCGCGAGGGTCTGGCTCTGCGGCGCGCTCCTGCTCGTCGCCTGCCTGCTGCAGCCCGCCGTCGCGGCGGCGCCCGGCTTCGACCGCGCGGGTTTCGCCGCGAGCCTGTGCGGCGACGGCGCCGGGCAGGGCAGGGCGCTGGATGAGTTCATCCGGTCGAGCGGCGAGACGGCGTCCGAGGATCTCGCCGCGGCGGGCGCTCTCCTGCGCGGTCTGCTGGACAGGCGCCTCATCTGCGTCGGTTACACGGCGATCTTGCTCGACAAGGCCGGGCTTTCCGAAGGGCGCGAGGTCACGACCGGCGCCGTCCGTTCGATTGCGGGCGGGCGCTCCCCCGTGCTCGGCCTGCGCCAGCGCGCCCTGGTGGAGACTGCCTCCGGTCTCGCGACGCTGATCGCGGGCGAGACCGTGGAGCTTCGGCTCAAGGGGCTCGCGGCCGTCGAGCGGCGCATGGCCGGCCTGCCTGACGCGGTGCTGATGCGGGCGCAGGAGAGCGAGAGCGATGCCGGATTGAAGGCGGCCATCGGCGTCGCGGCACAGGGCGCCGCCCTGTCCTCGCCCGATCCGACGCGCCGACTCGCGGCGATCCGGGCGGTGGCCGAGGCGCCGTCGGGCGCCGCGCTCTCGCGGCTTTCCGTCCTCAAGGGCGATCCGGCCTATCGCGCCGATCCGGGCTTTCGCGCGGCGCTGGATGCAGGGATCGCCCGCGTCGAACGGGCGATGTGGATCGGCCGCGGCCTGGCGGTTCTCTACAACGGCCTGAGCTTTGCCAGCATCCTGTTCATGGCCGCCGCCGGGCTGGCGATCATCTTCGGGCTGATGGGTGTGATCAACCTCGCCCAGGGCGAGTTCATCATGGTCGGCGCCTATGCCGCCTACGGTGTACAGGAGGCGTTCCGCCGGTTCGCGCCGGGCTTTCTCGATCTCTACCTCATCGCCGCGATCCCGGTGGCGTTCCTCGCCGCCGCGCTGGTGGGGATCGCCATCGAGGCGCTGATCCTGCGCCACCTCTATCGCCGGCCGCTGATGAGCCTGCTCGCCACCTGGGCGGTAAGCCTGTTCCTGATCAATCTCGTCCGCGTCGTCTTCGGATCACGCAGACGGTCGACGGCAACAAGGGCGTCCACATGCTGCTGCCGAAGAATGCCCCGGCGGCGCCTTGAAGAATGCCCTGGCGGCGCCCCCTGATCGCCGATGGCACGCGAGTCCCGGCGCCGGGCTCGCCTCAGCGACGGCGGCTCTGGCTTTTGCGGAGCACGTTCCGGGCTCGTGCCTCGTGGATCGAGGCCACCTTCATCAGGAGGCTGCGCTCGACGTCCGATCGCGCGCTCGCAGCGCAATCGCGCAGGGCCATCGCCGCCCGCACATGCATCAGGGCCCGCTCCAGCATTCGATCCCCGCTCCCCGCCGCACCGTCTCCCTGGTCTAGCTCCGCGACGCTTAAGGGATCACCACCCTGACCGATGCTGTCTCGGACGTTGTTCAGCGAATCCAATCTGACGCCTGGTACCGTCTGCCCCATGTGGGAGGCGGATGCACAGTGGCGGTCGTAGACCTCGGATTGTGGATGTAGGAATTTGAAATATAGCCGTCTAAAACGGTTTAAGTATTATACGAACTGATTTATCTTTTTATCATTTAGAAAAAGCGCTAAAGAAAAGGATTTTTGACGTTCCGTTAGTGCCAGGGTTGTTCGTATCTTGATTTACCCAGAGTAAAGTCGAACATATTTCTTTGCAAAGAATCGTACGAGACGACGAGTTCTCCGGTGATTCGGCCTCGACGGACCAGGAATTTGACTTTGTCTCCGCGCTCTAGATAGCTATTGCAATAGTCGCGGCCCATCGTTGACGCATATCCCAGCGTCGTTTTTAATTTTATTAAGCACCCGTGGCCGCCGGATAATCTATTGTATTTATGCAAATCAAGAACAATTCCCTCGATAGAATCCGCTGACGTCCAATATATATTGGCAGGTATAAATCCAACAATAATTATCGCAATGATTCCAAATACCATGTAAATCAAGGCATATTTAAACGTATCTTTATTTTTCATCGTCGCGCATTCGTCATTTTAGAGGGGTACTGAGGTATTATTTCCGCGTTTTTGCCTATTCGATATTCAACAAAAGCCTTTACTATGAAATACTGGTGTTGATCAGCTTTAAAAATATGGTCCATAGTTTGAAGCAGATCATCGAATGTTTCGCAATTTTGTATTTTGCTTGAGACCTGCGTTTCCTGATTTGATGGATCTGAGAAAATTGTTTATTCATTTGGGGCGGTAACAATGTTGCGGTTCGACGCTGATCTTGTCGCCGCCGTCCCATCTTGGTGCTGATCAAATCCAATCCGACGTGGAACGCAGCCGATGCTTGTTAAAAGCAGTGAACACTCATGATGGACCAAGACTAGCCCTCCTGCAATGGGGAGCAAGTATCCGGAGTCCACTAATATAGTCGCCTTCGGAGCCCCGGGGGCCGCGCCTCTCACTGACGGTCCTCCGGTCGGGGGAGGTCGGGCGAGGGTTCAGGCGGCCGGCGACGGCCGGATGCGTCCGAGCTTCGGGATCAGGCGGATGTAGAGGAGTTCGCTCACCAGCTCGACGAGGGTCTGGGTGACGATCACGGCCGGCAGGAGCGGCACCGCGCCCGGCACGGCGAAGGCCAGTGGAAGGACGACGAGCGAGTTCCGCGTCGCGGCGCTGAACGCGAGGGCACGGCCGCTCGGCGCATCGAGGCGGAACAGGCGTCCCATGCCCCAGCCGAGGAGGGGCGCCGCGATGGCGAAGGCGATGTAGACCGGGACCACGCGCAGGGTTTCGCCGAGGGCCGGCCCGAGCTGCGGCACGACGGCCGCGATCACCAGAAACAGCACCAGGGCGGTGGCGGGAACCGGGAGCAGCCCGAGCCCCGTCGTCACGCGTCGCCCGATGGAGCTGCGGCCGCCCCAGACCTGCACGGACGCGGCCAGCGCGAGCGGGATGGCGATCAGCCAGACGAACGCGTGGAGGAAGGGCCCCAGTCGCACCAAGGCGGCGGCCTCGGCTCCCAGGAACGCGTTCAGGTAGAGGGGCAGCAGGGCCATCTGCACGATCAGGAGCACAGGGGTCGCGGCCAGCAACATCCTGGCATCGGCCCGGCCGAGATGGGAAAATGTCACGACGTAGTCGATGCACGGCGTCAACAGCACCATCAGCACGCCGAGACGCATCATCGGGTCGGGCGGAAGGAATCGGATCAGGCCCGCGACGAGGATCGGCACCAGGACGAAGTTCGTGACGAGGAGTGCCGCGAGGAAGCGGATCCGCGCAAAGGCGCGACCGAGCTCGGGCAGCGGCACCTGCAGGAAGGTCACGAACAGCATCAGAGCCAGGGCCGGGTTGATGCCGATCTCGAACGCCGCCGTTCCGGGCATCGTCAGGGCGGCGATCATCGCCGCGCCGATGGCGACGATGTAGATCGTCACCTGCCGGCCTTCGAGAGTGTCGCGTAGACCGGTCATGTGTGCTCGCGGAAGCTCTGGTGTCCTCGACATCGGCCTTCCGGGGTCGCACGTCCCGTCATAGCCGCTCACCGGAAATCCGGCGAGGGCAACGTCGGCACCTCGACTCGCGACGACGCGATCGGGCTCTCGCTCATGCCGCGGCCACGTTCCGAGGCGGCGACGATACCGGCTTCGGTACCGGCAAAGCGTCACGTCGCGACGGCCCTCGATCCCGACGGAGAGTTGACGCCGGCCGTTCGGACTGCCAACCCGACCGCATTGCGGGCGCGGCCGATCCTTCGGTCCGCAGGAGTACCGAACCTTCATGTCCGATCTGCTTGAGACGATCCGCCGAACCCTCGTGCCGATCCACAAGGAGGGCTATCCCTTCATCCTGATCGGGATCGTGCTGACGGTATTGTTCGGCTATTTCGCCCAGTTCGCCGGGTGGATCTTCCTGATCCTGACCTTGTGGGTCTGCTACTTCTTCCGCGACCCCGAGCGGGTGACGCCGGTGGCGGACGGCCTCGTGGTCTCGCCCGCGGACGGACGGGTGAACCTGATCTCCACCGTGCTGCCGCCGCCCGAACTCGACCTGCCGCAAGAGCCGATGACCCGGATCTCGGTCTTCATGAACGTGTTCGACTGCCACGTGAACCGCGTCCCCGTGACGGGCAAGATCGGCCAGATCGTCTACACGCCCGGCCTGTTCCTCAATGCCGAACTCGACAAGGCCAGCGACGACAACGAGCGCAGCGCCCTCGTCATGGAGACGACCCATCGCGGCAGCCCCCTGCGCATCGGCGTCGTGCAGATCGCCGGATTGGTGGCGCGCCGCATCGTCGGCTTCGTCGCGGCGGGCGAGAGCCTGAGCGTCGGCGAGCGTTTCGGCCTGATCCGCTTCGGCTCGCGGGTCGACGTCTACCTCCCCGTGGGCACCCGCGTGCTCGTCGGCCTCGGCCAGAAGGCGGTGGCGGGCGAGACGGTGCTCGCCGATCTCGGCGGCGGCCCCGAGCGCAGCTTCCGCCGGATCTGATCTCGCCTCGAGCCCGCCTTGCGCCGCCGGGCAGAGCCGGCGCTTCATCTATCGCGAACGGCGCCTGTGCGCGGTTCGCCTGACGTCAGGGGCGCCACATGGACGATCTCTTTCCGCCCTTCGAGCCGGATGCCAACGAGCCGAAGCCGCGCCGCTTCAAGCCGGTGCCGTTCCGGATGATCGCGCCCAACATGATCACCCTGATGGCCGTGTGCCTCGGGTTGACCGCGATCCGCCTCGCCTTCGAGGGCAAGTTCGAACCGGCGGTGATCGCCATCGTGGCGGCAGCCTTCCTCGACGGAATCGACGGGCGCGTCGCCCGCATGCTCAAGGGCACGTCGCGGTTCGGGGCCGAGCTCGATTCGCTGGCGGATTTCGTCAATTTCGGCTGTGCCCCGGCGCTGATCCTCTACGGCTTCGCGTTGAAGGACCTGCGTTCGGTCGGCTGGATCGTCGCCCTGATCTTCGCCATCGCCATGGCGCTGCGTCTCGCCCGCTTCAACGCCATGCTCGACGATCCCAACCGGCCGGCCTGGAAGAAGGACTTCTTCGTCGGCATGCCGGCGCCCGCCGGCGCGCTGACCGCGATGCTGCCGCTCTATCTCCACTTCCTCGGATTGCCGATCGAGCGCTGGGCCGCGCCGGTGGTGCTCGGCTACACGCTCTGCATCGCCCTGCTCGTGGTCTCGACCGTGCCGACTTTCTCCGGCAAGACCATGGGCAAGCGCGTGCCGCGCGAATGGGTGCTGCCGATCTTCCTCGTGGCGGTCGCTGCCTTCGGCCTGTTCATCAGCTTCCCGTTCGAGTGCATGGTGATGATGGGCGTCGGCTACCTGATCACCCTGCCGATCGGGGCGGCGCAGTATCGGCGCCGGGCAAAGCTCGAAGACCGCCTCGCCCTGCCGGCGGATGACGAGGCCTCCGAAGCACCCCTCGACGCAACCGGCCGTGGACAGACCGGGCACGGCGCTGTCGAAACCTGATCGCCTCGCCTAACCTCGTCGCGTCGCCCCGAGGGGCTGCGTCTCGGGAGGCGATGGTGCTGGAAGAATTCAAGAAGTTCGCGCTGCGCGGCAATGTCGTCGATCTGGCGGTGGGCGTCATCATCGGCGCCGCCTTCGGTGCCATCGTGACCTCGGCCGTCCAGGACGTGTTCATGCCGATCATCGGCGCGGCCACCGGGGGACTCGATTTCTCGAACTATTACATCTCGCTCTCGTCGAGCGTGCAGAAGGGCGCGGCCTATGCCGACGCCAAGAAACAGGGCGCGGTGATCGGCTACGGCCAGTTCATCACCGTGGCGCTCAATTTCATGATCGTCGCCTTCGTGCTGTTCCTCGTCATCCGGTCGATGAACAAGCTCCAGAAGCAGGAAGAGACGAAACCCGCTCCCGAGACGCCGGCCGACGTGAAGCTGCTCGGCGAAATCCGCGACATCCTCGCGGCAAAGCCGAATCTGTAACGGCGGAGCGAGCGTTGCCGACCCGCCCTCGATCTTCGTGCCGACGGCGGGTCAGAAGCAGTAGCCGATGCCGCCGCCGACGATCACCGTGTTCACCTCGACCGTGGCGCCGATGCCGGCCTTTCCCAGAGTGTAACGCGGAAGGCAGATCTTCTTGACCTCGGCATTGGCGTACCGATTGCCGCCGAGATGATGGTCGAACCCGGCCTGGAGCAGCAGGCCGGCGATCGGGTCGACGCTGAAAGCGGTCACGAGGCCGCCGGCGGGCTCCGTCCGGAGGGGGAGGGGCAGGCTGAACCCCAAGCCGGCATAGGGCTTGAGCGGCCGGCCGGAGAAGGCGTGATACTGGATCGCGGCTGAGGCGCCGAAGCTCCGGATCGCCCCGGTGGGGATGTCTCCCGCCAGCGATCCCTTGGTCACCGGCTTGGTCCGAATGATGCCGGCCTGCCCAGCGACGGCGAGATTGCCGGTGAGGAAATAGGTGACGTCCGCGTCGGGCAGGATCATCGTGGGCAACCCGGCCGTCGCCCCGATCAGGTCGATCCGAGACCGTTCGTCGACCGCGACCATGCCGATGATGCGGGCTCGCACCAGGACATCGCCTGCGGCAAAGCCCTCCCTCGGCGCAAGCGGCGCGCCGACGGGGAGGATGTCCTCCGCCCCCAGGCAGACCGACGTGGCCATCGCCAGGGCAAGGGCCGCCAGACCCAGTCGATCGGCGGCCACGCCCCATACCGTTCCATGCCGTGCCTCGGGACGAGGACGCGTCCTCCATGACGGTGCGGAGATCGGTCGGTCGCGTCCGCCGATGGTCGCGTCGCAAGGGGGACGGTCCTTATCATCAGATCAGTTTATCCAGCCGAACAATCAACATTCCCCACTGATCTATGGAGGGAATGACGGGTCGCTGCCAATTCGTCCATCAACCGAGCGATAATCTGAATTTGCTATCGAATATCCGTGGATATGGTTGTGGCGCGCGCAATTTTGGCTTGGTTTTTCCCGATGTGTTAAGAATTTCGCCGCAACCTCAGTTCGGTATAGAGTGTCGATGATATGAGTAGTGTTATTTGACAGTATTCATCCATTGAGCGCGCCTGTGTTTTAGAAAAGGCGATGCGCGGTCGTCGTGTCGCCGCGCCCATCGCGAATCGCATGCTCTTCGATGGCGGAAGCGCCGTCGCTCGCGCCGTCATCGATGTCTCGTAAGAGGTCGGAACCGTGGCTCTCGACATCAATACGCTTCAGTTTGCGACGTTGTCGTCGCGCGGTGCCTATCTGGCCGTGTTCATCGTGGTCGTGCTGAGGCAGCGCCACGAGACCTATCTCTGGCATTGGATCGCCTCGATCCTCGCGTCGGTCCTCACCTCCCTGTTCATGATGAGCGGACCCGTCGACGGGTGGATGCCGCTGTCACGGGGGCTGGTGACCTATTGCGGCTTCGGGGCGAGCCTGGCCCTGGCATGGAGCGGGCTGCGGCTCTTCTATCGTCGGCCGGTCGCGTCCTCGCACCTCCTGCTTCTGGCTGGCCTGCCAGGCATCCTGTATTCCGGAGCATTGCTGGTCGGCCTGTCGCCGCGGATCGCCCTGGCGCTCGTCTTCGCGCCCTGCCTTCTGATCGCGGTTCTGGCAGTCTACGAATGTCTTTGGACGCGCGCCGGCGATCATCTCTGGTCGCAATACATCATCGTCGCCGCGATGATCTTCTATTCCTTGAGCTTTGCGGCATCGCTGGTGATTCTCGTCGCGACGGATCTGCCGATGCGGGACGAGGCGGCTGCCCGGATCGCCCTCGCGGTCGATCTGGTGGCCGGTATCCTGGTCCATTTCGCGTTTCTCGCCATGTCGGGAGAACGCGCCAGCCTACGCCTCAGCCGCCTCGCCCAG
This sequence comes from Methylobacterium sp. 77, assembly GCF_000372825.1. Lineage (NCBI taxonomy): Bacteria > Pseudomonadati > Pseudomonadota > Alphaproteobacteria > Hyphomicrobiales > Methylobacteriaceae > Methylobacterium > Methylobacterium sp. 77. The sequence continues at coordinate 3,391,252 of NZ_KB910516.1, read as the reverse complement.
ACCGACCCGCTGACGGGCCTCGCCAATCGTCGGGGGTTGATCGCGACGATGAACAAGGCGTGGGAGTCGAAGCGGGACGGCAAGAGGGTCGGAATCATCATGGCCGATATCGATCACTTCAAGTCCATCAACGACCGCTTCGGGCATCCGGGCGGCGATGACGTCCTGATCGTCTTCGCCGAACTCTTCGCCGGCACGCTGCGGCGGGAGGACATCGCCGTGCGCTGGGGTGGCAAGGAGTTCCTGGCCGTCCTGCCCGACATCGGGTTGGAGCAGACCTTGGCCATTGCCGAACGCCTGCGCCTCGCGACCGCGTCCCACCACTTCCAGATCGCGGGTCGGATCGTGAAGGTCACGGCGAGTATCGGCGTCGCGATGGTGGAGCTGAACGAGGTCGATATCGAACCCGCGACGCGCAGGGCCGATGCCGCCCACTATGCGGCCAAGTCCCAGGGGCGGAACCGGGTCTGCCAGAGCAGTCCGGGGCGGGAGGCCGGAGGACGGGACGGCGTCGACAGCGCTGCCGTCGCCGGCGAGCCACTCATCGCCTGACGATCCTCGCGTCGCGTGTTGCCGCGCGTCCGGCCGTCGATGGGCGACGCAGCATCGCACTGCGGGGAGCCTGCGGCCCGTGAAGCCCGATCTTTCAGAGTGCGGAGCCAGCCGGACGGGACGGGGCCTCCTTGAGGTCGTCGAGCAGCCCGTCCAGTGCTTGCTCGACGGCGACGGTGCCCTCCTCATGGGTCTTCAGCCGGGTCTCCAGGCGGCGGAGCTGAGGTGCGAATTCTTCCGGCACGGCGGGTTCGCCGAGGAATCGTGGCGCATCGTCGTGCGTGGCGAAGACGGACCGCAACTGCTGACCGAGATGATCGCGCACGGGCTCCGGGAGCCCGGTATCGATCTCGATCGCGTCCGGTTTGCCGGGAGGCGATCTATCAGTCTCGAAGATCGGATCGTTCGCCATGACGGATGTCTCCTTCGCTCGAGATCAATAACGACCCAAACAGAACAAGTGTTGCGCGTTTGGACACGCAAATGTTGGTCGACGCTGCGACACTCGGATATTTCGCGCGTCTTCCCCGGTGTGACATGAGAAAGCCCCCGGCGCCATCGCGCCGGGGGCTTCCATTGGATATTTAAGTCCGACGGTGTCGAAGATTAGTCGATGACCTCGACGATGCGACGGCTGCGATCGACCAGCACCGGACGATCGTTGACGATGGTGTAGCGCGCGCCGCGGGCGTTGTACTCGGACGGGACCTCGTAATAGGTCACGCCGCTACCGGGCAGAGTGGCGCCGACGCGAACGTCGCCATCGTAATTGTAGGAGCTGTGACGCTCGCGGGTGACGTACTGGCGGAAGCGCGGACGGTCGTCGACGCCGAGGATGCCACCGACGGTTCCGGTCGCAGCGCCGACAGCACCACCGACGATGGCACCGACCGGACCCGCCGCATCGGCGCCGTCCTGCGCGCCGCGCTCGGCGCCGCGCACGAGGCCCTGTGCCTGTGCGGCGAGGGGAAGGGAAAGGGCGATCGCCGAAGCGGCGAGAAGGGTCTTGATATTCATGATCGAGGTCTCCGTATCCGATGGCCCGCGAGCGTTGGCGCTCAGCTGGGGTTCGGGGCAGTAACGCCCGATCTCCGGAAAGGGATGCCTCAAAAATCGATTTTGCCAGAATCTCCCGGCATCACCTGCTGATCGGGGGATGACGTTCCCGCTCTGGTCGGAGCCGGAAAACAGCTGTCTCGACAGCCAATTCCTCGGCACGTCGACTAGGGCATCCGGTGCGGCGGGATGCCCTTGTCGAACCTGTCAGGTGTCCTTCGGCATGGCCGACTGGATCAGCCTGTCCGAACTGAGATCCTCCTCGTCATAGCCGAGAAGTTCGGCGAGACGACCACGGGCCCGGCTCACGCGGCTCTTCACGGTGCCGACCTTGCAGCCCATGATCGTGGCGGCCTCCTCGTAGGAGACACCCTCGGCGCCCACGAGAACCAGGGCCTCGCGCTGGTCGGGCGGCAGCTTGGCGAGCGCCGTCTGCAGATCCTCGACGTCGAGACGGTCGCCCTGGTGCGGCGCCGTCGCGAGGCGCGCGGCATAGGAACCGTCCTGGTCCTCGACCTCGCGCACGCGCTTGCGGTGATCGGAGTAGAAGATGTTGCGCAGGATCGTGAACAGCCAGGCGTTCAGGTTCGTGCCCGGCTGGAACCGCGCGCGATGCTGCCAGCCCTTCAGCAGGGTGTCCTGCACCAGGTCGTCGGAGCGGGCGGGGTTGCTGGTGAGCGAGAGCGCGAAGGCGCGCAGCGACGGCACCGCCGCGAGCAGGCCGTTGCGGAATTCGGGCTCCACCTGCTCGCCGCGCGCCTTCAGGGCGGCTTCCAGCTTCTCGATCAATTCGGCGAAGCGCGTCGCCGGCTCGTCCGCGCCGAGGCGGTCATAGACGGTGCGGAGATGGTCGCCGAGATGGGAACGGATGGTCGCGGTCAGGTTCGGCCGCGCGTCGCCGTCCGTCTGGATCGAGCGGTCGGTGCTGGTTTCAAGGACGTCGCGTGTCATGGCTCGTCGTATTCTGATCGTTGGGCAGGAAATCGTCCGGATAGAACCGGCCGTATCGGATCGGTCCGCCTGACGTCGATGGCGGGGCCGTAGCATGTCCCGAGGTTGTAGCGCATCCCGCACGGTCACGCATCCCGCCAAGCCGCGCATAAGCTGGGGCGGCGTTCGCATCCACATGCGACGGATGGCACCGGGGGCGACGATATCCTAGCCAGATCGTGTGGCAGGGCAGCCTGTGCCGGTGCAGCAGGCCGCCTACATACCCGTGCCGCGCCAATGCGAGGAGATCGCCCATGGATCGTCGTGGTTTTACCGCGGGCATGGCGGTTGCGGTCTTGACCGGTTCCGCTTCATCCGGTCCTGCTTTGGCCGAAGACAGGGCGCCGTCCTCCGGGCCGCCTGTCCGGATCGCCATGCTGATGTTTCCGGGCATGACCGCGCTCGATCTCGTCGGGCCGCAGGCGATCCTGGCGGGTCTGGCGGGCGACCGGCTCCACCTCGTCGCCCGTCAGGTGGGACCGGTGCCGAGCGACACGGGCCTGAGCCTCGTCGCCGACACGAGCTTCGATGCCTGTCCGCGCGACATCGACGTGCTCTTCGTGCCGGGCGGCGATGCGACGCCCGGCCAGATGCGCGACGAGGCGACGCTCGCCTTCCTGCGCGACCGGGCGGCGCACGCATCCTGGGTCACCAGCGTCTGCACCGGTTCCCTCGTCCTCGGCGCTGCCGGGCTTCTCGACGGCTATCGCGCCACCTCACATTGGTCGGTGCGCGAGACCGTGCTGCCCCGTCTCGGCGCCATCCCGGTGAACCGACGCGTCGTGGTGGACCGCAACCGGATCACGGCGGCGGGGATCTCCGCCGGCCTGGATTTCGCACTCGTCCTCGCCGCCCGCCTGCGCGGAGAGGAGTATGCCAGGACGAGCCAGCTCGTCGCCGAATATGCGCCGGAGCCGCCCTTCTCCGCCGGGACGCCGGATTCCGCCGGACCGGACATCACCGCTCGCGCCGCCGCCATCCTGAAGGATCTTGCCGATGGCTCGCTGGCGGCCGCCATGCCTCATCGGAACCGTTGACGGCCGCCGCCTCCGGAATCGTCGCGGCGGACCGGTTGTCGTCGGCCGTCAGAGGCCGCGTTATTTCGCCGGAACCGCGATGAAACGCCAAGGTTAAGCCCCTGGCGAGAAAGCTGCATGGTCGCGATGCCGCTGAACGTCGGACTTCCACGCTCCGACCAATAAGGACTTCCCTCCATGGCTGCAGGCCTCGCAGGCGATCTCACCCGGACGAAATCCCTCGAGCGACTGAATTCCGATGCCGAGGAGGGCGAGCACAAGCTCGAGCGCACCCTCGGTCCCTGGAGCCTCGTCGCCCTCGGCATCGGCGCCGTGATCGGCGCCGGCCTGTTCTCGCTCACCGGCATCGCGGCGGCCGAGCATGCCGGCCCCGCCGTCATCATCTCTTTCGCCATCGCGTCGATCGCCTGCGCCTTCGCCGGCATGTGCTATAGCGAGCTCGCAGGCATGATCCCGGTGGCGGGCTCGGCCTATACCTACGCCTACGCCACCATGGGCGAGTTCGTGGCCTGGATCATCGGCTGGGATCTCGTGCTCGAATATGCGGTCGGCGCCGCCACCGTCTCGGTGAGCTGGTCCAGCTACGTCACCCGCTTCCTGCGCGATACGCTCGGCATCAACCTTCCGCCGAGCCTCGTCCATTCCCCGTTCGAGACCTACACGCTGGCGGACGGCGCCACCGCGCACGGCCTCGTCAACCTGCCCGCCATCCTCATCATCATCGGCGCCTCCGCCCTCCTGATGATCGGCATCCGCGAATCCGCGCGCGTCAACGCCGTGGTCGTGGCGATCAAGCTCGCCGTGGTCGCGGTCGTGGTGGGCGTTGGCCTGTTCTACATCAAGGCACAGAACTACGTGCCGTTCATCCCCGAGAACACCGGCACTTTCGGCGAATACGGCTGGAGTGGGATCATGCGCGGCGCCGGCGTGGTGTTCTTCGCCTATGTCGGGTTCGACGCGGTCTCGACCGCGGCGCAGGAAGCGAAGAACCCTCAGCGCAACATGATGATCGGCATCCTCGGGTCGCTGGCGATCTGCACGGTCATCTACATCGCCTTTGCCGGCGTGCTCACCGGCCTCGTCCATTACGATGCCATGAGGGGGGATGCCGCGCCGGTGAACACGGCCATCGCCCAGACGCCGTTCCTGTGGCTGAAGAGCCTCGTGACGCTGGGCGTCATCGCCGGCTTCTCCACCGTGATCCTGGTCCTGCTCCTGGGCCAGAGCCGGGTGTTCTACTCGATGAGCCAGGACAGGCTGCTGCCGGGCTTCTTCTCCAAGATCCACCCGACCTGGAAGACGCCCTATCGCTCGAACCTGTTCTTCATGGTGTTCACGAGCGCGCTCGGCGGCTTCCTGCCGATCAGCCAGCTCGGCCACATGACCAGCATCGGCACCCTGCTCGCGTTCATGCTGGTCTGCGCCGGCGTCATCATCCTGCGCCGGACCCAGCCCGATGCACGGCGCGATTACCGGACGCCGCTGGTTCCGCTGGTGCCGATCCTCGGCATCCTCAGCTGCTTTGCGATGATGGTCTCGCTCGACGGCCAGACCTGGCTGCGCCTCGTGGCGTGGCTCGCCGTCGGCCTCGTCATCTACTTCGCCTGGAGCCGCCGCAACAGCCGCCTCGGACGTGAGGAGGCCGCCTGACGCGGGTGTGTTTCAGGCCGTCTTGATCAGGGATAGCAGGGGGAAGTCGCAGGTGGCTTCCCCCGTATCCTCACCGACGACGACGACCTGCCGCTCGCGCGCGATGAAGGCCGTCGGCATCTCGGACTGCATTTCCGCCTCGACCGCGCGCAGCATCGCGTCACTATGGGAGGGGTGCAGGTGAATGATCGCCAGCGCCTTGGCACCGGCGGCCTTCGCCAGTTCGACGCCCTTCTGCCAGGTGGAATGACCCCAGCCGCAGCAGCGCGGATACTCGGATTCGGTGAACATGCCGTCATAGACGAGGAGGTCGGCGCCTTCCACGAAACGGCGCAGGGCCTCGTCCGGCCACGGGTCGGAATGTTCGATGTCGCTGATGATGCAGAGCCGCTTGCCGTCATGATCGAAGCGATAGCCGACCGATCCCTGCGGATGGTTCAGCAGGATCGTATCGACATGCGACCCATCGGCGAAATCGAGCGGTTCCCCGGCCTTGAAGCCGTGATGGGCCAGCGTGCAGGGAAGGATATCGAGGGTCACCGGGAAGAGCGGCGGCGAGAACAGCCGGTCGAGCGTGGCCTTGGCGCTGTCCCCGTCCAGGTTGCCGCAATAGGTGTTGATCGTCCGCTCGGGGTTGAACACGACCGGTTTGAAGAACGGCAGGCCGGCGGTGTGGTCGAGATGGAGATGGCTGAAAAGAAGATCGATCTCCTTCGGCATCGCCTCACGATGATGCATGCCGCAGGCATTCAGGCCCGAGCCGGCATCGACGACGAACAGGCGCGTGCCGCAGCGGATCTCCAGGCATGGGGTATTGCCGCCGAACTCGACGTAATCCGGCCCGCTGACGGGCGTGGAACCGCGGACGCCCCAGAAGCGTAGGGACAGACCGTCCTCGGTCGGAGGCGTGTGCGTCATGGTCATCGTTCGACTACCGATTGCCCGATCCGTGTCAGATCCGGTGCCTTTCGGCGCACCGATGCGATCCATTCCTCGCGAGAACGGTCACAGGTAGGTTGCCAGGATCAAAGAGGGGTTGACCATCAGGTAGTCAGCCGCTTTGCACATCGATGTGCGGACACGCACACGGCTTGGAAGCCCCGAATTCATGCGAAGGGCGGTCGAACGCGACGTCATTGCTACGCCGCGCCCGGTCTCGACCCTGGCCCGGCGGAGATGATGTCGAGACCCCAAAAACTCTCCTCCGCCCCCGATTCCTGCCCCCGATCTCAGGCGCCGAGACGGACCGGGAAGGGGAACGCCGCCCGGAGAGGCTTCGTGTCGATGGGGGACGGCGGCAGGACGCATTTGCGCGATTCCAGCCATGTCAGGTCGGTGAATCTCGGCGGCACGCCCAGGGCGGCATCGTCGAGGCCGACCGACAGCTTGTAATCCCGCATCTTGAAGGAATCCCCGGCCGTTTCCGGTTCGCCCGTCACGCGGAGCGACTGGCAGGGAACACCGTAGGCGTGGGACACGATCAGGCCGTGGAGCGAGGTCGACACGATCTCCTCGCAGCTCATGATATCCCTGATCACGCCCTCGATGTCGTCGAAGGTCACCGAGCGGAGCGAGATGATCTTGATGTGATCCGCCCCGATCTTCTCGATGGCGGCACGGATCATCGCTTCCTGCAGGACATGCGGGATGATGCCGATCTTGTGGGTCTTGGGCACGTCCGGCGCGTAGAGTTCCGGCAGCAGGACGGCGGGGTCGCCGTAGATTTCGGGGCATGTTCCGCCGGATGCGATGACCGCGTCACGCGAGAGCGGGCCGCGGACGGCCGTGTAGATCGCGGTCGGGCAGAGCGGATCGGTGCTGCGCGGCATGCCCGCTCCCCAGACGCGCGTCCCGTCACGGGCGAACTTGGCGATGCTGCCGATGCAGAGACCTTCCGCCTGCTTGGAATTGACCCAACGCGGCATCACGCCGAAGGCGTGCCAGAGAACGTAAGGTGTCAGGATGTCGCCGAAATTGCCGGGATAGGGGCTGCGCATCCACCACATTTTGGGGCGGTACTTTTCATCCAGACCGGCCTCGTTCGCCATGTCGTCGAACGTGCGCAGGGAGCGGAAGGCGGAGACGAAGGCTCCCCATTTCTGTGCCGATTCGGCGATGAGGTCGTTCTCCAGCGTGATGAACGCGTCCCTGTTCCCCTTCTTGAGGTGAGTGAGAAACGCCTTCGCCGCGACCTTCTTGTCGTGGTCGTCCTGCTTCTCGTGGTCGTCCTGGCCCTCAACCTCTTCGTGGTCCGACACGCGATTCTCCAAGCTTGTTCACCACCGGCGTTTCACCTGCGCTTATCGTCTCCGAGGCCGCAAGAGTCGAGCCGTCCACAGGCGCTCGGCGAGAGCGCTGCCCAAGGCGCTGCCATGGCCGCCGCCGTGCCGGATGGATGTCGCGCCGCCCAACCCCGCCATCAATGCCGTCGACGGAGTGGGATTTCGGCATCGATGGCGGGTATGGTTCGATAAGATAGAATAAATCTAACTCAAGACTATCGATATAGACCGCGCTCGGCGATTTATACTCTTTCCAATCTTGGACAATACGCTTGATTGATCGGTCTGCTTCCTCTTTTATGCCAATTCATGACGGATTGCGAAACGAGGAGGCCGGCCATGATGGAACGGATGCTGGAAATGATCCGCGGTTATGCCCGACTGGCATGGTGGGATGGCTGTGCCGTCGACATGCGCCTGCACCGCATCTCCGATTTCGTCGACTTCCTGACTGCCGCGAGGGAGCCGGGGCTGATGCCCGAACCCGTTCCGATCGCAAAAGGAGAGATCGCGTGAGCACCGTCCGTTCGACCCGTCCCTGCATCGAGCCGCCCAAGGAGGGAAGCGAGTTGGACGAAGCGCTCCGGCGAGCCTTCTGGAACAGCCTGAACCGCAATCCCCTTCCTGCACTCCAGGCGCTGGCGGTGGCCGCGCGCACCATTGGCGCCTTGTATCGCCAGGTCGCCCAGGCCCATGAAGGCGCGAGTGGCTGCGATTGCGGCTGGGAGCCCGATCCCGACAGCGATCTCATCGTCCTCGAAGCCAATCTGGCTGCGGCCCTGCTGAAGCCGCCCGAATCCGACCTCGCCCATATGGCGACGCTCGGACGCGCGTGACGGCGGCGGGACCGTCCCGCTCCCCGCATCCTCGTCCGCGCGAAGGATTGGTTAACTCGCTCCCGCCCATGATCGGTGCGAACCTGCAGGGTGGGGGTGAGCATGGACGCGATCTACCGGGGTATCGAAACGTCGCTGCTGGGGCTGACCCTGGCCCTGGGCATCGCGGCCCTCGCCCTCCCATCCCTGGCGCCCCGCATCCTCGGCACCCCGGAACTCGCGGTGACCCTGCCGATGCTCAGCGTCACCGCCACGCGCTGATCCCGAGGCCGATCGGGTCCGCTCCGGACGAGACCGTCGGAGCCACGAAAGTGTGGTTTCACACGATGGGCTGTGCATGCCGGTTCTCCGGGTGCGTTGCGTCATCGCGGTGCAACCGTTTGGCCCCCACGTGACTTTACAGACCAAGCGCCGCTGTTGGTGCGACGACTTGGGTCTGAAGAAGCGCCCCGGTAAACGGTGCGCGGGTAAGGTTGCGATGACGAAACGATCCGGTCTGTCCACCGCGATGGGTGTTGTGCTCATCCTCGGTGTCTCTTCCCTCGCCGCTCAGGCGATGCCGGGGACCGAGACGTCCCCCACGAACGGCGCTCATCGGGACGCCGAACTCGGCAAGGTCGCCCTCACTGTCGAGGCCGAGGACGACGCGCTCGCCTGCACCAAGTCGCGCAAGCGCATGTTCGTCGACGGCGAGGGCTGGATCGTCCGCCGCGTCACCACCTGCCGCTGAACGTCTCGGGTTGCCGGGACCGCGTCTAAGCAATCTACGCCTCTGGCGCCCGACCGGCTTTCGGAACGACGGTTGTCCTCGCATGGTTCACGCTTCGTGAATCTGCATGCCATGAGGCTCGAATGTCGTTGACGAAGAGATGGTCAAACCTCGGTTACGCGTCGTGCGTCGGATGCGTCCTGGCACTCGGCCTCGCATCCGCGCAGACGGCCGACGCGCAGACCGTCTCGACATCCGGCTACGGACACGATCCGGTCTCCACCCGACACTACGACGAGAGCTATGCCGGCCCGCTCATTCGCGGCGACTATATCGGCGCACCGCTGACCCGATTCCCACGGCCCACCGAGCTGGTTCCGAGCGCCTGGGGTTACGGCACCTACGGCGTTCCCACCGTGACCGGCATTCGCCCCGCGTCCGTCGGAACCCCGACCGTTTACGTGATCGACACGCCACCGCGCGTCGCGCGCCAGGTTCGCGCCAGCGGGCCCCGCATCGTCTCTCGCGGACGGCGCGTTCCGATGTCGAAGGCCGATACCGGGCCGACATCCGGCATGACGCCCATGGCCGCTTCGACCCAGGGCGGGGCGAAGGTGGTCACGGTGAGCGTCGGGCGTACCGCCTCGCGCTGAACCGGTCCGTCAGTACTGCGCGCGCATCACCGGGTCGGAGACCAGCTTGATCGGCTTTCCACGGCCCATCATGATCGCCGCCCGAGACTGTTCCGGGTCGGCCTCGAACCGCGTCCGCAGCCATGAGACGAGGAATTTGAGGTATTCCGACCCGATCAGCCTCGCCGTGCCGGGGTGACGCCACCAGCGGTCGGCGTCGAAGCCTTCCGCGATGACGGGATGGGGCAAAACGCGATCCTTGCCCATGAGGGCGTGGTCGAGCTCCACCAGGGTCCGGGGCATGTGATAGTTCGAGGTCACCACGGCAACGGTGCTGAACCGGTGCTGGCGCATCCAGCGTCGCGTCTCGATGGCGTTGCCGATCGTGTTGCGGGCTCGGTAATCGAGGTCGACGCAGCATTCGATCCAGTGGCGTTGGCTCGGGTTGAGCCGGGCGATCTCGTCGCGGCTCGTCCGCTCGTTGACGCCGGTGATCAGCAGGCGCCGGCCGTAGCCGCCCGCGAGGAGGTCGATCGCGTCGCCGATGCGCTGGGCTCCGCCCGTCAGAGCGACGATCCCGTCGGCCCGGCCATCGAGGGTGCGTTCGTCGCGGGCGATCGATCCGGCGAAGACCAGGAAGCCGGCGACCAGCGCCAGGGCGGCGACCGTACCGAGGCCGAGGGCGATATGACCGAGACGCCGAAGGGTTGGAGACATCACCATCGCGATCCGAGCGGTAGGCACCGACGATCCTGCCCGACCTTGCGGCCAGACCCAACCGAACGCCTCCAGGGGGCGAGTGGTGCCGTATCCTGACATCCGCGTGGCCATCCTCCGAAGGTAGTGCCGAATGCGGCTTCCGCGAGGCGATCTTTCCTCCCCCAAGGGTTTACGAATGGTTAACACGTTTCCGAGGCGAGAAATCGGTGCGTGCGCCAGATCACGCACGACGCGTCCCACCCCGTGAGGCCGGGTCTCAGCGCAGGAACCGCCTGACGGTCAGCCGCGAGACGATGCCGGTGACCACCGAGGCGATCACGCCGATGACCATGACGGCGGCATAGCCGCGCCAGCCGATATGGAACGCGCCGAACAGGGCCTCGATCTCGTCGCCCGCCGGTCCCGAGCGCCAGACCTGGGCGAGCAGTCCCGCGAGGGCGAACACCGCCAGCGCCAGGCACGACCCGATGATTCCGCCGCGCAGGCCGAGGCGGAAGAAGCGGCGCTGGAAGGCGCGGGCGATGAAGTCGTCGTTCGCGCCGACGAAATGCAGCACCTCCACCACCTCACGATTGCCGGCCATGGCACCCCTGGTGGCGAAGACCACGGCGAGGCCGGTGGCGATCAGGACGAGGGCGACAATGCCGACGCCGACCCCGACGAAGGTATTGGCCATGGTCGAGAGCCGCTGGAGCCACAAGGCATGGTCGTCGAGGCTCGCCACCCCCGGCATGGCTTCGCTGAGCGACCCTCGCAGCCCCTTCAGGTCGGGGGGAGGGGAATCCGCGAGCTTCAGGGTGACGAGGCGCGGCACCGGCAGGTCCGAGAGGTCGAGGCCGCTTCCGAGCCAGGGTTCGAGCAGGCGCTCCGCTTCGGCTTTGGAGAAAACCCGCGTGGTGGCGATGCCGGGCGTCGCCTTGGCCAAAGCATCGGCCTTGGCCACGTCGGCATCGATGTCGCGGCCGACGCTCGGCCTCACCTGGATCGTCACCTCCTGGGCGACGCTGCCCTGCCATTGGTTGGCGCTGGAGGCGACGATCTCCGCCGCGCCGGCGCAGAGGGCTGCGAGGAACGTCAGGATCGCGATGACGGCGGCGAGCGCCCGGCTCGCCGCCGAATCGGTGGGAACGAGGGGTGCGTTGCGCCGCAGGGTCGCCGGCAGGGCCGCCTCCGGGACGGGGGCGACGGGCGCCGAGGGGCGCGGGTTTGGGCTCGCCTCACCCATCAGCGTTCGATCTGCAGACGGCCCTGGCCCAGGACGAGCCGGGGCGCGTCCACGAGGTCCATCAGGGCGAAATCGTGGGTCGCGATCAGGACCGAGGTTCCGAGCCGGTTGAGCTCGATGAACAGCCGCAGCAGGCGCCGGCCGAGGCCCGGATCGACATTGCCGGTGGGCTCGTCGGCCAGGAGCAGGTCGGGCCGGGCGATGAGCGCGCGGGCGATGGCGGCGCGCTGCTTCTCGCCGCCCGAGAGGAGCGGCGGCAGCACGTGCATGCGCTCGCCGAGGCCGACCCAGCGCAGGAGCTCGACCACCTCGGCGCGGTAGCTCGTCTCGGCACGGCCCTGGACGCGCAGCGGAAGCGCGACGTTCTCGTAGGTGGTGAGGTGGTCGAGCAGTCGGAAATCCTGGAACACGATGCCCATCCGCCGGCGCAGGCCGGTCAGCGCCTCGTTCGAGATGCCGCTGACTTCCTCTCCGAACACCGAGACCAATCCGCGCGTCGGCCGCACCGAGAGCAGGATCAGGCGGAGCAGGGTGGTCTTTCCCGCCCCCGAAGGACCGGTTAGGAACTGGAACGAGCGGGGTGCGATCTGAAAGCTCACGTCGCTCAGCACTTCGGGGCCGAGCCCGTAGCGCATGCCGACGTTCTCGAACTGGACCACGGGCTCCTCGACGCCCGAGAGAAGGCTGTCACCGGTCACGCGAGACGCCCGGATCGGTCGATAGTCGCCATCCGTCGAAATCCTGCTGACAAGCGCGTCCTCCTGATCCTGCCAACTTCACGGAGGATTAACCGCGTTCGGCGATGACGGTGTGAGTCTTTTTCACCGAGCCGGCAACTGCCGATCGACATTCTTGAGGCGCCGATTCGCCATGCTGATCGTCTGCCCGTCCTGCGCAAGCGAATACGACATCGACACCGACCGTGTCGGCGCCGAAGGGCGTTCGGTGCGTTGCGCCGCCTGTCGCGAGACCTGGTTCATCTCGCCGGACGAAGTCTCCGCGGCCCTGGCCGAGGAGATGTCCGAGATTCAGGCGGCGATGGGATCGATGGAGGGGCGCGGCGAGGCGCAGGCCGATCTCGATGCCTGGGAAGCCGCGCTGGCCGACGATGACGGGCCGGCGGCGGTGCCCGAGCCCGATCCGGACCTCACGGCCCGTCCGCGCAAGCCGCCGCCCGGCAAGCGCAAGCCGGCGGCCAAGCGATGGAGCGGTCCCTCGCCGGCCGCCGCCTTCGGCCTCGCTCTGCTGGCGGGTATCCCGCTGGCGCTTCTCGCGCGCAGCAACGTGGTGCGGGCCATGCCCCAGAGCGCCACGCTCTACGCCAGGATCGGCATGCCGGTGAACCTGCGCGGCCTGGAGATCCGCGATCTCGCCGCCTTCCAGATCCAGGGCGAGGGCGCCGCTTCCCAACTCGTCATCGAGGGCGACGTGGTCGGAGTGGCCGGCCGCACCGTCCCGGTCCCGCCGATCGAGGTGGAAGTGCGCGACGCGCAGGACCAGACCATCTACCGCTGGACCGCGGCGCCGCCGCGCTCCAGCCTCGAGGATCGCGAGACCGCCCGGTTCAAGGCGAGCCTGTCGGCGCCGCCAGTGCAGGGCCGCACGGTCAAGGTCGGGTTCGCGCCGGAGCGCGGGACGCCGGAGGCCGCCACCGACCATTGATGCATCGGCGCGCCGCGCCGCCGGGGGGAAAACCGATGTCAGCCGGCCCGGCTCGTGATAGGGAGACCCCATGACCAGTCCTACCCGACGCGTCCGCGTCCTCTTCGACGAAACCGCCATCGCGAACCGCAACGAGGAGCTTGCCGCCGCCATCGTGGCGGCCAAGCCCGAGAACCTCCTCGTCGTGGCGGTTCTCAAGGGCAGCTTCATGTTCGCCGCCGACCTGCTGCGGGCGTTGCATCGCTCGGGCCTGTCGCCCCAGGTCGAGTTCGTGCACCTGTCGAGCTATCGCAGCGGCACGGTATCCTCGGGACAGGTGGCGATCCTGCGCGATGTCGAGAGCGAAGTTCGCGGCCGCGACGTGCTCCTGGTGGACGATATCCTCGAATCGGGCCGCACCGTCGTTTTCGCCAAGGATCTGCTCATGGCACGCGGCGCCAAGCGTGTCCTGACCGCGGTGCTGCTCGAGAAGCCGGGCAAGCGCGCCGTGACCATCGATGCCGATTTCGTCGGGTTCACCTGCCCCGACGTGTTCGTGGTGGGCTACGGCATGGATGTCGCCCACGAATACCGACAGCTCCCGTTCGTCGGTCTGGTGGATCACGAGAACAGCGAGCCCGACCTGTTCGGCGGCACCTGAAGGTCAGGCTCGGACGAGACATGCCGGCGGATTGAGTCCGACCGGCTCTCCGTCCGATTTGCGACCGAATGATTCGTGATGCGCTGGCGACATTTGCGCGCAGAGGTTTTCTGTCGGACATTACGATATCATTTGATGCAAAATTGGCCTTGACAGCCAGCCTTCGCCGAAGCGCAGTCCGGGTGATGCAGAAGAGACGAAAGAGTTGATGGCGCGCATTCTCCTCGTTGACGATGAAGAGCCCGTGCGCGGCTTCCTGAAACGCGGCCTTGAGATCGACGGCCATTTCGTCGTCACGGCGTCGGACGGGAGCGACGGGCTCGATCGTCTGACGGAGGCGGATGGCGGGTTCGACCTGATGCTCACCGATATCCGCATGCCGCTGATGGACGGTATCGCCCTCGCTCTCGCGGCCAAGCGCGATTTTCCCGCCCTGACCATTCTTCTCATGACGGGTTTCGCCGATCAGCGCGAGCGCGCGCGCGGCCTCGACGCCATCGTCACCGACGTGCTGACGAAGCCGTTCTCGCTGGCGGACCTGCGCTCCACGGTGAACCGCGCGCTCGCCGCCTGAACGCGGCCCGCCGGTCGCGAAATTTCCATGAAGCTTGGCCGATGGTCGTCGCGTTGCCGAAGGGAGTGAGACCTCCTTTCCCAACGACGAGACCTTCATGCCATCACGGACCACGACCCGCGCCGCCCTTGTCGCGATGCTTCTTTCCGGAACGCTTCCGTCGGGAGCCAGCGCGGCGGAAACTCCGACGGGCCCGGCCGCGGGCGGCACCCTGACGAAGGTCGCCAGCTTCGAGCATCAGGTGACCGGCGTCACCGTCACTAAGGACGGACGGATCTTCGTCAACTTCCCGCGTTGGACCGAGGACAGCGCCGTATCGGTCGCCGAGGTGAAGGACGGCAGGCTGACCCCGTTCCCCGATGCCGAGTGGAATGCGTGGCGCAACGCGCGCAAGGACGAGGTCACCGCCGGTGACCATTGGATCTGCGTCCAGAGCGTGGTGGCGAGCCCGGACGGCAATCTCTGGGTGCTCGATCCTGCCGCCCCCGCCATGGCGGGTGTGGTGAAGAACGGGCCGAAGCTCGTCGAGATCGACCTCAAGACCAACACGCCCGGCCGCACTATCGCCTTCGACGAAGCCGTGGCGCCGCAGGGCTCCTACCTCAACGACGTGCGCTTCTCGCCGGATGGCAAGACCGCCTACATCACCGATTCGGGGGCGAGCGGCGCCCTCGTCGTCGTCGATCTCGCCAGCGGCAAATCCCGTCGTCTCCTCGACGGCGACCCGACGACGCAGCCCGACAAGAGCGTCACCGTCACCTATGAGGGCAAGCCCCTGAGGCGCCCGGACGGACGCGGCGTGGAATTCTCGGCCGACGGTATCGCGCTCTCCCCCGATGGCGGCACGCTCTACTGGCAGGCGATCAAGGGAAAGACCCTCTACAGCCTTCCGACCGCCGCGCTCACCGGCTGGCTGACCTCACCGCTCCTGCCCGAGGCGCTCAGCGACAGGAGCCTGTCGGCCAAGGTCGAGACGGTAGGTGAGAACGGTCCGGCCGATGGTCTGATCATCTCGCGCAAGGACGGACGGATGTACGTGACCTCGCCGCAGGACGACGCGATCAAGGTCCGCGATCTCTCGGCCAAGGGCTCCGCGCTGACGACGCTGATCCAGGACAAGCGCCTGCGCTGGCCCGACACCTTCGCCGAAGGGCCGGACGGGACCCTCTACGTGACGACCTCGCGGATTCAGGATTCGGCCTTCTACAAGTCCGACGCACCCGCGGCATTGCCCACCGATCTGTGGAGCATCGGGGCACCGGCCGCCGACGCCACCGGATCCACCATGACGAGCCCGACGGCGCGCTGAGATCGGAGGCCCGGCCCGCCCGCGAGGCAGGCCGGGCGCATCCAACGCCCTCCCGCACGAGCTTTTCCATGCGCCGACGCGACCTTCTCTGCGGCATTGCCGCGACCGCAACCTGGGGCCGCCCGGCCCTGGCGGCCCCGATCCTTCGTTTCGACGATCCCCGGTTCGCCGAACTGGTCGATCCGTCCGCCGTGACGACGATCCTCTATCGCGAGGGCCGCTGGTGCGAAGGCCTGTGCTGGGCACCCCATCTCGGGGGCCTCATCGTCAGTGACGTGCGGTCGAACCGCATGCTGGTGATCGGCGGGGATCGCGAGGCGAAGCCGTTCCGCGATCCGTCCAACAACGCCAACGGCAACGTTCTCGATGCGCAGGGACGCCTCGTCACCTGCGAGCACCGCACCCGTCGCGTCGTCCGCCGCGAATCCGATGGGTCGCTCACAATCCTGGCGGACGGCTTTGGCGGTCAGCCGCTGAATTCACCCAACGACGCGGCGCTGGCGACGGACGGCGCAATCTGGTTCACCGATCCCGTCTTCGGCATCACCATGCCGGAGGAGGGCATCCAGGCGGTTCCCGCCCAATCCGCCAGGCGCGTCTACCGGATCGATCCGGCGGGCGAGGTCCAAGCGATGACCGATGCGGTCGGACAGCCCAACGGCATCGCCTTCGCGCCGGACGGCCGCCACCTCTACGTCACCGAAACCAGCGCCGCCCTCGACAATGCGGAGGGTGGCCGTGCCGTCCTCGCCTTCCCGGTGGAGGAGCGGCGCCTCGGCGAACCGCGCACCATCGCGACGCTGGACGTCGGCGCACCGGATGGGCTCGCCGTGGATGAGGCCGGGCGCATCTACGCCGCCTGCGCCGACGGCGTGCGCATCTACCTCCCCGATGGGACCCTGCTCGGCCGGATCGCCACGGCGACGCCGGCCTCGAACGTCGAGTTCGGTGGGCCGGACGGGAAACGCCTCTTCATTTCGGCGGGCACCGTGGTGGCAGCCATCGATCTCAAGGTTCGCGGCGCGGCGAAAGCCGGCTGATCGACTTCATACCCTTCAGGATTCCGACACCCATGACCCTCCCTCGCCGCGACATGCTGGCGGCCGGCCTCGCCGGACTCGCCGCCCTCAGCAGCCGAGCCTCGGCGCAGGACGAAGCCTCCATGGACAACAAAGCCCCGTCTCATGCGGCATCCGGAACGCCGGTCGCCAGCGATGCCGGGCTGCCCGGCCTCGAACTCGCCATGGTGGCGGATGCGCCATCCAACCCCACCGGCATCACCCTGTCGCGGAGCGGCCGCGTCTTCGTGATGATGCCGCGCTTCGATGCCAAGGTGCCCTTCACGCTCGGTGAGGTCATGCCGGACGGGAGCGTGAGGCCCTATCCCGACGAGGCGACCAACCAGCCCGATCCGAAGAACGCTCAAGGCACCCTGCTGCACGTCCCGAACGGGGTGATGGACCGGGAGGACAGGCTCTGGGTGCTCGATGCCGGGCTGCCCGATGGGTCGGGTCCGCCGATGCCGGGAGGGGCCAAGCTCGTCCAGTTCGACATCGCACAGAACCGGATCCTTCGGGTCGTGCCGTTGGAGGCCGGAACCACCGCGACCTCGTCCCTCAACGACCTGCGGATCGACATCCGCGATGGCCGGGCGGTCGCTTACATCACCGATCAGGGCCAGGACGGCCACGGCGCGATCCTCGCGGTCGATCTCGCGAGCGGCCGTGTCGCCCGGCGGCTCGCCCGGCATGCCAGCACCGAATCCCAGAAGGGAATCGTCAAGGTGGTGGAGAATCGCCAGATCCTCCAGCGCAAGGCCGAGGGCCCGCCGCGCCCCGTCCAGGGAGGCGCCAACGGCATCGCCCTCAGCCCCGATGGCCGCCGCCTCTATTACGCCCCGCTGATGGGCCGACATCTCTACGCGGTGGAGACCGCCTCGCTGCTCGATCCTGCCGTCTCCGACGCCGAAGTCGCCGCCGGGGTGGAGGATCTCGGTGAGAAGGGCATGACCGGCGGCCTCATCACGGATGCGAAGGACCGCGTGTACCTCGCCTTGCAGGAGCACAATGCGGTCGGCCGGCGCGAGACTGATGGTACCATCACCATCCTCGCCACCGACCCTAGGCTGATCTGGGCCGATACGTTCTGGATCACGCCCGACCGCTGGCTCTACATCACCGCCGCGCAGGTCAACCGAAACCCGGATTACCACCAAGGCCGCGACCTGAGGCAGCCGCCCTACGCGATCCTGAGGATGCGCATCGACGCCGATCCGGTGTGATCAGGCGAGCAGGTGGGTGAGGAGGGCGCGCAGCTGCGCCGGCTTGATCGGCTTGTGCATCAGCTCGGCGCCGAGCCGCGCCACATGGGCCGCGATCTCGGCCGAATGGTCGGCGGTGGTCACGATCACCGGCAGGGCCGAGCGGGTCACGCTGCGCAGATAGGTCGCCACGTCGAGGCCGCAGGCGCCGTTATCGAGGTGGTAATCGAGGATCAGCACGTCCGGCGGCGCGTGCCCGGCGGCAACGCGTTCCGCGACGCTGGCGAGATCGCGATGGGCGCTCACCTCGGCATCCCAATTCTGCAGCAGGCGCTTCAGCGCATCGGCCGTGGCCGGGTCATTCTCCACGATCAGCACGCGCGCGCCCGTCAGCCGCGTCGCGATCAACTCGGGGCCAGCCACGGTCTCCGCCTGGGAATCGCTGACGGGAACGGTCAGGCAGAGCCGCGTCCCGTGGCGGGGCCGTGAATCCAGGACGAGCGCGTGGTCGAGGGCCGTCGCCATGCGCTGGACGATGGACAGGCCGAGGCCGAGACCGGGCTCGCCCTCGTCACCTTCGGTGCCGCCCCGGTAGAATTCCTCGAACACGAGATGTCGCTCGCTCGCCTCGATGCCGCAACCGGTATCGATCACCTCGATGCGGCACGACCGCTCGCGCCTGCGCGCGGCGATCACCACGCCCCCGCGGCTGGTGTAGCGGATCGCGTTGGAGACGAGGTTCTGCAGGATGCGCTGAAGCAGGACCGGGTCGCTGTCCACCCGGATTTCCGGGCAGCGGACCGAGAGGCGCAGTCCCTTGCGCTCGGCCATCGGCATGAAGCTCGCGGCGATGGCGCCGAGGAGGTCGCCGAGCGCGACCGGGCGGACGATGGGGCGGACGATGCCGGCATCGAGCTTGGAGATGTCGAGCAGCGTCTTGATCAGGTCTTCGATGGTCTGAAGGCCCCGCTCGACCTGCCCCGACATCGCCAGGGCTTCCGGGCTGAGCGGCATGTCGGACAGGGCCGAGGCCGACAGGCGCGCGGCGTTCAGGGGCTGAAGCAGGTCGTGCCCGGCGGCGGCGAGGAAGCGGGTCTTCGAGCGGTTGGCGGTCTCGGCCTCTTCCTTCGCCGCGATCAGGGCGGCATTGGAGTGTTCCAGGCTATGCATCAGCCCGGTCAATTCCTCGGTCCGTGAGCGGACGCGGCCCTCCAGCATGATCGCGGTCTGGAACAGCGAATAGGCACCGCCCTGCTGGTCCATGATGCGCTCCACATGCGCCATCAGCGCCGCGTTGATGCGCTCGAGCTTGGCGATGCGGAGGGAGGCCTCGTCCAACCGAAGATCGGCCTTCATGAGGCGCGCGGCCGGCCGATGGCGATGCCGGTGAAGGTCTGGTTGAGATGCATGGCCCGGTACTGTTCGCCGTACGTCTCGAACCCGACCACGTCGTAGCGGCGATAGAGATCGCAGATGCCCTGGCGGACCTGCCGGCTCTCCGCGTCGAGGCGGCGCAGGATGCAGTCGAACCCGATGATGAGGTCGATGCCGCCGAGCGCATGGTCGAGGCGGGCGAGTTCGCTCCGCGTGGTCTCCACGATGTCGCGCGGCTGGGCCAGGGTGAGCACGACGCCCTCGTCGATGGCGCAGAAGAAGGTCAGCGAGCCATCGGCATTCATGCGCCTGATCGAGCGGCAGAAATACTCGCCGCCGACTTTCACGGCGAGCGGATAGGCGGCGAAGCTCATCGGCGTGAGCGCTTCCGGATCGAGCCCGACCGCCATGGCGTATTCACGCGCGGCCGGCTCGGCGTTCAATTCATGGACGATGCGCTGCTCGTCGTCGGAGGCCGTGACCACGAACTTCTTCGCCGTCGGCTCGAAATGATCGCTCTTGAAGATCTGGAACGGGTATTCCGTCTCCACCAACACCAGGACGGCCGCCCGGCGATGGATCGCGCCGTCGTGGAGCAGGACCGTCTCGCTGAAATTGAGGTCGTCGCCGGCCGACCCGCCGACCAGGGGAATGCCATCGAGGGCCCAGGCGATGGCCGAGACCACCGTCTCCTCCGCATTGGCGAGGCCGTCGATGAAGGACAGGGCGAAGAGCCGGCTCGGCGCGTGGTCGGGTGAATCCGCTGCCAGCGCCCGTCGCAACGCGCGAACCGACGAGGCCGTGCGGGCCACGTCGAGACGGTCGATGGCATCGAGGATCACGGAGACGACGCGAAATCCCTTGATCGGAAATGCCACCACGACGAGGCCGCGCTCCAGGCCCCCCGCGGGACAGATGCCCCCCGACATGGTGCATCCGGTGATCGGTGTGCCGGGGAAGGCCCGTCCGAGAGCGGCGTTGAGGTCGTCGACGTCGTAATCCGGAGAGAAGAAGGCCAGCAAATGCGAGAGGCCCGCCGGGCCGATACCGGCGGCCACCTCGGCCACGGCCTCGGCCGCCGTCGCGGCGACCGTCCAGGAGGTCCTGATCCCGCACAGATGCCCACGCATCCGCGTGTCCTCCGTCACCGCCCCGCTCCCTTGCCGTCATGCGTCGGCTTTGCGCCTTACGTCACGTCGGCGGGAGTATGTCGGGGCGGGAGACGGGACGCAATGGCGGCGCTTCCCGGCTCCGCCACGACCGCGACCGCTCAGTCGACGGTCTTGAGATCCTTCACCGAGACGTCGCCTTGCCGGGACGAGAAGGTGGGCGCGGAGCCGTTGCTCTGGGAAACGCCGCTGATCTGGTGATCGCCGGTATCGTAGGTCGCGCGCTTGCCGTCGGTGTCGATGACGAGGCGGCGGGCATCCGGGAAGAACGCGTAGCGCATCCCGTTCTGGCCACCGCTGGTGGAGGGCTGACCCAGCTCCTGCGGCCACCAGGCCTCGCCGCCGGACATCGGTTTCATCGGTTCCATGGGCTTCATCGGTTCCATGGGTTTCATCGGCTTCATCGGTTCCATCGTCGTCGTTCCTGAATCTGTCGTTTCAGGCACGGCTACGCCCGAGACCGGACATGGTTGCATGCGAGAGGCCCGATGCGCCCGGCATCCCCCTGCGGACATTGAATTCTCTCGCCGCAGGGGTCATATCGCGCACCGTTCGATCCCCGGAGGCAAACCCTTGAGCGATACCCTGGAACGGCACGAATTCGGTGCCGAGGTCGGCCGGCTGTTGGATCTCGTGGTCCATGCCCTCTATTCCGACCGCGAAATCTTCCTGCGTGAATTGGTGGCCAACGCCGCCGATGCCATGGACCGGCGCCGCTTCGAGGCGCTGACGCAAGCGGTCTCGGCGCCGCCCGCCGACGCGAAGGTGACGATCACCCCCGAGAAAACCGCGCGCACGCTGACGGTCTCCGATCCCGGCATCGGCATGACCAAGGCCGAACTGGCGCAGAACCTCGGCACCATCGCCCGCTCCGGCACGCGCGCCTTCAGCCAATCGCTGGGAGACGCCAAGGCGGAGGACAAGCCGAGCCTGATCGGCCAGTTCGGCGTCGGCTTCTACTCCGCCTTCATGGTGGCCGACCGCGTCACCGTCACCTCGCGCCGCGCCGGTGCCGACGAGGCCTGGACCTGGGCCTCGGACGGCCAGGGCAGCTACACGCTGGAACAGGCGACCCGCGACGAGCCCGGCACCGACATCGTCCTCCACCTCAAGGAGGATGCCGACGAGTATCTGGAGAGCTACCGGCTCGATCACGTCGTGCGCAAATGGGCCGACCACATCACCGTGCCGGTCGCCATCGTCGCCGAGGGCAAGACCGAGACCGCGAACCAGGGCACGGCCCTGTGGCGCAAGTCGAAATCCGAGGTGACCCCGGAGCAGTACACTGCGTTCTACCGCCATGTCGGCATGAACTTCGACGAGCCCTGGGCGACGCTGCATTGGCGGGCCGAGGGCGCGCTCGAATTCTCGGCGCTGCTCTTCATCCCCGGCATGAAGCCGTTCCAGGCGGTGGAGGGCGAGCGCGCGAGCAAGGTCCGCCTCCATGTCCGCCGCATGTTCATCACCGACGAGGCCGAATTGCTGCCGACCTGGCTGCGTTTCGTCCAGGGCGTCGTCGACACCGAGGATCTGCCCCTGAACGTCTCCCGCGAGATGTTGCAGGCGACGCCGGTCCTCACCAAGATCCGCCGCGCCGTCACCGGCCGCGTCCTCTCCGAACTGTCCACGCGGGCCAAGGATGCGGAGGGCTACCGGCCGTTCTGGGAGAATTTCGGCCCGGTCCTCAAGGAGGGCATCTACGAGGATTACGAGCGCCGGGCCGAGATCGCGCCGCTGCTGCGCTTCCGTTCCTCGGCGGTGGAGGGCTGGACCTCGCTCCCCGACTACGTCTCGCGGATGAAGGATGGCCAGGAGGCGATCTACTACCTCGTCGCCGACGATGCCGACGCCCTGGCCTCCTCGCCCCAGCTCGAAGGGTTTCGCGCCCGCGGCGTCGAGGTTTTGCTGCTGTCCGACCATGTCGACGCGTTCTGGCCCGAGCAGCTCGGCCGCTTCGACGAGAAGCCGCTGCGTTCGGTGACGCAGGGCGGCCTCGATCTCTCGAAGATCGCCGCCACCGAGGATGCGGGCGAGGCGCCGGCCCCGGTCGATGCTCTGGTCGCCGCCCTGAAAGCGGCGCTCGCCGAGGACGTGGCCGACGTGCGCGCCACCGACCGGCTGGTGGAGAGCGCCGTGGTGCTCTCGGCCTCCGGCAGCGGTCCCGACCTGCAGATGCAGCGTCTCCTGCGCAGGGCCGGGCGTGGCGCCGGCGGATTGCCGATCCTCGAGATCAATCCGCGCCATCCGCTGATCGCCTCGCTCGGCGCGAAGGCGGAAGCCGGAGAGGACGTGACGGAAGCCGCCGGTACCCTCGTCGACCTCGCCCGCATCCAGGACGGCGATACCCCGCGCGACCCCGTCGCCTTCGCCCGCAAGGTCGCCGCGGCCCTGGCCGCCGGCGCCTGAACCGCCGTGCCGGCTCCACCTCCCAGGGAGGAAGGAGCCGGCACCGCCCGACGGGAGCGCATTCTTCGCGTTCCCGTCTTGTGATCTCCGCCGCACTCGTGTTAACGAGCCTCCGTCTCATCGAGGCGCCCCGCGGAGAGGTGGCAGAGCGGTTGATTGTACCGCACTCGAAATGCGGCATGGGTGCAAGCCCATCGGGGGTTCGAATCCCCCCCTCTCCGCCATTTTACCTTGCTAAGTATTTGTTTTCGTTAGGAAAACCCGCTTAGCATTAGGTCGTCGCCCTCAATTTACCCCACATTTTGTATCGGCTTGAGTCGGCTTGCAATGGATCTCGCTGGACTTCGCCTCACGCGCGCTAGGCCGAGCGCTTGAGGTGCATGACAGCGTTTTGATCGACGCAACTTTCTTGCCCAAACACGCTGATCCCCAGCCAGGAGGATGCGTTTGAATGGGGGCAACCGCTCAAGACACGCGGCGACGTCGGATTCGCATGGCTACCTTCTTCACTGCCGACACGCATTTTGGAGATGCTCACGTCCTGCGTCAGCGAGAAGCGGCGTTCGGATCACTCGATGATCACGACGCGGCTCTGATCCAGGGTTGGAACGACGTCGTCGGCGCGGACGATGAGGTCTGGCATCTCGGTGATTTCGCGGCTGGTGCGAGTCGGGTGCGCTGCGCGGAGATCTTTGAGGCCCTAAATGGCCGAAAGCGGCTTATCCGAGGAAACCACGACACCAATAGGGTTCTCGAACTGCCGTGGCGCAAGCCGCCGCAGGAGAGTGCGCGGATCACTGTGAGCGATCCCGATGGCACTGAATGGCGGCTGTTTCTCGCTCACTACGCACATCGAGCCTGGCCCGGCCTGTGGCGCGGGACGCGGCACCTTTATGGCCACACACATGGATCACTCCCTGACACCCGCTTCTCATGCGATGTCGGCGTTGATGCCTGGGGCTACAGACCCGTAGGTGTTGCCGAACTCATAATCCGCCAAAATCATGCTCACGCTGTGCCGGAAGAGCTTCAACGTCAGAATGATACTCCGACAGCATGATGAGCGCCGACGGTTGGTATCGCGAATGCGTAGCCGCCTGATGGATCGGCTCGAGGATAGGAAGGGGTTTCGCGAATGTCGATCAGCAGGAAGGATCTGGCGGACGCGGGCTCGCCGGAGGCGCTCGTCAAATGCATTCTACAGGCCGAGCCGAACCTTCCGGTGCCTGTGCCGATCCAGGAGTTGTGCGCGCGCCTTGGCATCTTAAGGATCGACGACCTAGACACCGACACGTTCGAGGGCGGCCTCGTTACCGACGCGAAGCGGTCCGAAGGAATCATCCAAGCCAAGCGTGGGGGCGAACCGCGTCGCCGCTTCACCATCGCGCACGAACTCGGCCACTTTCTGATGGCGCACCACGTACCGGATCAGCCCGGCCAGTTCCTGTGCAAGAGCTCTGACCTACTGCGCGTGCAAGCGAAGGAGGGCGACCAGCGGCAGCGCAGAGAAGTCGAGGCAAACCGCTTCGCCGCTCTCATGCTGATGCCCCCGCACCTGCTGCGGGGGGCCATGGCGGCCTTTCGTGACTCAGATTTACAGCACGTTCTTCAGCTCGCACGCGACTTCGCGGTCGGTAAGGAGGCGGCGGCTCGGTCCTACGTGCAGTACCACCCCCAGCGGATTGCTATCGTTGTGGCGGGCAACGGCCGAGTGCAGCGCTGCTACCGCAGCCTCTCCTTTCCGGCCATCATTTGCCCAGTCGGCAGCCCTATCCCGACGGGCTCGCTCTATCGCAGCAGTTCGGATCGGCCGAACATCGCGGGCGACATCGCCGCGTGCAGTCCCGATCTCTGGATCGATGTGAGGCGCGACCTCCGCGCGCCGGCCCTCTATGAGCAAGTGTACCTACAGCAGAACGGCTTCGCGATGATCCTCCTACGTCTGGAACCCGTTCCGGAGGAGAGCGCGGAGGAGCGCAGGCTGGAGGAGGGCTGGCGTTACCGCTTCCATTCAGGGCGACGGTAGGCGACACTTATGTAGGATTGGTCGCTGAGCGCCGCTACGACTTCGGCTGAACCGATGCCAGCAGGATCAAATCGCGATCACTCGTACCGAGCCGTCGCAGGGTCGTAACCGTGATTCAGGACGTTGATGAAGGCGACGACTGGCGCTCGGTCGCCACGCGTTCGCAGGATGCAGCGACCCTCGAAACGGCACGGCAGCGCGCGCTGGAGCCGGATCGTGGCCGCGATGCGAGCCGCCCTTCTGAGATTCCGAAGGCAGGATGGAAGGACATCCTTTGGCGCGCCTTGTGTGCTCTACCGAAAGATCGTGTGCTCACGACAGCCGGCGGCGTTGCCTTCTTCGCCCTGCTTGCCGTGTTTCCCGGTCTCGTTGCACTGGTCTCGATCTATGGGTTGTTTTCCGATCCCAACGTGATCAGCCAGCATGTCGGCCTCCTGACCTACATCCTCCCTACCGCCGCGCTCGAACTACTCTCCGAGCAGCTCGTACGGATCGCCGCGCGGAGCACGGGCTCGCTGAGCCTCACCTCGACGATCAGCTTGCTGATTGCGCTCTGGAGCGCGAATTCCGGCGTCAGCGCCCTCTTCGACGCCCTTAACGTGATCTACCGGGAGCGGGAGGATCGGACCCTGATCCGGTTCTACGCCACGACCTTCCTGTTTACCCTCGGCGGAGCTGCGTTTCTCCTCCTGACGATTAGTGTGGTGGTCGTCCTACCGGCTATCATGGAGCGCTTCGGGTTCGGGGGACTGGCCGATAACATCCTGTCCGTTGCCCGCTGGCCGGTCATTTTGGTGGTGGTCAGCCTGAGCCTGACGCTGATCTATCGCTACGGCCCTAGCAGGCGCCGAGCGAAATGGCGCTGGGTGACCTGGGGCAGCGCTCTGGCAGCATTTCTGTGGGTCTGCACGTCCGGAGTGTTTTCCTGGTACGTGGCGAGCTTCGATAGCTACAACCGTATCTACGGATCTCTTGGCGCTGGCATTGGCTTGATGTCTTGGATGTGGCTTTCAATCGTAGTTCTCTTGCTCGGCGCTGAGATCAATTCAGAGATGGAACGCCAGACCGCCCGCGACAGCACCGAGGGATGGCCAAAACCCCTTGGCGTCCGGGACGCCTTCGCTGCCGACAACGTTGGACCAAGCCGGGAATAAATCGCTGGCACAGCGCCATCGCCGCTTTATCAAAGTGTTGAAATGACCCTTTGCGGCAGTCGGGAGGGTCCGCTTTTAGTCTATCTGCAAAAATGGGATGATCTGCTCGGGTGATTAACGGTCAGCCCGGTTGTGAATACAAGTTTTGCAGGAGTGGACATTCAAGTTGGGGAGAAGCTCGCAGGATTTTGGCGCCTCCTGCTCATGCAGCCGCGTACAAAGCAGGAAGGCTGTAGTGGCTGCTGATCAAGGCTCAGGATAGGGTAGCCTACTTCGCCACAGCACAGAGCATCTGGAAGGAGCGCCCCCTCTTGTCGGTCATCTCAAGCCGCGGCATTGAAGCTGTCACAGAGCCGTCGTAACGCAGCTCCTTGATCAAGGGGCGTGGCTCGGCGCGTCGCCCCACCTCCTCACCGACGAACCTCATCTGCGAGCTGACATTCATGCTGTTCATCTGGTCGGGTTGGGGCATCCTGGTGGTCCCCATTGTCGTCGGCACCGCGATCATCGTCGGTGCATTGGCCCAGATATCGCTCCAAGCGCTTGGACACCCCGAACTTGCGTTTCTCGCCTTCAGCCTTGGCCTTTTCGCCGCCGCCGCTGTGAACTGGGTGGTCGGTCGACGCCTCAATAGCACGCCTCCGCGCAAGCTCATCGACCCTGCCACGAACGAGCATGTGGTGCTTACGCGGCGGCACGCGCTGTTCTGGATCCGAATGGAGTACTGGTCGGCACCCGTCGTACTGGCCGCCTTCGTCCCCCTGCTCGCCCTGCGCAATCTCTAGAGCGTTTTCGGTTTGCGCTGAATCAATCGTGTGGGGTTCACGGAGAGGCGGCGGGCTGATTCACTGATCGCTCTGGAGGAGGAGCAACAGATGGGACGACCCTACAGCCAGGACCTGCGCGAGCGGGTGGTGGAAGCCGCTGCAACGACCTCCCGCCGGCAAGCGGCCGCGCGTTTTGGAGTCGGCATCGCGACCTCGATTCGCTGGATGGCCGCGCTCGCGACAACCGGGACGGTGGCCCCTCGTCCGCAAGGGCGGGCGCGCCGCTCGAAGCTCGATCCACATGAGGCGTTCCTGCGCGCCCTGATCGAGGAGAAGGGCGACATCACCCTGGAAGAGATGCGCGCCCGACTGCGGGACGAGTACGATCTCACGGTCGGGCTCGGCACCCTGTGGAGCTTCCTCGACGCACGCGATCTCACCTACAAAAAAAGACAGCCCACGCCACCGAGCAAGACCGCCCGGACGTGAAGGCCGCGCGCGAGGCATGGTTCGAGTGCCAGCTCGATCTCGACCCCGCGCGCCTCGTGTTCCTCGACGAGACCTGGACCTCCACCAACATGGCCCGCCTGCGCGGACGGTCTCCCCGCGGCGAGCGGCTGCGTTCGCCCATCCCGCACGGTCATTGGAAGACCACGACCCTGGTGGCGGCCCTGCGCCTGTCCGGGACCGCCGCACCGTTCGTGCTCGATGGGCCGATCAACCGTGACGCCTTCCAGGCTTACGTCGATCAGGTCTTGGTGCCTGAGCTCATCCCCGGCGACATCGTCGTCATGGACAACCTCGGCAGCCACAAAGGTCCGGCCGTGCGATCGGCCATCGAGGCGGCGGGCGCGCGGCTCTTGTTCCTCCCGCCTTACTCGCCCGACTTCAACCCCATCGAAATGGCGTTCTCGAAGAAGGCGCTGCTGCGCAAAGCGGCCGAGCGAACCGTCGAGGGTTTGTGGTCGGCCATCGGACGCCTCGTCGACACCGTCACACCTGACGAGTGCGCCAACTTCTTCGCCGCCGCAGGATACGAACCAGATTAAACCGAAAATGCTCTAGCGTCGTCGTTCCAGGGCCCGGCGCTTCAACCTCTAGGACCAGAATGCGCAGAACCGCCTCCGCGAGAAAGCCCGGCATGTCTCACCGTTCGGCCTATGCGCTGACCCTTCTGTGGGGGATCTTGGCCACACCCGCTGTGGCGGTCACGCCGGTGACACCGGTGGGCGTCGAGAGCTGTGACGCCTTCCTGGAGGCCTATGCCCAATGCGCGGCCAGCCCCGGCGTACCGGAAGCCGCTCGCCCCGGCATTCGCCAAGGCATCAACACGATGCGCGAGAGCTTCCGCGACTCGGTCCTGCGCAACGAGGCGGCTCGACCGACCGTGGCCTATCAATGCGCCCAGGCTCATGGGGCCGTACGCAAAAGCCTGATCGACGCCTTCAAATGCGATTTTCCCGCTGCACCGGCGGCCTCTCAATCTCTGCTGCAGAGCCCGCCACCGCCGCCCGGAGCAGCCCGGGTGGCAGTCCGCCCGGCGTCAGCGCAGACTCCCGAAGCTCAGGCTCTGGCGAAGGCCAATGCCTACACCGAGGCCCAGAACCACCTGGTCCGGTCTCATCCCCTGGAGCAGCAACTGGCCGACTACCGGCGCGACAACGAGCGGGTGCTCAAGCTCGGAACGAAGCTCGGCGCCAACGCCTGGTACCACTTCGGCATCGTGGATTTCGACGGGGTCATCGACGAGTTGGAGAAGGCCGTTGCCTTGCCGGGCGTCGTGCCAGAGGTGGATGCTCAGGCCGCACGGCTGCTGGCCGCCTTACGCGAGGCCAATCCCACCTTGAAGGCGCTGACGCGGTATCAGACCACGCGGGAGTTCAAGGAGGATGGCTTCAAGTTCGCTCGCGAGCAGCACGCGATCCTCGTCCCCCGTGTCGAGGCTGCCGCCAAAGCGATGGACGCTTACGGCACGGCCCTGTTCGAGCGCGAGATCGCTCGGGATGAGCGGCGTTTGGCAGGTCTCCCGGACGAAGCGCCGGCGCGCCGTCTCCTCGCCACCAGTCTCACGCTGCGTCGCGCGGTACGGCAGTTCGAGGCATTGGGACCGAAGGCGGATGTCACCCCCTTCCTGGCCGCACTCGGCGAGGTCTCGAACGCCAACCGTCAGCTTGGTACGACCTTTGACACCATGAGCCCGAAGGCCAACTCATCCTGCACCGGCTACACCGAAACGGTCGCTAGCATGATTGGGCATGGCCGGGATGTGGCTCGGGACATTCGCGACAAGGGCGATCCGAGCCAACCGGCGCAACGCTTCAACGAGACCTACAACCGCTCCGTCCGCGATCTGGAATATTGTCAAAAGAACGAGAGCCGGGTGCGTCCGGGCTGAGATCAGTTGCAGATCGTTGATTAGAGGACCGTTGTCTAATTCGCGATAAATGGCTGTCTTTATGAATCCACAAGTCTGCGAGCATCCCAGCGCGACAGTATCGCCGACGCGGGTGCCGCAGATCAACGGTTGCGTGCCCGTCATTACTGGAAAGGTCACTGAAATGGCATGTGGCGCATGCTCTCCGAACGCTGGTTCACGCTCTTGCTCTGGCTGGTGGCGTTTCACTTCGCCTGATTTCTGATCGGCCTCGGCTCCCTCGTTGTCGGTAACCAACCCCAGGTCGAGCACCGCTGCAGCCTTGACCAGTTCCTCGATGCAGATCAGGCGCGTCTGGCATGCCCTCCCAGGATCGCGACATGGCTCGCTTCAGGCCGCCACGTACCGCAAATCGGGGCGGCCCCGTCGATGTGGCTCACTCGGGCGTTGCTTGATTCAAGCAAGTTCCAAGGCCTGGCAACGGGGCCATTCAATACGACCAGATTGGGCGGCTTTGCGTCGGTCTGCTTCTGAGCAGAGGGCAAAGGCGGACCTATCGGTCAGGCCAACTTCATTTATGAGCTACGATGCGTTTACCGACGAGGTTCATTTCTGTGCGACAGGCATCTCCCTCGCAGCAAGGAGGAACGGGAGAAGGATCGCGGTGAACGCCTCCGGATGCGAATAGTTGATCCCGTGGGCCGCTCCCGGAATGACAGCAAGACGGCCTTGAGGCAGGGAAGCTGCGAGCTTCATAACGAACGCACGGGGGACGATGTAGTCACGCGTACCCCAAACCACGAGCGTTGGCTGCCTGACCTGCAGCGCCTTCTCTCCGATGCGGTTGTCCACCATGCTCCGTAAGGTCAGGACGTAGCGTCTGATTCCACTACGTGAATAGTCGGCGAACGCGACCCAGGCGAGCGACCAGCGCTCGAAAGGCGCGATGGCGAAGAAACCCAATATCTGCCGGACCAGGTTACGCGCCTCTGGGTCCGGCGTGGGACCCTGCAACACAAGGCGGTCCACGAGCTGGGGGTGAGTAAGTGCCAGTTCGACCAACACCTCGCAGCCGAGCGAATTGCCAATAAAGGCTGCGCGCTTCACTCCGACCGCGTGCATGCAGGTCGCCAGTGCTTCCGCAAGCTCGCGAACCGTGAGCGGTCGGCGAGGCTTCTCGCTCAAGCCGAAGCCTGGCAGGTCAGGAGCATAGACCTCGAAATGAGGGGCGAGATGCCTTGCGAGCGGGATCATGTAGCGGCTCGACATCCCGAGCCCATGTACGAGGATCACGGGCAGGCGATCATCCGGTACAACGTCGACCGAGACGCGAGCATGCATCATCCTGCCGTCGACGCGGATCTGCCTCGCCGCGAGCCGGCCTAGATTTACGCTCCAGCGCCGGCTGGCGCGCCGCCGAGCTAAGGATTTGACCAGAGCCAGACCGGCCAGGATCCCGCCCGCCATCAAAAGGATCCACCGCAGGTACACACGCGTCTTCCCGTTTCGCCCATACACATGAATGGGTGCTTACATCCACCTTCCAGCAGCAACAAAATCATCGCGTGCGGTCGGTTGGGTCGGATGACGAACGATTGCTTCTTTGCAGGCGGCTAACTTATGCTCATAGCGCCAATCGGACGCAAGCGCATTTGAGTGACCTCAGGGTATACCCTGGCGTGACGTAACATGTTCACCGCTTGTCATCGCAACATCTGGGTTGACGCCGGCTATTTGTGACAAGGTAGCCTCGGGCTTAAAGCTTGAGGTTACACATTATGGCCCGTATCGGTTACGCGCGCGTCAGCACACTCGATCAGGATCTTGATGGCCAGGTTGCCCGGCTGAAAGCCGAGGGCTGCGGGGTCATTCGTTCGGAAAAGGTATCCGGCGGCAGCCGCGATGGCCGGGCGGAGTTGGTGACTGTTATGGAGTTCCTACGGTCCGGCGACGAACTTGTCGTCACCCGCCTCGACCGGCTCGGCCGCGACACCCGAGACGTCCTCAACCTGATTCACGAGGCTGAGCTGCGGGGTGCTTTTGTCACCGTGCTCGATCCCCTCGTTTCGACCCGAGGCGAAATGGGCCACGTGGTTATGACCGTGCTCGGCATGGTCGCGCAAATGGAGCGGCGGTTCATTAAAGAGCGCCAGCGCGAGGGCATCGAACGCGCGAAGGGCAGCGGTGCTTATGCCGGCGGCAAGCGCCGCCTCGACCACGACCGGATCATGTCGTTGTCGCAAGCGGGCCACGGGGCCACAGCTATTGCAGCCGCGTTGGCCTGTTCACGGATGCAGGTTTATCGAGTGCTACACGGGTCCTGACGGGCCGGATGTATCAGGTCATCGCTATTTCCTCATCGGCGGCTTTTTGCCGATCTGCTCCGGGGCGCAATGCATGAAAGCGGATGTTATGGCCGTACCCGCTCCCGACCCTTCTCGGACGCTCGCAAGGTCCGCTACTTGGTAGCTTGGTTTTTCAGGGTTCTACGACCGGATCAGGTGGTTCTCCGCCATTCCGCTTCCGAACAACGATACGTCGAAGCGGACATCGACACCGCAGCCGCCGACTCTCATTCGAGCGTGTCGATGCCGATAACCGGTCGCGACCGACCTTCCGTGCAGTCGCCTTCGGAAACCCTGTCTACCACCCACTTTCGAACACGCGATCGAAGCGCTCGCCTGTCAGGCTGTCCGACAGGCAGACCAACGCAATCCTTAACCGGTGCGGTGCTCGATTTCGCCTTCGAGTTCCCTGTGAAGCCGTTCGTCGATCGCTTCCGCGCGGACAACGGCAGACCGCGTGCGGAAGCGCTCGACATACCTCAGCAATTCGAGGTTCGGCGGCACAAGCTTCGCGCTCGTCGTCCAGCCGAGGGCCGTCGCCCAGAGGACGTCAGCGGCCGTGAACCGCTTGCCGAACAAATAGGGGCCCCGGCGAAGCTGCGCTTTCAGCGCGTCCATCACGGCGTCGAAGCTGCCATAGGGTGACATCGCCTGAGGTCCCGGATCGCGCGTCATGGCACGATCGACGATCGCAGGTTCGAAGGAGGCGCCGTGGAAAGCGAGCCAGCGCAGGTAGGGGCCGCGCAGAGGGTCATCAAGCGCGGGGGCGAGCTTCGCCTCGGGGTAGAGGTCGGCGAGATAGATGACGATCGCGGTCTGCTCGGTCACGACCACGTCGCCGTGCACGATCGCCGGCACCTTCCCGAGCGGATTGATCGACAGGAACGCGGGCGCGCGGTGTTCGCCCGCCTTCAGGTCGAGGGTGCGGAGCGCGTAGTCTGCCCCGAGTTCCTCCAGCAGGGTCAGGACACTTGACGAGCGGGTGAGCGGCGCATGGTAGAATGTGATCCGGCGGGAATTCATCGCGCACAGCTCCGTCGATTGATGATCATGACGTTCGAGGACGGCTCGGATTAGAGGCGATTTGTCTACTATCTCTATTCGTCGTCAGCGGGGGGATGCAGGCATGCGACGCTCGTCTAAGACGATGACGGGCGTCGCATTCGACCTCGGCAGAGCGGTCAGGCGATGCGCCTGGATCTGGGCGCATCGCGATGGCGCGTACTCTCAAGCGTGCTCGCCACATCCGCATCCCGGCGCATGTGCGCCGCCCGGCCAGCGCGAGGCCCGGATCACGCTGCAGAAGTTACCCCGGCGGAAGCTCGGGTCCTTGTCGGCCAAAACATCAGCCTTGACGTTGCCGAAGGTCGTGTCCGGCTTGTGCCGGATGCCGTCATAGAAGGCTTGAAGGATGTCCTCCTTAAAGTCTGGCGTACGCGGGTGGGCGGAGACCACCGCCTCGCGCTCGGCTTCGGAGTACTCCGCATAGGTCAGGCCGAGCACGTCCATCTCGACGCCGGCCGTGACGAGCGCGACCACCGGATGCATGTGGACCGGGATGCCGGGCGTCGTATGCAGCGCGATGGCGGTCCACACGGTGTAGACGTCCGCCTCCGGCACCCCGTACGCCTTCAGGAAGTCACGGGCGGCATTGGCTCCGTCGACCTCGAAGCGTTCGTTCGGGCTACTGTGGTCCGGCATCAGGCCGACGTCGTGGAACATGGCGCCTGCATAAAGTAGCTCGCGGTCGAACGTCAGGCCGCGATGGAGGCCGGCCAGGGCACCGAACTGGTACACCCGGCTTGAGTGGTTGAAGAGCAGGTCGGTCTCGGTGTCCCGGACAAACTCCGTGATAGCTCGGGCGAGCTTGCTCTCGGGGATGGCGGCGTCGGAACTCAGGGTCATGGGAGAATGTCCTTTGCTTTGTTTGCCCTGATGGCGTACGAACACCGCGATCTGGCATCAATCGCCGTAATCAGACGATTTCTGCCAAACGTCGTGTGCGGACGGACAGAGGGGAGTTCGGTGATGGTACGTCGCGTCGCGGTCCTTGCCCTGCCGGGGGTGCAGCTCCTCGATGTCGCCGGCCCGCTCGACGTCTTCGCCGAGGCGAATCTCCAGGCCGGTGCGGCGGTCTACGATCTCGCCATTGTCGGGCTCGGTCCGGGTCCGATCGAGACATCGTCGGGTCGCCGTCTCGTCGCCGACCTCATCGCGGAGGCAGACGATCCGGTCGCCTTCGACACCCTGCTGGTCGCGGGCGCGCCCCACATGCACGGGCTGGCGCCGGACGAGGCCTTGTGCCGCTGGCTGTCGACGACCGCGATCCGCTGCCGGCGCTACGGTTCGGTCTGCAGCGGGGCTTTCCTTCTCGGGCAGGCGGGCCTCCTCCAGGATCGACGCGTCGCGACGCACTGGGCGGTGGCAGACGCGCTCGCGGAACGATATCCCGACGCGCGTGTCGATGCCGATGCGATCTGCATCTTCGACGGTCCCGTCCGGACCGCGGCCGGAGTTACCGCCGGGCTCGACTTGGCCCTTGCCTTGGTCGAGGAGGATCTCGGCTCGGAGATCGCTCGCAAGGTCGCGGCGCAACTGGTGATGTTCTTCAAGCGTGGGGGCGGCCAGCTTCAGTTCAGCCGGCGCGGCACCGGAGCGCTGGCCAGCCGCTCGGCCCTCCAGGAGGTTCAGCGCTGGGTGGCGGCACATCCTGCCGAGGATCACAGCGTCGCGAAGCTGGCCGCCCGCACCGGCATGAGCCCACGCAACTTCGCGCGCCTGTTCCGGGCCGAGACCGGCCTGACCCCGGCTGCCTACGTCGAGAACGTTCGGATCGAGGCCGCCCGTCGCCTGCTCGAGGATGGCCGGGCGGCGGCGAAGCAGGTGGCGGGCGCCTGCGGATTCAAGGACAGCGACACGCTCCGGCGGGCCTTCCAGCGCCGCATCGGCCTCACGCCCGCCGAGTATCAGCGCCGCCACGCCGCGCAGGCGACGGAGACGCGGGTGTAGCCAGAGCTTGCGGCCCCGGACACGACGCGCTCGGATCCGGTGTCTCGATTCGTCGGCCGTTTGGCAGGAAGCATCGTCAGCCAGCGCTGGCTCCGAACGGCGGCCTGGACTTAGGCTTGCATGGACGCACGCGCCCTCTTCGGAGAGAACCCATGTCGGCAAACGGTGCCAAGATCCCGGTCACGGTCATCACGGGATTTCTCGGCTCGGGCAAGACGACGCTCCTCAACCAGTTGCTCGCGCAGGACGGCGCGGCCGGAACGGCCGTGATCGTCAACGAGTTCGGCGCGGTCGGCATCGACGGCCAACTCGTCGTCGGCGTCGACGAGGACATCATCGAGATCAACAACGGCTGCATCTGCTGCACCGTGCGGGCGGACCTCGTCAGCACGATCGAGCGCCTGCTGGCACGCCCGCAGCGAGTTCGCCGAATCCTGATCGAGACCACCG
Organism: Methylobacterium sp. 77; assembly: GCF_000372825.1. Classification (NCBI taxonomy): domain Bacteria; kingdom Pseudomonadati; phylum Pseudomonadota; class Alphaproteobacteria; order Hyphomicrobiales; family Methylobacteriaceae; genus Methylobacterium; species Methylobacterium sp. 77. Next base: position 3,356,044 of record NZ_KB910516.1, on the reverse strand, counting down.
GCCTCGCGGACCCGGCACCCATCATCCAGAGCTTCATCCTCGACGAGCGGCTGCGCGCGGAAACCGAACTCGACGCGCTGGTGACGGTCGTGGACGCCCGGCACAATCCGCTCTGGCTCGCCCTCGGCGCCGAGGCGGAAGCGGCGGGTGGCGAGAACGTGGCGCAGGAGCAGATCGCCTTTGCGGACCTCCTGCTCCTGAACAAGACCGACCTCGTCGATGAGACGCAGCTCGCCACCTGCGAAGCCGACCTGCGCCGCCTGAATCCGCTCGCTCGCATCCGCCGGGTGAAGGACGGATCGATCCCTGCCGATGCGGTTCTCGACCTCCACGCCTTCGACCTCAGGAATGCGCTCAGCATCGAACCGGAGCTTTTATCCGACCTCACGCATGAGCACGACGACACCATCGCGAGCGTGGTGGTCGCCACCGATGAGGACTTCGATCCGTCCCGCTTCTTCACCTGGCTGAACCGCTTCGTTCAGGCCCGGGGCGCCGACATCTTCCGCATCAAGGGCATCGTGCCGCTCAGTGGCGAGGCCCGCCGCTACGTTTTCCACGGCGTCCACATGACGCTCGATGGTCGGCCCGGACGCCCCTGGTGCCCCGGCGAGGCACGTCGCGGCGAGATCGTCTTCATCGGGCGCAACCTCGCCCGAGCCGAGATCGAGGCCGAGGTGAACGCCTGCACGATCATGCGATCTGCTGCCTAATGCGCGTATGCCAACCGCGGCCGGGCCGGACCCGACAGGCTCGAGCGTGGTTTCAACCTCAGGAAAGGAAGGCTCGATGAAACTTCAGCACGCCCTCGGCGGCCTTGAAGGCCTTGATCCGGTCAAGCCCGAACTACGTGTGTTCGTAGAGCCCTGGGAAGAGCGCATCTTCGGCATTCACACCGCCATGATGGCGCTCAGCCCACACCTGAGCCTGCCGCAGACGTCGAGCGGCTTTCGCACGATCTGGACCTGGGCCGACCTGCGCAAGGGCGCGGAGGCGATGAACCCGTTCGACTACTTCAAGTATCGCTACTACGAAAAGTGGCTCGGCGGTATCTCCAGCTACTTCGTGGCCAACGGCTACATCACGCAAGCCGAACTCGATGCCCGGACGGACGCCTATCTGGCCAATCCCGCCGAGCCCTTGCCCATGGGCGGGACATCCGAGATCGACGATCGGATTCATCGCTACCTGATCGAGGGCGACTCGCCGTGGCATGAATGGGCGCACGCACCGCGGTTTTCCGTCGGCGACACGGTGCTCGTCGGGGATCCGCCCACGCTGGACCACACCCGCCTGCCGGGTTACCTGCGCAACCGAACCGGCATCGTCGAGACCGTCTACGACGATGCCTTCAGCTATCTCTGTTCGACGGGACCCGACGGCATCGGCCCGGCCATGCCGGTCTACTGCGTGAAGTTCGATCCGCAGCAGCTCTGGCCAGGCAACGCCGAGCCCAGTTTCATCCTCTACGCCGACCTATTCGACGCCTATCTTCGCCCGCTGGACGCGCGGGCCGCCGCCTGAGGGAGGTACCGATGACCGACCGCTTTGCCTATCCCGACGATCGCGAGCGACGCAACGCCGCCCGCGTGCGCGCACTCGAAGCCTTGCTGATCGAGAAGGGCATCATCACCGACCAGACCGTCGACAAGGTTATGCAGGCCTTCGCCACCGAGATGGGACCGTTCAACGGCGCCAAACTTGTTGCCCGGGCCTGGACGGACGATGCCTTCAAGGCCCTTCTGGTGAACGACACCATGGCGGCCGTCGCCCAACTCGGCCTGCCAACGGGGGCGGCTGGCGCGGAAGGCGAGCACATGCGGGCCGTTGCCAACACGCCCGATGTCCATAACCTCATCATCTGCACCCTGTGCTCGTGCTATCCCTGGCCTGTGCTGGGACTGCCGCCCTACTGGTACAAGGACCCGTCGTTCCGGGCCCGCGCTGCCCGCGAGCCGCGTGCGGTGCTCCGGGAGTTCGGCCTGCAGGTCGATCCGGCCAAGGAGATCCGAACCTGGGACAGCTCGGCCCAGATCCGCTGGTTCGTGGTGCCGGAACGGCCCGACGGCACCCAGGGCATGAGCGAGGACGAACTGGCAACGCTGGTGACGCCCGAGGCGATGATGGGCGTGGCGGTTGTCCTGCCGAAAGCTGCCTGAGGGGGCCTGCGGATGCAGACGCGCTTCGAGCACTTCGCGGTTGCCAGCATGCTGAACCAACCGGACACGCCTCCGCGGACGAACGGCAGCCTCTGCTTCGCGCATCCCTGGGAGCGCGAGGCCTTCGGCTTGGCGATTGCTCTGGCGCGGGACGGCCACTTCGAGTGGGAGGACTTCCGGGAGGCCCTCATCCGAGAGATCGCCGCGTGGGAGGCGCAGCACCACCCTGATGATCCAACCTGGGACTATTATGAGTGCTGGCTGACGGCGCTAGAAAGCGTGATCTCCACGCGCCTTCCAAAGTTGGCGACTCGTGCTTGACGTCGATCGATCGGTTGCGCGCTTAAAGGATCGCCTGTTTCGACCTAAGACCAGCGGCGTCGTTTCACAGCGGTCAAGACATCAGACGCGCATATCAAACAGCCCCAATGGGATATGACCTACTGACGTCATGGTCGCATGCGAAGTGCCCGCTTTTGGGCGTTGCTCGCGGCAACTTGTACGACCAAGTTGGGTTGGAAACGGAACGTCTACTTCACGGCGAGATGCAAGGTTCCAGTTGCCACCCTTCTCGGACGTCTAGGGTCGGTGCCGAGCGTCAGTTTTCCACCATTGCCTACCAGTAGGGCGCGACGATCACTCCTAGGACAAATCCTAGGATCATCACCAAAATAAGGAGGCGTGCGGCTGAGCGGGCTTCGCCAGACGCGCGGAGTCTCGTCGGACGGTAAGAAAGGCAAACGGGGACCATCATGACTAGCCTTCCCGGATTGCCCCCCGAAGCTTTTGCCAAGCAGGATCATACACCAGATACCCTGTTCTACGCGCAGCCCCGCTTCGTCACCCATATCGACGACGCAGCCATCGAAGCCGTCACCGACTTCTATCGCTCGCACCTGCCGCCCGGCGGTCGCATCCTCGACTTGATGTCGAGTTGGGTCAGCCACCTGCCTGGGGAGGCCGCTTACGCCAGTGTGATCGGGCATGGATTGAACGAACGCGAGCTTGCCGCCAACCCGCGCCTGACGCAGCATTTCGTGCAGGATCTCAACGCCGATCCGACCCTGCCCCTGGAAACCGCCGGCATCGACGCCGCCCTCATCTGCGTCGGGGTTCAGTACCTCCAAGACCCTGTGGCAGTCCTCAGCGAGGTCGCGCGGGTACTGGTGCCGGACGCCCCCGTGATCATCACCTTCTCGAATCGGTGTTTCGCATCCAAGGCGGTGGCCATCTGGCGCGCGCTAAGCGGGGACGATAAAGTGCGGCTCATCGACCTCTATTTGCGGCACGCCGGGTTCCTCACCGTAGAGGCCTATGGCGTAATGCCGGAGGGCGAACTCAGCGATCCACTATGGGCAGTAATTGGTCGAACGCCATGACCAAAGGACGACAGATAGTGCCAATAGGGTGATGAGAAATCACACGGCCGTGTCAGATGACCCTGTTCTACAACCTAGAGCAGGGTCATCTGCCCATAGATTTATCGACGGCAAATCAAACCTTGCTACCTCCATCAAACGCCCGTGATGGGTGGTCTGCGGTCGGTCGTAAGTCGTCCGAGGCGAACATTGTAGATGTCTGGCGCAGGACCACCTCATGCCGAACGAGCGAATCACGATCAGGACGCGCGACGGCGATTGCCCGTTGTACTTGATGACTCCCGTCAGCGACGGACTATGGCCCGCGGTGATCTTCCTCATGGACGCCGGTGGTATCCGGCCGGCGCTGCTCGACATGGCCCAACAGCTCGCTAACTCGGGCTACATCGTCCTGCTGCCGGATCTGTTCTACCGTTACGGACCCTATGGGCCGTTCGTGCCCAAGGAGGTGTTCGCGGGTGACTTTCGCGCTATCCTTGGACCGCTGATGTCTACGACGAGTCCCATCAAGGCTGCTGAGGATGCAGAGGCCCTGCTCGCTTACCTTGATACGCGCGACGACGTCGGAGGTCGCAAGATTGGGGTGGTGGGCTTCTGCATGGGCGGCGGCATGGCCCTAGCCACAGCGGGAACCTACCCCGAGCGGTTCGCGGCGGCCGCAAGCTTTCACGGGGGCAATCTCGCAACTGATGCGCCGACCAGCCCCCACCTTTTCGCGCCGACGCTGAAGGCGGAGGTCTACATCGGCGCGGCGGATAACGACGGCAGCTACCCGCCTGCGATGGCCGAGCGACTGCAGAGATCTCTAACGGAGGCCGGGGTACGTTATACGACGCAAACTTACCCCGCCGCGCACGGTTGGATGATGCCGGACTTTCCCGTCTACGATCACGCCGCCGCCGAGCGTGGCTGGAGCGAAATGCTTACGCTCTTCGGTCGGACCCTGCACGGCGGCGAGTGATGACGTGCGGCACCGATCCAGCGTCCGCCTAATAAAGGCAAGGTGTGAAATAGCCTGGACGGGGAGTTCGGGTTGGTAGCAGCGTTTGGCGCGACGAGTGGAAGAGAGCCTTCAGCTGCATATTTGCTCCCGTTTTTCGGTGGCCGCAGCCTGATACCGGAAGGCGGATGCGCGTTTCGGACGTGCTCACTGGGAAGGCTCTGCTGCGACCTCGCTCCAGTCCGGCAGGGGAAAGGACCGGTCGTAGGCAAGATTGAAGAGGAATGCGTAGGCCACGTAGAACGCTGCGATCGCAATATCCATGACGAAGGCCTGGGCGAGGCCAATGCCAAGGTACCAGGCGATCGCAGGCAGCAGGATAACGAGCAGGCCCGCTTCGAACAACACGGCGTGACCGACCCGTAGGACGAGGGTCTTGCGCGTGTGCCCGACCAGCCGCTGCATCGCTCGATCGAAGCCGAGGTTGTAGGCGTAGTTCCACGTCGTCGCCACGAGAGCGCTGCCCACACCGATCGCGCCCATATCGGAACCGTGCAGGCCGAACAGCACGGTCCCAAGCGGAATAATGAGCGCGAGCCCAACTACCTCGAACAGTATGGCGTGCCGGATACGGTCGCGTGTGCTGCGCATGAATTTGCCTGGAAGGTGCCTCTGGTCCACTGCTTTCTATCTGTGATACTCCCACCCGAAAGTTGGAATATATCTGGAAATTAGATAGGTGACTGTCTCCTTCGACCAACTTCAGGCCTTCGTGGCGGCGGCCGAGGCTGGGTCGTTTTCTGGGGCTGCCCGCGTGCTGCACAAGGCACAGTCGGCCGTCAGTACACACGTGGCGAACCTCGAGGCGGATCTAGGTCTAGCCCTGTTCAGCCGGGCAGGTAGGAACCCAGTGCTCACCCCGGCGGGTGAACGGCTGCTGCTGGAGGCGCAGGTCGTGCTCGACCGGCGGGAGCACTTAATTGGGGTGGCGAGCAGCCTGGAACAGCGGGTAGAGAACCGTCTGGTGGTCGCCATCGACGAACTCTATCCCGAGCATGCCCTCGGCGCTCTGTTCGCCGACTTCGCCGGGCGCTTCCCTTTCGTGGAACTGGAGCTTCTCTTCCCGCTGATGGAGGATGTCAGCCGCATGGTGCAGTCTGGAGCCGCCGACCTTGGCGTGATGTGGCGTCAGGAGGTGCTGCCCACAGAGCTCGGCTTCCAGACCATCGGCTGGGTGCCCCTCAAGCTCGTGTGCGGGCGCGACCATCCGCTGGCGAAGGCGCGGGTGGAGTGGGAGGAGCTCAAGCGCTACCGCCAGATCCTCGTCGCCGCCCGCAGCGACGGACCGGAGAAGCGCCGTCTGCGGGTGGCCGCCGAGGTGTGGTGGGTGGAGAGCCACTGGGTCATTCTGGAAATGGTGAAGCACGGGATAGGCTGGGCCTTCGTCACCGATCACGTCATCGCCGCATCCCTCACCGCGCCATACCTTGTCACGCCGGATCTGCAGTTCGACAAGGGTGACTGGCCCATCGCCCTGGAACTGGTCTGGCACAAGCAGCGCCCCTGTGGCCCCGCCGGAGCATGGCTCCGCGAGCGCTTCGCGGCAGAACGGGTCGGCAGTTTGTCAGAAGGCGACCGGACAGCCTGAGGGATGAGCGTTGCTGTTCGGACGACGAATGGCCGCTTCCGGGAAGCGCTGACGGCTGTCGGCACGGCTGGCATGGGTCAACATCGGCCGGACCGTTCAACTGCCAAGTTAGGTGAAAGGCAGTCAGGCGCCTTGTTCGAATAACCTCTTACCCCAGATGGACCAGAGCCTCCGCTCCTGAACACCGCTGAATGTCCCAAATCATCTGACGACGGACAATCCTAATGAAGGGGTGGTGACAAGAGCGGCGTTGTGGCCGGGGGCACGCAAATCGGCGTTTGGGCGGGTGCGTCGGCTGGGCAGCCGGCAGGCACGGCTATCGGTGTCGGAGGCTCAGTATTCCTGGGCCAGCATGATGGTGAGGATGCGCACGGTCACCGCCGGGTCGGACGGGTCAGGCGAGTGCCCGACCATGGCGCGGTCGTAGGTGTCGATCTTCCAGAAACACCGGTGCCCAGCGAGATCGAAGGCGCCGAAATCGTGCTCGCCATACGGGTCGTCGGCGACGCTGAAGGCCGCGAACGATTGCACCGCCGCCTCGGCCTCGCGACGCTGATTCTCCGGCAGGTTGGCGATCCCGCGCGATAGCATCACATGGCCGCCGGCAAAGCTCTGGCGGAAGGCATCGTTCAGGGCACGCACTCGTTCGGTGCGGGTAGTCGAGGCGGGATCCGCCTCGACGCTGATGGGGGCAGGTCGGCTCATGCCCCTGGCTTCGCGCTCTGAACCGCGCCCGGCGGCAGCAAGCCAAGCTCGCTGCGGTACCGGGTGATCAGGGGATCGTCGGGCCAGTCGCGCCACTGAAGCTCGAACGCGTCGTCGGCTTTCGTGTACATGATGATCGCTTCGAACCAGCCCTCCGATGGGCCGGCACAGGCGAGTACGAGGCAGCCGCGTTCGATGCCGGGCCAATCGGTCGGCGCCTTGAAGCCCCCGCCACCGCCTCCGGGGCCAGCGGCGCCACTCGCCCCGCCCCCTGAGGCTGGAGGGGCGCCAGCGGCCTTGCCTGCGGCCCCGACTGGTACGGCCGCATCGGGCAGGCCCGCCGCCGCGACGAGCCGGTTGAACAGCTCGGCTTTGACGAACGGCACAAAGGCTTTGCCGCTCCCGAACAGCCGTCCCTGGGGCAGGCTGACGGCAAGGCTTTGGTGAGTGTCGTCGCTGATCTCGAGCACATGCATGCCCATCAGGCCGGCGGCGCGCTCGGCCTCGGCCTTGTCACCGGCGGCAAAGCGCGAGGCGTGGGGGCGTTGCCGTTCGTCGCGGCCGAATAGGATCAGGCCAGTCGGTATGGCTGCTGCTGTCGTGGTGGCGGTGTTCGGGGTCATCAAAGGGCTCCAGAAACGACGAAGGCGGCCCGAAGGCCGCCTTGCGATAGGTATGAGGGGGAGGATGCACCCGCCTGCTGCCAGTGAGGCTCGGGTGGCGGTAAAGGTCGCAACAGCAGGGGCATCGGGGGCATCCGCTCAGCTGCGAAATCAGCCCGCAGCGACCCTCACATTATAAGATTATCATCCTAATGTCAACTTTAGTTCGATTATGGCGATTCATATAAAGCCTTTGCTCTGTTATTAATCGGTATATATCAAATAGTAGTATGTATATAAGATAGTTAAAACAATCTTCCTGCGCCGACTTCTCATAGTCCAGTATTTTGATTAATGAACACGATAGGTTCTGAAGAAATACCGCAATTAGTCATTTAATCGGTTAGCCAGCACCGAAGTCCCGTCAACATTTCCTAGAGGCTAATGTGATGCTAGACGGGGCCGTACAGAAATTCCAATAGGTAAGTGAGGCAAAGGTGGGATGGGCGACCATCGCGCTGCGGTTCAAGTTAGGGGCGGACGCCCTAATCGTTTTTTGGCAAGGCTGCTTACCTTATAATATCCGTAAGACCGGCGTTATCTTCGGAGCGGGCCGTTGCATGAGAGTGAGCAATAGGCGCGCCTGATACCTAATCGATACACTGAACGGAGCGTTCTGAGAACTACTGTTGGCTGCGAGCAAGGGTGGCAGGACTGGAGGCGGCGGCCTATCCATGCTGACAGGAAATGCGATCCTCTACGCGTTCCGTCGCATGGAGCAGCTGGCGTCACGAGCCCTCGCGGGCGAGCTTGACCAGCTCGCCGCGCTCAGGAAACCGACTACCCGATAGGACGGTCGGCGGCTATTCGGCTGCCATGTGCGCCACATCTACCGCAGAGGCCCGTGCCGCACAGAACTTGAACTCCGGGATCTTGCCCATCGGATCAAGCGCCGGGTTGGTCAGAAGGTTAGCTGCAGCCTCGGCGTAGCAGAACGGCATGAAAATCATTCCTGCCGGTACATCGCGGTCGGATCGCACCTTCAGGTAAACGGCCCCCCGGCGAGTCTCCAGTTTCATCGTATCACCGGGTTCGAGGCCGAGGCGATAGAGTTCCTTCGGCGCTAGGAAGGCCACCGCTTCCGGTTCGAGGGCATCGAGGACGCCCGCTCGCCGTGTCATCGAGCCGGTATGCCAGTGCTCCAGTACCCGGCCGGTCGATAGAACCATCGGGTACTCCTCATCCGGCACCTCATCGGGCGGGACGATGGCCGCCGGGACGATTTTGGCCCGGCCAGTCTCAGTTGGGAAGCCGGCGTAGAAGATGATCTCATTGCCGGGCTTGTCGGGCGCGTCGACTGGGTACGTCACAGCACCTTCGCGTTCCAGACGCTCCCATGTGATGTTATTGAATGAGGGCATCACCCGAGCCATCTCGGCGAAGATATCGGCCGGCCCGCCGTAATTCCAGACTAGCCCCATCCGGTTGGCAAGCTCCTGGATGATCCACCAATCCTGGCGGGCGTCGCCCGGCGGCGAGACAACCGGCTGGGCGATCTGCACCCGGCGGTCAGTGTTGGTAAAGGTGCCGGCCTTTTCGGCGAACGCCGACGCCGGCAGCACCACGTCGGCATGGAAAGCGGTCTCGGTCAGAAATAGATCTTGCACGACGAGGTGATCGAGCATGGCCAGCGCGTGCCGGGCGTGGTTGAGGTCGGGATCAGACATAGCCGGATTCTCACCCTCGACGAACATGCCCTTGATCTCGCCCGCGTGGATCGCGCGCATGATCTCCACCACGGTCAGCCCATTATTCGGATCAAGCGACTGGCCCCAGAATTCCTCGAAGAGTTTGCGCACCGCCTCTTTCTCGACTGACTGGTAGTCCGGATACACCATCGGGATCAGGCCGGCGTCCGATGCGCCTTGGACGTTGTTCTGCCCCCGTAGCGGGTGCAGACCTGTGCCTGGGCGCCCGATTTGCCCGGTGATCAGAGCCAGCGCGATGAGGCACCGCGCGTTGTCTGTGCCGTGGACATGCTGGCTGACGCCCATACCCCAAAAGATAATTGAGGACTTGGCCCGAGCGTAGAGCCGAGCAACCTCGCGCAGGGTCTCGGCGTCGATGCCGCAGACCAAGGCCATTCTCTCCGGCGTGAAATCGACGATCTTTTCCTTCAGAGCCTCGAAGTTTTCCGTGTAACCCGCGATGTATTGCTCGTCGTAGAGCCGCTCCGTAACGATGACGTTGAGCATCGCGTTGAGCATCGCGACGTCAGAACCCGGTTTGAAGGCGAGGTGTCTGAAGGCATGCCGCGACAGGGACTGCCGCCGCGGGTCCATGACGATCAGCTTGGCGCCGTGCTGCTTTACGGCATTCTTGAGGAAGGTCGCCGCAACCGGGTGGTTCACGGTCGGGTTAGCACCGATCACGATGATGACCTCAGCGTCGAGTGCCGCCGAGAACGGCGCCGTGACGGCGCCAGAGTTCAAGCCTTCCATCAGCGCGGCAACTGAGGACGCGTGGCACAGGCGCGTACAGTGGTCGACGTTGTTGGAGCCGAAGCCGAGCCGGACGAGCTTTTGGAAGAGATAAGCTTCCTCATTCGAGCCCTTGGCAGAGCCGAAGCCGGCGAGGGACCTGCGACCGTGGGTGTCGCGGACGGTCGTGAGGCCACCAGCTGCGCGGTCGAGCGCCTCCTCCCAGGTTGCCTCGCGAAAATGCGTCCACGGGTTGGCTGGATCGACCTGGTCGTTGGCGTCCTTGGGGACGTTGTCGAGTCGGATCAGAGGTGCCGTCAAGCGATGGGGGTGGTGGATGTAGTCGAAGCCGAAGCGACCCTTTACGCAGAGTCGGTTGTGGTTTGCCGGCCCGTCCACGCCCTCGGCGTAGACGATCCGCTCGTCCTTGACTTTGTAGGAGACCTGGCAGCCGACGCCGCAATACGGGCAAAGGGAAGTGACCTCTCGGTCGGGATAGACCGTCCGGGTGTTGTGCTCGGCGTCCAGGTAGGCGGACGGCATCAGCGCGCCGGTGGGGCAGGCCTGGACGCACTCGCCGCAGGCAACGCAGGTCGAGCCGCCCATCGGGTCATCGAAATCAAAGACGATCTTGGCATCGGCGGAACGGTAGGCCATGCCAATCACGTCGTTGACCTGGACCTCGCGGCAAGCGCGAACGCAGAGGTTGCACTGGATGCACGCGTCGAGGTTGACGCTCATGGCTGGGTGACTGAAGTCGCCGTTCCAGCGTTCGGCCGCCGGGAAACGGCTTTCGGTGACGTCCAGGAAGTCGGCCTGCACCCAGAAATGCGACGTTGGATCGTGCGAGGTCTCGCGCTCCGGCTGGTCGGCGACGAGCAGTTCGAGCACCATCGCCCGGGCCTTAGTCGCCCGCTCGGATGCTGACTTCACCTTCATGCCGATGGCGGGGGTACGCTTACACGAGGCGGCGAGGACACGCTCGCCTTCGATTTCGACCATGCAGGCACGGCAGTTGCCGTCCGGGCGGTACCCGGGGTCGGGCTTGTGGCAGAGGTGCGGGATGTGTGTCCCGATTCGCTTGGCCACCGCCCAGATCGTCTCGCCGGGCTGAGCCTCGACCTGCCGACCATCGAGTTCGAACGCAATCGACGACGGGGCGACCGGGCCGTCCCTCAATCCGAACGTCCCGGACGGATCAGGGGCGGCCTGCCCCCCGGACTTGGCCCCTTGCGAGTAGGCGCCGCCGGCATCGGGTTTCGATCCCTGCGCCGGGCCGCCGGCATCCTGTGCACCGTCGGCTCGGATTTCGGGTTCTGCGGATTTGTCGCCGTGCGTTTCGGGGGCGTTGCTCATGCGTCCGCTCCTGGCTTGCGCGTGGAAAGGGTGATCGCGACCATCATTCTGCAGCCAGCGCCTTGGGGGCCGGGAAGAGATCAGGGAAGAATCGGATGACGCTGCTCAGGGGGTTCGAGGCCGCCTGGCCCAACCCGCAGATCGAGGCGTCGCGCATGCATTGGGCGAGCTCCCCCAAAAGCTCGGTGTCCCAGACGCCGTCCTCCATCAGGATGCGGGCCTTCTGAGTACCCGAGCGGCAGGGCGTGCATTGCCCACAACTCTCGTCCTCGAAGAACCGCATCAGGTTCAGGGCGGCCCCTCGCACGTCGTCCCGGTCGGACATCACTACGACGGCCGCTGAGCCGATGAAGCAGCCGTACTTTTCGAGGGTACCGAAATCGAGCGGGATGTCGTTCATTGACGCCGGTAGGATTCCGCCGGAAGCGCCACCCGGCAGGTAGGCCGAGAAGGTGTGGCCCTCCAGCATGCCGCCGCAATGCTCATCGATGAGTTCCTGTATAGTGAGGCCGGCGGGCGCAAGCTTCACACCCGGCTCCCTCACGCGTCCAGACACCGAATAGGAGCGCAGGCCGACACGGTCGTTACGGCCATGGCTCTTCCACCAGCCAGCGCCGCGTTCGATCAAGTCACGCACCCAGAACAACGTCTCGATGTTGTTGATGAGGGTCGGACGATTAAACAGACCGACCTGAAACGGGAACGGCGGCTTGTGCCGTGGCAGCCCTCGCTTGCCTTCGAGCGACTCGATCAGTGAGGATTCCTCGCCGCAGATATAGGCCCCGGCCCCGCGGCGCAGATGGATGCGCGGTCCGCCCGCAGGTAGCCGGGCGATTTCGCGCGTCAGTATCTCACGGGAGATCGGGTACTCGTCGCGAAGGTAGATATAGACGTCCGTGGCCTCTACCACGTGGGCGCCGATCAGCATGCCCTCGAGAAAGCGGTGCGGGTCGGTGTTTAGGTAGAGCTGATCCTTGAAGGTGCCGGGCTCGCCCTCGTCGCCGTTGACGGCCATCAACCGCGGCCCAGGTTCGCCGCGCACCGACTTCCACTTGCGTCCGGTCGGGAAACCCGCGCCGCCGAGACCGCGCAAGCCGCCGTCGTCAAGCACTTGTAAGATGTTGTCTACGGAAAGATCGCCGCCTCGGAGTCGGTCGAGCGTCGCGTATCCGCCGGTCGCCCTGTAAGAGTCATAGTCGATGTATTCGGACAGGTGGGCGTGGGTGTCACCGGCGTCGATGGCCGCCCGCACGGATGCCAAGTTGGCCTTATGGAGAAAATTGTGCCCGACCTCGACCGCGGGCGCGTGATCGCACAACCCGACACATGGGGCGCGCACGACGCGAACTTGGTCCGACGCCAACTCCATTTGGAGTGTCGTCAATAACTCGTCAGCGCCGAACATCGCGCAGGTAATGCTGTCGCAGACGCGGACGGTTAGGAGCGGGATGTCGGCGTCGCCCTCCTTCACGACATCGAAGTGGGCGTAGAAGGTTGCCGTCTCGAACACCTCTGCGAAAGCCAAGCCCATTTCATCGGCCAGTGCCGCAAGGTGACCCGAGCCGATCTGGCCATAGGTGTCCTGGATCAGGTGAAGATGCTCGATCAGAAGGTCGCGTTGGCGCGAACGCGTTCCGAGGAGTTCCTCGATCTCGACCTTGGCGCGTGGCTCGACTTGGCGGCCCTTCGGTACGGCACGGGCCTTGTTGCGTCCCTTGCCGGGGTGGGAGAAGTTCCTGACTGTCCCTGGGGCCTCACTCATGGGCGATCCGGTTTCCGTTCGTTCGTGAGTTGAATGGTGCAGTTTTGGCCTATTGGCCGCCGAAGGCCCGGAGCGGCTGGCCGCCTTCGGACCGATGTTTCATCGTCACCGCACCAGTGGCTTTATCCAGCGATGCGATCCGTGGACCGACGATTGACTGGAGTTCCAACTCGAAAGCGTCCAGGGCGGCGTTGATGCAGTCCTGCGGGTCACCGCCCGATCCTGTCCCGCCGTGGGGATCAATCGCATTGATCAGCGCGCTTCGAACCCGCTCAATAAGCTCCTGCGTAAGTGGCGGTTTCGCCTGATCGACGTAGGCTTCCGTAACAGCATCGGCCAGACTGGTAGCCGCTAAGGCGGGATGCTTGGTCATGGTCGGATTTGCGAATGAGCGATGAGGCGGTGCATGGCGTACCCATTCTGTCGGTAACCCGGCGATTGCCCTTTGGCTACCGGTCAATGCGCGATATAGTTCATGTGGTATACCACTTTTGCAATCGTTTAAAACTGCCGGCATGACGCGGGGGGGCTGGCATTGGAAGCATAGCTCATGCTTGACGTTATGACAGAGGCAGATCGGTCGCGGCGCTCCGAAACATGCTAGCGTTTTTCACCTGCTGCGGCTCCCGCGTCGATTAAGCGATCAGGTGTGGACGTATCGATGTTTGAGGGGACGTGGCGCAGTGCGACCGGTGCCGAGATCCGACTATGGCAGTTCGGGGAGGCGGTATCTGGCACATATGCAGACGGCCCCGCTGAGGCACTGATGCCGCATCGTGGTCGCATTCTCGTTGGAATGGCAGAGGGCGACGTTATCGGATTTGTGACGGCATCGGGAGCGCCACACGTAATCAGAAGCTGGGCGGGTCGTCTCTACCCGTCGGAAGGGGGCATGGGAGGCGAGATTCACCTTGTCTGCCAAGCAGTCGGACGGCGAGCATCGCGAAATAAGTTCTCGCGGTCGGTGACGCTCGATACCGTTGTGTTCACCCGTGTGGCCGCCGCGCTAGCGGAGGGTAGTCCTGAAGCCGGGACCGTTACGGGCTAAGTAAAATTGCCGTCGGCCGCATGAGACTCCCTCATTAAGCTCTGATGCCTTTTTAGCGGATTCGCCGCTATTCCACTATTGGGCCGCTCTATTTCCAGCCGCCATCGTGCCGCTCGCCGGTCATAACAACTGTCATCATGGCGTCTGGCAGTGGCCGCTGAAGCTCAAGGGCAATCTCGGTCGGCGCTTCGAGCCAGGTGCGCCATTCCTCGGCGGTCGTGAGAAGCACCGGCATGGCCTTGGGGTGAACCGGGCCGACGACTCCATTCGCATCGCAGGTCAGAAAGGAGAATAAGCGGTGCTCAGCCTCCTCGCGGTCGGGATTCTCAGCTTTCGTGCCTCGTACGCCGGTCCAGGGCCGCCAGATGCCGGCAAAGGCGAACAGGGGTCGATCCTGATCGAGGGCGAACCACGTCGGAGTCTTCTTCGGCTTGGTATCGGCATACTCGCAAAAGGACGAGACCGGCACGAGGCAGCGGTAATCAGGCTTGAGCCAGGGGCGCCAGTGCGGGCTCTTCACATTTCGCACGTTCGTGACCGGGTGCTCCCCGAACTGTTTAGGCCCGGAGATGCCCCAGCGCATCATCGCTAGCTCGCGCTCACTCCCGGCAATGCGCACGATGGGCGCCATCTGATCTGGGAAGATGCCGGTGAGCGGCGGCAGATTGCCGGCATGGTCGTGGGCAACGTCGAAGGCCTCGCGGATCTCGGCTTGTGAAGTCACGAGGCTGTAGAGATTGCACATCGCTTATGTCCTTGATGGCAGTCCCCTAGCCACCGCCTCGCCCGATGTGTCGAGCTTGGCCCGACACCCGATCCCATACTGGTTCGGCATCCGCGTGCCGATCTCGCGTTGCCAGCGACAGGTTTGCGTCAGCCTGAGGTAGACGTCCAGCATCGAGGCATGGTCACCAAAGGTCCGGCGCAAGCGGCTGATACGATAGATGCCTCGACGGTCGCATGGGCTGCAGACGATCACGATGTGCGATGCCCTGACGTCGCAAAGGCGCTCCATTTCAGGACACCGAATCGTTCAGCGCACCTCGGACATAGCCATACGACACAGCGAGCAGAGCCTCGGCCAACCGCCCTTCCAGAGTCAGGATGTCCTCGACGGCGAAGCGAAGGGCATGGTCGACGCTGCCATTGGCCGCTTCCAAATAGGCGATGGCTGTCACTTCGGCCTCTGTCATGGCAGCGATCTGCGCCACGTGATTGGCCATCATGGTAGACACCCCGTAAATGAGAACATATACAGAACACATGTTCCGCGCCGGGAGGTCAAGATGCATACCGCCGACCTGTGGATATCAGAGAATCCTGCCTCCAAGGGCCTGGCTTCGGACATGCCGCGACGGCCACGCGTAGGCTCGACGGTCAGCCCGGCATCGACACGCACGCGCGGAGATCGGGCCATGCATTTCGATGTCATGGAGGAGCGGCTTGGGCGCTGGGGCTGGTCGCTGCGCGACGCCTACGGCCAGGAAATCGCCCATTCGCTGATGCCGTACGCGAGCCGGGTTCAGGCTTCAGCTGCAGCCCTGGCATTCTCACAACTGGTGGCATGCGCCGGCAAGCAGATGCGGAGGCCGTAGGCCACGAGGCCAGCAGATCCGCTCAACGATCCTGTGCCGCGATGACCTGCCACGTTTACCGCAGCGCATCCAAGTTAGGAAGTTCGCGTTACCAGGGTCGATGGCCGCGATTGTCTGCCGCTGTCAATGGGAACTACAGCACTCCATGGAGCGCAGCCGAGTCATCATTGGGATCCACGGTCTGGCGAACAAGCCGCCCGCCGACGAGAAGACGCGGTGGTGGAAGGAGGCCATCGCCGAGGGCCTTTCCCGGAACGAAGGGGTCGCTGACCCACGGTTTGCCTTCGAGTTCGTCTACTGGGCCGACCTGCGTTACGACGCGCCGCTGACCAAGGATGAAAACCGCGAGCCATACCGGCCCTACGACGGCATCGGGCCGATGACGGGTGGGGATGAGGCACCCGCGCTTACCGCCAAGGAAGTGCTGGCGCCTGTCTATGCAGGCATCGACATCGTAGAGGAAGTCACCGGCATCACGCCCGTAGACGATGTCATTCTGGAGAGCCGCTTCGACGACTTATGGCATTACCACGCCGAGCAAAGTTTCGCTCGGGCTGTCCGGAGGCGGCTGATAGAACGTCTTGAGGCCTTCCGGGACCATCGCATCCTACTCGTCGCGCATTCGATGGGATCTGTGATCGCTTACGATGCGCTGATGCAGCTGGAGCAGGAGGATTCGTCGGTTAAAGTCGAACACCTCGTAACCGCTGCCGCACCGCTAGGCCTGGCAAAGGTGAAGCTCAAGTTCGAGGCTGAGCATGGAGCCTTGCGGGTGCCTAATAACGTCTTGGCTTGGACGAACCTTACAGATAGCAATGACATCGTCTCCATAATGGGAAAATTGGAAACAGATTACGGACCGAACAACGCTGGCATGCGTGTTGCTGACCGCCGCGTCGTAAACGCCTATTTACGTCCCGATGCAACGTCGAACCACCACAAGTCCTACGGTTATCTTCGCACTCCGGAGTTTTCGCGTGTGGCATGCGGGTACGTCGATCCCCCTTTCGTTCCATCAAAGCCTCAAACTGCAAGCACCTGCATGTCCAATGCGGTTGAATTCAAGCGAACATAGGGTGCAGCTTCATACCTGCACGACGCCATACTTCATTTCCGCACAACAGGGGCGGTTCTCATCGGCTTTATCAGAAAGGTATACTCGATCATTAAAGCAATCACGGCTGAATGCTCTTTTCAAGGACTGGACGAGCGACTTCACGCAGCCTGCTTGTCGGCATAGCGACGACAATGCTGAAGGTATCCAACTTCGTGCCGACCGGCGAGCTCCACCACGCTCGACCATAGCCAGGACGGAGCTCCATCGGCCTCGCTAGAGCCCCGTGTGACTTCGCTCCTCCAAGCGACACACGTCGCCTCATCCATCTGCCGCCCATGTGCTTTGCCCACCACGTAGGCGAGGTACTGGGCCGCCCGGACGGCTTCCTGGCGCGAGAACTGATCGATGTCGAGCTTCGTGTCCTGCGGCGCGAGCTCGCGCATCACAACGGGTTTGCCGAGGAGGCGCATGGGTAACATTCGCTCACCCAGATTTGGTGAGAGTGCTCGTGCTCCGGTGACGACACGCTCGGCTGGATCCAAAGGCATCTCCACGCCCGTCGAGACCGGCGCTGCCGAGGCGACCGCCTCTTTGAGGTCCACAAGAGCTAACTTGCGTTTGCCACCCGGATTGTCGATGCGCACCAACCCGGCATAGCGCAGAAATCCAAGGGAACTGCATCCCTTCATCCAATAGGCAGCATCGATGAGGCGAACGTCGGCCTCTCCGCTGCGCCCGCTCAGCGTCAGTACAAGCCGACGCACGGCGTCATCCCGAAAGGCGTCGCCGAGCGCAGCCCGCTCCTCGGCATCGAGTGCCCAGAACCTTCGACCAAGCGGGATAGACGGCTCGATGTCCCTTAGGCGCTCACGCGCTAAGTGTTTCCATTGCCGGCCTAGGGCACGACGACGGACTGTACGAACGACGTCGGGCTCTGGCGGTGATTCGTTCAGGCTTCGTCCGCCCAAACCCCAAGCATAACCCCGAACCATTTCTTCCAGCATTTGAGCCGTAACGACGCCAGGTAAGTCCGAGCCACGCGCTGCGCTGGTAAGCGAAAGGCCGAGACGCACGAGATCGTGGGTCGGATTGCCGATGACGGTCTGGTCAAGGTCGCGGATCTGGATATCGACCCGACCGTCCGCATCGGCGAGGGGGCCAAGGTTGCCCACGTGGCAATCGCCACAGATCCAGACGGGCGGCCCCTCAGGCAGAGTGCCCTGTGCTAGGCCGTCCAACCACTCATAGAACTTCAAGGTGTTGCCCCGGACGTAGGCATGGGCGGACCGGGCCATTTTGAGGGTACGTTGCCGTTCCAGCGCTGCCGCTCGCTGTTCCGGGCCGTAATTCTCTTCCCCGCGCATCGACAAACCTTTGGACGCTAACCGTGAACGACTTGGCGCATCCACCACCAGAGCCACCTCAACAACGCCCGATATCAACGTCGGAATGCGCGGCCAAACGCCTCCGCACAGGATTACCGAACCAATCAGTACGTTAGGCCACCGATCTGGTTATCGCATCGCTGCCGCCCTTGGACATGAAGTGACTGCTCTACCGCTATGATCAGGAAATCACTCATTCGCTGATGCCGTACCTGCAGCAAACCCACGACCGTCATAAACGCATCGACCGCCCGTGCTGCAACAAGGCGTTGATGAAGTTTCGGATTTCCGTCAGCCGTAGGTTGGCGTCGGTGACCTGATCGTCCAGTCCCAGTCGCCACGCGAGATCGCGACGCTCTGGCTCACGGTGGAGAGCCCCGATCAGTACTGCTTGTTCCTCGACCTCGGTGGTCGAGCGGGCGAGCCCATTCTCAACTAGGGAGTCGGCTTGGCGGCGAAGGGCACCGGCAACCTCATCAAGGCCGATCTCAGGGTGATACTGCACGCCCCAAAATACTCCACCATCACAACGGATCTCAGCAGCCTGGACCATGGTAGCCCGATTGCCGGCCAATAGGGTGGCGCCTGCCGGCAAAGTCTCGACTTCGTCGGTATGGATGCTCGGCGCATCATAGGCCATAGGTCGGCCGCAAAGCATAGGATGGAAACGTCCGGCATCGGTCGCGGTGATGCGGCGGGCAAAGCCGGCCTCGGGTCCTAAGCTGTTTGGTCGGACAGTTCCACCCGCCGCGACCGTGGCAAGCTGCAGGCCGGCGCAGGAGCCGAAAGCAGGCGTGCCCGACGCGAAGGTCGCCCGCATGAGGGCGACGGCGCGTCTGACCTCGGGCGTTTCTTTATACAGAGCCAGCGGCGATCCAGTCAGGAAGACAGCGTCGTAGTCACTGATGGTCCCGCCCGACAGCAGATCGCTGTCCGCGTCGGCTGGTCGGATTCTATCGCAGGCAGCACCAGGGGCGAGGTGGGCGAGGATGTCGAGGTAGGTATCGCCGGACGACCGGCCGACACTGTCGCGCCGTTCTTCGCGTGATTTCGGCGGCTCGCTTTCGGCGACGAGAAAACGCAGCCCGCGTGATCTGACTTGCAACGGAAATGGTTCTCCAGGGAGTCGTTCCCCGGCACGCGAACTGACAGCAGCCAACTGTGTTCCACCTTTGAAGAACCTGCCGCAGGGGCAAATCGTCATGGTCAGTGGCGCGATCTCCGCGACTTGAAGCCGCTTGTTGGATCCACACTACCAACAAGCTAACATTGGCCTGTAATAGAGACATAGGTCAATAGCGATGTCTTAATTAGGCTGAATATGGCAATCTGCTATGCAATAGCCTTGGGTGACGTTTGCCCGATGGCTTATTGAATCGTTAATTCGCAAAGCAAACGTATCAGCTCTGCCAGACCCTCCCGACGTTGATTGGCGGTCAGGAATCAACGTTTACAGCAACCGACATTTCTAAGAATGCGTCGGCCGATCCGATGAAGCTGCCGGTCGCTGGCATGGCTTGGCGAATGTCGCGTGCGACGGCGACTGGGATCAGGTTCGCACCTCCGACGCTCCGGTTGGTCGGATCGAAGGTAACCCACCCTGCACCCGGCAGGTAAACCTCGCCCCATGCATGGGTGGACCCAGCATCAGCCGAGCCTAACAGGGTGCGCGTTGAATCGTGGAGATAGCCCGATACGACGCGGGCGCCAAAGCCCAGGCTGCGAACCGCTTCCACAAAGAGCGTGGCTAGATCCCGACAGGAGCCCATGCCCAGCGACAGCGTTTGGCTCGGCGACTGCGTGCCCTCGTCCTCTCGGGCCTGGTAGGCGATTGTGCTGCCGACGCCGGCATTGATGTCCTTGAGCAGCGACAAGGTGTCAGTGGGGTAGCCCGCAACGAACCTCTGTGCCCAAGATGGCATGTCGTCGCCATCGGGATATTGCCGTATCGCTAGTGCCCCCAGGTCGGTCCAGTCGTCGTCGGAGTACCGGAAGGGAAATGAAATGGCCGAGGCCGCCATGTCAAAAACCGGATAGGCGACCGCGGAAAGCTCGACGCAGGAGACACTATCGATGACGAGGATATCGGAAGGCGTCGCGAAGGTGACGGTCGCCACAGCGTTTCCGAAAACGTCGTTGGCCCATTTGATCGTCGCATCCGGCGTCACGGTGACGACACTCGACACGAGCTTTAGGTCACGTGTCTCGCGCGGTCGCAGCATCAGCCGATGCGGCCCCAGACTGACTGGCTGTCGGTAACGATACGTGGTCTCGTGATGGATACGCAGCTGGACCAAGGGCTACTCCTACAGAAATCGAGGGGCTCGTTTTCCGAGACAGGCTTTTGAAGCCATTCCGAGAAATCGCCACCAAAGAATAACCTCAGCTGCTCGATATTTTGGATGCATCCTGCAGCCGTATCAGGACGGCGTCGAGGTATCAGTGGAGGCATACAAAGCCCGCCACTGATCGCCCCGGTTGGCAGGCAAGCCACCAAAGAGCTTGACCTGGTCGGCGATGATGTTCTTGGTATGTTCCTTTCCGAATCCAGCGGAAAGGAACCCATCCGTGCAAGTCTACGGCATCAGCCTCGGCTACCCCATTCCCGTGCCGCTGCTGGCCCGACCAGTGGCGGCCGGCTTCCCGAGCCCAGCCGACGATTTTATCGAGGAAGAGATCGATCTGCAGCGCTTGCTGATCGTGAATCGGCCTGCCACCTTCCTCGTCCGGGTGGCCGGCGACAGCATGATTGGGAAGGGTCTCTTCAACGACGACCTAGCCATCGTTGACCGCTCGCTCGAGCCGCAGAACGGCGACGTCGTGATGGTCGATGTCGATGGGGAGCGGTCGTTCAAGGTCTGGCATCGGCAGGGGCACCGAGTCAGCCTCGCCTTTGCCAACCCACGCTATCCCGCCTTTAATCTGTCACCCAGTGCCGTGGTCGAGGTCTGGGGCGTTGTGTCGGCCAGCATAAACCCTCGGCGGCGCGCGCAACGCGGATGAGCCGGGCCATCGCGCTGATCGACGGCAACAGCTTCTACTGCTCCTGCGAGCGGGTTTTCGACGTCAAGCTGCGATCCGTGCCGGTGATCGTGCTGAGCAATAACGATGGCTGCGCCATCGCGCGGACGGCTGAAGCGAAGGCGCTTGGCATTCGCATGGGCGAGCCTTGGTTCAAGATTCGGGAGCTGTGCCGGGCCGAACGGGTCCGGGTGTTCAGCAGCAATTATGCCCTCTATGGAGACATGAGCGCTCGCGCCAACGAGGTCTATCGGCGCTTCAGCCCACGGGTCGAGATCTACAGCATCGACGAGAGCTTCCTTGACCTCAGCGATATCGCCCCGGCCCGCCGGCTCGAACTGGCGCGCGATCTCCGTGCGACCGTTCACCGATGGACCGGCATCCCAACCTGCGTGGGCATCGGCCCGACGAAGACGCTGGCGAAGCTCGCAAACCATCTCGCAAAAACGAACCCTGCGCTGGCCGGGGTCTGCGATCTGTCGGACGACAATGAGCGGGCGCACTGGCTGTGCCGAACGGCCCTGGAAGAGGTCTGGGGGATCGGCCGGGCCTCGCAGGCGAAGTTGCGGGCGATGGGCTGTGACAGCGTCGCCGACGTGCGCGACCTCGATCCGCGGCCGGTGCGGCGGGCGCTGACCGTCGTAGGGGAACGGATCATCCACGAGCTACGCGGCCGGGCCTGCCTGAGCCTCGAGACGGTTGCAGCGACGCGCAAGGGCTGCGCGGTCACCAGGAGCTTTTCGAACCGGGTCGAGGACCTCCCCACGATGGAGCAGGCTGTGGCAGCCCACGCTACCCGACTGGGTGAAAAGCTTCGCCGGGAACGGCTGGGCACTGATCATGTGACGGTGTTCTTCCATACCTCGGAGCATGACACCGGCAACCCCCAACGATCCGCCTCGACCGTTGTCACCCTGCCCGAGGCGACGTCAGATACCCTGGTTCTAATCAAGGCGGCGACGGCGGGCGCGCGACGGATCTGGAAGGCCGGCTATCGATACTCGAAGGCAGGGGTCATCACCGTCGATCTTGTGCCCCTGCCAGCCTCACAGCGGGCGCTGTTCGCGGGTCTCGACCGTGAGCGAGGTGGGGCGCTGATGGATGCTCTCGACGCCTGCAACCGCCGTTGGGGGCGTGGGGCGGTGGTGCCCGGCACGGCGGGTTTTGGGCCGCAGCGAACGTGGTCCACAAGGTTCGACATGCGTTCGCCGCGCTACACTACCCGGATCGCCGACATCCCGGTTGTCGGTGCCGCATAGGCCAGGAAGAGCGGTCTTGGCCTCACGGTACTCTGGGGGCGACCGCCCGGAAAGTCTATTGGCTCCTGTTAAGGCAAGCCCGGCAAGCACACATCAGTCAATCGGCTGACATTCATAAGAGCCGAGGGATTGCCTTCCTCATCCGTGAGTAGCCTCCGGTCGCCAATGGCCAGGCTGCCGTATCCCAGGCCCGTCGAAGGCGCAGGCAATCCTCTGGCAGCGCCATCGCCGATGGCCCGACCGGGGCCCGGGCGGTCACAATCGGCAGGCCGCTGGCCCAGTCCTTTTCGACTAGGGATGCCTGGCATCCGAAATGGGCCTCGGCACGAGCCAAGCCATCGGCCATCGCGGCGTCATCCGCAGCCTTGACCCGATCAGAAGCGCCGTCAGCGTGCACAACGAGGCCGCCGATGCGGGCGACCTGTGCGGTACCGAGGGACAGACTCTCCGGGTGCGAGTCTTCGAGGTGCAGGAGAAGCGCTACCTCACCGTTTGGCGCTGCGTCGGCCGGCGGCAACGGTACTTCTCGCGGCGGCATCGGCTCGTCGAGGGCGTCGGGGTACTCATCGAGGCCGACCGGGTCAAAGCGCCCATCGGTGTATCGGCGGATGTTCTCGGCGCGGGCGACGTAGTGCTTGCCCCGGGTGTGGAGGCCGGCGACCCAGCGCCAGGAGAGTGTGTTGCTGGCCGGATCGCCATCGACCAGATGGCGCATAAAGAAGTCTGCCCCGAGGGCCCAGGGCAGGCGCAGGGTGAACATCCAAATCGAGGCGAACCACATCCGTGCGTGGTTGTGGAGCCACCCTGTCTCGATGAGTTCGAGGGCCCAAGCATCAAAGCAATCGATGCCGCTCCGCCCCTCGACTGCAGCCGCGTAGGTCCGCCGCAGCCCCGGCTCGGCGGCAAGGCGCTCATGGCCCTCGGCGACCAGCGCCAGATAGCCAGTCCAGGCGGCGGGATGGGTTTCCAAGTGACCCTTGAAATAGGTCCGCCAGAACACCTCGCTGACGAACCGCTCGGCCCCCTCATCGCCGAAGGCACCGATGGCCGCAGTAGCGACCTCAGACTCGGTGATCAGGCGCCGCCGGAGGTAAGGCGACAGGGCGGAGGTCGTCGAACGCGCGTCGGGTCCGAGGTCGATGTTACGGGCGCCGGGATATTCGGCCCCTTCATTCGCGAGGAAGGCAGCGAGGCGGTCGAGCCCTGCGGCACGGGTCATAGAAAAAATGCGATCCATGACCGTGAGCTAGCGCGCGGCGGTGAGAAGCCGATGCGACCGATTTTCGAGGTGTAAGGGGCACCGGTGTAGGCGCTATGCCCCTCAGGGCGTCACAGGGGGCCCACGAAGGCCATCTCGGCCAACGGCGAGGGCGCTTGCCGATGGGGGCACGCAACGCCGGCAGCCACCTCCGGTGGTGAGGGAAAGGGGGCGCCCCGTAGAAGGCCGGGGTAGGGCGTAGCCGAGGCATGCGGCTCCATATGCCCCAACCGACCTAGATCAGTTGGGTCGCCAATGCGCGCGTCTTAGATTTGGGTGGGGTCTATCGTTACCGTGCCCCCGATTTCCCGCTGCCTGAAGCTTGGTAAGCCCGTCGGCCTTTCAGACGTCCAAGGTCTGCGCCAATATCAATGCGAATGGCCTTGAGGACGGTCCGCCGGGCACCGCCGCATAAAACGGGGAAGGCCCCGGCACTGATTGTAGGATCAGCGCCGGGGCCTTCCTATTTGAACTTAGGTGCGATCGAGATCGGTGAAGCCACCCGGTAAATAGATGCTGATCGAGTGCTGACGGGTCCCGTCAGGCCAAGTCACCTGGCGCTGTGCCCAAAGGTTTGAACGGCCGTTGGTCCGGTCCCGGACGTGATCGAGGAACCCTTCGGTATCAAGCCACTCCAGCACCCGACGGGTCCGCAATTTCGATGGGAACCAGTCCGCGAAGACCTGGGCACGAACGACGATTGCATGCCCGGTGTTCTTGGGCGACCGAAAGCCATCGGTACTCCGCATCAGCCGCAACTGCTTGCCCGTGCATGCTTCCGTATCCACGACAGAGGCGCCCGCAAGCTTGGCTTTCATGACCCCCAAATCACGCTTCAGCTCAGCCATTGGATCGGGCAGCTCGGCCAGTGCCGCCTGGCAAGCTCGAATGATTGCCTGGCCGAACTTAAGCTTATCCAACGGCAGGCCCCCCGCTTTGATAGCGAGGTATCCACCTGCGTACAGGACACCGAACTTGGCCACGATGTCGCGCTTCACGGGAGACATATCCGCCTGCACAACCGCCGACTCGAAGCGTGCCACAAGGATTCCCACCCATTTTTGGAGGAGTTCAGGCCGAGCAGTCATCCATTCGAGATGCGCTTTGAAGGCAAAGCCTCGCTGATTCGGTAGTCCTTCGCGCAACTGCTTGAACTGCTCCTGCTCCCACGAGGCACGATCGGTTGCAGATAACGTCTTCGGCGCCCGATCAAAGATCGTCGTGTATCCATTGAAGAGTACCGGAACCCCGATCAGGCGCGCCGTTTCACCCTCGTCGCGGCTTTCGCCCTTGCGAGCTGCCCACGCGTCGGGTGAATGCTCGGAAGACATCAGCGGAAGCACTTGGAAGGTGGCGGCCTCCCCGCCACTGCTACCGGTCCAGCTAGGGTGGCGGATGGTGTCTTGCCCATTGCCGAGCGAATAGGTGACGTCGCGAAGGACATCGTAGACATTACCCTTTCCGCCTCGCGCGGTGCCAACCTCGTTGATCGGCAGCGCATGGTCGTTGAATGCCACGGCAATTGCCATTAGCCCGGCGGGTGTAGCGTTCAGGCTTGGGAGGTCCTCCTCCTGTCCGTAGCCGAGGGCCGATGCACCAGCGAGCTGCGCCGTTGATTTCCCAGACCGGCTCGGGCCGTGCAGGACCAAGGCGAAGTTGGGACGTCGCGCAATCTTGAGGATGGGCCCGGCGAACACGGCAGCCAGCGCGAGCATCATCGCCGTCGAGTACTGGGCGATCAGCATCAACGTGCGCCACGCGTCGAGATCAACGCGGTCCTGCATGTGACCGGTGCTTCCGGCAAAAGCTCCGCTCGGCGGCAAAATGGCGTCATCGTTTTCGCGCCCTGACACAACGGTACGGTGCATCACAAAGGTTTCCCCATTGCGCCAGCCGGTGCGCGCGGCACGACGGACGATGGGAGCCTCACATGCGATGGCGGCGGCGATGATACCCTGACGCTCGTTGGTCGGAGGCAGTTCCGCCCCGCAGCGCAGGAGGTGGCGGATCACTGCCCCGACGCTTTGGTCTTCACGCGGGACATTGGCAGTGACCAGACAGTCAGCGATGCCCGGCGCCTCGTAGACGTCGTACCAAACCTGTTCGCTCTCGTCGTAAAGCTGATTGATTTTGCGGATACCCGCGTTGGGCGTGGCGCTATCGATCGACATCATGGTTCCTTTAATTCCGTCCTCAGACTGGTATTGGATGGTGTTTGGTCAGCTCACGCACGGGATGCACGGGATGCACGGGCTTTGCGCTGACAGCGTGGGGTAGGCGCCGGGCAGGCCGGGGAGCACGGTGACTTGGTCAGGGCGGGAGGGGGTTGCAGTTCCCCCTCCCGCCTAATCGCCCCTAGGGCCCGTCTCTCGCCCAGTTGAAGCCACCCAGAGCCCGTTCGACGGCATCGTTGTCGATTCCGCACCCGATGACCCGGCCAGCCAAGCCGAGCTGGTGCTCAACCATGGCCAGCTCATCGGCCTGAATCGCCCGCAACCCACGGGGAGAGGTTTTGGTGCTGGGACCGCCGCCGGCGTTCAGCCGGCGCTCGTTCCAGACGGTCACCCGCCGGCCACGGTCGGGCTTGAGTGCGTAGAGATCGGCGGCCCCGCTGGCATCGATGCGTTCGAACCAGACCGGCCGCTTCACCCACGAGGATCGCGAGAATGCGGCCCGAAACGGCCTTTCCTGAGCCGGTGAGAACCAATCGGTCGCGAGCCCGGCCGCGTGCACGCACCAGTGCGGCAGGGGACCCTTGCCGGTCAGATCTTCGTTGAAGGAGATGTCGAGGCTGAAGATGCTGGGGGTGATGCCGCTGGCCACAGCGGCCGCCTTCACCGCTGCGAGGACCCGCCGGCAAACGGCCGCATCAAGCTCGCGCGGCAGGACGCAGCCCCAGCTGGGCACCACCGTGATCATGGTCATCCGGCCGCGCAGGGCCCGTGCAGGCCCGCGAACGAACCGATTTGCTAGGTCCAGGGCAGCGAGTTGGAGAAGGCCGCCGCACTCGGTGCAGGCACCGCTCAAGCAGGGATCGGCTTCGGTGCAGGCAACGAGTGTCGCAGCAAGCTGGCGCTCGGCGTTGCTGCCGTGCTCCAGCCGGCCGATCAGTCGCCGTCGGTTCTGGCGCCGAGCCTTAAGGTAGTAGGGTTCAGACATGCGGGATCCTTGGCAATAGCTGCCCTGCCGGCCGGGAGGCCGGTTGCTTTGGTGGCGGGGTGATTTTCGTGAGGGGAGTGAGAGAGCGGCTGGCTGGTTTCCCGGTTGCCAGAGTGCTCGTTGTTGCCTGTGCGGTGCAGGTTTACGCGGTGGTGGGGCGGATTACTCCGCCGCCACCCTGGTGGCCTCGCGGGCCGCGCGCTCGTAGTCGAGGATGTCCTGGACGCTAAACCGCATCGCTCGCGCGCCGATGCGCACGGGAGCTGGCAGTCGATCCTGCTGGATCCAAAGGTGCATCGTGCTGTTGCTGATTTGCAGGCGGGCCTGCACCTGGGCGTAGGTGGCGTAGCCCTCGGCCGGGAACGCAATGGGCGCGGGCTTGGACTTCGGCTTGACCGGCTTGTGCGGGGCGAAGCCCTCCTTCACGGCCTTCAACGGCGCCGTCGCAACCGGCGTAGGCAGGTAGGCAACGTAGCCGTCGGGCAAGAAGCCTTGGGGGTTGGGTTTTTCGGGCTTGGCGTACTGATCCATCGGACCCTCCAGCTTATTGGACAGGGTCGGACATCAACCACCGCACATGACGGTTTGCGAGCGAATCCTAGGACACGATTGACCGTGATTTTGATGGCTCATCGTGTCTTCGTTCAGCGTTATGGCCGCTTTTTGCCCTCGTCGCGCGCTTCTGCCTGCTGCTTTTGCCACGCGAACCACGCCCTCAGACCCGTTTTGATTGGAGGTAAGTCCAATGTGGGATCGATGGCTTGTATTGCCGCCTGAACAAACAAAGCATCTACCGACGAAAACTCGTTTTCCCCGGTCGTAAACCTGCTGTTTGCGCCTCGTTTCGTCACCTCATAAGTACGCAAGAATGGTTGACCAGAAAGCCGCTCGCGAACGCTGACGATGGCGCCGCATGCATTGCGTATCGAAGCTTGCGTTTGTTTTGTTGCTTTGCGACTGACGAGTAGGTCGATGCACGCTTGAACGTCTTTAACCGCAAGTAGGGCATCATTGAATGATCGCGTGGATAATGGCAGCTTCAGTATTTCGCTGAGTGTTTTGCCACTTAGACCTCTTCGGGCAACGGGGGAGAGGCTTTCCATTCCTTGGACCAGGGCATCTGCATGTGGTTTGAGCTTGCTAAGCTCAGCTTTGATGGTGCCAGCAGCTGCCCTGTCATCATGCTCCTTATCAGACTAATAGCGGGCCGATACTTGACATAAACTTTGTAGGATCAGCTGACGATTGTCTCGCCATTTGTCCTTGGCGACCGCAGATTTTCCATAGCTGACAAAACTTCGAAGAATGAAGTAAGCCCGACGCGTGCTCGCCTTTTCTGTAGCCTTGTCGCGAAAGAGCTTGATGCCAAAATTCGGCTGTAGCTCAGGGAAAGCATCGCTAGGCTGTTTTTTGTTGGTCATGAGAGATCGTAGCGCCAGCTATGTATGACGCCCAAGCTTCCATCATCTCGCGTCGTTTTGCCAGCAGATCGCCTCGCCGATAGGCCGCCTCGACCCGGTTCTCTACGGCATGGGCCAGTGCCATCTCAGCAACCTCGCGCGGCAGGTTGGTTGCCTCAGCTGCCCAGTCGCGAAATGACGACCGGAACCCATGGGCGGTGATCGGCACTGCCATCCGGCGCAGGGCCATCAGGAAAACCATGTTCGACAGTGGTTTCACGCCCGACCGCCCAGGGAAGATGAGGGTACTGCCGCTACCCAGGGCTTTCGCCCGTGCCAGCACCGCAACCGCGCGACTGCTGAGGGGGACCCGGTGCTCGCGCCCCGCCTTCATGCGAGTTGCCGGCACCGTCCACAGCGCTTCAGCGTCGTTGACCTCGGACCACGCAGCGCCGAGCACCTCACTGGTACGGGCAGCTGTCAGAATTAAAAACTCGAAGGCTAGTCGGGCGACTTCACCCTGCTCGCTCGACCCGCGCAGTTGCGCAACGAAAGCGGGAACCTCAGCATAGGGCAGCGCCGCATGGTGCTCCGCGCGCTCGCCTTGCTTCGGCAGTCCCCGGCTAACCCCGTCAATCGGATTGTCGCCGCTGCGATAGCCGGCAGCCTTGGCCCAGTCGAGGACAGTGCCAATGCGCTGGCGTACCCGCCGCGCCGTCTCCGGCTTTGTTAGCCAGATCGGTGACAGGGCGCGAAGCACATCGGGTGTTTCGACCTGATCCACTCGCCGGCTCCCGAAAAACGGATTCGCGTAGGTTTCGAGGGTGGTATTCCACTGCGCTGCGTGCTTCGCGTTATTCCACGAGGGCTTGTTGTCCTTGAAGACCCGAATGACCGCTTCGGCGAAGGTCGGGATCGTCTCGACAGGCTTGCGCCGTTCGGCGAGCGGGTCGCCACCATCGCGGGCAAGCTTACGGTAGGCGAACGCTTTTTCCCGGGCTTCGGCCAGCGTGACAAGGCTGGCACCGCCTAATCCGATGTCGCGCCGAGTACCCTGGATAACGATCCGCAGAAGCCATCGTTTTGAGCCGGATGGCTCGACAACAAGGTAGAGGCCATGGCCATCTGCATGTCGACCCGGAGCCTTGAGCGCCCGAACCTGCACGGCGGTGAGTGCCTTTTCAGGATGGCGACCTTTTCGTTTTCCTGAAGCGTCCGTCGAACTCATAGCACCCACATTTTCAACCACACTTTATGTGGGGTGTAGGTGGATTGCAACGGACAAGCTCGCACAAGGTATGATAGCTAAGCCATTGACGAACAACAGCTTGTCGAACAACAATGGTTGTTGTCGCATATGAGTAGGGCAGTCCCCCTCTCCGCCATTTGCCCTCGCTTAGCTCCGGATCCAGCGAAGACCGTTCGCTACGGTTCCGGCGGGAAATCCCTTGACAGTCCCCGACTCCCAAACCCGGTCATAGCGACTTCAGCCGGTCGGTCCGGCGCAGCGCCGGACCTCATCCTGTCGTCGCGTGGCTAGTACACGTCCACCGCCTGCGCGGAAGGCGTTCCGCAGGCGCGGCAGAAGCGCTCGAAGGTGCTCTTGCGCTGATCGCAGGCCGGGCAGCGCTCGAAGACGCCGAGGCCGCAATGGGGGCAGAAGTTCAGGCTCGGATCGTCGAGGGCGATCGGCCGCTCGCAGCCCGGGCAGGACTTCTTGGCGAGGCGCTGGAGCGCCTGATCGGTCGCGATCTCGCCGCGACGCTCCTCCGTCGAGCGGGTTTCCGCGAGCTTCTGGCGCTCGTTGTAGGATTGCAGGGCGCCGATCGCGGCCCGGCCGGCGATGAGGGTGGCGAGGACGCCGACGCCATACTGCACGTATCCGCCGTAGCTCGGCATGTAGGGGACGAGTTCGACGAAGAAGGCGAAGGCCGCCGCGAAGGCGAAGCCCCAGACGAAGGGCCAGTTGCGGGTCCGGCGTCGCTTCAGGAGCAACCAGCCGGCCAGCGCCAGAAGCGGCACCGTCAAGGCGAGGCGGTATCCGAAGACGCGCAGCTCCTGCTCACGCTCCACGGCGTCGAGCTTGACCTGGGCCGCCGCGCGCAGGTCGCTCTCCGCCCTCATCCGGGTTTCCTCCCGCTCGGAGAGATCCAGCCGGGCCTTCGCCAGACCTTCCAGCCGTTCCTCGACGGTCCGTTCGGCAGCCTTCAGCGCATCGAGCGTCTGCGTGCGTGCGATGAGGTCGGGATCCTGGTCGACGCGCTGCGTCGCGTCGCGGGTCTTCAGCCAGTTGGCGAAGGTCTCCCGCGCCGCCTCCGAGGCCGAGCGCGCGGCATCGAGGGCGAGCTGCTCCTGCTCCGTCCGGCGCCGATTGTCGTCCAGCTCTCGGCGGATCTGCTTCAGGGATTCGGCGGCCGGTCCGTCCTCGGCCCCGTCGAGGAATTGTTCGAGGGTGTAGCGGTTCTCGACCTGCGGCAGGTCGCCGACGACGAGGGAGCCGAGGCCGATCAGGAACCACGCGAAAAGGATGGCGATGAGCCAGAGCCCGAGCGTCAGCCAGCGTTCGGACAGTCTTCGGCTGGAGCGCATGTCATGGACCTCGTTGAATGAGGAGCGGTGGGGTTTCGCTCGCAACCGGCTTCGGATCAAGCATCGACGGGATCGATCGAGCATCATCCCGACAGGTGGACGCCGGTTTTCGCGCACGATGATGTACCATCGAGAGCCGACTGCATCGCCCCCGATACGGTATCGGGGAGGATGACGTCGCCACGCCGTCCAACGTCAGTTGCCCGGCGCGACCACCGTATAGACTTTCTCCAGAAGCCTCGGACTGAGCGCGAGCGGCCCGTCGAAGGGACGTTCGTGCATGGCGACCACGCCGAGCGTGATCACCATCGCCATGCCGAACATCGCCAGGGTGATGGCTTGCGACAGCGGGCGCTCCGTATGGATGGAGGCGATGATCAGGAGTGTGAGGGCGGAGAGCGCGAGGAGGGTCGCCCATTTGCTGTCGTCGCCCTCCACCTCGCTGAGGGCGAGCCGCTCGCTGCGGGCGGTCTGCAGGCTGAGCACGGCGCCGAGCAGCGCCGAGTGGTTCGCCCTGCCCACCACGATATCGAAATTCGGCGCGACCACAGCCTGCAGCAGGCGGCCGAAGGCGAGATCCGCCTTGGGTGAGGCATTCCCGCCATTCGCCATCGCCGGCCATTCCTCGACGACGATCGCCTCGATGTATTCGGCCAGCATGATGCGGATGTCCGGCAGATCCTTGGACACCGATCGGCTGAGGTTGAACACGGCGCGGGCATGGCCGCTCTCCGTCTGCACGATGCGGGATGCCTGGCGCTGGCGCTCCCAGGCATCGTTGGCGACGAAGCCGATCAGCAGCGAGAGCAGCACCGAGACGACGCCGACGAAGGCGGGTGCGATGCCGGTGCCGACGAACAGGATGAACGGGCGTGTCCGCTTCGCGTTCGTCAGCGCCACCAGGACGAAGCACCAGGCCGATATGAAGAGGGCGAGAAACCCGAAGATGAGCCAGACCGGTTGATCGAGCCAGAACGTGAGCATCGTCGAGGGCCCGGCTCAGCGCGCGCTGAAATCGGTCATGGCATTGCCGGCGAACTTGCAGTCGACGTTCCAGAATGCGGAGGACGATCCGGGCTTGTTGATCTCGAAGGACAGGGACGCGCGCTTCTCCCGGCCCGGGAACACGAAGCTCGTCGCACGGCGCTTGATCGGGTAGGGAGCGACCTGTCGTGCGCGGCGTTCGCATTCCGAAAGCGCGAGACCGTCGGAAATGGTCTGCTCCCCGGCCGGGGGCGCGATGCGACCCCCATACGGCGCGGGCCGGGCCTCGTCGCTGCGGCGCTCCAGGGTCACGCGGCATTCGACATAGGCCTGAGTGCCGCGCGTGGTCCCGTAATCGAGGCAGCGTCGGTCGTCCTCCGCATCCGCGTCCTGAGCTGATCCGGCGGAGCCGAACACGGGGATCAGCGCGAGCGTGATCAGGCACAGGGCAATCGATCGCGACACCGGCGTCTCCACACTTCATCGCCGGAGATGCGCCATGGCGATCGGCCGACGGCAACGGCTATCCGATGTTTTCGGATCGATGGCCATGGCGCGATCCGTCGTCATGCACAGCAAGTCTCGCACAGTGAGTCTCGCACGGCTGGTCTAGGTGCCATCCCCTCGACAGCGCCTCGGCTGCCGCTCCAGCTTTCGCACAGGGTGAGGAATGCCTTGTGCCGAGCCAGGGCCATCGCCCGCCGGAACGCCGCTTCCGAACGACCCGAACGAGGCCCGGCGACGACATGCCCTTGTGCTTTTCTATCTGGATACCATCTCCAGACCATCCAGCCGGATGGTTTGTGGAGTGCGGTAGATGGCGGACAATGTTCGGGACCTTCGTCCCAAGGCGCCCGACAGTGAGAAGCTGACCCTCAATCTCGGCTTCGTCGATCTCGGCCAGATCGACCTCCTGGTCCGGGACGGTTTCTACGCCAACCGCGCCGATTTCATCCGGACGGCCGTGCGCAACCAGCTCGACCGGCAGGGTGACGCGGTGAAGCAATCGGTCGCCCGCAAGCAGCTCAGCATCGGCCTGTCCCACTACACGATCCGCGACCTCGAGGCCGCCAGGGATGCCGGGATGCCTCTCCATATCCAGGTGCTCGGCCTCGCCAGCATCGCCGTCGACGTGACGCCGGAACTGGCCCGCGAAGCCATCGCCTCGGTGCAGGTGCTCGGCGCATTCCAGGCCAGTCCTGCGGTCAAGGCAGCCCTGGCCGACCGCATCGCCTGACCTTTCGCGACGACACGTGCGGGACGCCGTCCCCCCCTCTCTCAATCCAGGATCGTGACCATGACCGTTTTCTCCAAGATCGACATGAGCGAGGTGACCCGTCTCACCCGCGCCGGCCAGTTGAACGAGGCGATGGCCCTGCTTCAGGGCAGGCCCGCCTCCGGGACGCCCGCACGGGCGGGCAGCGTCCCCGAGGCATCGAACGTTGGCGCGACCATCGACATGGTGGCGCCGTCCCTCTCCGGGGGCGCCTGGACCGCTCCGGGCATCGGACCGGACACCGAAGAGGCACCCGCGCATGCGAAAGCCTTCGCGCGGCCGAGTCTCGCGGAGACGATACGGAGCCTGCGCGAGCGTTTCCCCAAGATGGGCGCCATGCCGGAATTCGGCGGGGGATTGGGCGCGGGGCTCGGCGGCGGACTTGGATCGTCGCGTGGCGTCACCGTCGCGGTGCCGGCGGGGGCGCGGTTCGAGGAGCGAAGCTTCGCCAACGCGGCGGGCAGTCGCTCGTACAAGGTCTACGTCCCGAGCAGTTATACCGGCCAGGCACTTCCCGTGGTGATCATGCTGCACGGATGCACCCAGAACCCGGACGATTTTGCCGCCGGCACCCGCATGAACGAATTGGCCGAGGAGCAGACCTTCCTGGTGGCGTATCCCGGCCAGCCGCAATCGGCCAACATGCAGAAATGCTGGAACTGGTTCAACGCGAGCGACCAGCAGCGGGACCGCGGCGAACCCTCGCTGATCGCCGGAATCGCCCTGGAGGTGGTGAAGGAATTCTTGGCCGATCCGAGCCGGGTCTACGCGGCGGGCCTGTCGGCAGGCGGGGCTGCGGCCGCGATCATGGCGTCCACCTATCCCGACGTGTTCGCGGCAATCGGCGTCCATTCGGGGCTCGCCTGCGGTGCCGCTCGCGACATGCCCTCCGCCTTCGCGGCGATGAATGGCGGCGGCACCCCTGCGGCGCGGAAGGACGGGACCGGCGTGCCGACCATCGTCTTCCACGGCGATGCCGACAGGACGGTGTGCCCCGTCAACGGCGAGCAGGTCATCGCGCAGGCGCTGTCCGGCGAGACGCTGACCCGCGTCGTGACCCAGGGAGAATCCGGGCAGGGGATGAGCTTCACCCGCACGGTCCAATCGAGCGCCTCGGGACGCGCCATGGTCGAGCATTGGGCCCTGCATGGGGCGGGGCATGCCTGGTCCGGCGGGAGCACGGACGGCAGCTACACCGACCCGCGCGGTCCCGATGCCAGCCGTGAGATGATGCGCTTCTTCATGGCCCACTCGACCTCGCCCGCCCAACCACGGCACTGAACCGGTCTGAACCGCCGCGACCGCCCGTCGGCAAAGTCCGGCGGGCGGTCTCGTTGAAGGCATGAAAGCTGTTCGGGCCGATGGCCGATGCGTGGGCCGCCCCGGCATCGATGGGGGCGGGGCCGCGCGATGCCCTGGCGCGGATTACCTATTGAGAGCCTGGCATGCGCCGCTGCCCGCCGGTTGACCGGGAGCCCCGGATGCAGGAAGAACAAACACCGAACGAGAAGCACGTCCCGTCTCCGACCATCCAACCGACAGCCCGATGCGATGTCGAGCCCCGATGACGACGTCCCCGTCCGCAAGATCATCCATATCGACATGGATGCCTTCTATGCGTCCGTGGAGCAGCGCGACGATCCGGCCCTGCGCGGTCGGCCCCTGGCGGTCGGCGGCTCGCGCGAGCGTGGCGTCGTGGCCGCCGCCAGCTACGAGGCGCGGGTCTTCGGCGTGCGCTCGGCCATGGCCTCGGTCACGGCCCGGCGCCTATGTCCCGACCTGGTCTTCGTCAAACCGCGTTTCGAGGTCTACCGGGGGATCTCGGAGGAGATCCGTGCGGTGTTCGCCGAGCATACCGCGATCATCGAGCCGGTGGCGCTCGACGAAGCCTATCTCGATGTCACCGAGAACCTGCAGGGTCTTGCCACCGCCACGGAAGTCGCGCGGGTCATCCGGGCCGACATCCTCGCGCGGACCGGCCTCGTCGCCTCGGCGGGCGTGTCCTACAACAAGTTCCTCGCCAAGGTCGCCTCGGACTTCCGCAAGCCCGACGCGCTGTTCGTGATCACGCCCGCGATGGGGCCGGGCTTCGTCGAGGATCTGCCCATCGGACGGTTCCACGGCGTCGGCCCCGTCACCGAAGCGAAGATGAAGCGCCTCGGCATCCTCACCGGTCGCGACCTCAGGGCCCGCTCGCTGGCGGAATTGCAGGCGGCCTTCGGCAGTTCGGCGCCCTATTACCACTCGGTCGCGCGCGGCATCGACGAGCGACAGGTGCGCGCGCATCGCATCCGCAAGTCGGTGGGGGCCGAGAGCACCTTCTCCGAGGATCTGAACGGGTTCGACGCCATGGCCGGGCGATTGGAGCCGCTGATCGACAAGGTCTGGACGTCCTGCACCGCCAAGAACGTTTCAGGGCGCACCGTGACGCTCAAGGTGAAGTTCTCGGATTTCGTCCAGATCACCCGGGCGCAGTCTTTCGAGGTTCCGATCAATGAGCGCGAAGCGATGCTGCACTCGGTCCTCGGCCTGCTCCGCACCGTGTTCCCGCTCCGACGCAGCGTCCGCCTTCTCGGCGTGTCCCTGTCGGGCCTGCATCATGGTCAGCCCGAGGGACCGTGCCAGCTCGGATTGGCGATCTGACGCCAGCGGAAGGCAGGCGCCGGAACGCTCGCGCCGGAGCGGTGCCGCTGCCGGTTCGAGGACGCGGCGCACGGAGCAGGATGCAGCGCAGAGAAAAAGGATGCCGACGTAAACCTACGGCAGATCGTGAGACGAGCGCCAAGAGCCGACAGTCGAATGCGAGTCATGCGTAAGCATCATGTGTACGGTATCAATCGGCCTTGTACGCCTACGCTGTAGCCGATAGCGTTCTTCCGACGTCTCTGCGCGGAGGAAACGCATGTTGGTCGAATACCACA
The DNA here is from genome assembly GCF_000372825.1 of Methylobacterium sp. 77. Lineage (NCBI taxonomy): Bacteria > Pseudomonadati > Pseudomonadota > Alphaproteobacteria > Hyphomicrobiales > Methylobacteriaceae > Methylobacterium > Methylobacterium sp. 77. Next base: position 3,320,061 of record NZ_KB910516.1, on the reverse strand, counting down.
AGCACTCCGCAGGCGGTTACGCATTCATCGTCTACGAGCCACCGGCCGAAAGCCTCCCCTGGCTGGCGGTCTGCATAGGGCCGGCCAACGTCGTTCTCGGAGCCGAAGCTTATGCGACCGTCGAGGAAGCCAATCGGCGCATCATGGAACTCGCCGACAAATTTGCTGCTCGCGCCGATGGTCCGACAAATTTCAGTTGGTCCAAGTCGCCATTGAGTCAGTAGACAGAATGCTCGAACCTTGGATCACGCGCAGTTCTGCGGCCTGAGGAAAGGGCACGAACGCGACCGTTGCCCCGCCTCCATCGCAGATGTCGATGACGCCGTCCAAGGCTTCGCTGAGCGGAAGCCCCTGCATCAGGTCGAAGGCGATCATCTGCCTCGCGCTGGCAACCGCCTCCTTGTGAACCGCGTCGAGCGTGGCGAACTCTCTGCCCTCGGTATCCAGGATCTGATCGCCGCGAAGTTGCAGATGGATAAAATATCTGGCCATGGGCGCTTTTCGGCTGCGAGCGAGCGAGACTTCAGAGTTCCTGCCGCTGGCGCTCGAGGACTGCCTGCCAGCAGTGTTCGATATCAACCCGACTTCTGGAATGCCCGCAACTCCTTATGGTGTCACCTGAAGGAAAGTGAACGAAAGGATACAATTTTGCCGCAGAGCGCATCGGGCCGGGATGCCGGCGCGATCGGTCCGGCCGCATAGCGGCTTGGCGGCGGGCATCCGAAAGTCGACGGGGAATTGGCAGTCCGATTTCGCCCTGGCCGGGGCAATAGAGCGATTCTCCTTGGTCCTCAAAGTTGGCGCAATCCAGCCACAGAAATGCCGACCCCCTCGGATTAGACAGAATTCGTGGCGGATCATTACTTGTCTTTCCGTCACCTGCGCAGCTGACAGCGCGGAAGGAAGGGGTGGCAACCACGCCAACCCAGAATGGCGGATGGCCCTGACCATGGCTGAAGCTCCCCGGACTTCCATGATTGCGCGGTCGGGTCGTCCCATCGGAGGCGTCCTGGCGATGGTGGTCGTCCTCGGCGGCGGCATGGCCGGCCTTTCCTATCGGTCCCAGCTTCCGTCCTTCGCCCGTCTCGACCCGGCCGCTTCGCCGACGATGGCGACGTCGGACGGTTCCGCTGCCTCCGACATCGCCACCGCAGCCGATATCGCGACGAAGGCCCACGATGACCTGCTCATCGCGGACCAGGGCGAGGCGTCCGCTCCTTCGCAGGATGTCGCAACCTACGCGGCCGCCCCTGAGCCTTCGCCGCCGGACAACCAATCCGCGCCGTCGATCCCGGACGCTGCCATGCCGGCCCCGGCAGCGCTGGCCTCGCGGCTGGTCCCCCTTCCGGTGCCGCGTCCGCCCGAGTTCCGCACCGGCAGAGCCGCCTCGCCGGCCCCGCGCCTCGCCGCGCGCCGGGCTCCGCAAGTGGCGGCGGCACCGCCCGAGGACACGCGCTCGTTCTTCGAGAAGCTGCTCGGTCTCGAACGCTCGGATCCGCCGCGCCTCGCCTACGCGGCCCTGGAGACGAAGCCCGTCGACACCGTATTTCGCAGGGCCTTGAGCGTCGTGCCGAATGCCGGCACCGGCGGCGTCGCGATCTACGACATCCGCGCCAAGGTGGTGACGCTCCCGAACGGAGAGAAGCTCGAGGCGCATTCGGGACTCGGCGACAGTATCGACGATCCGAACCACGTCCATGTCCGCATGAAGGGACCGACGCCGGTGGGGACCTACGATATCACCGAGCGCGAGCAGCCCTTCCATGGAGTTCGCGCCTTGCGCCTCAATCCCGTGGGAGGTCCCGAGGCCGTGCATGGTCGCGTCGGTCTACTCGCCCATACCTACATGCTGGGGGCGAACGGGGCCTCGAATGGCTGCGTCTCGTTCAGGGATTACGAGAAGTTCCTGCAGGCGTATCTGCGCGGCGACGTCCAGCGCCTCGTGGTGGTCGCCGGAGGCTGAGACCGCCCACTCTCCCGAGGGCACCGACGGCAGCGGAGGGCGTGTTGATGTGGCGGCGCCCGATGAAATTCCTCCACACGATGGGGGCGACCGGATTGATGGGGGCGATGGCGGCTTTGATCGTCATGCTGAGCGTCGCGCCCCCGCCGAGCAAACTGGTCGGCTACACGGCCTCGCGCGGGGCCATGGGCGCCGTCGCCACCTGGATCGTCCTGCCGAGCCTCGCGCTCATGCTGGTCTCCGGGCTGCTAGCGATGACGCTCAATCGCGCCTTCCTCAACGCGGGCTGGGCCTGGCTGAAGCTCGCCACCGGGGTCCTGATGTTCGAAGGCGTGCTCGTCTACGTGGAGGGGCCGATGCGGCAGGAGGCCGAGCAGAGCGCCGGGGCGCTCGCCGGTCGGGTCGATCCCGCCACGCTCGCCGCCTCGCTCGGGCCGGAGCGCAACACGCTCTGGCTGCTGCTGGCGATCGCGACGGCGAACGTCGTGCTCGGCATCTGGCGACCCCGGATCCTGCGATTGCCGCGATAGGCGGCATCCCTCCGCATGGTGACGCGCCGTCCGATGGACGGCCGCCCAAATCCCGAGACGGATGGGGCGACCGGCCCCGGCAAGGCCTATCGCAGGGTCGAGGATTCACCGGGATGCAGGGGCCGCTCCTCGTCGGGTCCGCTGACCGCGTTCAGCCGCTCCAGATGCTCGAAGACGTGTTCGAAGGCGCTCGTGACGGCCTGTTCGAAGGAACCGTCACCCTTGCCCTGGGCCGCCTTGAGCGCGGTGAGCAGGGCCTGATGTCTCTCGGTATCGCTCGCCATGATGGCAATCTCCCAGCCGGACGGCGTGCCGGCGCAGGTTGGCAAGCCTCGGCGCCACGAGCGGGTTCCGAAGGGCCGCGATCGGTATTCTCCGGCTCCGCGGTTCCGACCGTGTTGTCACCGTCACCTCATGGTCGCCGTGACGGGATGAATGCTTCGTTCCACTGAATGAAGGCCGGCCGCACTTGTTCGAGCCGGATGTGTTAGACAATGTCGATGCGACGCCCGGGCAACCTCAGATCCGCGCGAGTCAGCCGAAAGCCGATCCCAGCTTGTGACATCCTCACCGACCGGTCTCGAACTCGCGGCGGATGCCGAACGCCTGGCGGCGCTCGACGGGTATGACATCCTCGATACCGAGCCCGAGCAGGGTTTCGACGACATCGTGCTGCTGGCCTCCCAGATCTGCGAGGCGCCGACCGCCCTCGTCAGCCTCGTCGCGAAGGACCGGCAATGGTTCAAGGCGCGCATCGGCTTCAACCCCTGCGAGACGCCGCTCGATCAATCGGTCTGCGCCCATGCCCTCGGCGCCGACGACCTGCTCGTCATCACGGACCTGACGCAGGACCCGCGCACTTGGGGGAACGCCCTCGTCACCGGCGAGCCGCATCTGCGGTTCTATGCCGGGGCACCCCTCCACACCCCGGAGGGAGCCACCCTCGGGACACTCTGCGTGATCGACACGGCGCCGAGGCCGCACGGGCTCGACGACGGGCAGCGGAGCGGATTGAGGGCGCTCGCACGCCAAGTCATGGTGCAGCTCGAACTCCACCGCGCCGTCGAGAACCGGGGGCAGGCCCTGGCGGCGCGGGCGAAGGCCGAGGAACAGATGCGCCTCGCCGCCGAGGCGACCGGCATCGGGGTGTTCGATTTCGAGCCGCGAAGCGGCGCCCTGCATTGGGACCATCGCGTCCGGGCGCTGTTCGGCGTGCCCGAGCGGAGCCCGGTCAGCTACGAGGGGTCGTTCCTCGCCAATATCCACGCGGATGACCGCGCCCATGCCGATGCCGCCGTGCAATCGGCGCTCGATCCCTCGGGGGCCTGCCGGTTCGATACGGAATACCGCGTGATCGCCGCCGATACGGGCACCGAGCGCTGGCTCGCCGCCCGCGGCCAGGCCATCGTGGAGGGGGGCGAGACGGTCCGTTTCGTCGGCACCGTTCGGGACATCTCGGCGCAGAAGGGCGCCGAATTCGCCCTGCGCGCGACCGAGGAGCGCTACCGTCTGGCGGCTCGGGCCACGACCGATGCGATCTGGGACTGGGAGTTCGCCAGCAACCACGTGCTGTGGAACGAGGCGTTGACGGAGGCCTACGGCCACGCCCCCGAGGATGTCGAGCCGACCGGGGATTGGTGGATCGACCATATCCACCCGCATGACCGGGCCAAGGTCGATGCCTCGATCCATGCGGTGATCGACGGGACGGGCACGGCCTGGACGGACGAGTATCGCTTCCTGCGGGCCGACGGGAGCTACGCGCCGGTGCTCGATCGCGGCTACGTCATCCGCGATGCGAACGGGCGCGCGATCCGCATGATCGGTGCGATGCTGGACCTGACCAGTATCCGTGCGGCCGAGGCCGCCCTGCGCGATGCCCGGCGCAAGCTCGACATGGAAAGAAGCCTGCTCCAGGCGATCTTCCGGCAGGCGCCGGTCGGCATTGCCGTGGCCGACGCCGCATCGGCCTGGACTACGATGATCAACACCCAGGCGGAGGAGATGCTCGGGCATGGCCTCGGCGCGCCCGGCGAGGAGAGGCAAGCGGGATACGGCGCGCTCCATGCGGACGATACGCCCTATGCGCTCACCGATTATCCCACCCTGCGCGCGCTGCGCGACGGCGAGGCGGTCCGCGCCGAGGAGATGCGCTACCGCAACGGCATCACCGGCGAGGTGCGCCGGTTCGAGGTGTCGAGCGCGCCTGTCCGTGACGAGGCGGGCGGCATCCAGGCGGCGGTCACCGTGCTGGTCGACGTCGAGGACCGGCGGCGGGCCGAGGCGATGCAGACCCTGATGAATCACGAACTCGGCCACCGCATGAAGAACCTGCTGACGATGGTCCAGTCCATCGCGGTGCAGACCCTGCGCGGGGCCACGGATCTCGGCGCGGTCAAGGAGATTCTCGGCGAACGCCTCGTCGCCCTCGGCAAGGCGCAGGATATCCTGCTCGGGAGCGATCTCGATCGTGCCGCCATCGGCGCCGTCATCCGCGGGGGCGTCGGCGCCCACGACGAGTTCGGGCGCTTCCGCTACGAGGGGCCGGATGTCGAGATCTCGCGCGGCGCGGCCCTATCGCTGTCGCTGATGATTCACGAGCTCACCACCAACGCGGCGAAATACGGTGCGCTCTCGGTCGAGGACGGCCGGGTCGAGGTGACGTGGTCCCTCGCTCCCGGAGCCGAGGAGGCGGACCTCTGCATCGCCTGGCGGGAAAGCGGCGGTCCCGTGGTGGTGGCGCCGACCCGAAAAGGCTTCGGCTCACGGCTGATCGAGCGGGGCCTGTCCGGCCAGGTCGGAGCCGAGATAGCGGTCGACTACGCCGCCGGCGGCGTGACCTGCCATGTCCGCGCGCCCCTCGGTGCCTTCCAGAAGGAGGGTTGAGCGGGGCCCGTCATGACCATCACGGCTCGCGTCTCGCCCTGAATTCGACGACCTTGCCGGTCTCGTCCCTGACTTCGGCTCCGGTTCCGAGAATATCGGCGATCTTCACGGCGAGTTGCTCGCGCTTGAACGGCTTGCCGATCAGGTGGACGCCCTCGTCGAGGCGTCCATGATGGACGATGGAATTCTCGGTGTAGCCCGACATGAACACCACCTTCACCTCCGGCCGGATCGCCCGGATCCGCTCCGACAGCTCCCGGCCCCGGATCTCGCCCGGCAGGATGACGTCGGTCAGCAGCAGGTCGATCGCGGCGGCGTTGGCGCCGAAGACGCGCAGTCCCTCTTCGCCGTCGGACGCCTCCAGCACGCGATAGCCGAGATCGCCCAGGATCGCGCAGGCGATCTCGCGCACCGCCGCCTCGTCCTCCACCACCAGCACCGTCGCCGACCCGCGGGGCAGCTCCAGCGGCGTCCCCATGCGCTGGCCAGCGACCCTGACCGTCCCCGTCGCGCGGGGAAGGTAGAGCTTCACCGTCGTACCCTCGCCGGGCTCGGAATAGACCTTCACGTGGCCGCCCGACTGCTTCACGAAGCCGAACACCATGGCGAGTCCGAGCCCCGTGCCCTTGCCGTCTGGCTTCGTCGTGAAGAACGGCTCGAACACGCGAGCAATTACCTCCGGCGTCATGCCGTGACCGGTGTCGGAGACCGCCGCCATGGCATAGTCGCCGGGCGTCACCTCCGCATTGTGGCGCGCATAGTCATCGTCCAGCACCGTGTTGCCGAGCTCGATGGTGAGCCGGCCGCCGCCCGGCATCGCGTCTCGCGCGTTGAGGGCGAGGTTTAGGACCGCGCTCTCCAGTTGCGCCGGGTCGGCCATTGCCGGCCACAGGCCCGCCGTCTCGACGTAGCGCACGTCGATATGCTCGCCGAGCGTCCGTCGCAGGAGCGGGATCAGGTCGGGCATCGTCGCCGAGAGGTCGATGGCGGCCGGTGCCAGGGGTTGCTTGCGGGCGAAGGCGAGGAGCTGCCCGGTCAGCGTCGCGCCGCGTTGGGCGGCCCAGGTCGCGCGCTCGATGCGGGATTGGAGCTTGCCGTCGCCGTCGAGCTTGGCCCGGACGAATTCCAGGTTCCCGAGGATGACCTGGAGCAGGTTGTTGAAGTCGTGCGCGATGCCGCCGGTGAGCTGGCCGATGGCCTGCATCTTCTGGGCCTCGCGCAGCACACCCTCGGCCTGGGCGCGCTTGGTCATGTCGGAAATGGTCAGGACGAAGCCGCCATCCGGCATCGGCGTCCGCCGGATTTCGAGATGATGCCCGTCGGCGCGTTCGCGCTCGTAGGTGATGGCCTCGCGCAGGGGCCGGGTGCCGTGCCGGACCTGGTCCTCGCTTTCCAGCTCCGGCCTGCCGGGCTCGGCCGTATGCTCGACGAAGGCCAGATAGGATGCACCGGGCCGGACCATGGCCTTCGGGAGGTCGAGAAGGATCTGGAAGCACTCGTTCCAGTTCTTCAGCTTGCCGTCGGGACCGAACACGGCGACGCCCTGGCTCAGGCTGTCGAGGGTGGTGCGCAGGCGCAGGACCAGGGCCCGCTGCTCGGCCTCCGCCTTGTAGGAGCGCGACCAGGCGTGGTTGAGCAGCCTAGCTGCCAGGAGCAGGGTCAGGATGGCGAGGCCCGAGCCGCCGATCACCAGCCAGCGGACCCAGGCCGCGCGCGCATCGTTCTGGACCTGGCGCTGGGCGAGCAGGACCTGCTCATCGGCGAGAAGGTCGGAGAGCATGGCTTCGATTTCGCGCATAAAGGTGCGACCGGCATCGGTGTTGACGATACGCAGCGCCGCTTCGAGGCCGCTGTCGCGACGGGCCTGCACCGTCTGGGCAAGCTCTTCGAGCTTGTGCTGGATCGTCGGGGACATGGCGCGCAGGCGTTCCTGTTGCGCCGGGTTGTCCGCCGTCAGCTTCTGCAACTCGCCCTGCAGCAGACCGATGCGGTCGCGCGCGGCGTTGTAAGGCCCGAGGTAATCGGCCTTGCCCGTGAGAAGGTATCCCCGCTGGCCGCGCTCGGCGTCGCGCAGGGCGATGGCGAGATCCTTCATCGTGCCAAGCACACCGTAGCTGTGCTGCGACCATTCCCGTGCGTCACGCGAGGCGTTCAGGCGCTCCCAGGTCACGGCCCCGACGAGGCTCAGAAGCGCCAGCAGGACGCCGAGGACGAGAATGTTGGCACGCGCGACGAGATGTTTGGTCATGCCGGCGTCTCATGTTTCGTCATCGGTCGGAGGCGGAGGCGGAGGCGGAGGCAGGGGGCGGAAACGGAGATCGTCCGATCCGTGTCCGAAGACCGTACCTCTCGTCCGCGATTGCGCATTATTTGCGGCCCGGACGACGCATCCTTTCCAAAACGGCGAGAGCCCCGCCTCGGGGCCTTCAAGTCTTCCTGGCGCCAGATCTTCGAGCCACCAATTCTTACCGCGCACGGATCATCCTGCGTCCAGGTGTCCGGCACCGGCGGCCGCAACCGACGGTAACGCCGGTTGTTGTTCCGTTCAGGGAGATACCTGCCGCGTGGCGTGCCCGAGCGTCCGGGGTGCGGCGTCGACATGGCACCCCGGGAGGCGGTTCGGACGATGCGTCGTGATGACAACGGGGTGGGGGGAGTCGACCCGAGACTCCTGAAGGCTGCGGTCGAGGCGGCGGGCGAGGCCATCCTGATCACCACGGCCGAGATCGAGGAGCCCGGCCCGAGCATCGTCTACGCCAACCCTGCCTTCACCCGCCTGACGGGATACGAGGAACGCGAGGTCACCGGACGCAGTCCCAGGCTGCTGCAAGGGCCGGGCACGGACCGCGCCACGCTCGACCATGCGAGGGCCTCGCTCCGTGCCGGAGAGGCGTTCCAGGGCGAGGCGCTCAACTATCGCAAGGACGGCTCGACCTACAGGGTCGAATGGCTGATCACGCCGATCCGCGACGCGGATGGGCGGATCACGCATTGGGTCTCGGCACAGCGCGACGTCACCGAGCGACGGGCCTTCGAGGACCGGCAGGCGCTGATGGTGCGCGAGCTGCATCACCGCGTGAAGAACACCCTCGCCACCGTGCAGGCCGTGCTGAACGCGACCATGCGGTCGTCCGTGACCATGGCGGAGTTCGGACGCGCGTTTTCGGGGCGGATCATCTCGCTGGCCCGGACCCACGCGCTCATCACCGAGGACGAGGCCCAGGTCGCCTCGTTCGCTGGCCTGCTCCGGGCTGAGCTGAATCCTTACAGCGAGGGGGGCCGCATCGCGCTGGAAGGCCCGAACCTCAAGCTGCCATCCGAACTCGCGGTGCCGATCAGCATGGCGCTGCACGAGCTGACCACCAATGCCGTGAGGCATGGGGCGCTCGCGCATCCGGACGGGCGGGTCGCGGTGACCTGGGATGTCGAGGAGGGCCCTGACGGGTCCTGCCTCGCCTGGGTCTGGAACGAACATGACGGACCGCCGCCGACGCTGCCGACACGGGAAGGCTTCGGAACGCGGCTGCTCAACAAGATCCTGACGGCCCAGACATCGGCCAAGGTCGACATCGCCTTCGATACTGACGGATTGAGGGTCCGGATCAAGGTTCCGCTCCGGAACCGGTAGACCCGGTGCCCGTGCTCAGGTCGACAGCGCCGTTACGGCCGCGCGAAAATTGGTCTGATCGACCGTGCCGAGCTGTTCGGCGCACGCCGCCTGCGCTTCCTCCCAGAGCGGGTATGCCTCGGTCAGGACTGCGCGCCCCTCATCCGTGAGCAGGATGCGCCGGATCCGCCGATCGTCCGCGTCGGTCTGGATCGCGAGCAATCCGCGGCGCTCCAGGGGTTTCAGGTTGGCCGTGATGGTGGTGCGATCCGTCGCCATGTCATGCGCCAGCGCGCCCACCGTCGGCACCGCGTCGCGGACGAGCATCATCAGCAGCGTGAACTGCCAGTTCGACAACCCTGTCGGGCGCAGGGCCGCATCATAGCGGCGACCGATGGCACGTGCGGCCTTCTGGGCCGCGAAGCTGAAACAGGCCTGCTCCACCGCAGCCGCGACGATCGGTGTCAGGACGGGGGGCGTAGCCATGGGCGGCTCCTCGGGAAAGTTGATACCAACCCTATAGCACATCTCCCGTCGTGGCGCAGCCGGCCGCGACCTCAATCCTGCACGTCCCCTCCGATAAAGTTGATATCAACCCATGTGTCGTACTGCACGGCGAAAAGCTGAGACAGGTTTATATCAACCTTATCGCAATGAGCATCCACGCCGGGTTCCCGGGGACCACACCGCACCCATCGCTCACCGACCAAGGAGACTTCCGATGACCGTACGTTCCGCTCTCACCATCGCTGCCATCGCCGCCGCTATCGCCGCCCTCGGCACTCCCGCCTCCGCCCAGGACGTCCGGACCTTGGCGATCTGGAACCATACCTTCGACGTCATGGAGTGGCGGCCGGCCTCGGTTGCGGCCTTCCCGGCCAGTGACAGCGCAATCCGGACCACCGGCTCGATCGCTCCCAAGCGCGCCTACGCGTCGGCCAAGGCCGGTGTCGCCGACGCAGGGGCCGTGGAAGTGCAGCCGACCCGTACCCTCGACGTCTGGGACGCCGCGGTCTCGGCTCCGGTCCGGTAGACCAAACCATCCGGCAAAGCCGGCCTGCGCCCATCATCATTGATTTCGTCGATATGGAGTATTGACGATATCTGTTTGAATGATGGTGCGGTGCGAAGTACATCGGTCTCACGAAACAGGGCGCTGCCCTGAAGCATCAGAGGAAGTTTTACCATGACAGTCCGAGTTCTCGTTCTCGCCGCTCTGGCATCCGCCACCCTGGCCGGCACGGCCATCGCCGATGAGCGGATCAACCTCACTCCGCCGCTCTACCGTGAGCAGGCCCGCGTGACGGCAGCCGTGCGTCCGGCTTCCGAGCTGACGACCACGCCGTCCGTGACCGCGCGTGCTCTCCCGACCCGCCGCATCGTTGCCGAGGCAGTCGACACCTCGACCCGCTAAGGTGGCCCCGTGGCTCGAACCGAGTCATCTCGGCGCATCCGCGTTCCAGTAGGGTGTTCCCTACTGGAACGTTTTTTAATGGTGGCGGGCGTGGACGAAAGAGCCCGAACGCTTCAGGCTCGATCCGTCACACCACACAACGGGACCAAACATCTAAGAGCGAGCAATCCGAATGAGGGCGATGACGGTCGTGATCCCGTCGAATAATTTCGGGTCGTCTGGCTACTTCTTACCTGCCTGAACCCAAGTGCCTTGGGGCTTCACTCGGCTGCGAACTCCGCGGGCGATCCGTTCTCCTGGCGTTGCGCGAACTGGGCGGTGTAGAGGCGTCTGTAGGCTCCGTTTGCCGAGAGAAGCGCCTCGTGCCGGCCCTGCTCGACGATGCCGTCCGTCCCGATCACGACGATCCGGTCGGCCTGGCGGATGGTGGCGAGGCGGTGGGCGATGACGAGGGTGGTGCGCCCTTCGGAGAGTTCGACCAGGGAGGCCTGGATCGCCTGCTCGGTCTCGCTGTCGAGGGCCGAGGTCGCCTCGTCGAGGATCAGGATCGGCGGATTCTTGAGAAACACCCGGGCGATGGCGAGGCGCTGCTTCTGGCCGCCGGAGAGCTTCACGCCGCGTTCGCCGACCAGGGTGTCGAGCCCGTTCGGCAGGTTCTCGATCAACCCGCCGAGCTTGGCCCGCCGCGCCGCCTGGGTGATCTCCGCCTCGCTGGCATCGAGCCTTCCATAGGCGATGTTCTCGCGGATCGTGCCCGCGAACAGGAAGACGTCCTGCTGGACGATGCCGATCTGCCGACGCAGCGAGGCGAGCGTGAGGTCGCGGATGTCCCTCCCGTCGATGGTGATGCGCCCGCGATCGACGTCGTAGAAACGCGGAATGAGCGAGCACAAAGTGGTCTTGCCGGCCCCCGAGGGCCCGACGAAGGCGACCGTCTCTCCCGCCGCGACGTCGAGGTCGAGCCCGGTCAGGACGGGCTGCTCTCTGGTGTAACCGAAGCTCACGCCCTCGAAGCGGATGTCCCCCTTCAGCGCCGGCACGGAGACGGCATCCGGACGGTCGACGATATCGGGCTCGGTCGCGAGCAGTTCGGCGTAGCGCCGGAAGCCGGCGACCCCTTTGGGGTAGGTCTCGACGACGGCGCCGATCTTCTCCAGCGGCCGATAGAACACGCCCACCAGCAGCAGGAACCCGATGAAGCCGCCGGGCGAGAGCTCGCCGCGCACGACGAAGGCGGCCCCGCCGAGCAACACCACGATCTGGACGAGCCGCATGCCGAGATAGTTGATCGACAGGCTGGCCGCCATGATCCGGTAGGCTTCGAGCTTGGTCTCGCGGTATTTCCGGTTGTCGGCGGCGAACAGGTGGCGCTCGTGCGGCTCGTTGGCGAAGGCCTGGACCACGCGGATGCCGCCGACATTCTCCTCGATACGGGCGTTGAAGGCGGCGACGCGGCCGTATTGCGCCTGCCAGTTCCGGGTCATGCGGCCGCCGTAGCGAAGGGTGACGAAGGCGATCACCGGCAGGATCCCGGCGGTCAGGAAAGCCAGCGGCGGGTGGACATAGACCATCAGGGCGAAGGCGCCGATGAGTGTCATCACCGCGATGAAGAGATCCTCCGGGCCGTGATGCGCGACTTCGCCGATCTCCTCCAGGTCCTTGGTCACGCGGGCGACGAGGTGGCCGGTCTTCTGGTTGTCGAAATAGCGGAACGAGAGTTTCTGCAGGTGATCGAAGGCGCGCCTGCGCATCTCGGTCTCGATGTTGATGCCGAGAACGTGCCCCCAATAGGTCACGACCACCATCAGGCCGGCATTGGCCACGTAGACTAGGCCGAGACCGAGGGCGGCGAGCAGGATGAGCTGCCAATCCTGGCGCGGCAGCAGCACGTCCACAAACACCTTCACCGCCATCGGGAAGCTGAGTTCGAGCAGGCCCGACAGGACGGCGCAGCCGAAATCGACGAGGAACAGGGTCCGGTGCGGGCGATAATAGGCGAGGAAGGCCTTCAGCATGATGCTTTCGTCAGATGATCGACGGGGCAGAGGGCTCCGCAGGACGGCACGCCCGGTAGCTTGTAGCGCATACAGCAAACCCGCCGTCGCCGCTCCTCGCCGACGCTGAAGGCCCGGGCCAGCGGGCAGCGGCCGAACGCATCCGCGCCGCAGCGACCGAGGCAGGCTTCCACGCGGAACTGGACCGGCACCATTGCCGCCGTGCCGATGCTCAATTCGCGCAAGGCGAAGTCGGCGGTGACGCCGGCATTGCACCAGAGCACGCGGCGGGACAGTCCGTAATGCCCGTGGCACAGGTCGAAGAACGGCCGCAGATGGCCCTCGATCAGGGGATCGAGGCCGGGCTCCGGCTCGGCGTCACGGGAATCCGCCTCCGCCACGATGAAGCGGGAGACGATGCCGGCCTCGTCGAGTTCGAAGCCGACCCGGTCGAACCCGATCGGCAAGGCACGGCCGAGGCGGCTAAGAGCGGTGAAATAGGGGATGATGAGGGCAGGAAGGTAGTACTGGGTCCAGAGCGAGACCAGGGCCCGCCGGTCGGCTGTTTCGAATCCCTGGCCGGCGCCTCCGCTGCCCCCTTCGCCCAAGGCTCTGCCGAACCCGTCCACCACACCGTCGAAGGCCGCCTTGCTGGCCAGGATCGAGAGCGGCCGGGCCTCGGGCCTGGACGGTGTCGCGGCGATGCGGCAGCCGAAGGCCGCGAGCGAGGGTGGAACCAGTGCTGCGAGCCGATCGATCATGCGTCCCCCGCGACCCGATCGGCCTCGAGGGTTCGGCCGATCGCCGAGCGCAGGCCGGCGAAGGCGACGGCGTAGAACAGGATCGCGGCAGCGAAATAGACCGGCCAGCCGGCATGCGCCGCGAGAGCCGGGGCGGCGATCCGCAGCGGCATCGCGGCGAAGAACGCCGCCCCGAACAGCAGGGCGTAGTCGGTGGCGGGGCGCGGCCCCTGCGCCCAGCGATAGATCATGTTGAACACCGGCACGCCCAGCCCTCCGCCGCTGACGATGCCGAGGATCGTCGCCGCGATGGCCAGCCAGGCCGATCCGACGGCGCAGGCGACGAGCATCAGGACGCCGCCGACGAGCATGCCGAGAGCCGAGACCCCGATGAGGCGCAGCGTCCCCACCCACTGCACGAGGCCGCCCGAGACCAGTGCCATCACGAGATTGACGATCGGCGAGAGGCTGCCGGTGACGAACCCGACGTCCTGCAGCGGCACGCCGAGATCGAGCAAGGCGAGGTTGTTCAAGCCGGAGAGGACGAACAGGGCCGCGAAATAGAGGCCCAGCACCAGGATGCGCGGCGCCAGCGCTCGCAAGCGCTCGAGGGAGCCTCCCGATCGTTCCGCCGGCGCGGCGTCCCGGTAGAGCCGGGCTTCCGGATACCGGAGCATCGGCAGGAGGCAGAGGAGGTTGAGGCCGGCGACGCCGAGTACCGCGGCCTGCCAGCCGAGGGTGTCGTAATATCCGATCAGCAGGCCAGCACCGGCGATGCCGCCGAGCGAAGCGCCGGAGAGTTTGGCCGAGGCCACGAACGGCCGCCGGTCGGCGGGCACCGTCTCGACCACGAGCGCTTCGAGGGCGATGTCCATCGTCGCGATGCAGAAGCAGGTCGCCACCGCGAGACCGAGCAGCACGGCGAGCGGCCAGGTCTCGCCCTGGCTGAGGACGATGAGCAGGGCGATGGCCGCACCCTGCATCAGCACGATCCAGCCGATGCGGTGCGGGAGGCCCGGCAGGCGAAACCTGTCGACAGCGACGGCCCAGAGAAACGTCAGGCCGACGGGCAGGTTGATCAGCTGCAGCAAGCCGATCTCGGCCAGTTCGACGCCGCGTGCCCGCAGGATCAGCGGGGCGCCGCTCGACAGGAAGCCGAGCGTCGTCCCGAAGGTGATGTAGAGGCAGAAGAACGGCAGTAGGGGCCGCACCCAATGCATCCGGGAAGAACCTTCGAACCGGGTGCCGATCGCGCGCGCCGCCGCGTCCGGTCCGCCGACCTGCCACGAACGAGGATCGGCTTCGGCCTCCCTCCGGCCGTGCGGCTCAGGCATGCCCGACGGAGAAGCAATGTCGACGGGCACGCGGAATGATCAGCGACCGTCCTGCGAGTCTGCGAGCCGAAGGATACGGCCTCGATTCGAGCATCGGGAGCATGCGTCCGTCCTACTCCATGGCCGGCCTCTTCGCGGCAGGCGTAGTTTTTAAATAGAATAATGTACTGTAATCATTGATCTTTTCATGAAGTATGCGGTGTCCGGATCGGGCGCAAGGGCGGTTTGCCCGCAGCGATGCCGGCCGGAGTGGAGCGGCGTCGAAGGCTTGGGATCGTCGAAGGCGTGGGCTCGTCGAAGACTTGGGCGCGTGGGTCTCTTGGGCGCGTCGGTGTCTTGGGAGGAGTCGAAGGCTTGGGCGCATGGACGGTGTGTGCCGAAGGGCGGGCGGTTCGGGGTTCCGGCCCGGCCTTCGATCACACCTTCCCTTCGATGAGTCCTCGAATCCGCGTGGCGAGTGCCTCGAGGGCGAACGGCTTGACCATGACCTGCATGCCGGGGGCGAGATGGCCGTGGTTGAGGGCGGCGTTCTCGGCGTAGCCGGTAATGAAGAGCACCCTGAGATCAGGCCGGGACAGAAGGGCCGCCTCCGCCATCTGTCGTCCGTTCATGCCGCCGGGCAGGCCGACATCGGTCACGAGCAGGTCGATGCGCACGTCCGATTGTAGCACTTTCAGCCCGGAGGCACCGTCCGCCGCCTCGATGGCGGCATAGCCGAGATCCTCCAGCACCTCGGTCACCAGCATGCGCACCGTCGGCTCGTCATCGACCACCAGCACCGTCTCGCCGGCCTTGGCACGCGCCGCCTCCGACAGATCGGGGACCGGTTCCGACCCTTCCGCCTCGCCGCGATGGCGCGGCAGGTAGAGGCAGACCATCGTGCCCTCGCCGGGCTCCGAATAGATCCGCACCTGTCCGCCGGATTGTTTGGCGAAACCGTAGATCATGCTGAGACCGAGCCCGGTGCCCTCGCCGAGCGGTTTCGTCGTGAAGAAGGGATCGAAGGCCTTGGCGGCGACGTCCGGCGTCATGCCGGCGCCATTATCCGAGACGCAGAGCGAGACGTACTGGCCCGGCTCCAGGTCGCGCTCGCGGGCACCGCGCAGGTCGAGCCAGCGGTTGCCGGTCTCGACCACGACGCGGCCACCGTCGGGCATGGCGTCGCGCGCGTTGATGCAGAGGTTGAGCAGCGCGTTTTCCAACTGGCTCGGGTCGACCAGTGTCGGCCACAGGCCGCCGGCCCCGACCACCTCGACCGACACGCCCGGCCCGACGGTGCGGCGCACCAGATCCACCATCCCCTCCACCAGACGATTCACGTCGGTCGGCTTCGGGGCGAGCGTCTGCCGACGCGAGAATGCGAGCAGGCGGTGTGTCAGGGCCGCCGCCCGCCGCGCCGCTCCCTGCGCGGCGCCGATGTAACGTTCGAGGTCGCCCACCCGGCCCTGGAGCATGCGGGTCTGCATCAGCTCCAGGGAGCCGACGATGCCGGCGAGCATGTTGTTGAAGTCGTGGGCGAGGCCGCCGGTCAACTGACCGACCGCCTCCATCTTCTGCGCCTGACGCAGCGCCTCCTCGGTTCGGGCGAGGATGTCCGCCTGCTCCTTCGCGGCGGTCACGTCGCGCACGGTCGCGTAGATCAGCCCCTCGCTGGTGACGGCGTTCCAGGAGAACCAGCGGTAGCTTCCGTCGCGGTGCCGGTAGCGGTTCTCGAACGAGAGCTGCGCCTCTCCGCGCGTGAGACCCTCCGAGGCCGCCACCGTCGTGGCGCGGTCGTCGGGATGGACGAGGTCGAGGAAGGGCCGTGCCTTCATCTCCTCATCGCTCCAGCCGAGGGTCGCCGACCAAGCGGGGTTGAGACTGATGAACCGCCCGTCGAGACTGGCGACGCTGAGCAGGTCGGAGGTGGCCCGCCAGATCATGTCCCGCTCGGCGGTGCGGGCGGCGACCTGACGTTCGAGTTCCGCGGCGTGGCGCCTGCGCTCGTCGATGTCGGTATTGGTGCCGATCCAGCCCGTGACCGTCCCCGCGCCGTCCCGGATCGCCTCCGCCCGCGCCAGGAACCAGCGGTAGGTCCGGTCGGCGCGGCGGATGCGGAACTCGACCTCATACGCGGCGCCGGTCGCGAGGGAGCGGGACCACGCCCCGGCGGCGACAAGGAGGTCGTCGGGATGGATCAGGTCTTCCCAGGCCAGCTTGCCGTCGATGGCGCCCGCCTCGACGCCCGCATAGGCGTAGGCCTGGGCGTTGAACCAGTAGAGGTCGCCGTCCGGCCGCGCGGCCCAGACCTGGTTCGGCACGGCCTCGGAGAAGGCGCGGAACTGCGCCTCGCTCGCGCGTAGATCGGCTTGCGCGCGCTTGCGTGCCGTGACGTCGCGAAACAGCACCGAGACCTGGCGGTTGCTCGCGGGCTCGATCCGCGCCGCCGAGACCTCGATATGGCGTCGTGCCGCCGGGAACGCGCGCTCGAACCGCACCGGCTCACCCGTGCGCAGCACGCCGCCATAGAGGCCGAGCCAGCCTTCGGCCTCGTCGGGCGCGAGGTCGCGCAGGGTGCGGCCGACGATGTTCGGGATGCCGGTATGGCGCTCGTAGCCCGCATTCGCCTCGACATGGACGTAATCGCTCAACGGGCCGTGCGGTCCGTCGAAGAACTCGATGATGCAGAAACCGTCGTCGACCGCATCGAATAGCGCACGGTAGCGCGCCTCGCTCGTGGCCAGCGCATCGAGGGCCGAGCGTTGTTCGGTCACGTCGCGCGCGACCCCTGAGAACCGGATCGGGCGTCCCGAGACGTCGCGTTCGAGTTCGCCCTTGCGCGCGATCCAGCGGATCTCGCCGGTATCGGCGCGCCGAATGCGGTACTCGACGTCGAGGACCAGTTCGCCCCGGCGCCGGCCCTCCACCGTCGAGACGAGATGCGCGTCTTCGGGGATGACCAATCCCTCGAACGCCGTCGCGGGATAATTCGACCGCTCCGGCAAACCATAGAGCCGACAGAATTCCCAGGTCGGATGGAGAACCCCGTCGTCGATGCCGACCGAGAAGACGCCGATGCCACCGGCTTCCTGGGCGCGGCGCAGAAGCGCCTCGGTTTCGGGCCGGCTCATGCCTGGACCGCCGATCGTTCGGCACGCCTGCCGGAAGCGTGGCCCGCACCTGCGATGCCGTCGGCCCAGCAAACGGTGCCGGTCTCGGCCTGTGCGGCCTCGTGGGCGAGGCGATGAGTGAACCGGCTGATGGTGACGATGGCGAGACGTTCCATGGCAGCTTTCTGCCGCAATCCTCGGGGTGGCGCCAGAGTGGGCCGCGCCGGGCGCGATCCGCCGAGTGGCCGAATCCATCGTGTGTGGCGCCGCTGATCGCGTCATGCCAGGCCATGAATCGCGGGCGTCACCCTCCCGTCATTGCGGTCGTGAGGTCAGTCTCGAAGTGACGCGCCCACCTTGGCGCTCACAGGACAAAGCCATGTCCTTTGGGCATGATCATGGGGCGGGGGGCATCCTCAAGACCGATAGGACTGCCCGGCCTCTCGCTTCACTCGGCTCACTGTCGTTGATCCGAGCACCGGCTCACCAAGCGCTGTCATGCGGCGAAGGCCCCGCGCGAGCGCAGGGTCTCGATCTCGTCCGCCGAGAGACCGAATTCCGCCAGCACGTCGTCGGTGTGTTCGCCGAGCAGGGGGGCGTGCGTGCGGACGCGCTGGGGCGTGCCCATCAGCTTCACCGGAAAGCCGATATTCGGCACCGTGCCCTCGATCGGGTGGGGAACCTCGATGCGCATCTGCCGGTGCCGGCCGTGCTCGCTCTCGAACGCCTCCGGGTACGTGTTCATGCGTCCGGCCGGGATGCCGGCGTCGAGAAGCAGGGAGACCCATTCCTCGGCGCTCTTGGCGGCGAAGCTCCGCTCCAGCTCCTCGATCAGAGTCTCGCGGTTGGCGAGCCTTGCCGGGATGTCGACGAAGCGGTCATCGTCGAACAGGTCGCCGCGGCCGAGCACGTCGCAGAGCAGGCGCCAGAGCTTCTGGTTCGTCGCCCCCATGACGAAGTATCCGTCGGAGGCGCGCACCGCCTGATAGGGCGCGCTCATGCGGTTGGAGGTGCCGAGCGGCTGCGGGATGCGGCCCGTCCCCCAATATTCCGAGACATCCCAGATCGAGAAGGCCAGGGCCGCATCGAACAGGGAGGCGTCGATATACTGGCCCTCGCCACTGGCCTGTCGGCCGATATAGGCGGCCAGGATCGCGTAGACGGTGAACAGCGCGCAGCCGATATCGGCGACCGGGACGCCGGCTTTGACCGGCGGTCCGCCGGGATGGCCGGTGACGCTCATCACCCCCGACATCGCCTGCGCCATCAGGTCGTAGCCGGGCCGTTTCGCCCAGGGGCCCGACTGGCCGAAGCCCGAGATGCTCGCATAGATCAGCCCCGCATTGCGGGCGCGCATCGCCTCGTAGCCGAGGCCGAGCCGGGCCATCACGCCGGGCCGGTAATTCTCGACCAGCACGTCCGCGCTGGAGGCCATGTCGAGCAGCAGGTCGCGCCCGGCATCGGATTTGAGGTTCAGGGCGAGGCTGCGCTTGTTCCGGTTCATGTTGAGGAAACCCATGCTGTCGGGCCCCTTCATCTTGAACCCCATGGCGCCGCGGGTCTGGTCGCCCGTGCCCGGCGGCTCGATCTTGACGACATCTGCCCCGAGATCGGCGAGCAGCATGCTGCAGAACGGCCCCGCCATCACCTGGGTCACGTCGAGGACGCGGATCCCCGCCAAAGGAAGGGGGCGGCTCGGCGTGGCGTCTTCGCGCACGGATTCGTCCATCCTGCTCGGTTCCTCTGTTGTGTCGTCTGGCGGTCGATGGAAACCGGCGCATGGGGCTCCCCTCCCCCTCGCGAGGGGAGGGGAGCGTGGTGCGCTATTCCGCCGGTACGGGCCGCCCCACCGGCAGCGACGGTTCCTCCTCGAAGGGGCGCTCGGGGTGCATGGTGAAGGCGAGGCCGGCACCCACCAGGCAGAGGCCGATGGAGCCGACGAAGGGCAGCGTCCAGCTTCCCGTCGCGTCGACGATGAGCCCGAACACGATCGGCGAGATGATCGCCGCCACGGCCGATCCGGTATTCATCAGCCCGGCCGCCGTGCCCGAATAGGTCGGCGCGATATCCATCGGCACCGACCAGATCGGGCCGATGACGAGCTCGGCGAAGAAGAAGCCGGAGCTCAGAAGGAGCGCCACCAGGGTCAGGTCCTTGGTGAAGAACACGCCGGTGAGGCTCGCCGCCGCGCCGAGGAAGCCGACCACGATGATGCTGAGCCGGGCGAGCTTGAGGTTGCCGGTCTTCTTCAGGATACGGTCGCTGAGCACGCCGCCGAGCGTATCGCCGACCACGCCGGCGAAGAACACGCCCGAGGCGAACAGGGCCGAGTTCTTCAAGTCGAGCCCGTAATTCAGCTTGAAGAAGCTCGGCAGCCAGCCGAGGAACAGCCACAGCGTCCAGCCGTAGCAGAAATAGGTGAAGGTGACCGGGAGCATCCGCATGGTCAGGCGGCTCCAGGGGATGTTCTGCTTGGCGCCGACCTTGCGCGGCGGAGGCAGCACCGCGAGTTCCTCCGGCGTGATCGCCGGATGCTCGGCCGGGTCATCGCGGAAATAAAGGTACCAGACCACGACCCAGAGGAAGCTCGCCACCCCCAGGATGACGAAGCCGATGCGCCAGCCGAACTGGTAGATCAGGACGGCGACGATGGGCGGCGCCACCGCGTTGCCGAGGCGCGCGAACGCATGGGTGATGCCCTGCGCGAAGCCGCGCTTGCCCGGCGCGGTCCAGTTCTGCATCGCGCGGGTGGCGGTGGGGAAGGTCGCGCCCTCGCCGAAGCCGAGGAGCACGCGGGCGAGGAACAGGCTGACGAGGCCGCCCACGAGTCCGGTGAGGATCGTTGCCGAGGCCCAGATCAGGCCGCAGACGAGGAGGGTGCGCCGCGCCCCGAACTTGTCGCCGACCGAGCCGCCGATGACCTGGAAGATGGCGTAGGGGTAGGCGAAGGCGGACAGGATCAGACCGAACTGGGTATTCGAAAGCCCGAGATCCTTCATGATCTCGCCGCCCGCCGTCGCGATGTTCACCCGGTCGAGATAGGTGACGAAATACATCAGGCAGAGCAGGAACAGCACCATGTTCGACGCGCTGACGCGTCGCTTGGCAGGTTTCGACGCGATGACGCGTCCATCAGCAGGTTCCGACGCGGATACGCGTCCATTGGCAGGCGTCATCGGGGTTTCCTCAGGTTGGAAGTGCGAGGCCGCCCGATCTGATCGCCGAGCTTTCTGGTGGCTGCGCGCGCGGTTGGTGGTTCGTGTGGTGTCGGTTTGTTCGTGTTCGCTGAGTTCGGCGCCCCGTCATCCCGGGGCCGGGTCGGGGAACCCGAAGTCCGGGGAGCCCGGCGGTGCAAAGCCGCGCACCGTCCGCGTCCCGGAAGGACGATGCGCGACGGCGCCAGCCGGTCGGAGCGGCTGGACGCGTCGTCCCTCAATCGTCGAGGCCGGAGCGCAGGGCGGTCATCGCCGCGAGCACGCCGCCGCTCCTGTGCGGAACGCCGGCAGCCTTGAGGCCCATCTCGACGCCCGACAGCGCCGCCATCAGCATCAGGTCGTTGCACTCGCCGAGATGGCCGATGCGGAAGACCTTGCCGCTGAGCTTGGCCAGCCCGGTGCCGAGGGAGAGGTCGAACTTCTCGAGGATCAGCTTTCGCAGGGCATCGGCATCCTGGCCCGCGGGCAGCATCACGGCGGTGAGGACCGGCGAATAGTCCGACGGCTCCTGACACAGGACTTCGAGGCCCCAGCCCTCGACGGCGGCGCGGGTCGCGGCGGCGAGGCGGTGATGGCGGGAGAAGACCTGCGGCAGACCTTCCTCTCTCAGCATGGCGATGGCTTCGCGCAGGCCGTAGAGGAGGTTCGTCGCCGGCGTATAGGGGAAGTAGCCGCTGGCATTCGGCTTGAGCATGTCCTCCCAATCCCAGTAGGAGCGGGGCAGCGTCGCGGTTTTCGCGGCGGCGAGCGCCTTGTCCGACAGGGCGACGAGGCCGAGCCCCGGCGGCAGCATCAGGCCCTTCTGCGAGCAGCTCACCGCGACGTCGACGCCCCATTCGTCATGGGCGTATTCGGCCGAGCCGAGGCCGGAGATCGTATCGACGAGGAAGAGGGCCGGATGGGAGGCGCGGTCGATGGCCTTTCGGATGTCGGCGATCCGGCTCGTCGCACCCGTCGAGGTCTCGTTATGGACCACCATCACCGCCTTGATGGATTTCGCCCGGTCCTCGGCCAGGATCGCCTCGACGCGCTCCGGATCGACGCCGCGGCGCCAGTCGCCGGGGACGAACTCGACCTCGATGCCCCAGCGCGCCGCCATCTGGCGCCACAGGGTGGCGAAATGGCCGGTCTCGAACATCAGCACCCGGTCGCCGGCCGACAGCGTGTTGACGATGGCGGATTCCCAGGCGCCCGTGCCGGAGCCCGGATAGATGATCACCGGTGAGCGGGTCTGGAACACCGCCTGGGCTCCCTCCAGCACCGACTTGCCGAGTTCGGCGAAGTCGGGTCCGCGATGGTCGATCACCGGCATGTCCATGGCGCGAAGGACGCGCTCTGGCACCGGGCTGGGGCCCGGAATGTGCAGGAAGTGGCGTCCGGTCCGTGTCGTCATCGGTGTCTCCGCGATGGCCGGTCGAAGGGAGTGGCCCCCCGAGATCGACGGATCGGGGCGGCATGCGGCGGAAAATTGCATTCATTTTTTGAGAGGGCAAGCATTATTATGCGAACATTCATCCTCGACCGCATCGCTTTCGGCTGGTAAGCCCGCATTATGGTGCTTGACCCCATCTCCGAACCCGACGCCGATACCGGTCCTCCGGCGAGCGACGGAGCGCGCCCCGCCGCTGTCCCGTTCCTGGCGAAATCGCTGCACGGCGAGCTTCTGGCGCGCCTTAGGGACTATATCGTCGAGGGCAATCTGGCGGCCGGTGCGCGGGTGCCGGAGCGCATCCTGTGCGAGCGTTTCGGCATCTCGCGCACACCTCTGCGCGAGGCGCTGAAGGTGCTGGCCTCGGAGGGGCTGATCGAGCTCCTGCCGAATCGCGGCGCACGGGTGCGCCAGCTCGGCACCGAGGAACTGGTGGACCTGTTCGACGTCATGGGCGGGCTCGAAGCCCTGGCCGGGCGCCTCGCCTGCGAGAAGATCACGCCCGCCGCCTATGCGGAGATCGAGCGGCTGCACCATGAGATGTACGGCTGCTACATGCGGCGCGACCTGCACGGCTACTTCGCCTGCAACCAGGCGATCCACGACCGGATCGTGCAGGCGGCGGACAACGAGCCGTTGCGGGCGAGCTACGCCAATTTCGCCGGGCGCCTGCGCCGTGTGCGCTACTCGGCCAATCTCGACGAGAATCGCGACCGCTGGGGCGAGGCGATGCGCGAGCATGAGGAAATCCTCGATGCGCTGCGGCGGCGCGCCGGCAACGAGCTCAGTGACATCCTGTTCGGGCACCTGCGCAACAAGCGCCGGGCGGCGGCCGGGCGCGAGACGGCGTGCCCGCCGGACGTCGCCTCCGCCGCATCGTGACGGCGGCTCAGCGGAAGGCCTCATGAAACCGTGCGGCCTGCGCCCGGATCACGTCTGCTGCGGTCAGGATGCCGGCCCGGTCGACGTCGAGATGGGTGGTCGCGCGGATCTGATGCGCGCCGATGGCGCGGATACGCACATCTTCTGCGAGACACGCCTCGGCGAAGGCGGTCGCGGTGATGCCCAGCGGCTCCACCGAGAAGCACAGGATGTTGGACTGGGCCGCATCGGGCGCGATGGTAAGGCCCGGCGCGCCGGTGATGCGGGCCTTCAACTCGCCGGCATTGGCGTTGTCGAGTTCCAGCTGGTCCACATGGTGATCGAGGGCGTAGAGCCCGGCCGCGGCGAGGATCCCCGACTGGCGCATGGCGCCACCGAGCCGGTACTTCCACCGCCACGCCTCGACGATAAAGTGCTTCGATCCGCACAGAACGGCGCCGACCGGGCAGCCGAGTCCCTTGCTCAGGTCGATCCAGACGCTGTCGAAGCCTTTGGCGTAGTCCCTGGCGGAGATGTCGGTGGCAGCCACGGCATTGAGCAGGCGCGCCCCGTCGATATGCGCCTTCATGCCGCTGTGATGGGCGAGATCACGGATGCGGCGCATGTCGGTGAGCGGCCAGACCGAGCCGCCCGAAAAGCTCGTGGTCTGCTCCACCGAGACCAGGGCCGAGCGCGGCGCCGTGCGAGCCGGAGGGCGGATCGCCGCCTCGAACGCCTCGGGCGTGAAGACGCCTGCCGGCGTCGCCAGGGCCTTCACCGACACACCGCCGATGGCGGCCGAGCCCGCAGCCTCGGTGTTGTAGATGTGGGACTGGTCGTCGACCACGATCTCGTCGCCGGGGCGGGTCTGGACCAGGATCGAGGCGAGGTTGCACATCGTGCCCGACGGCATGAACACGCCCGCTTCCTTGCCGAGCAGGGCGGCGACGCGCTCGCACAGGGCCAGGGTCGTCGGATCGGAATCGGATTGCTCGTCGCCGACCTCGGCGCGGGCCATGGCCTCGCGCATGCCGGGCGTTGGCCGCGTCTGCGTGTCGCTATACAAATCGATCATTCGGCGGCCCTGTTTTGCATGCAATTCGTGCAGACCACTTTAGCCGGTCGGAGCGATCCCGCCACCCTGCCGAAACCCGGATCGCCGTGATGCCGGCTTACGGCATCCTCACGAGGACGATGGATCATGACCGCCACGGCTGAGCCCGCCACCGGCCCGAATCCCGCCGGGTCGCCCGCCGCTGCCGGATCGGGGCCGATCAGCCCCCGCGCCGCCAACCGCCAGGGTGCGGGCCTGCCGCGACGTCTCGCCGAGGCTCTGCGCGGCGAGGCGCGATTCGATGCCTTCACCCGCGGGCGCTATTCCAACGACGCCTCGATCTACCAGATCATGCCGGCGGGCGTGGTCCTGCCGCGCAACGCCGCCGACATCGCCGCGACGCTGAAGATCGCGGCCGAGCACGATGTGCCGGTGATCCTGCGCGGCGGCGGCACTTCGCAGAACGGCCAGCCCATCGGGCGCGGCCTCGTGGTCGATTGCTCGCGCCATTTCAACGGCATCATCGCCTACGATCCGGAACGAGGCACCATCACGGTGGAGCCCGGCATGGTGCTGGAGCGGCTGAACACCCGCGTGAAGGCCGATGGCTGGTTCTTTCCCGTGGAACCCTCCACCGCGACTCGTTGCACCATCGGCGGCATGGCCGGCAACAATTCCTGCGGCGCGCGCTCCCTGCGCTTCGGCAAGATGAGCGACAACGTGCTGAGCCTGGAGGCGTTGTTCCATGACGGCGAGCCCTTCGGCTTCGGCCTCACCGGAAACGAGGCGACGGGCGTCGTCGGCTCGGAGCGCGCCGGTGACCTCGCCGCCGCGATGCGGGCGCTCGCCGATGCTGAGCGCGACGAGATCCTGCGGATCTACCCCCGGGTCCAGCGCCGGGTCGGCGGCTACAATCTCGATGCGCTGATCGAGGCGCGGCCGAACCTCGCCCATCTCCTGGTCGGTTCGGAGGGCACGCTGGCGGCCACGACCAGCGTGACCCTGAAGCTCTCGCGCCTGCCGACCCACCGGGTGATGGGCGTCTGCCACTTTCCCTCGTTTCGCTCCGCGATGGAGACGACGAAGGCCATCGTCGATCTCGACCCCGTGGCGGTGGAACTCGTCGACAACAACGTGCTCGTGCTCGGCGCCGACATTCCCCTGTTCCGGGCGACGCTCGCCGACATCACGCGCGGCCGGCCGAACTGCCTGCTGCTGGTGGAATTCGCCGGCGACGACCGGGATGCGTTGCTGCGCGACCTCGAACGCCTCGATACCTGCATGGCCGATCACGGCTTTGCCGGTGCGGTGGTCGAGGTGCCGGAACCCGTCCGCCAGAAATCGGTATGGGAGGTGCGCGAGGCCTGCCTCAACATCATGATGTCGATGAAGGGCGACGCGAAGCCGGTCTCCTTCATCGAGGATTGCGCGGTGCCGCTGGAGCATCTCGCCGATTATACCGACGCGGTGACGGAGGTGTTCACCCGCCACGGCACGCGCGGCACCTGGTATGCCCACGCTTCCGTCGGCTGCCTCCACGTCCGCCCGATCCTCGACATGAAGCAGGGCGGCGACGTCGCCAGGATGCGGGCCATCGCCGAGGCCGTGAGCGAGCAGGTCCGCCGCTTCAAGGGCTCGTATTCGGGCGAGCACGGCGACGGCATCTCGCGCTCGGAATACATCGCGCCGATGTTCGGGGAGCGCCTGACCCGCGCCTTCGAGCAGGTCAAGGACGGGTTCGACCCGGAGAACCGGCTCAATCCCGGCAAGATCGTCCGGCCGCTGAAGATGGACGACCGCTCATTGATGCGGTTCCAGCCGGGCTACGCCGTGAGCCAGCCGAAGACGACCGCCCTCGACTGGTCGGAATGGGGCGGGTTCGGCGGCGCCGTCGAGATGTGCAACAACAACGGCACCTGCCGGAAGCTCGCCGGCGGGGCGATGTGCCCGTCCTATCGCGTCACGAAAGAGGAGCAGCACCTCACCCGAGGCAGGGCGAACACCCTGCGGCTCGCGATCTCGGGTCAGCTCGGCAACGACGCCTTCACCAGCCGCGAGATGAAGCGGACGCTGGATCTCTGCGTCTCGTGCAAGGCCTGCCGCCGCGAATGCCCCACCGGCATCGACATGGCGAAGATGAAGGTCGAGTTCCTGCACCATTACCATGCCCGCCACGGCCTGCCGCTGAAGGAGCGGCTGGTGGCGGCGTTGCCGCTCTATGCCGGCACGGCGGCGTGGCTGGCGCCCCTCCTCAACCTGCGCGACCGCCTGCCCGCTCTCGCGAGACTGTCCGAGCGGGTCGCCGGACTCTCGGCGCGGCGCACCCTGCCGCGCTGGCGCCGTCCCTGGGTCGAGCAGGGCGAGCCGGCCCATCCCGCGGACGTCGCCGGCGACGTCCGCGACATCGTCCTGTTCGGAGACACGTTCAACCGCGCCTTCGAGCGCGAGAACCTGGAGGCGGCCGAGCGCGTGCTGATTGCGGCCGGTTACCGGCTGCACCGGGTCGTCCCCCATCGCGGGCGGCGTCCGCTCTGCTGCGGGCGGACTTATCTCGCCTCCGGCCAGACCGACCGGGCCCGCGAGGAAGCGCGCCGCACGCTCACCGCGCTGCTGCCCTTCGTGAGGGCCGGCGCGCGGATCGTCGGGCTCGAACCCTCCTGCCTTCTCACCTTCCGCGACGAGTTCGCCTCCCTGCTCCCCGGCCCGGAGGCGGGGGAGCTGAGCAAGGCGAGCTTCCTGTTCGAGGAATTGCTGGCGGTGGACCTCGATGCCGGGCGGATCACGCTGCCCATGGCCGATCAGCACGGGCGGGTGGCGCATCTCCACGGCCATTGCCACCAGAAAGCCTTCGCCGCCATGGGCGCGGTGGAGACGGTCTTGCGCGCCGTGCCGGGGCTGGACGTGCGGGTGATCGAGTCGAGCTGCTGCGGCATGGCAGGGGCCTTCGGCTACGGCGCCGAGACCATCGACGTCTCCCTGGCCATGGCCGAGCTCTCGCTGTTCCCGGCCCTGCGCAAGGCCGGCCCCGATGATCTCGTCGTGGCCGACGGGACCAGCTGCCGTCACCAGATCCATGACGGTCTCGGCATCCATGCGCGTCACGTGGCTCGGGTACTGGACGACGCGATGGCGGAACGCCGCCGGACAAGTACGAATACTCGATCCCGTAGGGATATCTGACGGAAAATCTATGTCACTTCGTGTTTTGTCGAAGTGTATATTTCTATAATGGCCAGACGGCGATCGATAGCCTTTTTATTCGCAGGAAACGAGGCATTAGCCAAAAATTTAAGCATGATGTGATTGAGTATGCCGCGGCATTGAAGGCGGGCACACATGCAGATCCTCTCCAGAATCAAAATCCTTCCGAAGTTGTTGGCGGTCCTGATGTTCATCGCCACGATCGTGGGCGGCTGCGTGTGGTACGCCCAATCGCGCATGAGCCAGATCGACGACGCCTATAGTCATCTCATCGGCCAGGAGTCCAAGGCCGTCGCCAGCGTTCGACGGACCAATCATCTGATCTATGCGCTGAATTATTGGGTCTTCCGCGTCATCGCCGAGACCGAACCGGATCAGATGAAGAGGGCCGATGCCGGCTTCGAGGCCACGCTGCCGAACATGGATAAGGTCCTGGCCGAACTCCGCGACCAGGCTCCCACCTTCGCGGCACGCATCGACGCGCAGACTGCCCTCGTGAAGCGTTTCGTGCAGGATGTGAACGAGGTTCGCCGTCTCGGCGTCCTGAATCAGAATGCCGAAGCCATTGCGCTGATGCACTCGTCCATCGACCCGACCTTCGGGGCGATGACGAAGGAAGGGGCCGCCTTGGCCGAAGACATCGCCAAGTACATGGAGGTGCGCTCGGACGCTCTCACCGACCAGACGGACTCCACCCGCCTCGCCCTGACGATCTTGAGCGCCGTCGGGTTGTTGGGTGGAATGGTGGCCGCCGTCGCCATCTCGATCTTCGGCATCACCCGTCCCCTCGGCGGCCTGGTCGGCGTGCTCCAGCGCATGGCCTCGGGCAACATCGACGCCCAGATCCCGGAAGCGGCACGCCGCGACGAGATCGGCGAGGTCGGTCGCGCGGTCGAGGGCATCAAGTCCATGGTCGCTGCGAAGGCTGCCGAGCAGGCCGAGATCAAGCGCATCGCCGATGAGGCGGCGACCGTCGCACGCAAACGGACGATGGTGGAACTGGCCGACGGCTTCGAACGGGCGGTGGGCAGCATCGTCGAAATGGTGTCCTCTTCGGCCACGGAACTGCAGGCCACTGCGCAGAGCATGAACGTCACCGCCACGGAGACCGCCAGCCAATCCACCACCGTGGCCGCCGCAGCGGAAGAAGCCGCGACCAACGTCCACACCGTGGCCGCCGCGGCCGAGGAACTCGGCTCCTCGGTCCAGGAGATCGGACGTCAGGTTGCCGGCTCCTCGACCCTGGCGCAGACGGCGGTGCACGAGGCGGACCAGACCCTGCAACTCGTGCAGGCCCTGAGCCAGGCGTCGTCTCGCATCGGCGACATGGTCGGGCTGATCGCCAACATCGCGAGCCAGACCAACCTGCTGGCGCTCAACGCCACCATCGAGGCCGCGCGAGCCGGCGAGGCCGGCCGGGGCTTCGCGGTGGTGGCCACCGAGGTCAAGGAACTCGCCGCCCAGACCGCGCGGGCCACGGAGGAGATCGGAGGCCAGATCAGCCAGATTCAGGGCGCGACGGGTCAGGCCGTCTCGGCCATCGGCGGGATCACGGCGCGCATCCGCGAGATCAACGACGTGGCTGCCTCCATCGCGGCGGCCGTGGAGCAGCAGGGGGCGGCGACGCAGGAAATCGTCCGCAATGTGGCGCAGGCGTCGTCGGGCACCGGCGAGGTGACGAGCAACATCGCCGGCGTGGCGCAGGCCTCGGAAGAGACGGGTGCCGCAGCCGCGCAGGTTCTCTCGGCAGCCTCCGAACTGTCTCGCCAGTCCGAGCATCTCGGGACCGAAGTCACCCGCTTCCTCGAGACCGTGCGGGCGGCCTGAAAGGCGAGGCGACCGGGTGGCTGGCCTTCGTCAGGCCAGCCACCCGAAGAGCGAGCGCGGCGGTTCGACATGCCATCGAGGCAGTCGGCCGCCGCCTCATGTGACGCCGCACCGGCCAGGAGACGCCGCACCGGCCAGGAGACGCCGCACCGGCCAGGAGACGCCGCACCGGCCAGGAGATGCCGCACCGGCCATGACGATACGTCGACCATGCCTCACGTCCTTGCGATCCTGCACGAGCGCTCGGCGCAGCGCCCGGTGTCGGAAGCAGGCGCGTCCCATTGACAGTGACGCTCCGGCATTCGACCTATCGTCGGGAGTGCGAACCGTGGCCGTATTGCCGTTTTCGGTTCGTGACGATGGGCGCGTCATCGCCGACCGTTTCGGTCCGCCATGGCCGTGGCCCGTTCCGGATAGCCCCATAAAGTCGGGCCGGAGTCGCTGAATGAACACCTACCTGTCGGCCCTCGCCGGAGGTGCCCTGATCGGGACCTCCGCCGCACTGCTCCTCATCCTCAACGGCCGCATCGCCGGCATCAGCGGCATCGCCGCCGGGGCGATGCGGCCGCCGAGCCGCGAGGTCCTCTGGCGCTGGACCTTCCTCGCGGGATTGCTCCTCGGGCCGATCCTGTTCCGCCTCGCCTTCGGCGCCTGGCCGGTCGTCCAGCTCGACGCGCCGTGGATCCTCGTCGTCCTCGGCGGACTCCTCGTCGGCTACGGGACGCGCCTCGGCGGGGGATGCACCAGCGGCCACGGCGTTTGCGGGCTCGCTCGGCTGTCGCCCCGCTCCATCGCCGCGGTGGCGACCTTCATGGTCACCGCCGCCGCGACGGTGTTCCTCGTCCGCCACGGAGGATGGTGATGGATGTCCTGCGTTCAGCGGTGGGGTTGCTCGCCGGGCTCCTGTTCGGCTTCGGCCTCGCCCTGTCGGGCATGATGGACCCGGCGCGCGTGCTCGGATTTCTCGATGTCGCGGGAGCCTGGGACCCGAGACTCGCCTTCGTGCTCGCCGGCGCGGTCGCGGTCTCGGCCCTGGGCTACGCCCTCGTCAAGCTCATGCGGAAGCCCGTTCTCGCACAGCGGTTCGAGATTCCCCACAACCGTCCGATCACCGCCAGCCTGATCGGGGGCGCGGCCCTGTTCGGCATCGGCTGGGGGCTCGTCGGTCTCTGCCCCGGCCCTGCGCTGGCCGGCCTGGTTCTCGGCCTGCCGCAGGTCATCGGGTTCGTGGCGGCGATGCTGGCGGGGATGCTGCTCCATCGCTTCACCCGCGAGCGCTCCGCCTGATCCCACCCC
This sequence comes from Methylobacterium sp. 77, assembly GCF_000372825.1. NCBI lineage: Bacteria > Pseudomonadati > Pseudomonadota > Alphaproteobacteria > Hyphomicrobiales > Methylobacteriaceae > Methylobacterium > Methylobacterium sp. 77. The sequence continues at coordinate 3,289,621 of NZ_KB910516.1, read as the reverse complement.
AAATGCGTTCAGACCTCGATGGGGCGAGCCCATCGAGGTCTGGTCGAGATGATCGTCCTGCAGGCGTCGCCGGGAATTACCGGCGCGGCAGGGCGTGCAGCGCCTTGAGGAACACGTCCACCTCCGCCCGGGTGTTGTAGAAGGCGAGCGAGGCGCGGACCGACTGATCGACGCCGAAGCGGCGCAGGGCCGGGAGGGCGCAATGGTGGCCCGAGCGCACCGCGATGCCGCTAGCGTCGAGGTGCTTGGCCACCGCCTCGTTCTCATGTCCATCGATCACGAAGGACATCACGCTGGCCTTCTGCCGGGCCGTGCCGATGAGGCGAAGGCCCTTCACCTCGGCGAGTCCGTGTTGCGCGTAGTCGAGCAGGTCGTGCTCGTAGGCCGCGATTCCGGGCAGGCCGACGCTCTCGAGGTAGTCGAGGGCCGCACCGAGTCCGACCGCGCCGGCGATGTCCGGGGTGCCGGCCTCGAACTTCTCCGGCGCTCCCTTGTAGACGGTATGCGCGAAGGTGACGTCCTCGATCATGTGGCCGCCGCCCTGCCAGGGGGGCATCGCCTCCAGCAGGTGCTTCTTGCCGTAGAGGGCGCCGATCCCGGTCGGGCCGAACACCTTGTGGCCGGAGAAGACGAGGAAGTCGGCATCCAGCGCCTGCACGTCGAGGGGGATGTGCGGCGAGGATTGGGCCGCATCCACCAGCACAGGCACGCCGTAGGCATGGCTGAGGGCGATGATCTCCGCGACCGGGTTGATGGTGCCGAGCGCGTTGGCGACATGGGTCACCGACACGATCTTGGTGCGGCCCGAGAGCAGGGCGGCGAACTGCTCGAAGATGAGCTCGCCCCGGTCGTTGACCGGGATCACCCGCAGGGTCGCCCCCGTGGCCTGGGTCAGGAGCTGCCAGGGTACGATGTTGGCGTGGTGCTCGATCTGGCTGACGATGATCTCGTCGCCCGGACCGATATTGGCGCGGCCGTAGGAATTGGCGACGAGGTTGATCGCCTCGGTGGTGCCGCGCAGGAAGACGATGTCGTCCTTCGACGGTGCGTTGATGAAGCGCCGCACCTTCTCGCGACCGCCCTCGAACAGGTCCGTCGAGCGCGCCGCCAGGGTATGCGCGGCCCGGTGGATGTTCGAGTTGTGCCGGGCATAGAACTCGGACGTCGCGTCGATCACGCTCTGCGGCTTGTGGGTGGTGGCGGCGTTGTCGAGCCAGACCAGCGGATGGCCGTTGACGCTCTGGTGGAGCGCCGGGAAGTCGCGGCGCACCCGCTCCACGTCGAACGGCGCGGCTACCGGGCTAGAGCCCTGGCCGGTGGGAAGGCGAGCGGATTCTCCGCGTCCCTGGTTCTCGCGGGTCTTCACCTGCGCGGGCGCGGTGCTGCCAGAGCGGCTGCGATCCGCGAGGAAGTAATACTCGTCCGTGGCGTAGGAATCGGCCGAGCCGGGCTTCCCGGTTGGCGCGGTGACCCGGCCGGGGCGCCCATGGGATTCCTGCGACACGTCGTGCGACGCATGAGAACCCCGAGCGGTCGGGGCGGAGGGCGTCGGGGCGGAGGGCACCAGCGATGGGGCGAACCCGTGCGCGAAGGCATTGGCGCGCGGGTGGTCCTTGGCGATCGTCGCGTGGAGGTCGCGTCCCCCCGGAAGGAAGGCGGCCACGTCGTCGACGCTCGGCACGAAGAATTCCGGCAGGCCGCCACGGGGAGCCTGCGCCTCGGGATGGACCGAGGGGAAAGCCGAGGGCTGGGCGAAGCCCGGCCCGGTCAGGCCCGGAAGACCGACGGGCGGGGCACCGAAGGAGCGGGCGGCGAGGGCCGACGCGTCGGGCTGCAATCCCGAGGGCGCGGAACCCGAGGGGATCGACGGCGTACCGAGATCCGCCTTGGGCGCCAGCGGGTGGCCGAAGCCCTGGGGAAGATTCTCCAGGGCCTGCGGTGCCTGCGGGGTCTGCGGCAGGTTAGGGGTCAGGGGCGCGCTCGCGGCCTGCCCCTGGCCGTAGATCTCGCGGGCGAGACGCCCGACGAGATCCGCATGCGCCGTATCGCCGAACAGACCCGTGGGGAGGCCCGGCGCGCTAGGCGTAGTCATGGTAGTTGCCCAGCAGCACGTTATCGAGGCGTGCGATGGCATCCTCCACCAGGACGGCGGCGGAGAAGTAGCGGGTCACGAGGTGCGAGGCGATGGAATGGTCGTTGGTGCCCATGTAGCGCACCGACAGGCCGGTCTCGATCTCGCCGGTGACGCCGGACTTCTGAAGGCCGACCACGCCCTGCTCGCCTTCGCCGACGCGCAGCAGCAGGATCGAGGTGGTCTGGGCGCCGGTCACCGGATCGATGTCGATCGGCAGCTTGTCGCTGGGCACGATCGGCACGCCGCGCCAGGTGAGGAAGGGCGAGCCGAACAGGTGGATCACCACCGGCGGCACGCCACGGCGCGTGGCTTCCCGGCCGAACGCCGCGATGGCGCGGGGATGGGCGACGAAGAAGGCCGGCTTCTTCCAGACCAGGGTCAGGAGCTCGTCGAGATCGTCCGGGGTCGGCGGTCCGCCACGGGTGGGGATGCGCTGGCGCTGGCTGACTTCGTGGAGCAGGCCGAATTCGGAATTGTTGAACAGCTCCCACTCTTCACGCTCCTTCACGGCATCGACCGTGAGGCGGATCTGCTCGCGCAGCTGGTCGATCTCGTTGGAATAGAGATCGGTCACGCGGGTATGGGTGTGCAGGATCGTCTGGATCGTGGAGAGGTGGTACTCGCGCGGATCCTCTTCGTAATCGACGAAGGTGGTGGGCAGGCGCGGCTCGCCGGTATGGACCGCGAGCAGCTCGATGCCCTGCTCTCCGTGGCTGTTGGTGTGGCCCTTGAGGCGGTCGCGCTCTTCCACATACTGGGTGATGCGCGAGCGGATGCCCTCGTCCTCGATGGCGGCGCGGTCGAGGGTGAGCAGCGTCACCGCCGAGAGCGCCTTCACGGCCGGGGCGGGCGTGTTCTCGCCGACGAGGTCGCCGTCACCGAAATAGTCGCCGCCGGTGGCGAGGCCCTGGCGCAGGCGACCCTTGAACGGACCGGACAGGGTCAGCTCGACGGTGCCGTCGGCGACCACGGTGAGGCTGCGGCCGGTGGAGCCCTCCTCGGCGATGATCTCGCCGGCCTTGTGCTGGGAGGTCGTGAACTTCGATGCGAGAGCCGACAATTCGTTGTCGCCGAGGCGGCTGAACAGCGGGATGCGGCGCAGGGAGGCCGGACGCACGCTGCGCTCGTTGCCCTCGCTGCTAAGTTCGATCCGGCCGGGCTTGGCCAGCACGACCGCGCGGCGGTTGACGCGATAGACGCCGCCGGCGACGTCGACGAAGGGCAGCAGGCGATGGAACCAGCGCGGGGTGTTGGCCGCATTCTGGACCGAGGTGACGGTTGCGGTTGCAAGATTACGTGCCGCCGAGGCGCTCACGCTCAGACCAGGTCCACTCATCGGTATGTATCTCCGTATTGCGGCAGGAGGCGTTGGCCGACCCCGACGCAGCCGTAGCCGCGTCGGAGCCGCACCTATCGCGCGTCCGCTCTCGCTCGTTGGATAATCTTGGACTGATCTTGATCGGCGCCCGCTGCCTCAGACAAAGCGTCACTGCGGGAGCGATTTACCTCTAGCTCTTGTAATGGAAGGCGGTCAACAAAAAGATGTTCTATAATTCAGTCACTTTATAGAATGGATATTCTATTTTGCTGGATATGAACTAATTATATTCTATAAAATAGCGATCTGGTGGATGAAATATCTCGGAGTTGCGCGTTGCACGGAAGTGAATAGTCGAAATCTTTTTCTAAATCCCGTCGCCGAAAAACTGGTCCATGCTGAGCGCCGGATCCTCGGCGGCGCTGATCCGGGACACGACACGGGCAGGCACCCCTGCGACGGTGGTGTGAGCGGGCACGTCGTGGAGCACCACGGCGGCGGCGGCGACCTTCGCCCCCTCGCCGACCCGGATGTTGCCCAGCACCTTGGCGCCGACGCTGAGCAGCACCCCGCGCTCGATCTTCGGATGGCGGTCGCCGCTCTCCTTGCCGTTGCCGCCGAGGGTCACCGATTGCAGGATCGAGACATCGTCGGCGATCACGGTCGTCTCGCCGATGACGACGCCGGTGGCGTGATCGATGAAGACGCCCGAGCCGATTCGCGCGGCGGGATGGATATCGGCCCCGAACACCTCGGAGATCCGGCTCTGGATATGGAGGGCGAGGGTGGCGCGGCCCTGGTGCCAGAGCCAGTGGGCCACGCGGTAGCCCTCCAGGGCGGCGAGGCCCTTGTAGAACAGGAAGGGATCGAGGTAGCGCCGGCAGGTCGGGTCGCGCTCGCGGATGGCGACGAGATCGCGCACCGCATGGTCGCCCGCATGCGGATCGGCCTGGAACGCGGACAGGCAGAGGTCGCGGGTGGAAAGCCGCGAGAGGTCGCCATCGCCGAGGCGATGGGCGAGCCGGTAGGCGAAGGCGTGGATCAGGCTCGGCTGATCGAGCACCGTCGCCTGGACGATGCCGGCATAGAGCGGCTCTTCGATCAGCGCGGCCTCGGCCTCCGCGCGCATCGCCCGCCAGACGTCGGATTCGGCGTGGGTCTGGCTCACGCTGCGCAGGGGCGGGCGCAGGATGTTGCTCGGCATACTGCGCGTGGCCAGACTGCCGGCTGTCATGAGTTCGTCGTCCTCGTGGCGGCTCGGGCGAGCCCCGTCGGCACCGGAATTCCGGTCTCAGCCGACGCGCTGGAAAAGCGAGGCGATGTAGCCCACCAGCAGGCGGTGGCCTTCGAACTGGACGTTCACCGCGTCCGCCCCGTCGGCGCCGGATACGATGTCGACGACTCGCCCCGTGGCGTGGCGCCAGATGCCGAGTGCCTCGGCAACGTCGAGTCTCGCGAACACGACCTGATCTCCGAGAACCATCGCTCTCTCCTTCGGGTGCCGTTTGGTGTGTGGGGGGGGCAGTTGCGTGCCTGACGGCCTTCGCCTGTCAGGTCGTCGGCGGCATCGGATCGGGTATCGTGCCGGTTCGCTGCTACGAGGCTCGGCGGGACACGGGCTTACTTCCGCGAGCCGGCATTCGGCCGCCGACCCGGCATCGTCGTTCGATCCCGTTCCGCGACACCGAACCTGTCGTCATGTCGGCGGGGAGCATTCCAAGGCGTCGCGACACGGTTTTCCAATCGAAGCATTGCATCCCGACAAGACTGTCGTCGGGAGCATGACGCGGGCGAGTGATATTTCCTTCGGCCCTGGCTCTATTGTGCCTATCCTGACCCGTCCGGGTCAACGACAGTGATTTTCAAAGACAAAGCGCTTGCGAAAAGATCCTTCCCTGTGCCGCGCGGACGGGAGCAGGCTTGTTCTTCGGCGGCCTCGCCCGGTGTCGCCGGATCGCGCCGACGATCAGATGCCGCTGAACCAGTTGTAGCCCTGGTCCTCCCAGTAGCCGCCCGGATAATCGTTGGTCACGAAGATCGAGGCGATGTGCTTGGGGCTCTTGAAGCCGAGTTTCGTCGGCACCCGCACGCGGAGGGGATAGCCGTATTCGAGGGGCAGGGCCTTGCCGCCGAAATCCAGTGCCAGGACCGTCTGCGGATGCAGGGCGCTCGGCATGTCGAGGCTGCCATAATAGCGGTCGGCACATTTGAAGCCGACATATTTCGCGGTGAGGTCGGCGCCGACGCGTTCCAGGAAGGTCCTCAGCGGAACGCCGCTCCACTGGCCGATCTGGCTCCAGCCCTCGATGCAGATGTGCCGGGTGATCTGGCTCTCCTGCGGCAGGGCGCGCAGCGTCCGCAGCGTCCAGGGCGTCTTGTCGGAGACGAGGCCGGAGATTTCGAGTTTCCAGCTCGCCTCGTCGATCTCGGGGATGTTGTCCGGCGGGTAGAAGGCGTTGAAGCGGAACGGCGTGTCGATCATGCTCGCCGGGTAGGTCGGCGCCAGGGTGTTCGGATCGAACAACCAGGCCTGGACCCTGTCGTTGGCGCGCGACATCGCCCAAAGCGTCCGGTCGATCAGCGTGCCATTGGTGCCGGTGGAGAGGTCGCAGCCCGAGAGCAGCGACAGGGCACCGAGCGACAGGCCCGAGCGCAGGAACAGGCGGCGCTCCAGTCTCACCAAGTCCGGCTGGATCTCGCGGCGGAGGTCGCGCAAGCGCTGCGCTTCGGTCGGGTCGCGGCTCATGGGCGGCTCTCCACCATGTCGGAGGGCGGATCGACGGGAACGCGGGCACGGCCGGTGACCATCGCGACGAGGGTGCGCGGCACCAGGATCACCAGCGCCAGATGCAGCAGGATGAAGCCGACGAGGCCGGACATGGCGGCGAAATGGACGCGCCGCGCCCATTCATAGCCGCCGAACAGATTGGCGAGTCCCTGCAACTGCACCGGCTTCCACAGGGCGAGGCCCGAGGCGATCAGCAGGATTCCGAGCAGGAACGCCACCAGATAGGCGAGCCTCTGCACCGCGTTGTACTGGCCGATGCGGTGGGTGAGGCGCAGCCTCAACGCGGCCGTGGCGTCACGCCAGAACGCCGTCGGGCTCAACGGCAGGAACGATCTGGCGAAATGGCGGCTGAACAGGCCGTAGAGCGCATAGGCGAGGCCGTTTAGGGCGAACAGCCACATGGCGGCGAAATGCCAGGCCAGGGCCCCGCCGAGCCAGCCGCCGAGGGTCGCCCATTTCGGAAAGGCGAAGGGGAAGAGCGGCGAGGCGTTGTAGATCGCCCACCCGCTGAACAGCATGCAGAACACCGCGACCGCGTTGATCCAGTGGGTCACGCGCACGACGAGCGGGTGGATCACGAGGAGACGGGACCGGGGGTCGCCGGGTGATGACATGATCTGGTCTCCCTGTGGCACGCGTGCCGGATCAGCGCCGATCCGCGAAGACCCTCCCCCCGTAGAGAGGGGAGGGCCGCCCGATCCGTTACATCGACGGGACGGTGCCGTTCCGGCCGACGATGAGGATGATCGCGCCGGGCTTGCCGTCGCTGCCCTTCTTGGTGAAGGCGACAACCTTCGCGCCGTCGACGACGATGGACTTGTCACCCGGATCGACCAGCGTCACCGGCACGTCGTCGGGGACGTTCACCTTCTTCTCGCCGCCCTGGTACTTGACCAGCATCGTCCGTCCCTCGGTGCCGGAGATCGTTCCGATGGCACCGTTGGTCATGGTGGAATTGGAGCCGAGATCCCACGGATAATGGCCGTCGGCCGTGCCGCGCAGGGACGAGGCGAACACGGTGACCTGCAGCGCCTTCTGCGATCCGTCCGGCTGCGGGATGGCCGCCGTGCCGATATAGCTGTCGGGCTTGATATCGGTGAGCTTGCCGGTGGTGGCCGACAGTACCTTCACGTCGGGGGCCATGGTGACCGTCAGCGCGTCGCCGATGCGCGGCTTGATCGTTACCGCCGTTCCATCGACCTTCTCGATGGTGCCGCGGTAGCGCGTGACGTCGTCGGCCTGGGCGGCCGTCGCGGTCACGGCCAGGGTCAGGGTGAGCGTCGTGAGGAAGGATTTCAGCATGGCGTTTCCTTGAGCGTCGGAGTTCGGCGTCGTTGTCATCGGGGCCAGGCCGGGAAGGCCCGGCACCGATGCCGGGACCGCGCCGCTGCCCCGGAATGTCGTGTTCGGGGATAGGCGCGGCCTACATCGGCGGCACGGTGCCGTTCTCGCCGACGATCATCCGGTCGGCGACGATCGCGCCGGCGGCATCCGCCTTGGTGATCGCCACCACGCGGGCGCCCACCTTGATCACCGATGTGTCGGACGGGTTGAGGGCGACGATCGGCACGTCCTCGGGCACGCTGATGGTCTTCTCGCCGCCCTTGTAGGTCACGGTGATCGTGCGGCCCGACGTGCCGGCGAGCGCGCCCACCGCGCCGTTCGTCATCGTGCTCTCCTTCTCGAGATCCCACGGATAATGCCCGTCGCCGGTGCCGCGCATGCTCGGGGCGAAGACGGCGACTTCGAGGGCCTTGAGGGTGCCGTCGGCCTGGGGCGTCGCGGCGGTGCCGATGTAGCTGTCGGGCTTGATGTCGCCGATCTCGGCCTTGCTGGCGGCAGCGACCCTCATCGCATCGGCGAACTTGACCGAAACGGCCTGTCCGATCCGGGGCTTGATCGTCACGTGATCGCCCTCGATCGACTCGATCGTGCCGCGAACGCGAACCACGGCGGAATCGGCCAGGGCGGCCGGGCTCAGTGCAGTCAGGCTGGAAAGCAGGCCGAGGCACAGGGTGCCGGCCGTGATGATCCGTCGTGTCATGAAATGCCTTGCGCTGGAGCGGTCCCGAGTGTCGGGACCGGGCCGGATGCTTCCGCCTTCGCGGCAAGAAGCGTTCGGACAACGCGCAAGGTGGCATCGGGTTCGTATGCGCACAAATCAATTGTGCGCCATCATGAGCCGGCTCGGAAGCGGCCCGGAAGGGGTCAGTGCGCCATCAGCATCGGCATCGTGGCATGGGCGAGAACGTGGCTGGTGGCGCCGCCGAAGATCATCTGACGCAGCCGGCTCTGGGTATAGGCGCCCTTGATCAGCAGATCGCAGCCGAATTCCTGCGCCTCGTTGAGGAAGACTTCGCCGGGCGTCCGCCGGCCTTCCGGGAACGCCCTGTGATCGGCGTAGATCCCCTCGCAGGCGAGAGCCTTGGCGAGATCCTCCGCGCTGGGTCCTGGCACCATGCCGCCTTCCGCGCTGATGACCCGGATCCGCGCGGCCTTGCGGAGGAAGGGCATGGCGAAGGCCACCGCCCGCGCGGTCTCGCTCGAACCGTTCCAGGCGATGAGGATCGCCTCGCCGAGGCTCGTCGGAGGTTTGGGGGGCGCCAGCAGGATCGGCCGGCCGCTCTCGAACAGGGCCGTCTCGAACGTGGTCATGCGGGGGGCGCCGTCGCCCGAGCCGGGACGTCCGACCACGGTGGCGGTGAACAGGCGGGCGTAATGGCCTAGGAAGGCATCACCCGCCGGCACGTCCGGGCGCCAACGATAGCGTGCCCCGGCCGCGGCTACGAATTCCGGCGTGCACGGCCCCTCTGTGGCCAGGGGGATGCCGGCACCGACGAGGAAATCGACGAAGCGCTTGCCGGCCGCCTCGGCCTCGGCCTTGTCGGCCTCCTCGTCGCGCAGCCAGGTCATGCCGCCGACCATGTCGACGGGGACGTATTCGGCCAAGGCCGGCCGCAGGGAGACGCCCTCGATCAGGCTGCCGAACCTGCGCGCGGTCAGGAGCGTCGTCTGGAACACCGAAGGCAGCGCGTCATGGAGCGCCACCGGAACGAGCAGGGTCTTCATCGCCGGGAGCCTCCATCACCGTCATCGCTATCGATCCGGAGGCTAGAGCGGTTTCGCATCCCGGAAAACTCCGCCGCCCCGTAAACCCACGCTTTTCTGCAGGTTCGGGGCCGCAGGTTCGGGTTTCGCGGCATGCCGTAGTGCCTGCGTGACGGCTCGGGCGCGAGCGGCAGGCGCTTACGCTGAGGGCGGATAGAGCTTGGCTATAAAGCCCGATGAGAAGCGTAGAATGTCAGTAGAATGACGGAGCCTGTAGCGGAATTTGTGCGGAACCGATCGGATAGTCCATCGTTGTCCGCCAAACGTGGCTTGAATGGGCTCGCTCATCTTCAATGATGCACGCCGGCCTTTCGCCCATGCGTTTTCCGATCATATCCAGAGGTCAGAATGATGAATAAGTACGTTGCGCTTTCCGCTGCCGTCGTCGCCATGGCGACCCCCGCCGCCGCCCAGACGATGTCCGGCGATTTCCGCCTCCAGGCGATGCAGGCCAATGCGTTCGAGGTCCAGTCCAGCCAGATCGCGCTGTCGAAGAGCCGCAACCCGCAGGTGATCCGCTTCGCCCGTGATGCCGTGCGCGACCACCGCGCCGCCAACGTGGCGCTGGCCGGCGGTGAGCGGACCTATGCCGGCAATGGCGGTCCCGGTGGCCTGATCGGCGCCCCGCTGGCCATTGCCGGCGGCGCTGTCGGCGCGGCCACGGGTGCGGCCACCGGCGTCGTTGCCGGTACGCTGAGCGGCGGTCCGGTCGGCGCGGTCGAGGGTCTCGGAAGCGGCGCGACCAACGGTGCCGCCGCCGGCAGCCGCGCCTTCAACGGCGATGTCGATACCACGGCCGGTACGACCATGGTCCCGGTCGACCCGCAGCAGCAGGCGATGCTGGCGGAGCTCGCCGCTGCCCCGGCCGGCCAGCGCTTCGACCGTCTCTACGGTGAGATCCAGGTGAAGTCGCATCAGATGGCGATCGGCATGTACCAGTCCTACGCCCAGTCGGGCACCAACCCGGCCCTGCGCGCCCATGCCGAGCAGGCCCTGCCGGTGCTGCAGCAGCATTACCAGATGGCGCAGCGTCTCCCCGGCGCCCGCTGAAATTCGCGGTCTCGCCGCCCTTCGACAGGATGACGGCGAGACATAGGAAATGAGAAACGCCGGGCTGGTGAAGCCCGGCGTTTTTCGTGCGCGGATCGGTCCGTGCTGAGCGCCGAGCCTCCGTACCCGGCTCCGGATACGGAGGCTCGGCTCGGTCAGACTTCGCTGCTGTGCATCAGGGAGGCGGGGGTCATCGGCTTTCCGCGTCCATCGACGGCGGGCTCGAAATCGCCCGTCTCGGGATTGCGCAGGAGAAGCTCGCCGTGGGCGATGCCGAAATGCGCGCCGTGAAGCGACAGGCGACCGGAGGCCACACGCTCGCGGACGAACGGGAACGTCATCAGGTTCTCGAGGCTCTGCGCCACCGTCGCGTATTCGAGGCGCGTCAGGTGATCCGGTCCCTTCTGGACCTTGAGCTTCTCTTCGGCGCCCGCCACCAGGGAAACCCACTTGCCGATGAAGTCGCTCTTCGAGAGCGGGCCCGGCGGGTTGGCGTAGGCCTTGATGCCGCCGCAGGTGGCATGGCCCAGCACGACGATGTGCTTCACTTCCAGAGCCTGGACCGCGAACTCGATGGCCGCCGACGTGCCGTGATACTCGCCACCTTCCTCGAATGGGGGAACGAGGTTCGCCACGTTGCGGATGATGAAGAGCTCGCCCGGTCCGGTATCGAAGATCACTTCCGGCGAAACGCGGCTGTCACAGCAGCCGATCAGCAGGACTTCCGGGCTCTGGCCTTCCGCGAGGGCGGCGTAGCGCTTGGCCTCGTCGGACAACCGTCCGTCGAGAAACGATCGGTATCCTGTTCTCAGCTTTTCTGGAAACATGCGTTTGCCTTCCTTGTTCGGTGTTGATGGGGGCGGGGCTGCCCGATCGTCGACACGTTGCCTTCGACGATCACGGCCCGTGCCATACTCGACTGTGACGCCACATGTTCCTCAGGATCGACCGCAGGGGCCAGTGCGGAGTCACACGTCGTGCCGTGATCCCGGGTGCCAGGCCAGAATGACCGGCGCGTCGGGCCGCTCGCCGGACGCGATCCGCCTGGCCAGGCGAGCCAGGCCGGCCGGTTCGATCCGTTCGCCGCTGGCGTCCAATTCATCGAGCGTCCACCAGCGCGTGCCGAGGACGGTGCTGTCCTCGGTCTCGGCGAGGCGGCTGGTATCCACCTCGTCGCTGGGAAGACGCACCACGAAGTAGCGTTCACGGGCATCGCGCGGTTTCGGAAACAGGAAGAACGGGCCGTCGCAGGCCGCGACCTGCGGTCCGATCTCGGCATCGAAAACCCCGATCTCCTCTCCCAGTTCCCGAAGGCAGGCCTCCCTGTGATCTTCGCCGGGCTCCAAGCCGCCTCCCGGCATGAACCAGAAGGTGCGCGCCTCGGGGTTCGAGGACTCGAATGGCCTCTGCGCCTCGTAGGCGATCAGGAGCAGCCGGTCCTGCGGATCGAAGACCAGGGCTCGGGCGATGTGGCGCAGAGCAGGCGCTTCGGAGGAAGGCGCTTCAACGGCTTGGCTCGATGAAGGCCCGGACGTCCCGGTGGTCGGAGGTGAAGTCATCCCACCGCTTTAGCAGGGAATCGGACCCCCGCCAGCCGGTGCCCAGATGACGATGGGCAGGCCATGGCCGTCGCGCCCCGGCGGGTCGGGCATCGGGATGGCGCGACCGAGGGCGATGTCCCGGGCGACGACCAGGGCGGCGAGGGCGTCGAGGTGATCGTCGGCGCCGACGCCACGCGGCCTTGCAGCATTCACCAGCGGGGCGGGAAGGCCGGCCTCGCGCAGGAGCGCGCGGCGCTCCTCCAGCCCCGCCTGGCGTCCCGGCCCCTTCTTCCGAAAGGCCAGTGGCCGGTCTCCGTTGAGGCGGCGAAAGGCGACTTCTGGATGGACCTCGTGAACCCGCTGGCGAAGCGGCGGCGTCGAGAGCAGCAGATCGTCGACCTCGCGGATGGAGCGGGTGATGTTCCAGCACTGGATCGACGGCGCGAAGGGCGGGGTGCTGGCGGCGCGGGAGAGGGCCTTCGCCTCCTCGTAGCTCGCGGCATGGATCGCCGCGCGCGGTGGCACCGGAAAGACGCTTGCCCGACCGCCCGCGAGATAGGCCCTGGCCGCGCGATCGGCGACGCGACCGCCGCCTTCGACGACGTCGGGCAGGCCGATCGGCACGTCGATCCCGACGCAGACCGGCGCCTCCGGCGCGTCGAGGATGTCGACGACGCGGGCGAAGAGCGCAGCCCGGTAATGGCCGGGATCGTCGAGGTCGAGAAGCGTTCCGGCCCAGGCGCCCCGGCAGCCGTCGAGTCCGGCGATCCAGCGCGTCATGCCAACCCCATACGTCATGCCAACCCCGTGCGCCTTGCGAACCGATGCATCACGCGAACCCCGCCGGCCCTGGCGGGTTGACGCTGCACAGGGATGGCCGGCCGCAATGGCCGCCCTCCCGGATCAGGACACGCCGCCTCTGGCGACACGCATCACAGGATCGTTTCATGGACATCGCCATCGACAAGGTCACCGACATCATCCTCCGGGTCAGGGCGCTCGACGTGAAGGAGGGGCCGACCGATCCCGATTCAGGCTCCAACCCGATCGATGACGGCTCCACCGACGTGCTCACCTCCGGCACCGACGATGCCACGGAATCGGAGGTTCGCTCCATGATCAGCGGCCTCAACGACGACGAGCGGGCCAACCTCCTCGCCCTGATCTATGTCGGGCGCGGCGACATGGAGGCGGAGGAGTGGAGCGAGGCGGTGCGTTTCGCCCGCGAGCGCGAAGCGGCCGGCGAAGGCGCCATGCGCGAGATTCTGGGCTCGCCCGATGCCGGCGATCTCCTGGACGAGGGCCTCGCCGCCCTCGGGATCAGCCAGGATCTGCCGCAAGCCTAGGCTATCCGAAGAGTCGAGATCGACCTCGAGACACATCGATATGCGACGACGATCCGGTGCGGCGATGCCCTGTCGCCGCACCGGTTTCGGACGCTCCCCCATGTCGTCCGGAACGCGTTGTAATTTTACGTCATGCACAGCTGTTCACAGCATTAACCTTTTCTTAACCCGGAGATTGCCGCCCAACCCTGGCCGTGAGACGTTCGTTAACAACAGATTAACGGGACGAGCGGCGGCCATGCGGATCGCGATTTCCAAGCTCCAGAATGCGGTGACTGCCCTCGGGCGCACCGTCGGACGTCTCGGCCTCGTCTCGGGCCTGATGGTTGCTTCCCTTGCCGCCGTACCGGATGGCGCCGCCGCCCAGACCCTGGCGTCGCTGCCCGGCGTGGCAAGCTCGATCGCGACGTCGGGGGCCGCCCGCCCGATCACCGCATGGGTCACGTTCTGCGAGTCCTACGTCTCCGAATGCGCGGTGAATGTCGGCGAGCCCGCCACGATCGCCCTGACGCCCGCCATCTGGAACACCATCGTCTCGGTGAACCGCCGCGTGAACAAGTCGATCCGGGCCGTCACCGACATGGAGCAGCTGCACGTGGCCGACCGTTGGGATCTCGCAGAATCCGGCGCCGGCGATTGCGAGGATTTCCAGCTCCTCAAGCGCAAGCTCCTCGCCGATGCCGGCCTGCCGCGCCGGGCCATGCGGATGACCGTGGTGATCGACGAGAAGGGTGAAGGCCATGCCGTCCTGACCCTGATCACCGACAGGGGCGACCTCATCCTCGACAACAAGACCAGCAACATCCTGCCCTGGCGCCAGACCGGCTACACCTTCATCAAGCGCGAGAGCCAGGATGCGGTGGCCTGGGTCTCGCTGGGCCGCGCCACATCGCCGGTGACGACCGCAAACCGCTAGGCGCGCGCCCCTCCCCGGGGCGCCCGTCCCGGTTCGGGATCGTATCGAAGGCGACGCATTAGCGAGTTGTTAAGCTTGCGCAGGCGAGGGTGAGCGGGTTCGGGAACCCCTCCTCATGACGAAGCTGAGCCGCGTGCCCGCAGCTGTCCTGCTGGCTGCCATGGTGCTTTTGTCCGCCATCCCTCAGGCCTCGGCCGAGGATTCCGATGTCGGTGCCCTGCATGCGGCATGGCGCGGATGCCTGCACCGGAATTTCGGTCTGCAATCCGTCCTGACGAGCCGTGTTCTGGCCGTGGAATCGGCGCTTAAATCCTGTCGTGGCAGCGAGGGCGCCTATCTTTCCGCCCTCTCGACCTCGCCCCTGGTCGATGGCGAGGACGTGGCCCGGGTTCGCCCGGCCCTGATCCAGCGCGCGAAGTTCTGGCTCCTCCAGAAGCCGAACGCGACCCGCCCGCTCTAAAACCGGTCTTACACCGGCCCTCGACGAGACTGACCTATGGGTCAGCTCATCGAGTCTTGGAACTACGCTGCCTTCTTTCCCTGCCGGCCCTCGGTCCGTACGGCCGTGATGAGAGCGGCCAGCGCGTCGGCTTGCATGGCCCGGCCATAGAGATAGCCCTGGCCCTCGCGGCAGCCCATCATGCGCAGCATCGTGTCCTGCTCGGCCGTCTCGATCCCCTCGGCGATGACGTCGAGGCCGAAGCTCTGGGCCATGCCGAGCACGGCACGGACGATTTCCGCATCGTGACGGTCGGTGAGGATGTCGCGGACGAAGCTGCGGTCGATCTTCAGCCGTGTCAGCGGAAACCGCTTGAGTGAGCTCAGCGAGGCGTAGCCGGTACCGAAATCGTCGAAGGCGATGGAGACGCCATGCCCGTGGAGCTCACGCAGCGGGTCCAGCACGGAATCGTCGTTCTGGAGGGCGATCCTCTCCGTCACCTCGATCTCGAGCAGGTGCGGCGGCACCGCATGGCGCGTCAGGGCGGCCATCACCTCGGCTGCGAGCGTACCCTTCCTCAGGTGAGCCTCGAACAGATTCACGGCGAGGCGCAGGGGCGGCAGGCCGTCGGCTCGCCAGGCGGCGGATTGCCGGCAGACGTCTTCGACGATCCAGCTGCCGATCGATGCGGCGCGGGGATGGGCTTCGAGGGCGTCGATGAAGGCGGCGGGGAGAAGGAGCCCGCGCGTGGGATGCTGCCACCGCAACAGGGCTTCCGCCCCGATGATCCGCCCGGAAGCGATCTCGACCTGCGGCTGGTAGTGCAGAACCAGTTCGGCGTTCTCAAGCGCCCGGGTCAATTCGTCATGGAGGGCCCGGCGCGCGACGACGGCACTGCGCATGGGCTGTTCGAACAGGCGAAAGCAGCGTCGCCCGTCACGTTTGGCCTGGTAGAGCGCCAGATCCGCATCGGCGATCAACTCGTCCCGGATGCTGCCCGGCCCGCCGATCGCCGCACCGATGCTGAGGCCGACGTGAAAGATATGGCCCGCCACCGGGATCGGGGTCTGGAACGCCTCGAGGATTCTCGCGGCGCAGGCCCCCGCTTTCAGCGGATCGCCCTGGCCCGGTAGGAGAATCGCGAACTCGTCGCCGCCGAACCGCGCGACCGTGTTGTCGGAGGTGACGCAGGACGACAGACGCACCGCGACGGCCTGGAGCAGGATATCCCCGACGGCATGGCCGAGGCTGTCATTGACCTCCTTGAAGCCGTCGAGATCGAGCAGCATCACCGTGGCGTCCCGGTTCGCCCCGAGGCTTCCATCGAGGCGCTCGTCGAAGAGGGCGCGGTTGGTGAGGCCGGTCAGTTTGTCGTGATGGGCCAGCTGAACCAGCTTGGCATCACGGGCATGCCACTCGCTGATGTCGCGAATGACGGCCCCCATCCCGATCTCGCCGCCCTCATGCCAGAGCGACATCGAGAACTCGATCGGGAAGGTGCGGCCGTCGCGATGCAGGGCGATCAGCTCGATGGTGCGACCGGCGAGATGCGAGGCGCTGCCCGAAGCGATCCGGGAGAAGCCTGCCCTGTGAGCGGCCCGGAGCGGCTCGGGGATGATGATCTCGATGGACTGGCCGAGCATCCCGCCTGACTCGTAACCGAACAGGGAATCCGCCGAGGGATTGCAGAAGGCGATCGTGCCGGTGCCGTCCACGGCGAGGAAGGCATATTCGGCGGCCTTGGCGAAGCCGAGCACCACGGCTTCGTCGGAGCGGCGGCTCTGCAGCCGGTCCATGACGATGTCGGCGAAGGCCGCGAGCCGGTGCCGGCCGGCCTCGCCGAAATCGACATGCGGTTCGGTGTCGAGCACGCAGAGCGTACCGATGCACTGCCCCGCGCCGGTGACGAGGGGCGCGCCGGCATAGAACCGGACGTCGGGCAGGACCTGAGGAAGCCGGTCGTCCCGGAGCTCATGTCCGCCATCGGTGACGATCAGGATGTCGGAGCTCGCGATCACGATCTCGCAGGGCAGGGCATGTCGCGGGAATCTGTCCCGATCGACGCCGATCCGAGCCGCGAGCCACGCAACGTCATCATCGACGAGCGAGACCCACGCCATCGGCATTCCGAAGCTCGCGGCCGTCAAGGCAACGATGCGGTCGAGGCCGGAATCCGGAGCGGCGCCGATCATGCGACGGGAGCGAGACGCGGCGGGTCGATCACCTTCCTGCGTCGCGCATTCCGGGTCGTCGTTTCCGGCGGGTGCCGAAAGTGGAGCAAGCATAGAATCGGCACCGATCATGAGCAGCTTGATCGAGACCATAATATAAAATGCTAACAGACCATGCTACAGAGCCGGGAAGTATCGCCTTTCGCGACATATTCGAGCGACTGTTTTCATCGGACGGCACTCGCCGATTCGAGGTCGTCGGAAGGCTAGGTCCGCAGCCGGTGCGGTCGAAACCTTGTCGATGCGCGCTAAGGTTGTGATGCGGCCTGCCGGTCAACCTGACGGGCGTGGCGGCTTCCGAGCTGGGCAACCGCGAAATTTGCTCTTGCCTACCGACCGAACGTGCCGCCCGTCGCCCTCGCCGGGGAAGACTTCCGTCCGGCCGTCACGCCGCTCTGCAACCGGAGGATGCCGCCCGCGATCTCCGGCGCCTCGCCGTGATCATGAAGCAAAAGGCCAATCAAATACGAGAAAAGCTATTAAGATCGATTAACCATATTGCATAATCTCTGAAAACCAAATGCTCGGCGCCGGCTTGATGTAGATATCTCGGCCCATCAAATCCCTTTTCGAAGGAGTCCAATCATGGCGCATTCGATCTACGTGAGGAAAATCGTCGAAGGCGATGAAAGCGCCTGGAAGACTCTCGCCCATGCCATCCACACTCGGACCGAGGCCGTCCTGCTCGCGCGGAGACTGGCGTCGTCCTACCCGGAATCGGGAGCGAATCCGTTCAAGCGGGTCTTCTGGTTTCGCGACCGGACCGGACTTCATGAGATCTGCGCGGCACCCGAGCGCTAGCTTCTCCTGAGCCACCTTTTTCCGGGGGAGCTTGAAACCGAAGGGGGGTGGCGGTATCGCCGGCCGGCAGGGGCACCAAGCTGCGGCTTCAGGGAGACCGACGCGCCATGACAGAGATCCGTCCGCGTCGAAGCGTTCTCGCCATGCCCGGCTCCAATCCACGGGTGATGGAAAAGGCGCGCGGCCTGCCCACCGACGTCGTGATGATCGACCTCGAGGACGGCGTCGCGCCCGACATGAAGGCGGAGGGACGGGAGGCCGTCGCCGCCACGGTGGCCGCCCGGCCCTATGGCCGGCGCGAGGTCGTCGTCCGCATCAACAGCCTCGACACGCCATGGGGCGAGGCCGATCTCGCCCGCATCGCGCCGGCCGGGCCGGATGCGATCGTGATCCCGAAAGTGTCCGGTCCCGACGCCCTCGTCTCGGTGGGCTCGCGCCTGCGCCGGCTCGGCGCGCCGGACCGTACCCGTGTTTGGGCGATGATCGAGACGCCGCTCGCGATCCTGCATATCGCCGAGATCGCCAGCGCCGCCCGCGACGTGGATACGCGCCTGTCGTGCCTCCTGGTCGGGCCGAACGACCTCGCCAAGACGAGCCGGGTCCGGCTCGGGGTACCCGGTCGTCCCGCGCTGATGCCCTGGCTGATGAACGTGGTCATGGCCGCCCGCGCCTACGACATCGACGTGATCGACGGCATTTACAATGCCTTCCGCGACGAGAGCGGCTTCCGGGCCGAGTGCGAACAGGGCCGCGACAGCGGCTTCGACGGGAAGATGCTGATCCACCCCAGCCAGATCGCCACCGCCAATGCGTTGTTCGGCCCCTCCGAGGCCGAGATCGAGGAAGCGCGGGCGATCATCGCCGTCTTCACCGAGCCCGAGAACCGTGCGCGTGGCGCCATCGGCTTTCGCGGCCGGATGATCGAGCGGCTCCACGCCGTGGAGGCCGCCCGGATCGTCGCGCTCGCCGATGCCATCGCGGCACGAGCGGCGTGAGCGGGGCCGTCCCAACCGATTCCCCCGGAATCGACGCGCCGAAGATCGACCTGCGCATCCGCGACCCGCGCCTGAAGGAATGGGGCTTTCCGCGCTGGGGGTCCTCGGCGGCGGCGGGGCTCGACCTGCATGCCTGCCTCGACGAGGCGCTGACCCTGGCGCCGCACTCGCCCGCGATCCTGATCCCGGCGGGGTTCAGCGTGCTGATCCGCGACCCGGATTGGTGCGGCCTCATCTTCCCGCGCTCCGGGCTCGGCCATCGCGACGGTTTGGTCCTCGGAAACAGCGTCGGCGTCATCGACGCGGACTACGAGGGACCGCTGATGATCTCGGTCTGGAACCGCAACGCGGATCCGGCCGCCACGATCCACATCCGCCCCGGCGACAGGATCGCGCAACTCGTCTTCACGCGGGTGACGAGGCCCGTCTTCACCATCGTGGATGCCCTCGATCCCGAGGAGCCGGAGCCGCGGGATGGTCGCGGGCAGGGCGGTTTCGGATCGACCGGCCGGCGCTGATCCGGTGTTCTGAGATGCGGGTCGCGGAGCCCCCGGCGCGAGACCGGCCGATCGAGGTCCCGCGCACAATTTCGCTTGATGACGTCCATGCCGGGCATGCGGGCGATGGAACTCGCGTGGATCGCGGGTTAGCCTGAGGCGCCCCGTCACCTTCCGGATCGTCCGGAAGCCCTTGCGGCGTTACGACGACCGGGAGAGACCGTGTCCTGATGCCCGCCACGCCCGCCGCCGTTTCCTCCGTGCCCGTTTCGTCCGAGCCCGCTTCCTCCGAGCAAGCCTGGGCCCTCATCGCCATCGTCTGCACCTCGGCGCCGGTCCATCGCGTCCTGAACCTGCGGGGCCTCGATTGCGCCATCCGGCTCGTCACCGGGGCGAAGGCCGCCGCGAGCGAGGAGATCTTTCAGCCGGCGGACCTCGTCATCGTGATGCATGATCCCGAGGGCGGGATCGACGGGCTCACGGTGGTCCGCAACCTGCGAAGTCGCGAGTGCCATGCCCGCACCGCCATTCTGGTCCTCGGCACGCCCGCCGCCCTGCGGCGCGCCTCGGTCGAGGCCGGTGCCACCGACGTGATGATCGAGCCCATCGATCCGCTCGACCTGCAGATCCGGGTCTGCAGCCTCATCGAACTCACCCTGGCGCGCCAGCTCCTCGACCGGCAATCCGATGCGATGAACCGCAATATCGATCGCGCCCGTACCGAGGCGGCCCTGCGGGAGCGTGAAATCATCCGTCGCCTGATGCTGGCGGCCGAGTTCCGGGACGATCAGGCGGGGGATCACCTGACGCGCGTCGCCGGCTGCGCCATCGCCATCGCCGAGGGGCTCGGCCTGTCGGAGGCCGATGCCAACGATATCGCGCTGGCCTCGACGATGCACGACATCGGCAAGATCAGTATTCCCGACAGCATCCTGATGAAGCCGGGGCCTCTGAGCGAGAGTGAGCGCGAGGAGATGAAGCAGCATGCGATCCGCGGCTACCGCATGCTCCACGACAGCCCGTCGCACCTGCTGCAGCTCGCCTCCGACATCGCCCTGACCCATCATGAGCGCTGGGACGGCGGCGGCTATCCCCAGGGGCTCGGCACGACGCAGATCCCTCTCGCGGGACGCATCGTCGCCGTCGCCGACGTGTTCGATGCCCTGATCTCGGAGCGGGTCTACAAGAAGGCCTGGACGCCCGAGGCCGCGCGCCGGCATCTCGAAGAGCATGCGGGCACCCATTTCGATCCGGCCTGCGTCGCCGCCTTCGTGTCCCGCTGGGACGACATCCTCGGGCTGGTCGAGAGCAACCGGCCCGAAACCGCCGCCGTTCCGGATGCCTGACCCCCCGGATGCCTGACCCCGCAGGGGATCAGGTGTCGGCGACGCCGGCCTCGTCCTGGGCCTGCAGGACGTCGGGCCGCGGCATCGAGATGATGTTGTAGCCGGAATCGACGAAATGGACTTCGCCGGTGACGCCGCCGGACAGGTCCGAGAGCAGGTAGACCGCCGAGCCGCCGACCTCTTCCAGCGTCACCGTGCGACGCAAGGGGGCGTGGGCGCGCTGATGGTTGAACATCAGGCGCGCATCGGCGATGCCCGCGCCGGCCAGGGTCCGCATCGGGCCCGCCGAGAGGGCGTTGACGCGGATTCCCTCCGGGCCGAGATCGCCGGCGAGATAGCGCACGGAGGCTTCGAGCGCCGCTTTCGCGACGCCCATGACGTTGTAGTTCGGCATGATCCGGGTCGAGCCGCCATAGGTCAGCGTCAGCATCGAGCCGCCCTTGCGCATGCGCTTGGCCGCGCGCTGCGCGATCTCGGTGAAGGAGAAGCACGAGATGACCATGGTCCGCGAGAAGTTCTCCCGGCTGGTCACATCGACGTAGCGGCCCTTGAGCTGCGCCTTGTCCGAGAAGCCGATGGCGTGGACCACGAAATCGATCCCGTCCGGGAAATGCCCGTCGAGAGCCTCGAACAAGGAATCCACGCTGGCGATGTCTTCCACATCGCAGGGGATGACGATGTCGGAGCCGAGGGAGGCTGCCAGCGGCTTGACGCGACGGCCCAGGGCTTCGCCCTGATAGGTGAAGGCGAGTTTCGCCCCATGGTCATGAAGGGCCTTGGCAATGCCCCAGGCGATGGAATGATCGTTGGCGACACCCAGGATCAGGCCACGCTTGCCTGCCATCAAACCCGTCATGCGTTTCCCCGCGTCCATCGCGCCGAAGTCCCGAGACGTCCGGCTGTTGTGAGGACGCTTAGCGCGGGCGTCGATGGACTGTCCAATCCGGTGTCGATGATGATGAGGATACCGAGGTCTCGCCGTCGCCCAAACGCGCCACGAGAGGCAGGTGATCAGAAGTAACCGCGCGTCTCGTCGAGGGCTGTATCGAACAACGCCTGCTTGGAGCGGATGCAGGCCACCGCCGCGATGCCGACGCTGCCGACGGCGATCAGAGAAATCATCATCACGACCATCGCGTCCTCGCCCGCCTCATCCATGAAACGCGAGGTTGAATCCGCGGTTCCGGACGAAGAGGCCGGAGGCATGCCGGTACGGCCGAAGTCGAGTTCCGCAGGCGCTGCGGTTCAGGCGTCGATATGCTTCAGCACGAGCGTGGAATTGGTGCCCCCGAAGCCGAACGAGTTCGACACGACATGGCCGAGCTGGACGTTGTCGCGGCGCTGGCGAAGGATCGGCATGTCGGCGAAGGCCGGATCGAGCTCGTCGATATGCGCGCTCTCGCAGATGAAGCCGTTCTGCATCATCAGCAGGGAATAGATCGCCTCATGCACCCCGGTCGCGCCGAGCGAATGCCCGGTCAGCGACTTGGTGCCCGAGATCGGCGGGCAATCGTCGCCACGTCCGAAGACCTCGCGGATCGCCTCGATCTCCTTGAGATCGCCCACCGGCGTCGCCGTGGCATGGGGGTTGATGTAGTCGATCCTGGCGCCCTTCAGGCCTTCCATGGCCTGGCGCATGCAGCGCACCGCGCCCTCGCCCGACGGCGCCACCATGTCGTGGCCGTCCGAGGTGGCGCCGTAGCCGGCGAGTTCACCGTAGATCCGCGCGCCGCGCGCCTTGGCGTGCTCCAATTCCTCGAGCACGAGGACGCCGGCGCCGCCCGCGATCACGAACCCGTCGCGATTGACGTCGTAGGCACGGGAGGCGCGGGCGGGGGTGTCGTTGTAGCGCGAGGACATGGCGCCCATCGCATCGAACAGGACCGACAGGGTCCAGTCGAGATCCTCGCAGCCGCCGGCGAAGATGATGTCCTGACGTCCGCCCTGGATCACTTCAGCGGCATTGCCGATGCAGTGATTGGACGTCGCGCAGGCGGACGAGATCGAATAGTTCACGCCCTTGATCTTGAAGAAGGTCGCGAGCGTCGCCGAGGCGGTCGAGCACATCGCCTTGGGCACGGCGAAGGGGCCGACGCGCTTGGGACCCTTCTCCCTGGCGATGTTGGCCGATTCGACGATCGCCTTCGTCGAGGGGCCGCCGGATCCCATGATGATCCCGGTGCGGTCGTTCGAGACGTCTCCCGCCTCGAGGCCGGCATCGCTGATGGCCTGATCCATGGCGATGTGGTTCCAGGCGGTGCCGCCGCCGTGGAACCGCATGGCACGCCGATCGACGACACCCTCGGGGTCGATGCTGGGACGACCCTCGACCTGGCTGCGGAAGCCGAGTTCGGCATAGGAGGCCGAACGGCTGATGCCCGACTTCGCCTCGCGCAGGGAGGCGAGGACTTCCTGGGTGTTGTTGCCGATGGACGAGACGATGCCCATCCCGGTGATCACGACACGCCGCATGGAAACGCTCTTCTCTTTCGCCGAAGCGCGATCGCGCCGACGCCTGTGAGGTAAGACGATGGCGAGGCAATCTCAACCACCGGAATGCCGGTAGCGTACAAAGATGCCTCAGGCGGCGGGGCTAGGCCGGTGCCTGGAACAGGGCGACCCTCAGATCCTTGGCGTCGTAGATCCTGGCGCCATCCGCCTCGAGCCAGCCATCGGCGATGCCGAGGACGAGTTTGCCCTGGCGCACGCGCTTGATGTCGATGCCGTAGACGACCTTCCGCACGGTCGGCAGCACCTGATCGCTGAACTTCACCTCGCCGACGCCGAGCGCCCGGCCGCGGCCCGGGGCTCCGAGCCATCCGAGATGGAAGCCCACGAGCTGCCAGAGCGCGTCAAGGCCGAGACAGCCGGGCATCACCGGATCGTTCTTGAAGTGGCAGCCGAAGAACCAGAGGTCCGGCCGCACGTCGAATTCCGCCAGGACATGGCCCTTGCCATAGGCGCCCCCCTCCGTCCCGATCGAGGTGATGCGATCGAACATCAGCATCGGGGGCAGGGGAAGCTGCGCGTTGCCGGCACCGAACAGCTCGCCACGGCCGCAGGCCAGCAACTCCTCGTGGGAATAGTGGGAGGCGCGGGGAACAGTCTGGTCTGAACCGGCGGTGGCGGGCGATTCGGAATCGGAAGACATGATCGGTGTGTCGGTCCTTGGTGGAGGGCGCACTCGAAACGCCGGACATCGCCCCCGGACACCGAAGCGACCGTGGCCATCGAGGTCCATGATCCGTTCGAGCTCGCGAGCGGCGCTTCGTTAACACAGGGCTTTGGCGCCTCAAAACACCTCTGTATCCCGCAAGCTCAATAGAACGATTTTAAACAAGCCTCATGTTCACAACGCACGGCCACCCGTCATCGAGCTTGGGTTGCGACGAGGGGGCAGGTTCGTATACAGTTATGCCTGTAATCTGCTCGCTCCGTGAGATGTCAGTACCGCCGATGTCCAACTTGCTGCCGCTGCAGGCCATGCTGAACGCACGTGGCACTCCGCTCGACTCCGCTTCGGTCGCGGGGCGCCGGGGGTGTCCCCTGTCCGACCTGCGTGACCGCCTGCGTCGCGCCGGTCTGCGGCCGACCCGTCAGCGGCTCTCGCTCGGCTGGCTGCTGTTCGGACGCGGCGACCGTCACCTGACGGCGGAAATGCTCTACGACGAGGCCATGCGCGCCAAGGTGCCGGTCTCGCTCGCCACCGTCTACAATACCCTGCACCAGTTCACCGAGGCTGGGCTCCTGCGCCAGCTGGCGCTCGATGGGTCGAAAGCCTATTTCGACACCAATCCGAGCGAGCATCACCACTTCTTCCTCGAGGACGAGGGACAGGTTCTGGACATGCCGGATTGCGGCATCACCGTCGATTCTCTCCCCGATGCGCCCGAGGGCATGGAAATCGCCGGCGTCGAGGTCATCGTCCGCCTCCGCCGCCGCCACGGCGCACGCGCATCCTGAGGCGCGCTTCCGCCATCTGATCGAGATCATACGAAAAAGGCCCGGTCGAACCGGGCCTTTTTCGTATGCGTGGATCCGCGATCCCCTCAGTCGATCTTCTCGTTGGGGTAGACGCCCCAGAGGCGGTCCTGGCGGATATAGCCGTCCACGTCGCCGCTCTTCTGCGGCAGCGCGACGACGACCCGGCACCAGCTTCCGGTGCAGCTCTTGACGCTGCCGATGACGCCGGCCTGGAGTTTCGCCTCCACCCCCGACCCGTCATCCGCCCGCGCATGCAGCGGGATCGCGGTATCGGCGCTCTTCGACGCCGTGACGATGGAGGTGCGCCGGCCCGACAGCAGCGAATGCAGGACCCAACCTTCGGTCCCCTCGGAATCGCGGATGCGCCGCCATGTCTCGAACTCGGCGACGATCTCGATGGGCAGCCCCGCCCGCTGGAACACCCAGAGCGTCCGGTGGTCCTTCGACGGGCCCTCGCGCAGGTTGACCCGGTCTGTCTTGAGGCTGGCATAGCGCGGCAGCGGCAGGCCGGTCGCCGGGCCGAGGCCCGTATCCGGGCCGCCTTTCGGTGCCGGCGCCGCGAGACCAGCCGACGAGATCGCCGCGAGAGACGCGGCGGCCAGGAGGCATGCCGGGAGGCCTTTGAAGAACGGAAGAGCAGGCAGGCGCGTCATCGGTCTTCCCAGAGGTTCGCGATCGTCGGTGTCCCACGATCGTCGTCGTGCATCCTCGTCTTCGCGGCTCTCGCGCACGATGCTTCAGGCGCATCGCGCGCGGGGCACGTTGTGTTCCGTGCCCTCTCTGGTAGAGAGGCCTCGGGAACCGGCAGCCAAGGCGTCGGAGCTATGGGACCTGTCTGGCCGATGCGTGGTTAATACCAGGTCAAGCCCCGGCATGAACCCGGCCTCCCGGCCGCGTTCGACGCGAGCCGGGCGAACCATCGGAACCGTGCGCGGGCGGCGACCGGCGCATCAGAAACGTTCGCGGGAGGGTGCATGTCGTCGTTGAAGCGCAAGCCACTCGTTGTGGTCACGCGTCGCCTGCCCGAGGTGGTCGAGGCACGCATGCGCGAGCTGTTCGATATCCGCCTCAACCCCGACGACAAGCCGATGAGCAGCGAGGCGCTGGCCGCCGCCTTGCGTGAGGCCGACGTACTGGTTCCCACCGTCACCGACAGGATCGATTCCGGGCTCCTCGCCCAGGCGGGTCCGAACCTGCGTCTGATCGCGAATTTCGGAAACGGCGTCGACCATATCGACGTGGCGGTCGCGCTCGAGCGCGGCATCACCGTCACCAACACCCCCGGCGTCCTCACCGAGGACACGGCCGACATGACCATGGCGCTGATCCTCGCCGTGGCCCGCCGCCTGGCCGAGGGCGCGCGGATCATTCCGGACGACAATTGGGACGAGGGCTGGTCCCCGACCTGGATGCTCGGCCGCCGCATCACCGGCAAGCGCCTCGGCATCGTCGGCATGGGCCGGATCGGACAGGCTCTGGCGCGTCGCGCCAAGGCGTTCGGTCTGCAGATCCACTACCACAACCGGCGCAAGGTGCCGGCGCAGATCGAGCGCGAGCTCGACGCGACCTATTGGGAATCCCTCGACCAGATGCTGGCGCGGGTGGATATCGTCTCGGTCAATTGCCCGCACACGCCGGCGACCTACCACCTGCTCTCGGCCCGCCGCCTCAAGCTTCTCAAGCCGGAAGCGATCGTCGTGAACACCGCTCGCGGTGAAGTGATCGACGAGACGGCTCTCGCGCGCCTGATCGAGGCGGGCGAGATCTCCGCGGCCGGCCTCGACGTGTTCGAGCAGGAACCGGCCGTGAGTCCGCGTCTCGTCAAGCTGGCGCGGTCGGGCAAGATCGTCCTGCTGCCGCATATGGGATCGGCGACGCACGAGAGCCGGACGGATATGGGCGAGAAGGTCATCATCAACATCAAGACCTTCATGGACGGACACCGGCCGCCGGATCGGATCCTGCCTAGCATGCTCTGAAATCCCGGCGTTTCGGCCGTCGGTTCGGCTCCGGGGCATGACCCTGGGCCAAGTCCGCAGGTCCGTCCGCGCATGGGTTCCCGCGTGGCTTGCAGGATTCTTGCATATTTCCCGTCGATTTTTCCCGTCCTCTGTGCACTTGCGTACCGAGGCCGTAGGAACGGCGCCATGTCCGATACGTTGACCGGCGCCGATATCTCGTCGATCGAGCGTCGCGCAGCGGGTAGAGTAGGAGCATCATGGCCGCGGAGACCCAGTCGACCGAGGCAAGCAGCGAGACCGTGATCCCCTGCGACGATTTTCGTCGCTTCGCGGATTTCGTCCCCCTGATGATGTGGCGCTCCGATACCGAGGGGAGCGCGGTTCATCACAATGAGTGCTGGCTCGACTTTACCGGCCGGACCCGCGAGGACGAACTCGGTCACGGCTGGCGGCGGGGGCTCCATCCGGACGATTTCGAGCGGCATGCGGCCCTAGTCGAGGAATCCTTTTCCTCCCGTATTCCCTATTCCATCGAGTTCCGCCTGCGCCGCCACGACGGCGCCTATCGCTGGTTGCTCAACAACGCTCGTCCCCTGACGGAGAACGGCGCGTTTCAGGGCTATCTCGGATCCTGCTTCGACATCACCGACCGCAAGCGCGCCGAGGAGCATGCCGAGCATGCCCTCGTGGAAAAGGAGGCCCTCCTCGCCGAGGTCTACCACCGCGTGCGCAACAACCTCCAGGTGATGGTCAGCCTGATCGGGCTCTACGGTCGGGCCGCGCCACCCGCCTGCCGCGGCAGTTTCGAGGCGCTCGGCCAGCGGGTCCGGGCGATCGCCCTCGTCCAGCAGCATCTGCACGAGGCGCCGCACATCGCCTCCATCGATCTGCGCGACTATCTCCACCGGCTGGCATCGGGGCTCGGCCAGCTGCGCCGGGTCGGCCGTATCGGCGTCGTGGTCGGCGGCAGCGGCACCAGCCTCGTCGAGCCGCGGACCGCCAATGCCCTCGGCATGATCGTCGCCGAAGTCGTGGCCGAATGCCTCGACGCCACGGCGGATTCGGTGTCGTGCACGATCGCGATCACCATCGACGCGAAGGCCGGCGCCCCGGTTCGCCTCACCATCGTGTCGGGCGGCGACCAGACCGGGGTCGACGTCCAGGACGTGCCCAATCTCGGTCCCCGCCTGGTCGCGGCCTATGCCGCACAGGCCGAGATCGCCGTTCGCGGCACCGGCACGCATTCCTCCCCGATGGAATTGCAGCTTCCAGAAGTCCTGGTGCACCCGTCGGAATAGAAGAGCGGCCCTCGGTGTGGGGTCGCTTGTCGGTGGTGCGCCCCCTATATCGACGGGATGACGTGTGCCGCCGCCGCGCGCGTCATCGACGTTCGCAGGCGTTTGGCCTGCCATCATGAGTTCAGCCCGCCATCATGCTTCCGCCCATTGAGACGATCATCGACAATTTCGGCATCCTCGACGAGGGGCCGGACCGGTACGAGTATCTGATCGAGCTCGGCCGCGCCCTGCCGGCTTTTCCCGATGAGTTGCTGACCGAGGAGAACCGGGTCCACGGCTGTGAAAGTCAGGTCTGGGTGGATTCCCACATCGACAGCTCGCAGGAGCCGCCGCGCCTGCATTTGCGGGGGACCAGCGATTCCTTCATAACCAAGGGGCTGATCGCCCTGGTGATGGCCTTGCACGACGGGAAGACGCCGAAGGATATCGCGGATGTCGACGTCTTCCAGGTCTTCAAGCAGATCGGTCTCGGTTCTCACCTGACCTCGAAGCGGTCGAACGGTGTCCGCGCCATGGCCGAGCGCATCCATCGCGACGCGGTCCGTCTGACCGCCTGAACCGGAACGCCGGTCTCAGGCCCGCTCGCGCCACTGGCGCAGGCGGGCATGGCTCGGTCCGACGGCTTCGCGCTCCAGGCCGTAATGCTCCGCCAGCCTTGCCAGGGCGATGCGGATGACGACTTTGGCCGAGCGCGCCGGCCAGCGACGCTCCGCCTCGATCCGCTCCAGGCCTTTGAGAAATCCGCACAGGTCGATCAGCAGGCCGGACAGGTCGCTGCCGACCGCGCCGAGGGCGGCGCGCACGCGCTGCCGGGCCGCCAGCATGGCGTCGGACCCGGCCGACGGATCGCGCGGGCCGCCGCCATCGACCTTGACCCCGCTCCAGTCCGACCCCATCCGCGGCATCAGGGCCCCCATCGTCATGTCACGCCGCAGCCGCTCGCCCGCCTCGAAACAGGCGGCGTCGATCAGGGGCGTCCCATCGCGGTCGCGGCGGCGCGCCATCCAGGCGAGCGGACTTTCGGAAGCGTCGCGCACAGGACGGGTCGGCTCGCCATCGCCGACGAGGTCGAGATGCTGGGCGAGGTAGGGCGTGTCGCGACCGGCCCGGTCGCGCCGCAGGCGCGCACGGCCTGCTGCGCTGATGGTGAGCCGGGCACGGCGCCCGGCCGCCTGTTCGGCGAGATCGCAGGCGATGAGCGTCTGCCCGGCTTGCGCGACGTAGCGGCCGCAACTCACCGAGATGCCGGAGCCGCCGCTCCGTACGATGATCTCGTCCTCCGCCAGAGGGTCGGGCAGCGCATAGGCGCCCTCCTCGGCGAGGGCCGCGAGAAGCCTGGCGGCATCGCGACCGAGTTCCGCCGGAACACGCGCCGGCTTCTGTTGCCGTCTTGTGCCGCGAGCGGTGGCGATCCGAGTTATGTTCATGATATGTTCCATGATGCATCGTCGCGGCAAACGCCGCAGCACCGTGGATAATAAAGGAAATAAATCCTAACGCAAGCCCCGCTAGCCGTCTGTCGCGACGATGCGGCTCTCATCGGACCGGAGGAAGTGCAAAGGCCGGGCGACGGAATTACCCATGCGCCCGGCCCGGAAGCCTTACGCGGCTTCGTCGTACGTGCCGTTGCGGGTCTGGCCGAGGCCGATGGCCTTGGCGAGGTCCGAACGTGCCTTGGCGTAGTTCGGGGCGACCATCGGGTAGTCGGACGGGAGGCCCCACTTCGCGCGGTACTGTTCCGGGCTCATGTCGTATTTCGCCCGCAGGTGGCGCTTCAGCGATTTGAACACGCGCCCGTCTTCGAGGCAGATGATGTGGTCGGCGGTCACCGACTTCTTCACGGGAACTGCCGGCTGCTGCGGGGCGGACGCGACCTTGGTCTCGGCCTCTCCATTCGCGACCTGGGTCAGCGAGGAATGGACCCGGGTAATGAGCTGCGCGAGCTCGCCGACAGGAACGGGATTGTTGCTCACATAGGCCGAGACGATGTCGACCGTCAGTTCCACGAAGTCTGCCGAATTCTCAATGTCGCTCATTGTCCCAACGGTTCCCTTTAGTACGGTATGGGTCTCGATATGCTCAGAACGCGGGCAAGAAGCCAACTACGTGCTGGTAACCACGGCTGTAATCCGCGGCGTCGCGTCGTCGCCCAAGAGTGCTCTACGATGATGGAGTGCTCTACGATGAAGGGCGATCGTAATCGCCTTAATCCACCTCTATGATATTCAAGTTGATCTCGCAAGACGGTCGCCAGTCCTGGGGATATGCCGAATCAACTTCCGCAGAGGGAATTTCAATTTAACGCGAGGTCGTTTCGACGCACCGTCTCGTGTCCTCAAATGGACATAGTGGACGATGCGGACCTGACAAGGTCGACCTTAGTGGCATAAGCCGATCCGGCAGCGCTTGACTGGCGCCGACTGGAAAAGACATTCCGATCCACCTTGCCCGCGAGCCCGACCTGAGACACATGCAGGCTTCGAAGGCGGCCACGGCGACGATGGGCGCTCGCACGCTGTTCAGCCGACTGTGGTTGGCAACCGTAAAGGTCTATCCATGGACGATCTTTTCCACGTGGAAAGC
Source organism: Methylobacterium sp. 77 (assembly GCF_000372825.1). Lineage (NCBI taxonomy): Bacteria > Pseudomonadati > Pseudomonadota > Alphaproteobacteria > Hyphomicrobiales > Methylobacteriaceae > Methylobacterium > Methylobacterium sp. 77. The sequence goes on along the minus strand of NZ_KB910516.1, from coordinate 3,259,285 downwards.
AAGTCACCTGTCGCTGAAGTGCGATCGCACACATTCGCGGTGCACGGCCGGTCAATTTCCGACAACTATGCTTGGCTAAAGGCCGAGAACTGGCGCGACGTTCTCAAAGATCCCGCCGCGCTTCCGGCCGACATCCGCGCGCATCTCGACGCGGAGAACCTCTATACGGATGCGGCTCTCGGCGATCTTGCCCCTTTCCGCAAAACGCTGGTTGCGGAGATGCGCGGACGCATCCGCGAGGACGATAGCGGCGTGCCCGAGCCGGACGGCCCCTTCGCCTATTACACACGACATCGTGAGGGGGGGCAGCATCCCCTCGTCTGCCGCCGGCCACGAACCGTGGTGGTGATCCCCGGCCAGGGCGCGGAAACCGCGGCAGAGGGCGGGCCCGAGCCGGGCGAGGCGATCCTCCTCGACGGCGACGCGGAGGGCAAAGGCCTGTCCTTCTTCGAGCTCGCGGCGGCGGTGCATTCGGACGACCACACCCGTCTTGCCTGGAGCGCGGATTCGAAGGGCTCCGAGCTCCATACCATCCGTATCCGAGACCTCGACACGGGCGAGGACCTGCCCGACCGGATCGAGGCGACGACGGGCGAGGTGGTCTGGTCCGCCGACGCTGCCTCGTTCCATTACGTCGCCGTCGACGAGAACCATCGTCCCGCCCGGGTCATGCGCCACGTGGTCGGCACGGAGCAGGCGGTCGATACGATGCTCTACGAGGAGGCGGATTCGGGCTTCTTCGTCCATATCGAGACGACGCAGTCGCGCGATTACCTAGCGATCACCGCGAGCGATCACGAGACGTCCGAGGTCCACCTCCTCGACCGTAAATCCCCTGACGCAACTCTGCTCTGCGTCCAGCCCCGCCAGCCCCTGCTGATCTATTCCGTGGAGAATTGGGGGTCCCACCTCTTCATCCTGACCAATGCGGACGGGGCCGAGGACTTCAAGATCGTCACCACGCGCGTCGGGGCGTCGGGCCGCGCGCATTGGAACGACCTGATCCCGCACCGGCGCGGCGTGATGATCCGTCACCAGCACGTCATTGGCCAGCATCTCGTGCGCCTCGAGATTGAGAATGCGCGGCCCCGCATCGTCGTCCGCGATACGCAGGGCAACGAGCACATCGTGGCCTTCGCCGAGGAAGCCTATTCCCTCGGCCTCCAGCCGGGCCATGAATTCGAGACGGCGGTGATCCGGTTCACTTATTCGTCGATGACGACGCCGGCCGAAACCTACGATTACGATTGCTCGACGCGCGCGCGGCAGCTGCGCAAGCGCCAGACGATCCCGAGCGGGCACGATCCCGCCGCCTACGTCACGCGCCGGATCTTCGCCACGGCGCCGGACGGCGCGGAGGTGCCGATCTCGCTGCTCCACCGCCGCGACCTCGTCCTCGACGGCTCGGCGCCGCTGCTGCTCTACGGATACGGTTCCTACGGAACGCTGATGCCGGCCTCGTTCCGCACGAACCTGCTGTCGCTGGTGGATCGCGGTTTCGTCTACGCCATCGCCCATATCCGTGGCGGCACGGAGAAGGGCTGGCACTGGTACATGGACGGCAAGCGCGAGAAGAAGCCCAACACCTTCAGCGATTTCGTCGCCTGCGGCCGCGCCCTGGCGGAGGCCGGCTATACGAGTTCGGGCCGCATCGTCGCCCATGGCGGATCGGCCGGCGGGATGCTGATGGGAGCGGTGGCGAACCTCGCGCCCGACCTGTTCGCGGGGATCGTCGCCGACGTGCCCTTCGTCGACGTGCTCAACACCATGCTTGACGGCGAGTTGCCGCTCACCCCGCCGGAATGGCCCGAATGGGGCAATCCGGGCGAGAGCGTCGAGGCTTTCGAGACGATCCTGTCCTACTCGCCCTACGACAACGTGGCTGCCCAGAATTACCCGGCGATCCTGGCGCTCGGCGGCCTCACCGACCCGCGCGTGACCTATTGGGAGCCGGCGAAATGGGTGGCGCGCCTGCGCGCCACCATGACGGGCGGCGGACCGATCCTGATGCGGGTCAACATGGAAGCCGGACATGGCGGCGCCGCCGGCCGCTTCGACCGCCTGGAGGAGGTCGGCCTGATCTACGCCTTCGCCCTGCGGGCGGTGGGCAGGGCAACGGCCTGATCCGCCAGGGTCGAGCGCCTCAGGGTTGCGGCGCCGGAGCCGCACCCTGGCGCGCGGCCTCCTGGTCGGCGCGGATGCGGGCCTGCCGCTCCGCCTCTTCGGCTGCCGCTCTATCGGACGCAGCTTTCTCCGCGGCGGCCGCCCTCTCGGCCTTCAGCTTGGCCTGACGCGCCGCCTCTTCCGCGGCGAGTTTCTCGATCGCCGCCTTTTCCAGGGCCGCCTTCTCGGCCGCGGCCTTGAGCGCGACGGCGCGCGCCTTGTCCATCTCGATCCTGGCGCGGCGGCGCTGGCGCTCGATCTGATCGGCCTCGAACAACTCGATCTTCTCGAGTTCGCGCTGGAGCACCACGGCGGCGAGGCCATTGGTCAGCGGGCCGGCATCGATGCTGCGCTCGGGTCTGGTCAGGGGACCGGAATAGCCGAGCTGCACGGAGGGAAACCCTGCGCTCCAGCCCTTCGGCACGCCGCCGGCCGTCAGCGTGCCGCGCGCGTCGATCCGCCCGGTCGTCAGGTCGAGGGAGAGCGTGCCGGCCCAACGCGGTCCGCCGAGATCGAAGGCGAGGGGAGCGGCGCGCAGCGAGCCGCCGACGAGGGTCGCGGGCGCCTTGACGGTCCCCCTCACCGCCATCGGCGCGGCGGCGAGCTCCTCGGCCACCAGTGCCTGAAGCCGCCCGTCGCGCAGCGGGTCGTCCTCGCCGAGAGCCGTGCCCAGAGCGCGCTCGATCCCGCCCGGATCGCCGCCGGGAAGCACGAGACCGGTCAGGGCGATCTCGCCGCTGCCCCCGAGATTGTTCGCCATGCTCGCGACGCTCTGGCCCGAGGCGCCGAAGCGCAGCGTCGCGCTCGCCTGTCCGGAGATGGGACCCGGACCGGTGAGTTCCGCGATGGACGCGTCGCTCACGATGGCTTCGCCGGCGATGGCCGCCGCGCCCCCCTGCCGGGACAGGGTGATGCTGCCGGTGAGGCGGCCCCCGGCGAGGCGTCCGCTGAAATCGCGGACCGTGAGAACACCGTTGTCGAGACGGGCGCCGAAGGCCGCACCCTCGGCGGTGAAGCGGCGGCCGAGATCGAGCGTGTCCGCCCGGACGTCGAGGTCGATGGGCGGCCGGGCCGGCGGCGGGGCGGCGAAACGCGCGCCGTCCCCGGCCTCCGTCCGCTTACCTTCGGGCGGAATCACCAGGGATGCGGCGAGCCAGGGCAGCGACAGCCGGCCCAGGGCCACACTGCCGAAGATGTCGCCCTCGGGTGAGCGGTTGAGATTGGCGATGATCGTGGCGCCCGCGATTCGCCCGGACACATCCGCATGGGCATCGCGCCCGGCCCGCGTCAGTCCCACCAGCAACTCCGCCGGAAGCGGCGAGGGCAGGGCGGCGGTGCTGCCGGCGAGCATCAGGAAGGGGGCGAGGTCGGGGGTCCTGGCCCGGATCTCGCCGGCTTCCGGCGGCGTCTGGCCCGGTCCGGGCACGACCGGCTTCACCGTCGAGAGGGTGAGATCGGCGATGGTGCCGGAGACATCGAGTCCGAGCGGCGGAACCGCCCCGTCGGCGGCGGCCTGTCCGCGTGTCCCGACGATGCGCAGGGCCGCCGGCTTCCGCAGGGTGGCCATGTCCTCGCGCTCGAACCAGCGTCCGGCGACCGGCGTCGTGAGTGCGAGGGAGAGGTTGTCGATACGGCCGCCCCGGGCCAGCAGGTCGAGGTCGAGGCTGCCGCCCGCCGCCGTGCCGCTGGCGCTGGTGCGCAGGGTGTCGGCGGCTCCCGCTTCTCGCTCCAGGGTCACGGCGAGATCGAGGGCGCCGGCGCGGAGGAAGGCCGGGATCATCCGCGTCTCGGCGATCCAGGTCCGGTCGAGGAGGGCGATCAGGGGGGCGGCCACCGGCGCCGACATCCGGCCCGCGATGCGGCCGGACCCGTCGGCGGCGATCCGGCCGGAGAGCTTGGCGTTGGCGCCGGCCAGATCGGTGACATCGAGGCTGCCGACATTGAGGCTCGCCCCGTCCGATTGAATGCTCGCCGAGATGGTGCCGTTGCCCGAATGCGCGCCGGCCGGCCCGTAGCGCACGTCCCGCGCCTGGATCGTCAGGCCGACATCGTGGTCGTGGAGCCCGGAGAGCACGCTGCCGAAGGCGGGCAGGGTGGCGACGTCGATGCCCTGCGCCGAGAGCTGGGCGTCGAAGCGCCCGCGTCCGCCCGGCTCCGCCTGGGTGTAGCGGGCATTTCCGGTGATCCGCGCCTCGCCGAGGGAGAGACGGAGATTGCGCAGCGACAGCGCGGGGCTTGCGCTTGAGAGGTCCGCCGTCGCCTGGATCGGGCGTCCGTCCATCACCGCGATGGCCGGGCCGCCGAGGCCGAACTTGCGCAGGTAGCGGCCGAACCCGTCCGAGGCCGCGGCGTCGAGAGAGACGGTGCCGGTGAACCGCAGGGCCGGCTGCGTGTCGATGTCGCCGGAGGCGGTGAGGGCGGCGTCGCCCGGGGTCGTCACCGCAAAGCGCCGGAGAGCGAGCCCCCCCGTCCGGTCGAACGTGCCGGACAGCCGGAGACCGGTCCATTCGTCGAGACCGAGGGCGATGCTGTCGAGGCCGAGGTCGAGATCGACCATCATCGGCAATTCGGAGCCGGCCCGGGGCATCCCGCGCGCGAGCAGGGCCTGACCGCCCGTGGAGAGCAGGAAGGCGTCGAGGTCGAGGCGGCGCGCCTCCAGCGTCAGCGCCGCTCTCCAGGCGCGCAGGTCGATCCGCCCGGTGCCGCCGAGGCGCATGGCCTGGCCGCCGGGATCGATCTCGGCCTTCACGTCGGAGAACCGCACCACGGGGCCGCGCGCCTTGAAGGTGCCGCCGATGGAGAACGGCAGATAGGCGCCCGCCACCTGGACCGGCGGCCCGACCACGATTCGCGCCGACCCTTCCGCCTTCGGGATCATCGCGCGGAGGGCGCTCCCTTGCGTGGAGGGCTCGCCGACCATCGGTTCGAGCCTGATGCGGGTATCGGCCTCGAAGCGCGGATGGGTATCGCCGCCGCCCGAGAACTTCACGGCGACGCTGCCGTCCTCCAGGGGCTCGCCGGTGGCGATGCGGAAGGGCACCGTGCCGGACAGGCCCTCGATCCGCCAGGGCCCGAGGAGGCGAGGCGCGGAGAGGTGCACCGTCTCGGCCCGGACCTGATCGGTGCGGCCGCTCTGCGGCACGACGGTGGTCAGGATGACCTGTCCGATGTTCAGATCCTCGACCGCGAGATCCTGGGCGGCGAGGGTCTGGTAGAGGTCGGCGGGCAGGCGCACCGCGTCGTCCTCGCTGATCGGCAGCGTGATCTCGGCGCGCCCGATCCGGGTTTCGGTGAAGCGGATCTCCCCCGTCAGCAGCGGCGTGAGACCGATCTCGGCCTTGACGAGCGTGAGGTCGAGGGCCGGCTTGTCGGCCTGTCCGCCGATGCGCAGGCGATCGACGCTCAGTTGCGGCGAGGGCAGGAGCCTGACGGCGATCCGGCCTTCGGTGCGTGCATCGAGACCGAGGGATGTCCCGATCGTCCGGTCCACCAGCGTGCGGTAACTCTCCCAGGCCACGAGGGGCGGGACCGCGAGGGCCGCGACGAGGATCAGGATGACGGCGCCCGCCAGCGCGGTCAGGATGTCTCGCACCGTCTTGGTTTCCGCCTCGCTCCGGCCCGGTCTCGGGGCCTGCCATGGGGCGGGCACGTCGTCTCACCGGACGTCGTGCCCGGTCGTGCCCCCACGCCATGCGGCATAGCACAACGGCCCCGGCTTCGCGCCAGGGCCGAATGTCATGGTCAACAAATGCCGGGCGAGCGCCCGGCGTTCTCCGGTCAGCGTCGCGGCGTGATGCCGGACCCGATCGGGGCCGGCCGGGTGACCTCGTTGCGCTGCATCTGCATCCGGATCTGGTTGTTCTCGAATTGCTGCTGATGCCGGACGCCGCGAATCTCGCTCTGGGTCGCCAGGCGGTCGTTGGTCTCGTTCAGCGACCGTGTGCCGGGGGACTGGGCCATGGCGGGGGACAGACCGAGGCCGGCGGCCACGGTGAGGATCGAGACGGCGGATAGGGCGGTACGCATGGAACGTCCTCGATTGATGGTGTTCACGGTATGGTGAGACGACGCCCGAGAGGAAACCGTGGTTCCGCGCCGAGTGGCCGTTCGAGCCCGGCCTTTTGTCCCAACCCTCGACGCCGTTCGCGTTTTGGTCCAGGGAAGCAGCATGAAACAGCATCCCGACGCGGCAGTGGCTCCTGTGCCGGCGCCGGCCTCCGGCGTGGCGGCCGAGGCCGCGCAGAGCTCCATCGCCGCCCGCGCCATGGCCTCCCTCAGGCCGCAGGGCTCGCCCTATCTCGAAGGGCTGAACCCCGAGCAGCGCCGCGCCGTCGAGACGACGGAAGGGCCGGTCCTCGTCCTCGCGGGCGCGGGTACCGGCAAGACGCGGGTGCTCACCACGCGAATCGCCCACCTCGTCTCGACGGCCAAGGCGCGGCCCTATGACATCCTGTCGGTGACCTTCACCAACAAGGCCGCCCGCGAGATGAAGCACCGCATCGGCGCGCTCATCGGCCCGGCGGGAGAGGGGATGCCGTGGCTCGGCACCTTCCATTCCATCGGCACCAAGATCTTGCGCCGGCACGCCGAAATGGTGGGGCTGAAATCCGATTTCACCATCCTCGGCATGGACGATCAGCTGCGCCTGATGAAGCAGGTCATCGTCGACCAGAACATCGACGAGAAGCGCTGGCCGGCCCGCGCCCTGTCCTCGGCCATCGACGGGTGGAAGAACCGCGGCCTCCTGCCCGAGCAGGTGCCTCCCGGTGAGGCGGGGGCCTTCGCGTTCGGCAAGGGCGGCGCGCTCTATACCGCCTATCAGGCCCGTCTCCTGACCCTGAATGCCGCCGATTTCGGCGATCTCCTGCTGCTCTGCCTCAAACTGTGGCGCGAGAACCCGGACGTGCTGGCGAATTACCAGCAGCGCTTCCGCTACATCCTGGTGGACGAGTATCAGGACACCAACGTCGCCCAGTATCTCTGGCTGCGCCTCCTGGCGCAGGGGCACCGCAACGTCGCCTGCGTCGGCGACGACGACCAGTCGATCTACGGCTGGCGCGGGGCCGAGGTCGACAACATCCTGCGCTTCGAGCACGACTTTCCCGGCGCCACCGTGGTGAGGCTGGAGCGCAACTATCGCTCCACCGGACACATCCTTTCCGCCGCCTCGGGGCTCATCGCCAAGAACGAGGGCCGCCTCGGCAAGACCCTGCGTACCGAGGACGTCCCCGGCGAGAAGGTGACGGTGTCCGGCGCCTGGGATTCCGAGGAGGAGGCGCGCCAGCTCGGCGAATCCATCGAGAGCCTGCAGGCCAGGCAGCATCCCCTGTCCGAAATCGCGGTGCTCGTGCGCATCTCGGCCCAGATGCGCGAGATCGAGGACCGCTTCGTCCAGCTCGGCCTGCCCTACCGGGTCATCGGCGGCCCGCGCTTCTACGAGCGCGCCGAGATTCGCGATGCGCTGGCCTATCTGCGCGTCACCATGAACCCGGCCGACGATCTCGCCTTCGAGCGCATCTTCAACACCCCGAAGCGGGGCCTGGGCGATGCCACGCTCCAGATCCTGCACGGCTATTCGCGCTCGCAGCGCGTGCCGCTGCTCCAGGCCGCGCGCAGCCTGATCGAAACCGACGAATTGAAGCCGCGCGCCCGGTCCGGCGTGCGCGCCCTGGTGGAGAGCTTCGGCCGCTGGGCGCGGCTGGTGGGCGCGCAGCCGCATTCGGAGGTGGCGCAGACCATCCTGGAGGAATCCGGCTACACCGAGATGTGGCAGAAGGACAAATCCGCCGATGCCGCCGGGCGCCTGGAGAACCTCAAGGAGTTCGTGCGCTCCATGGAGGAATTCCCCGACATGGCCGCCTTCCTCGAACACGTCTCCCTGGTGATGGAGGCGAGCGAGGCGGAAGGGGTCGACCGCGTGTCGCTGATGACGCTGCATGCGGCCAAGGGGCTCGAATTCGACACCGTGTTCTTGCCCGGCTGGGAGGACGGCCTGTTCCCGAACCAGCGAGCGCTGGACGAGAGCGGCCGTGCCGGGCTGGAGGAGGAGCGCCGCCTCGCCCATGTCGGCCTGACCCGGGCCCGCAAGCGCGCCAAGCTGTCCTTCGCGGTCAACCGGCGCATCCACGGATTATGGTCCTCGACGGTGCCGAGCCGCTTCATCGACGAATTGCCCGCCGACGCCGTCGACGTGATCGACGCGCCGGCGCATTTCTCCGCCGGCGCCTCGCGCTTCGACCGCAACCCGACGCCGTTCGGCTCCTCCTATGCGACGCCGGGCTGGCAGCGGGCGCAGGCCAACACTGTCGGCAACCAGGGGTTCGGCTCCGGTCACGGACAAGGTTTCGCGCGCTCGTCCTCTCCGGGCCGAGGCAACGCTGGCCCGCGCCAGATCGAGGGCGAACTCGTGGCGAAGTCGACGGGCGCGCCGTCAGCGTTTTCGGATGGGATGCGGGTCTTCCACACCAAGTTCGGCCCCGGCAACGTGGCGGCCGTCGATGGTAACAAGCTGACCGTTGACTTCGACAAGGCCGGCCGCAAAATGGTCCTCGACAGCTTCATCCAGCCTGGATGAAGCATCCCGCCGGCCGCATGCCGACAGGTTTCGCGGTTTGGTCGGTCATGTCCCTCGACAGGAGGGCGAGAGGGCCGTGGCCGAGATGGATGCTTCGTCATCCCACCCTCTCCATTGTCCAAAGCTTGTCTCTTCCGTCGTGCCCGCGCTCTCGACGTGGAATTCAGCCACACTCATAAGATTTCGTGCCGTCATACCCCTGTCGCCGCCGGCGCGGCATGGTGTGTGCGTGGCTGATTCGCGGCCGACGGCTTCGGGTGCCGCATCGTCCCTAGGCCAAGTCGTCCACAGGTGTTGTGGCGACTTGTGGAACTGACCGACCTGCCATCGAATTGTCTTGTTAAGGATTACGGGGCATCATTTAGCAAATCTTATCGAGGGCAGGACGCGTAAGCAGGTCGAAGATCAGTTGAACCCTAGTTGGCAAGTCCAGTTGGAGTGTTGATCGATGAAAAGACGGCGCACACGACTTGAGCTGGTAGAGGACCGCCCGGTGCGGCTGCACCGCACCCGGTTCGACGACGAGCGTAACTTAAGCCCGATCCAACCACTCACCGACCGGCAGGCGGAATATCTCGACGCCCTCGCCGTCAACAAGCAGGTCATCGTCCTCGGACCGGCCGGCACCGGCAAGACCTACATCGCCGGAACCCGCGCCGCCGACCAGCTCCGCCAGCGCCGCATCGGCAAGGTCATCATCACCCGTCCCAACGTCCCATCGGGCCGCTCGCTGGGCTTCTTCCCCGGCACACTCGAGGAGAAGATCGCACCCTGGGTCACGCCTCTCACCGAGACGATGAAGGAGCGCATGGGCGACGCCGCCTACGAGATCGCCATGAAGACCGGCGACATCGAGGTGGTCCCGTTCGAAGTCATGCGCGGGCGCACCTTCAAGAACTGCCTCGTGATCCTCGACGAGGCGCAGAACACCACCACGGCCGAGATCAAGATGTTCCTGACCCGCATCGGCGACGATTGCCAGGTCATCATCAACGGCGACGTGTCTCAGACCGATCTACGCGAGACGTCGGGCCTCAGAACCGTCATCCACCTCATCAAGAGCCGGATGATGCCGATCCCGATCGTCGAATTCACGCTCGACGACATCGTTCGCTCGGGCATCTGCGCAGAATGGGTTCGGGCTTTCGAGGAAACGAAACTCTGACTTGAGTGTTGATAGCGGCGGGTCGAACCGGACCCGCCGCGCGTCTCGACGTGCGGTAATCATCTCTCCAGCCCAAGCGGGGGAGATCATTCCGAGCGTCGCGCTCGGTTTAAAGAGAACGGAAACGCCCGATGAAAAAATTGATCTTCGCTCTCGCCATGGTCGGAAGCCTCGGCGCTGCCGCCCTCGCGACGAGCGCTTCGGCTGCCCCCGGTGCGCCGATGGGCGTTACCTCCTCCGAGACCGTCACCCCCGTTCGGATGCACCATGGCGATCGCCGCATGCATCGCCGGATGCACCACCGTCACCACATGAAGATGCACCGCCATCACATGCGTCACCGGATGATGCATCGCCGCATGAACCGCATGTGATCGCATCGACGATCCGAATGAGGAAAGGGCCCCGATCGGGGCCCTTTTTTTATGTCGCCGACGAGTGGAGGACTGCCGGGCTCAGAGCTTCGGCGTCGCCGCCGTGGCCTTCGCTGAAACATCCTTCACCGATGAGTCCTTGGCCGACGCTTCCTTGGAGGATCCCGCCTTGGCTGCAGGCGAGGAGTGGCCGCCCGAGGCCTTGCCGGCCTTCGCGGGCTCGGCGACCGTCTTCGCCTTCGACCCGACCGCGCCCGTGACCACCGGCGCCGTCACGGCATGGGCCGTATGGACCGGCTTGCCCGGTTTCGTCGGCGGCTGGACCGTCTCCGCGGCGGCGACGGCGGGGATCGTGGCGGCATCGGCCGAGGGCGTCGCCGGAACCGGCGCGGCCTTGCCGGTGAAGAGGCTGCCCAGCACCTTCGTATAGGAGGGTGAATCGACGTCGGCATCCGCGACCATGACGCGAGCCGGCTTCTGCGGCTCGGGAGCCGCCTCCTTCTTGGCGACGACGCTGCCGGGTTTGGTTTTGTCGGAACCCGCCTTGAGAGCGGCCGCTGCGGCCTTTGTCGGGATCGGCGCCTCGGCGGCGGCCAGCATGACCGGCCGCCCCTTGGCGTCGATCTCGACCTCGCGCTCGCCGGCAGCCAGGCTCTCGGGCCGGCTCACCTCGCCGAGATGGTGGCGCGCGTATTCCTTCGGGTCGTAGGGCGCGTCCGGCTCGTCCTTCTTCGTCAGGTTGGCGAAGGCCAGGGTCGAGGCGGGGGGCTGAGGCCGGAAGACCGGGTTCTGGCCGCCATCGTCGTACACGACGCGGGTCGCGGGCGTCCCCTTGGCGACGAGTTCGGCGATGTCGTGGTTGTCGCGCGACCGCTTCTCGGCGACCAGAGTGTCGACCTTGGGCGAGCACGATCCGGCGGCCACGTCCTGTCCGCCGAAGACGTAGCGCGTCCCGCACACGTTCACCCGCGGCTCGTCGCGCAGGGCCTCGAAATAATCCGAGCCCTCTTTCAGATTCTTCCAGAACGTCGCATTCGGGTCGTTGCGGTACTTGGCGAAGTTCGTCGCCGTCATCCGGAACGGGTAGGACTGGAACTGGAAGGCGCGCTGCCCGCCGGCGAAGGAATCCCGCGCCAGGGCGTAGAGCTCGCCCATCGACTCGTCGGTCATGGCGAAACAGCCCGACGACGAGCAGGTGCCGTGCACCATGATGTAGTTGCCGGTGCGGCCGTTGGCCCGGTCGTAGGTGTTCGGGTAGCCGGTGTCGAACGAGAGATAATACGACGAGTTCGGGTTCATCTGCCCCGGCGTCACCGTGTAGAAGCCTTCCGGCGCCTGCCGGTCGCCCTGCTTGGTCTTGGGGCCGAGCTGGCCCGACCAGCGGCAGATTGGAAAGGTCTTAAGGAGCGCGTACTGGCCGCCCGCGCCGCGCTTCCACACTTCCATCTCCGCTTCCTTCTTATAGGCGCGGATCAGGATGGGATCGTTGGTCGCCATGCCCTTCTGCGCCATCAGCGCGAGGGTCTTGGCGGGAACGGGTGTCAGGGCCCGCAGCGGCACGCCGCCGCTCATCGAGCCATCCTGGCAAGCGGTGACGGAGAGAGCGAGCGCAGCGAAACCGGCAGCCGTAGCCAAGCGTAGAGCCAGCGGGCGCAAAGCCATGGGGAACCCCGTCCTCATTCATGCGCTCGCGGGATCTCGCCCGTCGAACGCCACTCCCCAACCCAATAGCGTCGTTAAACTTACCCGGTTGTTACCGCAAGAAGACGCAAATGGCCGGCGAGGCGGGGTGTGGATTTCGGTGGCTCTCACACCACGGGCACCAAGTTGCCGCAAAGTGTCTTTCGGTCCGCCGGGGAAAAGAGCCCGCCCTGAGGGGAATCGGCTTGATTCCGCTGGTATTTCCGGTGCCGCAGCCATGTCTGGAGAGGCTCGCCGCCGCGATTCAAGCCACGGAGCCGTGGTGCGATGAGGGTTTTAACAAAACCCTCATCGGTTCCATCTGATTCATGCGCCAAAACGACGCACGGAACGTAGGATTATAGTTTCCGCCCGATATCGAGGAACTTCGATGCACGCCGATCGCGGATCTCGTCGGGGCTCAGGCCGGCGAACTCGGCCAGGGCCTTGGCGATGGCCTTGCCCGTGTTGGCGATCGCCGCTTCGCGACCGCGATGCGCACCGCCGGTGGCTTCCGGGATGATGCCGTCGATGATGCCGAGGCGGAGGAGGTCCTGCGCCGTGATCTTCATGGCGGTGGCCGCATCCGCCGCCCGTCCCTGGTCGCGCCACAGGATCGAGGCGGCGCCCTCGGGCGAGATCACCCCGTAGATCGCGTGTTCGAGCATCAGCACGCGGTTGGCCGTGGCGAGCGCGATGGCGCCGCCCGAACCGCCCTCGCCGATGACGACGGCGACGTTGGGCACGCCGAGCGCCAGGCAGGCCTCGGTGGAACGGGCGATGGCCTCGGCCTGGCCGCGCTCCTCGGCCTCGATCCCGGGGAAGGCGCCGGCCGTGTCGACGAAGGCGAGGACGGGCAGGCCGAAGCGGTTGGCCATCTCCATCAGCCGCACCGCCTTGCGGTAGCCCTCCGGCTTGGCCATCCCGAAATTGTGGCGCAGGCGGCTCTCGGTGGTGGAGCCCTTCTCCTGGCCGAGCACGCAGACGGGGCGGCCCTCGAAGCGGCCGAACCCGGCCACGATGGCCTGGTCCTCGCCGTAATTGCGGTCGCCCGCCAACGGGGTGAACTCGGTGATCAGCCCGGCGCAGTAATCGATGAAGTGCGGACGCTGGGGATGGCGCGCCACCTGCGTCTTCTGCCAGGGCGTCAGCGTGGCGTAGATGTCCGAGAGGGCGGCCGCGGCCTTGCCCTCGAGCCGGCCGACCTCATCGCTGATGGAGACCGCGCCGTCGCGGGCGGCCATGGTCCTCAGCTCCTCCAGCTTGGATTCGAGCTCGGCCACCGGCTTCTCGAAATCGAGATAGGAGCGCGTCACCGACATCGGTCAGAGATCCTTGTTCGTCGCCATGGGCGCGCCGGGAGGCCGTCTCGGGGACGACGGCGACGGGAGGCGGCCGGGGCGGGCGGGAAAAGCCGCGATGGGCCGGGGTGTTGGCGAAGCGGCACCGCCTGTCAACCATCCCGGCTTTCCGAGCCGGCCTTCGCCTTGCTTGAAGGCCGTGACTCCTGACGATGGTGCGCTGCAAGACCATAGCCATCAGCCGGGGCCTGGGTCATTGTGGCGTCATCGTTCGACGTCCATTCTCAACGCCCGTGCACGGCGTCGGGAGACGCTCTGGAGAGGTCCGCGCCCGTGACAGCGTTTCCCAGTGGCGAATCCCAGTTTCCCAGCGGGGAATCCCACGTCCTCGTGCTTCAGGGCGGCGGTGCGCTCGGCTCCTATCAGGCCGGCATCTACGAGACGCTGGCGGCCGAGGACATCGCGCCCGACTGGGTGGCGGGCATCTCCATCGGCGCGATCAACGCGGCCCTGATCACCGGAAACCCGCCCGAGCGCCGCGTCGAGCGGATGAGGGCGTTCTGGGAGCAGGTCTCCTCCGGCGTGATGGGCTCGCCCTGGTTCCCCGGCGAGCAGGCGCGGGCGGCCTTCAACGAGGCCAGCGCCAACTGGATCGCCACCTTCGGCGTGCCCGGCTTCTTCGCGCCGCGCTTCCCCCCGGCGACGTTCTATCCGCCCGGTGCCCCCGAGGCGCTGAGCTATTACGACACCGCTCCGCTCAAGGCGACGCTGGAGCGGCTCGTCGATTTCGACCTCATCAACGAGGGCCGTACCCGGCTCAGCATCGGCGCGGTCAACGTGCGCACCGGCAATTTCGTCTATTTCGACAATCGCTGCGACCGGATCACGCCCGAGCACGTGATGGCTTCGGGGGCGTTGCCGCCGGGCTTCCCGCCGGTGACGATCGACGGCGAGCAATATTGGGACGGCGGCATCGTCTCGAACACGCCGCTGCAATACATTCTCGACGAGGAGCGCAGCCGCGATCTCGTGATCTATCAGGTCGATCTCTTCGCGGCGCGCGGGCCGATGCCGCGCAACCTGATCGAATCGGCCGAGCGCGAGAAGGACATCCGCTTCTCGAGCCGAACGCGGCTCAACACCGACATGAACCTCGAAGCACGCCAGGCCAAGGCCGCGTTCCGGCGCCTCGCCGAGAAGCTGCCGCCGGAGCTGATGAGCGACGAGGACGTGACCTACCTGCGCCAGGTCACCCACGCCAACTTCACCACCGTGATGCAGCTGATCTATCGCCGGAAAGCCTATGAGGGGAATTCGAAGGATTACGAGTTCTCCCGCGCCACCATGCTCGAACATTGGGCGGCGGGCGTCGGCGACATGCGCCGATCCCTGCGCGCGCCGGCTTGGCGCGACCGGGTGCAGGACGAGACCGGCGTCGCGGTGTTCGACCTGACGCGGGACGCCCGCGACTGAGACCGTCCTGACCCTCCATCCGGGAGCCCCCCACGCCATGACCCGCGACGAGATCCTGCACGTCCCCTCGATGCCCGCCTTCAGCCCGAGCTATCCGCGCGGGCCGTATCGCTTCCTCAGGCGCGAATACCTCATCATCACCTACGAGACCGATGCCGAGGCCCTGCGCCGGGCGCTGCCCGAGCCGCTGGAGCCGCATCCCGAGAACCTCGTCTATTACGAGTGGATGAAGATGCCGGATTCCTCCGGTTTCGGCGATTACGAGGAGAGCGGATCGGGCGCCATCGCCACCTATAACGGCGAGGTCTGCAACTTCTCGATCCAGATGTATCTCGACGACGAGCCGCCGATCACGGCGGGCCGCGAGATCTGGGGATTTCCGAAGAAATGGGGCGTGCCCCGCCTCAAGGTCACGAAGGACACGCTCACCGGCACGCTGCATTACGACGACGAGCGGGTGGCGATGGGCACCATGACCTACAAGCACAAGAGCCTGGAAAACGAGCTCGACACCGTGAAGGCGGGTCTCGGCCGGCTCAACGTGAACCTCAAGCTCCTGCCCGACGTGACCGGCGGCCCGAAGGTGGCCCAGCTCGTCGGCTATCGCCTGGAGGACATCACCGTCCACGGCGCCTGGGACGGCGAGGCCCGCCTCGACCTCATCCCACACGTGAATTGCCGGGTCGCCGACCTGCCGGTGCGCCGCATCGTCGGCGGCCGGCACATGGTCGTCGACTTCACATTGCCCTACGGGCAGGTGCTGCACGACTATCTCGCCTGACCGCCCAGATGACCGAAGAGGCCTCCATGATCCTGACATCCAAGACCGCCATCGTCACGGGGTCCACCAGCGGCATCGGCCTCGCCTATGCCCGCGCCTTCGCCAAGGAGGGCGCCAACGTTGTCATCAACGGCTTCGGCAAGCCCGAGGACATCGAGAAGGAGCGCGCCGGGATCGAGGCCGATTTCGGCGTGAAGGCGGCCTATTCGCCGGCCGACCTGACCAAGCCCGGCGAGATCGAGGGGCTGATCCGCCTCGGCGAGGAGACCTTCGGCTCGGTCGACGTGCTCGTGAACAATGCCGGCGTGCAGTTCGTCTCGCCGATCGAGGATTTCCCGCCGGAGAAGTGGGAGCAGATCATCGCGCTCAACCTCTCCTCGGCCTTCTACACGATGCGCTATGCCATCCCCGGCATGAAGAGCCGCAAATGGGGCCGGATCATCAACACGGCCTCGGCGCATTCGCTGGTCGCCTCGCCGTTCAAGTCCGCCTACGTCTCGGCCAAGCACGGCATCGCCGGCCTCACCAAGACCGCGGCCCTCGAACTCGCCACCCACGGCATCACCGTCAACTGCATCTCGCCGGGCTACGTCTGGACGCCGCTGGTCGAGGCGCAGATTCCCGACACGATGAAGGCGCGGGGCCTGACCAAGGAGCAGGTCATGAACGACGTGCTGCTGGCGGCCCAGCCGACCAAGGAATTTGTGACGGTGGAGCAGGTGGCGGCTTTGGCGGTGTTCCTGTGCTCTGACGGCGCCAGCCAGATCACCGGCGCCAACATCCCGATGGATGGCGGCTGGACGGCGCAGTAAGCGGGACATTCGAGCGACGGAGGGATCCGAAGGATGGGAGGGCCCCTGAGCCATCCGCTCTATCGGATCCTACGTCTTCTCGAGGCCCAGCGGCTCTGGTTCCGCGTGGACCGGCACCGGGACGACAGCGTGATGATCAGCGTCACGGTGGTCGGGGAGCGCGTGGAGATCGATGTGTTCGAGGACGGACACGTCGAATTCTCGCGCTTCAAGGGCAACGAGGATGTGGACTCGGACGAGGCCGAGCTGGCCACCGTCATTCGCCAGCTCGGCGAGGAGCAGGACCAGGCTGTTCCGATGTAATGGACGTCTCGATTGGCAGAAGTAGGCAGGTAGGGGAGACGCCGAGCGTTTGGCTGAATTGGATCGAACGGCCGTGAGCCTTCGCGTCGTGGGAGATGATCTGGACCCGGCCGAGATCACCGCCTTGCTCGGACGTCCCCCGACTTTTTGCACCCGTAAGGGTGATGTGCGTCCGGCTCGGTCGCGCAGTATCGTTGCGCGTTCGGGGTCGTGGCACCTCTCCGTCGGCGACGACGTTCCGGGCGATCTCAATGCGAAAATCATGACGCTCTTCGATGACCTCACAGGCGATCTCACGGTCTGGACAGCGTTGTCTCGCCGCTACCGGTGCGACGTCTTCTGTGGCCTGTTCCTGTCTGAGAGTAACGAGGGGACCGAACTCTTCCCCGAGGTCTTGAGTCTGCTGTGCGAACGTGGACTGCGGTTGGGGCTGGATATCTACGGGTCGTTTTCCGAGTGAGGCGCCCGGATCGCAACAAAAACCCGCCCCGTCGGCATGACGGGGCGGGCTCGTTCAAGGATAAAGTGAAGGCTCAGCGGCGGCCGTGCAGGAGCAGGGCGAGGCCGTAGCCGACGGCGCCGGCGATCACGAGGGCGATGAGCGGGTTCTCCTCGACGCGGCTCTCCACGGCGCGGGCGCCATCGCGGACATAGGTGCCGCCACGGTCGTAGGCATCACCGGCATAATCCGAGACGTTGTCGGCGACGCCGCGCAGGGTATCCTTGGCCTGCCCGTAGACCTCCTGGGCGCGCCCTTCGGCCTCGCGGTAACGGCCTTCCGCCGACGCCCGCGACGATCCTACGGCATCGCCAATGGCGCTCTGCGCCTGGCCGCCGAGGTCCTTGGCCGCTCCGACGATGCGATCCGTATCAACCATTGATCTGCTCCTTCAGAATCGAGGACGCGTCGGCGGCACTTCCAAGGCGGCGCCCGCATCCGATGGTCACAGAACGTGCGAGCCGGCCAAGCGCACCATCGCGAGGCGATTTTCTTGAGGGACCGGTTTACGCGCGGTGTCGGCCTCGGGCGGCGACGAGCAGAAGGCGTCCCATCTCGGCCACTGCCCTCGGGAGAACGGCTAGGGGATCGCGCCGCTTGCGCGCGGGAGACGAGAGCCGCCGCCAGGCCGGCCGCGCCGGAGGAATGTGGAGGAACAGGACCGGACAGGGCTCGGCCAGCGCGCGAAAATAATTGGCGTTGCAGAGGTAGCGCCCGGCATTCACAGAGGAGATCGCCGCGACCCCATGGCGCCGCAAGCCGACGAGGGCGCGGGCCGCGAGCGGGGCGACGCGCTGGTCCGGTCCCTGCCGGTCGAGCCGGAGCCCGGCCGGCATCCGTCCCGACGCGTCGGGAAACAGCCGGCTCACCCGGTTGAGCGCTCGCGCCTCGACCCGGACCCTTTTCGCGCGGCCGGCGACGCCGATCATCAGCACGGCCGCCGGGTTCTCGGCGAGGGCCGGCTCCAGCATCTCGGGAAGCGCCGCGTAGGAGGTCCGCAGGACGAGCGTGCGCACCGGAAAGCCGGCGATCCCATGCCGGCCGAGCCTCCCCACCTGCCGGGCCAGGCTCTCGCTCGGGTTGCGCGGCATGCCCGGGAACGGGCCGAAGCCGGTGACGAGCAGGTGCTCGCGCGTCACAACCCGATGAGCGTCGCGATGGCCTCCGCGCCGGCGGCCGGCGAGGATTCGCCCCGCGCCACGCCGGCTTCCGCCTCGGCGGTCTGCTTTCGCACCTCCGGCGAGCTGACGAGGCGCTGGTGCAGGCGCTCGTGGACGAGGGCCCACATCCACTTCACGTCCTGCGCGCGGCGCTTCTTGGCGATCTCGCCCGTGGCGGTGAGCTTGTTGCGGTGGTCGACCACCTTGTCCCAGAGCGCGTCGAGGCGCTTGTTGTTGAGCCCGGAGATCGTGACGACGGGAGGCGTCCAGCTCGAACTCGGGGCGCTGAGGATGTGGAGCGCCGCCCGGTATTCGCCGGCCGCGACATTGGCCCGGCGCTCGCCCTCGCCCTCGTCGGCCTTGTTGACCGCGATCATGTCGGCGAGTTCGAGGATGCCCTTCTTGATGCCCTGCAACTCGTCGCCGGCGCCCGGCAGCATCAGAACCAGGAAGAAGTCGGTGAGGTCGGCCACCGCCGTCTCCGACTGGCCGACGCCCACCGTCTCCACCAGGATCACGTCGAACCCCGCCGCCTCGCAGAGCAGCATGGTCTCTCGGGTCTTGGCCGCCACTCCGCCGAGGGTACCAGAGGACGGGGACGGACGGATGAACGCGTTGGGATCGAGCGCCAGCTGCGCCATCCTTGTCTTGTCGCCGAGGATCGAGCCGCCGGTGCGGCTGGAGGACGGGTCCACCGCCAGCACCGCCACCTTGTGGCCGGCCGCCGTGAGGTTGGCGCCGAGATTGTCGATCGTGGTGGACTTGCCGACCCCCGGCACGCCGGTGATGCCGACGCGGATCGCCGTGCCGGTCTGCGGCAGCACCGCGTCGATCAGGTCGCGCGCCACCGCGCGGTGATCGGCCCGTTTCGATTCCGCGAGCGTGATCGCGCGCGCCAGAGCCGCACGGTCGCCCGCGAGCAGCCGTTCGCGCAGGGAATCGAGGTCGAGAGAGGAAGGAAGAGCCATGAGCCCCTTCATGCCGGGCCGGTCCGGTTTCGTCGAGGGGGCGCGTGGTTTTGGGCTGGGGAGGCCTGTTCCCCCCAGGCCACAGGCCGGCCTCTGCCCGCTATTCACATCGTCTCCCGCCACGCTCGTGCCCTGCCATGGTCACGATCGTCGCCGACAGGGTAGGACGAGAGGGCCGGGACTCAAGCGCCGGGCCATCACGAGGCCGCCAGCACGCCATGATCCGAAACCACCTGATTGGGGCGCCATTGCCGACCCGCCGCTCGCTGATCCGCGCCGCCGCCCTCATGGGCGTCGCCAGCGTGACGCCCGGACTCGCCGGCTGCGTCACCGACGGCCTCGTCACCGGGGGCACCGCCCCGGAGCGCCAGTCGAATCTCGACGTCAGCCCGATCCTGCTGGTGGCGACGACGCGCAAGCCCGTGGGCAATCCGCCGAAGAGCCCGTATTTCAGCTCCGAGCGCGGTCGCGGCCTGAGCTTCGCCGAAGTGCGCCTGTCGGCGCCCGACCGTTCGCTCATCGGCAAGGTCTCCTCCGTGGTCAGCGGCGACTGGGCGGTGACGTCGGTGCCGCAGGTCGAGACGGGAGCCGGCGCGGCGGCCGCCTTCACCCAGGCCGCCTTCGGGCGCGACGTGCTGATCTACGTCCACGGCTACCGCGAGAGCTTCGCCTCCGCCGCCGTCAGCGCCGCCAAGCTCTCCGACGGTATTCGGTTCCGCGGCGCGTCGGGCCTGTTCACCTGGCCCTCGGCCGCCGCGACCTTCGATTACGGGTACGACCGCGAGAGCGCCCTGTGGTCCCGCGACGCGTTCGAGGATCTCCTCAAGGCGCTGGCGGCGTCGCCGAGCGGCGGGCGGATCAACATCGTCGCCCATTCCATGGGGACGCTGCTGACCCTCGAGACCATCCGCATGCTGCGCGCCGAGGCCGGCGAGGCGGCGATGGCGCGGATCGGCGCTATCGTGCTCGCCGCCCCCGACATCGACATCGACCTGTTCACCGGGGCGGTGGAACGGATGGGGCCGGACGTGTCGAAGATCACGGTGATCTCCTCCACCAACGACAGGGCGCTGGAGCTCTCCGGCGCCATCGCGGGCGGCATCGTCCGCGCGGGTGCGGCCGACCGCGAGCGGCTCGAGGCTCTGGGCGTGCGGGTCGCCGACGCCTCCGATTACGGCGGCGGCCTGATCAACCACGACCTGTTTCTGTCGAATCCGGACGTGCAGGGTGTGGTCAAGCGCGCGATCGGGCGCGCGGCCGGCGGAGTCTGAGCGTCGGATCGAGTCTGAGCGTCGGATAAGGCGATGATGCGCGGCGACGGCCCTTGGCCTCGCGTCCGTTCGCCCCTAAACGGGCGGCGGTCGGGCTGACGATTCCCTCGCCGACGCGGCCGCCTTTCCGGCGCGCCCAGAATGAGGATTGTGCGATGTTCACACTGGATATCGATGGCGTGGCCATCGCGGTCATCAACGGCTCCGAGGAGGTCGCCCGTGACCTCTTCACCTGCGATGGCTTCAAGGAGGACATCCAGGCCATGAAGTCCGAAGGAAAGGCTTTGTGGAACGGCACGTCCGAGCTCAAGATCCGCCCCGCCACCGAGGACGAGATCGAGATCTTTGAGGATGCGCTGGCCGAGGACGATTCGGAGGAGGACGCCCCGTTCGAGCCCGACATGCGCCACGCCAAGAGCGCCGAAGAGCCCGATGAGGACGAGGACGAAGATGGCGAGGACGATGCGGACATCGTGTTCCTGGTCGATATCGACGAGGAGGCCGGCCTCGATTCCTGAGGCCCGGGTCCCGAACCCCGACATCTGAGCGGCCCGGTTCCCCACGGGACCTGTTCTGCCTGGGATTCTACCAAGGCCTCGCCCGGAAACGGGCGGGGCCTTCCTGCCTGCGACGGGCGGGGCCGGCGGACGCCGAGGCCGGCAGATACTAAAACCGGCAGGCGCTAAAGCCGGCATGAGCGAGGATCGTCATGACTTTCCGCTTCGAACACCTCCACCTCCGCAGCGCGGATTGCGTGAAGGCCGCCGGCTTCTATGTCGCGTTCTTCGGGGCTCGCGAACTCAGCCGCGAAGGCGCTTCCGCCGTGACGCGCATCGTCCTCGATCTCGGCGGGCTCACCCTCTTCATCGAGCAGGCGCCCGAGGCCGGCCCGCCGGCTAAGCCGCCGAACCGGGGCATCGAGCATATCGGCCTCGCCGTCGACGACATCGCGACGACGGTCGCCGATCTGAAGCAGCGCGGAATCGGCTTCGTGTTCGACGTCACCGATGTGAAGCCGGGGCTACGCACCGCCTTCCTCGATGGACCGGACGGGGTCCGCATCGAGATCCTGCAGCGCGGCTGACCCGGCGGAAACGTCAGTTCGCCGGCCGTGCCGCCTTGTCCGGGATCTGGCCGGGCGGGAGGAGGCCGGGAGGAAGCAGGCTGCCGCCGGCCGGCTTCGCGGGAGCGATGAGAACCGGCCTCTTCGGCTCGATCGACCCCGTCGTGACGACGTCCGGCATCGGCACCGCCGGGCTGTCGATACCGTAGATGTCATCGCGAAAATGGGCGCGGCCGTCCGGCGTGGCGTAGCCGGTCAGGTAGACGAACGTCACCGGGATCTGCTTCGGCAGCTTGATGTCGAGGCGCTCGTTGGTGGCGATGCTGGTCTCGATCTCGATCGGACCCCAGGTCGAGCCGGCTCCATTCGGGCCGGGCGTGCCGTCGAGGAGCCAGCCCGCCAGTTCCTTCACCTGCGCCACCCGCACGCAGCCATGCGAGTGGAACCGGACCTCGCGCGCGAACAGCGATTTCGACGGCGTGTCGTGCATGTAGACCGCCTGCTTGTTCGGCATGTCGATGCGGACCTGACCGAGCGAGTTGTCGAGGCCGGAATCCTGGCGCAGCGTGTAATTCGCCGCCTTCTCGCCGGCCCAGTCGATCGTGGTCGGATCGACCTCGACACCGCCGGGGCCGAGAATGCGGATGCGCTCGCGGGCGAGGTAGCCCGGATCCTTGCGCATCTTCGGAATGATCTCCTTCTTGATGATCGAGACCGGCAGGGTCCAGGTCGGGTTGAGGTTCACATCGGTGATGCGCGCCTCGATCCGCGGCGTCGCCTTGTCGGGCTTGCCGACCACGGCCACGTAGCGGCGCACGACGATGCCGTGCTCCACCGCCTCCACCGTGGCGGAGGGGATGTTCACCACCACGTAGCGGTCGCCATAGGGGAAGTTCGAGCCGATCTGCCGGGTGGCCGAGGCCGAGAGCTGGCGCTGGCGCGTGGCTGCCGGCACGTTGAGCGCGGTCACCGTCTGACGGCCGACGAAGCCGGTCTCGGGCAGCCCGTGGCGGGCCTGGAACGCCTTCACCGCCGAGACCAGGACGGGGTCGAGCTGGTCCGAACTCGGCACGCCCGCCGGCAGGTCGCCGGTGAGCACGAGGTGCTGGCGCAGGGCCGGGATGTTGGGGTCGCGCGCGCCCGGCTTGATCGACAGGTCGGCGGGCAGCGTGCCCCAGCCGCCGGCATCGACGATGCCCTGGTAGCGCTCGGCCATGCGGAACGTGTCGAGGAAGGTCGAGGGCGCTAGGGTCGGAACGGGATCGTCCGAGACGCGCGCCACCACGAGCGGAGGCAGTTCCCGCGATTTCCTCGGTGCCGGCTCGGCGCCCTGAGCCAGGGGGACCGGCATCGCGCCCGCGTTGGGGAGAGCGTCCTGCCTCGGGGGCGCCTCCGGCCGGGGCGCGGGCTTGGCGGCCGGCAATGGGTCCGGGGGAGTCGGAAGCGGTGCCGGTTCGGCCCGTGCTCCGGTGAAGCACAGCATCAGCGCGAGCGGCGACAGGCCGCCACGCAGGATCGAGGGGAACGCGACGCGACGCGACGACACAGGCAGTCCTCTTGAGCAGATGAAGCCGGATCATGCGGGTGGATGGTTACCAAGTCCCTCCCGTCTCCGACCCGAGGCCCTGACGGAGCCGGCGGCAGCGCCCTACTTTCCGCCGGACGCGACATCGGCAGGAGCCCCGACCATGATTCATCATCCCGCGATCCGAACCGGCGGTACGGCCGTCGTGACCGGTGGGGCGAGCGGCATCGGGCTCGCCGCCGCCAAACACTTCGCCACGGCCGGCATGCGCGTCGTTCTCGCCGACCTGCCCGGCGAGGCGCTGGAGGCGGCCCGAGCCGAGATCGCGGCGGCGGGTGCGGAGGTTCTGGCCTGTCCGACCGATGTCGGACGGCGCGAGGACATGGAGGCCCTGCGTGAGGCGGCGGGAGAAGCGCCCGCGCTGGTCATGCTCAATGCCGGCATCGAGGCGGGCGGCACGCTGTTCTCGGACGAGGCCACGTGGCGGCGCATCCTCGACACCAACCTCTGGGGCGTCGTCAACGGCATCCAGGCCTTCGCGCCCGCGATGATCGAGGCGGACCGGCCCGGCGCGATCGTCGTCACCGGCTCGAAACAGGGCATCACCACGCCGCCGGGCAACACGCCCTACAACGTCTCGAAGGCGGGGGTGAAAGTGCTCGCCGAGGCTCTGGCCCATGATCTCCGTACGCGGGAAGATCTTCGTACGCGGGAAGATCGTCGCGGCAGCGAGGAGGGCAAGGTGAGCGCCCATCTCCTCATCCCCGGTTTCGTCTATACCGGGCTCACCCGGGCACGTGGCGTCGCCGAGAAGCCCGAGGGCGCCTGGACACCGGAGGAGACGGTGGAGTTCATGGTCGAGGCCATGGGACGGGGCGATTTCTACATCCTCTGCCCCGACAACGAGACCACCCGCGGGCAGGACGAGAAACGCATCGCCTGGGCGGCGGGCGACGTCATCGAGAACCGGCCGGCACTCTCGCGCTGGCACCCGGACTATGCCGAGCGGTTCGCGGATGTCCTGAAGACGCCGTGAGTGATGCCGCCCCGGGTGCCGTGTCAGGATGCGCCGGCCCCGTCGTCACAGTCCCTTCATCGCCGGAATGGAAGGGGCGAAGAAGTATTCGCCGCCCTGCATCTCGACGAAGTTCCGCAGGTCGAGGTCCGGTTTGTTCGCCGCCACCTGGGATAACGGTGCCGCACCCTTGAACGGACGGATGGCCGCGGCCGATTGTCCGATGATCGGATCGATGCCGCTATCCGGCTGCGAGAAATCGACGGCGTTGCACCATTGCTGCTGGACGAATTCGAACTGGTCGTCGATCGAGGTCACGTAGCATTTGAACAGCAAGCCACGGGACAGCCTAGCCTCACTGTTCGCATCGGTGGCGCCGGACGCGTCCTTCGCTCCGGAAATGCCGGACAGGGCCTCCGCCTCCGTGACTTCGGGGCCGAACGAAATCCCCCGGCGCATCATGCGGTGGGTCTGGGTGAACGCCTCGGCTGCGGCGACAGCGCCATCGCCGGGGTCGAGGTCGTGCCGGACATCGTCGCGCGGGTAGGCCTTGCGGATATGGGCCGCCCAGGGGCAGACGACGCCCTCGCGGTCGCCTCCGAACTCGAACGCGTTGGCTCTCGGCGTGTTGTCGCCCACCGTGCGGTCGTTCGCCCTGGGTGCGTTGATGAGCGCCGCGCCGCTCTTCCAGCGCCCGACCATCTGGGCGCCGAGGAGATCGGGATCGGCCCGGTCCGCCCCGGCGGGAATCGCCGCGGACGCGGTCTTCACCGAGGCGTTGAACTCCGGAACGAACTGGGCGAGGCGCCGGATCACGAGATAGGCCCCGTGGTTCATGAACGGGATCGGCGGTTCCTTGACCGGGCCCTGGACCTCGAAATTCGGAGCGCCCGCATTCTGCCCCGGGAAGCCGAACACGAACTCGCCCGGCCACAGAAGATCCTGGCCCAGGGCCGCCTGATTGTCCTGACCGCCATCGACGGTGGGATGAAAGGGGGTGCCGCGCCCTGTTCGGCCGCGCACGCCGGGCTGGGAGACGCCGTCCGCGTAGCCGAAATGCTCGTGTCCCACCACCGGCTCGGGTCGCACCGTGCCGACCTCCTCGAACAGCAGGGCCCATCCGTTCGCACCGGGCGGAACCAGGCGCAGCGACATGACGTCGACGACTTCCGCATGCGAGGCGCCGGTGACGATGAAGACGCCGTGGAGGTTGGGATCGGGCCTGAGCGTCTTCCAGCTCGACGAGGGCGGATCCAGCAGGATCGCCTCGCGGCTCGCCATCCCGTTCCTGTAGGCGTCGGCCCCGCTCATCTGGGCGGCCCCGTCGACATTCAACCTCGTCAGGCCCGCGAAGGTGAACGCCACGTTCAGTCCGGGTGTCGGCACGAGTTGTGAGTTGATGAGCTTCTGTGCGGCGATGTTGTCCCGATCGTCGAGACAATCCTCCATGCTGGTCACGTGCAAGGTCTTGAGGAATGACTTGAACGACACCGGATCGGTGATGGTGAAGAACATCAGATGTTCATGGCGCTTGGGCAGGCCGGCCAGGATGTCACCCTGGATCACGTCGAGCGGAAAGAGCGGCTCTGCCTCGAGATCACGGGCCATGTGGCATTCCTTTCAGGTTGCTCGCACCGACCCGGCATCCGGGCGCGATGGGCTAGATCATTGCGATGACATGATATTTTCAGACGACCGGATGCGCCGGATCCGCATCGTTCTGGATTCCGGACCTCCCGTGAACGCGGTCGTTCCGCCGCGTCATGAGGCCCGTGGGCACGTCTCAACCTGTGCGGCCGACGGAGAGACCGGCCACAATCTCAGGTCGCCTGCCGTTTTGGCGGCATGGCTCTTTGGAAATGAGAGGCTATTGACCGAGAAAAATATCGAAACGTATTCAACTATGTTAGTGTAAATTGATAACGATCAATGTTTATGCGGAAGTATTGCGGTCTTGTGACCGGTTCGACGGCTGGGGCAGGAGGATCGAATCGAAGATGCGGTGCCACCAAGACCATCGAGTCGAAATCCATGGTTGTCAATTGTAAATCGCTTTCGCGAAATGCGATACGAACGATGATAATTTGTATTCATCGACGATTTTCGTCGAAATCTGATGTATTCGCGAATATCCGCGAGTCTTCGGGGTGCCGCCCGCAGGGGCGGGGTCAGGCTGTGGCTCACAACCCATTGCGATGTCGGCCCGATCGCATCGGCTCCGCGTGAGAATCGTCCCGCATGGGATGCCGCATCCGATGCGGGTACGAGGCGATCGATGCATTCGCGTGCCTGCCCCGCTGGCGAAGCTCTTGCTTGCAGGGTAAGTCACCCCCACGATCGTGGGGCATGGGCGGCGAGTGCCGCTGCCCCCCTAGGCTGGCAGATTTCGACCGGCGCAACGAACCCGGGAGCCGCTTCTTGGCCACCATCATCCCCGTCGCTTCCTTCGATTGCGTCGTCTTCGGCGCCACCGGCGATCTGACGACGCGCAAGCTGCTGCCGGCGCTGTATTACCGCTACAAGGACGGCCAGATCCCCGGGACCAGCCGCATCATCGGCGCCTCCCGCTCCGAGATGAGCGCCGAGGCGTTCCGCGAGCGGGCGCGCGATGCGCTCAAGCGCTTCATTCCGGCGCGCGACCTCGACGAGGACAAGCTCGCCGCCTTCCTCGATCATCTCGATTATGTGGCGGTTGACGGGGCCGGCGACGACGGCTGGGACGATCTCGCCGCCAAGCTCGCCGAGCGGCCGGACCAGGTGCGGCCCTACTACCTCGCCACCTCGCCGGATCTCTACGGCTCGATCTGCCGCAATCTCTCGGCCCACGGGCTCATCGGCGAGAAGTCGCGGGTGGTGCTGGAGAAGCCCATCGGCAAGGACCTGAAATCGGCCCGCGCCATCAACGACGCCGTCGGCGAGGTCTTCCCCGAGGAGCAGATCTTCCGCATCGACCATTATCTCGGCAAGGAGACGGTGCAGAACCTGCTGGCTCTGCGCTTTGCCAACACCATCTTCGAGCGGCTCTGGACGGCGGACGTCATCGACCACGTCCAGATCACGGTGGGCGAGACGGTGGGGGTCGAGGGCCGCGCCGGCTATTACGACACGTCCGGCGCCCTGCGCGACATGGTGCAGAACCACCTGCTCCAGCTCCTCTGCCTGATGGCGATGGAGAGCCCGCTCACCCTCGACGCCAATTCGGTGCGCGACGAGAAGCTGAAGGTGCTGCGCGCCCTGAAGCCGATCACGCCGCGCGACGTCCAGGCCGTCACGGTGCGCGGCCAGTACTCGGCCGGCGCCGTCGACGGCAAGCCGGTGGAGAGCTACCGAACCGATCTCGGCGGCGAGACCGCGAGCCGGACCGAGACCTTCGTCGCCCTCAAGCTCGAAGTGCAATCCTGGCGCTGGGCCGGCGTGCCGTTCTACCTCCGCACCGGCAAGCGCCTGCCCCAGAAGCTGTCCGAGATCGTGGTGCAGTTCCGCGCCTCGCCGTTCTCGATCTTCCCGGCCGAATCCTTCGGGCGCGAGCCCAACCGCCTCGTCATCCGGCTCCAGCCGGAGGAGGGGATCAAGCTCGAAGTGATGACCAAGGATCCCGGTCCGGGCGGCATGCGCCTGCGGCCGACCAATCTCGACATCTCCTTCGAGGAGACGTTCAAGCAGCGCTATCCCGACGCCTACGAGCGCCTGCTGATGGATGTGGTGCGCGGCAACGCCACCCTGTTCATGCGCCGCGACGAGGTCGAGGTCGCCTGGGCCTGGGCCGACTCGCTGCTGAAGGCCTGGGCCGACCGGCCCGAGCCGCCGCGTGCCTATCCGGCCGGAAGCTGGGGCCCGACCGCCGCCATCGCCCTGATCGAGCGCGACGGACGGACCTGGCACGAGGAAATGCACTGAGCCGGGGCGCCGAGTCCCGCGCCGGTCCCGCCGGACGGGTCTGTTCGCGCCCGTCTCTTCGCACATGCGAAGAATAGTTATGCCCCGGTGACTGCGATCAACTGTTCGGGCGCTCCCTCGACAGGCCGATGTCCGACGCATACACGTTTGGAGAGTATCTAACCCTCCAACATCAAGACCCGCGCACCCATGGAAAAGCTGGAATCGACGATCGGGATCAATCGTCGCTACCTCCATGACGAAGTCGTGGATCGGATGCGCGATCTCATCCAGTCCGGTGAACTCGAACCGCGGGCCAGGGTGAACGAGAGCGAGCTCACCGAGCGGTTCGGCATTTCGCGCACGCCCCTGCGCGAGGCGATCAAGATTCTTGCCACGGAAGGGCTGCTGGAATTGCTGCCCAACCGTGGGGCGCGGGTGGCGAGCCTGTCCCAGGCCGAGATCGAGGAGATGATCGAGGTCATCGCCGGTCTCGAGGCGACGGCCGCCGATCTCGCCTGCCGCACGATCACCGACGAGGAGGTCGCGGTCATCGAGCGGGATCATCAGGTGATGGTGACGGCCTGGAAGAACGGCGAGGAAGCCACGTATTTCCGGCTCAACCGCGCGATCCACGAGGCCATCATGGCCGCCAGCCGCAACTCCGCGTTGGGCGCCATCTACGCGAGCCTGTCCGGCCGCATCCAGCGCTCGCGCTACGCCGTCCACCAGACGGCGGAACAATGGAGCCGGGCCGTGTCCGAGCACGAGCGGATGATCGCGCTCCTCCACGCCCGCGACGGCGAGGCGCTGGCAGCGCTCATGCGCGCCCATATCCGATCGAAGACCCCGGTCATCGCCGAGAATTTCGGCGTGGGCAATTGAGGGACCGGCCGGAGGGCGACGGTCCGCCGGTCGTTCGCGCGGGCAACGCCCGCTTGGTTTAGCGACGAATCCCGGGGCTCCGCGTCGGAGCTCCGGGATCGTCGTGTCGATGGCTCGATCCGCTCGGGCGCCCGTCTTCAGGCCGCGCGGATGGTCGCGAGGAACTGCCCCACTTCCGCGGTGAGATGCTCCGATTCCCGAGAGAGTTCGGAAGCGGAGGCCAGAACCTGCGAGGCGGCGGCGCCCGTCTCCTCGGCGGCGCCCGCCACGCCCGCGATGGTGGCCGTGACTTCGCCGGTGCCCTCGGCGGCCTGGTTGATGTTGCGCACGATCTCCTGCGTCGCGGCGCCCTGCTGCTCCACCGCTGCGGCGATCGAGGTGGCGACGGAGCTGATCTCGCGGATGCGGGCCGTGATGGTCTCGATCGCCGTGACGGCCTGACCGGTGGAGCCCTGGATCCGGCTGATCTGGCTGCCGATCTCGTCGGTGGCCCGCGCGGTCTGGTTGGCGAGTTCCTTCACTTCCGCCGCGACCACCGCGAAGCCGCGACCCGCATCGCCCGCGCGGGCCGCCTCGATGGTGGCGTTGAGGGCCAGCAGGTTGGTCTGGCCGGCGATGGTGGCGATCATCGCGACCACGTCGCCGATCTTCGCCGCGGCATCGCTCAGGTCCTTCATCTGCGCGCCCGTCCGCGCCGCTTCCTCGACGGCCCGGTGCGCGAGGCTGGTGGAACCGTGGACCTGCCGCCCGATCTCCATCACCGATGAGCCGAGTTCCTCGGCCGCCGCCGCCACCATGGTGACGTTGGTGCCCGCCTCCTCCGCCGCCGCCGCGACGGCGACCGATTGCTGCGCGGTCTCGGTGGCCGTGCCCGACATGCTCTGCGAGGTCGCGCGCAGCTGGGTCGCCGCCGCCGAAACGCGGGTCAGGATCCCGCCGACCGCATTCTCGAAACCCTCGGCCAGGGCGAGCGCGGCCGCCTTGCGCTGGGCTTCCGCTCCGGCGCGGGCCTGCGCGGTCTCGGCTTCCAGGGCACGGGTCCGCACCAGATTATCGCGGAAGGTGTCGAGGGTGGCGGCCATGGCGCCGATCTCGTCGGTCCGTCCGATGCCGGGGATCGCCACCTCCGTGTCGCCGGAGGCCAGCCGGCGCATCGCCGCCGTCACCCGCTCGATCGGGCGCGACACGCCGAGGAAGGCGAAGGCCATGGCGGCCAGGGCCATGGCGACGGAGATCGCCAGCATCGCCTGCGTGGTGACAACGGCCTGGGCCTGTTCCTCGCGCGCCGCCACGCCGGCGGCGGTCCCGGCCTCGACGTTCAACTGCACGAGCTTGCGCGCGGCGGCGGTCGCGGCGAGGTATTCGGCATTCATCGGGCCGCGGAAACGCTCGGAGAGCAACGCGCGCTGGCCGGGATCCATCTCGCGCAGAGCGGTCCAGCCCGTCATCATGACTTGCCACTTGGCGGCGAAATCATCGAACAGCGCCTGTTCCGCCGGTGACGCGATGAGCGACGGGTAGGCGGCTCTGCCCTTCTCGGCGCTCTGGATCATCTCTCCGGCATTCTTGACGCCCAGGGCACGCTCGGCCTCGTCCTCCGCCATGAGATAGCGGAACTGCCAGAGGCGGGTGCGCATCACCAGCGTACTCAGGGTGTGGGCCGCATCCACCGAGGGCAGGACATTTGTGGCCAGCAACTCGATCCGGCCGCCGATGGCGTCGAGTTTTCGCAATGCAACCAGTCCTTGCACTGCCGTAATGAGGGCCAGTGCCGTGAAGAGGCCGATGAGCGTTGTCTTGATGGAGGGGCGCATGAAACGGTCCAGGAAAACGAGCGAGTTTGTGCAACGTCGCCGTAACCATGGTGGCCAATCCCTAAAGATTGCTTGGCTTCAGCCCAATGACTTGATGAGGATGCCCCATCCTCGTCATTCACCAGTTCTCACGCGGCGTCGTTGAGCGAGCGCAGGTTGGCGACGAGGTCGGAGAAGCGATCGCCCTGAACGATGACGTGGGCGCGCAGCCTCTCCGATGCCGCGATCTCGTCGCCCGCGACGATGGCGGCGACGATGGCTTCGTGCTCCGCCAGCGATTGTCCGAGCCGGTGGCGCGCCCTCAATTGCATCCGCCGGAACGGTGTCAGGCGCCGATGGAGCAGCCGCGCCTGTTCGCACAGGAAGTCGTTGCGGCAGGCGCGGTAGATCACCGTGTGGAAGACGTAGTTCTCCTGGTAGTAGGTTTCGGGATCCTCGTCCGCCGCCGCCGCGGCGCAGGCGGAGAGGGCCGCCTTCAGGGCCGCCTCGTCGGCCGCGATCAGCCGGCGGGCCGCGAGCCGGCCGCAGGACGCCTCGATCTCGGCCATCGTCTCGAACATCGCGATGAGCAGTTCCGGGTCGGGCGCACTGACGATGGCGCCCCGACGCGGCTTGATGTCCACGAGCCCCGTCATGGCGAGCTGCAGCAGCGCCTCGCGGATCGGCGTGCGCGAGACGCCGAAGCGCTCGGCGAGGTCGGTTTCGTCGAGGCGGGAGCCGATGGCCAGCCGACCATCCACGATCTCCGTCTCGATCGTCTGCCTGAGGCTGAGCGATCGGCTCATGTCGGTCCCATCCCTACGCAGCTTGAAATTCGTCACTGCCCATTATTCAATGCAGTTGACAAAATATACAAGGCATAGTGTTTTGTATAAAGAATTGGCGCCGCAGTATAAATGCTGCGGTGCAAAACAGCGAGACCTCAAAGGTCCGCCTCGGGAGAGACGCCATGACGTTGACACGCCGCGCCCTCGTCGCATCCGGCCTCGCCGCCCCCGCCATCCTGTCCATGGGGCTGAGGGCGAAGGCGGCGACCACGCTGAAGATCTCGCACCAGTTCCCCGGCGGCACGATCGACGAGGGCGATTTCCGCGATCGCATGTGCCGCAAATTCGCGGCCCTGGTGGCCGAGCGCTCCAAGGGCGCCCTGGAGATGCAGGTCTATCCGGGCTCGTCGCTGATGAAGACGAACGCCCAGTTCGGCGCCATGCGGAAGGGCGCCCTCGACATGAGCCTGTACCCGAGCCCCTATGCCGGCGGCGAGGTGGCGGAGATGAATATCGGCCTGATGCCGGCGCTGGTGAGCTCCTACGAGCAGGCCATCGCCTGGAAGAAGGCGCCGGTCGGCCGGAAGATCACCGAAATCCTCGATTCGAAGGGCATCATCCTCGTTTCCTGGGTCTGGCAATCGGGCGGCATCGCCAGCCGCGAGCGCCCCCTCTTTGCCCCAGAGGACGCCAAGGGCCTTAAGGTTCGCGGCGGATCGCGCGAGATGGACCTGATGATGAAGCAGGCGGGAGCGGCCACCCTGTCGATTCCCTCGAGCGAATCCTACGCCGCCATGCAGACGGGCGCCTGCGACGCGGTCATCACCTCGTCCACCAGCCTGATCTCGTTCCGCCTGGAGGAACTGGCCAAATCCCTGACCTCGGGCCGCGAGCGCTCCTACTGGTTCATGCTCGAGCCGATCATGATGTCGAAGATCGCCTTCGAGCGTCTGCCCAAGGACCAGCAGGACCTGATCATGGCGATCGGCGCCGAACTCGAGCCGTTCGGGCAGGCCGGCGCCAAGGCGGACGATACCAAGGTCGAGGAGATCTTCGGCAAGGCCGGCGCCAAGGTCCAGAACCTCGACGAGAAGACCCTGGGCCAGTGGCGCGACATCGCCCGCGAGACCGCCTGGAAGGACTTCGCCGGCAAGTCGGCGAGCTGCGCCGAACTCCTCAAGCTGGCGGAGCAGGTCTCGTGAGCCACGCCTTCGACGCGGCCTCGGCCGCTTCAGAGACCGGGACGGCCACGCCCGAACCCCGGATCCCCGGGATTCTCGGGCATCTCGACCGGGGCATGAAGGCCATCAACCGGGTGATCATGGTGCTCGGCGGCATCGCCCTGGTCTGCGCCTGCCTCGTGCTGAGCTACAGCGTGCTCGTGCGCTACGCCCTGCATGAGCCCACCGACTGGCAGGACGAGATGGCGGTGTTCCTCATCGTGGGGGCCACCTTCTTCTCCGCCGCCGCCGTGCAGGCCAAGCGCGGCCACGTGGCGATCGAGGCCCTGAGCGGCCTGCTCTCGCCCCGCGTGAACCGCGTCCGCCTGCTGATGGCCGACATCATCAGCATCGTGTTCGTCACCTTCTTCGCCTGGAAGAGCTGGAGCCTGCTGCATGAGGCCTGGGTCGACGGCCAGGTCTCGCAATCGTCCTGGGGGCCGCCCCTGTGGATTCCCTATGCGCTCATGGCGGTCGGCATGAGCTTCCTCGGCCTGCAATTCCTGTTGCAGATCGTCGAGGCGCTGACCTACGGCCCGCGCGCGGCCGGCTGGGCCAACCCGAAGGTCGGCCTCGGCGCCGACCTCAACACGCCCAACCCGAACCAGACCATTCTCAAGACGGGCACACACCCATGAGCGTCGCGGCCATCGGCTTCCTCTATGCGGGCGCGACGCTCAGCGCGATGCTCGCCGGCATCCCCATCGCCTTCGCCCTGGGCTTCGTCGCCCTGGCCTTCATGTACTTCTTCATGCCCGCCGCCTCCCTCGATACGGTGGCGCAGAACGTCTACGAGGAGATGGCCTCGATCACCCTGCTGTCGATCCCGCTCTTCATCCTGAAGGGGGCGGCCATCGGCCGGTCCAAGGCGGGGCAGGATCTCTATTCGGCGATGCATGCCTGGATGCACAAGATCCCGGGCGGCCTCGGCATCGCCAACGTCTTCGCCTGCGCGCTGTTCGCCGCCATGGCGGGGTCGAGCCCGGCGACCTGCTCGGCCATCGGCTCGGCCGGCATCCCGGAGATGCGCAAGCGCGGCTACTCGCCGGGATTTGCCGCCGGCATCATCGCGGCGGGCGGCACGCTCGGCATCCTGCTGCCGCCCTCGATCACCATGATCCTCTATGCGGTGGCCGCCGAGCAGTCGCTCGGGCGCCTGTTCCTCGCCGGAATCGGGCCGGGGCTGCTGCTGGTGGGGCTGTTCGCGGCGTGGTCGATCTACCGCTTCCGCTCGGAATACGCCGCCGCCAAGCAGGCCTACGAACGTCACGGCACCGCCTCGGCCATCCTCAACGAGGATACCTACAGCATGCGCCAGCGCTTCTCGACGCTGCCGCGGGTGCTGCCCTTCGTGATCCTGCTCACCGGCGTGATGGTGGCGCTCTATGGCGGCTATTCCACCCCGTCCGAGACCGCCGGCCTCGGCGGACTGCTGGCGCTCGGCCTCATCGCGATCATCTACGGGGTCTGGCGCCCGAAGGACGTGAACCCGATCCTCGCGGCGACCCTGCGGGAATCCACCATGCTGATGCTGATCATCGGCATGTCGCTCCTCTACGCCTACGTGATGAGCTACCTCCACATCTCGCAATCGGCGGCCGCCGCGATCGTGGCGATGCAGCTGTCGAAGTGGGTGCTGCTGGTGACGATCCTCGGCCTCGTGATCCTGCTCGGCTTCTTCCTGCCGCCGGTCTCGATCATCCTGATGACGGCGCCGATCATCCTGCCGCCGCTGAAGGCCGCCGGGTTCGACCTCGTCTGGTTCGGCGTGGTGATGACCATCACCATGGAGATGGGGCTGATCCACCCGCCCGTGGGCCTCAACATCTTCGTCATCAAGAACATCGCCCCCGACATCCCGCTGAAGGACATCATCTGGGGCACGCTGCCCTTCGTGATCCTGATGGCCGTGGCGATCCTGATCCTCTGCCTCGTCCCCGGCATCGCCATGTGGCTGCCGAACTGGCTGCTGCCGTCGACGCGGTGAGGATCGCACCGGTGCAATGACGAGCGGCCCGGACCTCACTGGTCCGGGCCGTTTTCCGTCGTGCGCCCGTTGCTGGATCGACCGCGCAGGAAGCCTCGTGTAACTACAAAAATGTCATTGCTACCGAGGCGTGATGCTGTATTTTTGCTGGGACCAAGCAAAGGCTGAGAGCAATCTGCGCAAGCATCGCGTCACATTCGCGCTTGCGACGCGTGTCTTCGCCGACCCTTACGCCCTCATGGACCAGGATCGGATCGAAGGCGGAGAACGGCGCTGGCTGACACTCGGTCTGGTCGACAACCTACTGGTTCTGGCGGTCGCCCACACCGTCACGGACGCGCAGGATGGTTCGGAGACGATCCGGATCATCGCGGCCCGACCCGCCGATCGACGAGAACGGAAGCGCTATGAGCAAGAACGATCACGTCAGATTTGAACTGGACCCGGAGCATCCGCCTGCGCTCACCGCGTCGGAACGGTCCGAACTCGTGGCGCTGGCCGCCTTGCCCGACCGGGATATCGATCGGTCGGACATCCCCCCTCTCACCGAGGCGTTCTTCGCGAACGCCGTTCGCAACCCGTTCTACCGGCCGGTCAAGGCTCAGCTGACGACTCGGATCGATGCCGATGTCCTGGCTTGGCTGAAGGCCGGGGGACGCGGCTATCAGACCAAGCTCAATGCGATCCTGCGGCAGGCGATGTTGAGCGAGACCGCCAAGGCAAAACCGCCGCGGACTTAGGCCGCGCCGCCGAGCGGTTACAGCCGCTCGGCCACGAAGGCCTCGGCCGCCGGGGAGGTCTCGCTCGATTCGTGCTGCAGCAGGCCGATGACCTCGCCCGCATCCTTCGCCACGAGGTAGTTCAGGTCGAGCCCCTCGCGGATGAAGCCGAGGTCGCGCATGTGGTCGAGAAGCGTCAGCAGCGGCGTCCAGAAATCGGACACCGAGAGCAGCAGGATCGGCTTCTTGTGCTGGCCGAGCTGTGCCCAGGTCAGCTGCTCCACCAACTCCTCCAGGGTGCCGATGCCGCCGGGCAGCGCCACGAACGCGTCGGACCGCTCGAACATCAGCCGCTTGCGGGTATGCATGTCGCCGACGACGATCGTCTCCTGGATCTCGTCGAGCATGCGCTCGCGCGATTTCAGGAAGTCGGGGATGATGCCGGTGACGTGGCCGCCGGCATCGAGCACCGCCTGCGCCACGGTGCCCATCAGCCCGACATTGCCGCCGCCATAGACGAGGCCGATCCCGGCTTCCGCCAGGGCGCGGCCAAGCGTCGCCGCAGCCTCGGCGAAGGCCGGATCACCGCCGAAGCCGGAGCCGCAATAGACGCAGACGGTCTTCACCGGGGCCATGGCCGGCCTCCGACGCTGAGAGGCAGAACGGCGCCATCCAGGGGCCAAACTGCTGATTTCGTGAATGATCCCGCCTTTTGGGGGGAAGCGTGATTTGGTCTTGCGGTCATGTCGGCTAGTATGTCGCCATCAATCGACACTTTGTCGACAGCCAGAGCCGAAGCTCGACGATGTTATCTGCCGCAAAGTCGATGGGCGTGAGGAGTGAGGGACCATGACGGCGGAGTTGCGGCGAAGCCTGATCCTCGCCTGCGGTGGCCTGTTATGCGGCTTTGCCCTCGTGGTCGTGCTGTTCGGCACGGGCGAGTTGTTCAAGCGCGTGCAGGGCGACAAGGTGCCCTTGGCCGGAACGGCCGAGCCCCAGGCGAAGGACACCAGCACCCCGGAATCGCGCTCAGCGGAATCGCCCGCCGCCGCGGGATCGCCCGTGACCCCGCCGGCCCGCCGCGAGGAGGGGGCTTCGACGACGCCGGGAAAGTCGCTGGCGGGCGGGCGCGCCAGCGGGCAGACGGGCAATCCCTCCGCCGCCCAGGACCAGGGGCAGGCCCCGACCTTCGACATCATCCGCGTCGAGCCGACGGGCGAGACCGTGATCGCCGGTCGCGGAGCGCCCAACACCACCGTCGAGATGCTGCGCGACAATCATCCGATTGCCCGTGCGCTCATCGACCCGTCCGGCCAGTTTGCCATCGTCCCGCCTGCGCTCCCCGCCGGTAACAGCGAGATCACGCTGCGTGCCATCGGCGCCGACGGCCAGGGCCGTCAGGCGAAAGAGACCGTGGTGGTGGTGGTGTCGGCCGACCGCACCACCAAGCCCCTCATCGCGCTGACCTCGCCCGACAAACCCACCGTCGTCCTGTCGCAGCCCGATCGCCCGGTGGCGGATGCGGCGGCTGGCCAAGGGAATGGCAACGCGGCCGGTCAAGCGTCCGGCAAGAAGGCCGGCCCCGAGGCGGCGAAGGGCGCAAAGCCCAACAAGCCCGGCACGGACGACCCGGCTTCAGCCGGGCTCGCGAAGCCGGGCGGCGCCGATTCCGCCAAAGCCGAAGCCGCGACATCGGAAAAGGCCGAAGCCGGCAAGTCCGAAGCGAGCAAGACTGAAACCGGCAGGCCCGATCCCCAGAAGCCGGACGCCGTGCCGGTCAAGGTCGTCAGCGTCGATGCCGAGGAGGGGGGGCGTCTCTTCGTGACCGGACAGGCGCCGGCCGGGGCCACCGTCCGCCTCTACATCAACGACACCCTGATCGCGCCCGGCAGTGTCGGTGCCGACGGGCGGGTTTCGTTCACGATCGGACGCGGGGTCGCGCCCGGCGATTACCGCATCCGCATCGATCAGGTCGATCCCGTCTCGGGCAAGGTGAAGAGCCGGTCGGAAGTCGCCTTCGCCATGCCGAACGCGGTCAAGCCCGTGGTGGCCACGGGGCCGGACGCCGCGCCGCCGCATGCGGTCGCGGCCCTGTCGCCGCCCGGATCTCAGGCCAAGCCTTCGCCGAGTGCGGCGCTGGCGGGCAAGGTGCTGGACAAGATGCAGGACAAGCGGTCCAAGCCGCCGCTCGTCGACCGTTCGGTCCCGGCGGCTCCGCAGGACGCCTCGCCGAGCGCGCCGGCATCGACGATGACGACGGGCCGTTCGCAGCCGGGGCCCACCACGGACCAGGCCGCCGCGGCGTCCTCCTCCCCTTCCGCGTCCCCTCTCGCTTCTCCTTCCGCGTCGCCTTCGACTCTGGCGCTTCAGCCCCCGGCCGCACCGCAGACCGTGTTCGTGCCCGAGATCAGCACCGCCAGGATCACACGCGGCGACAGCCTGTGGGAAATCAGCCGGCGGATCTACGGCAAGGGCACCCGCTACACCGTGATCTTCGACGCCAACCAGCCGCAGATCCGCAACCCGGATCTGATCTATCCCGGTCAGATCTTCGTCCTGCCCTCGGAGAACGCGTCGGCAATGCCGCAGGAGAAGCGCAGGAGCTGAAA
The DNA here is from genome assembly GCF_000372825.1 of Methylobacterium sp. 77. Taxonomy (NCBI): domain Bacteria; kingdom Pseudomonadati; phylum Pseudomonadota; class Alphaproteobacteria; order Hyphomicrobiales; family Methylobacteriaceae; genus Methylobacterium; species Methylobacterium sp. 77. Next base: position 3,221,281 of record NZ_KB910516.1, on the reverse strand, counting down.
GCGCGGGAGTTGAAGGGACGCAATCGGGCCGCGCGGCCTGCATCCCGGCCTTGCGCCGCCGCGCGACTGTCTGGAACGGTTCCGAAGGACTATATCGGGGCCTGAGCCCGCCCAATCCGAGTCGTTTTGAATGAACATCGATCCCACCCCAGCGGCGGGCGGCGGCACCACGCCGCCCGAGCGCCCCGGCCTGTTCGCCACCTATCGCCGGCTCTGGCCCTACCTCTGGCCCCATACGCGGCCGGACCTGCAGCGGCGCGTCTTCCTCGCCTTCGGCCTGCTCCTCGTCGCGAAATTCGTGACGATGCTGACGCCCTTCACCTTCAAATGGGCGACCGATGCCCTGGTCGCCGCGATCGGCGACAAGGACGGCGTCCGTGCCGCGCTGCCGACCGGGCTGTTCGCGGCGCCGATGCTGATGATCGGGCTCTACGGCGTGACCCGCGTGATCATGGCCGTGCTCACCCAGGTGCGCGACGGCCTCTTCGCGAAGGTGGCGATGCACGCCGTGCGGCGCCTCGCGCTGCAGACCTTCGAGCACATGCACCGGCTGAGCCTGCGCTTCCATCTCGAGCGCAAGACCGGCGGCCTCACCCGCGTGCTGGAGCGCGGGCGCGGTGGCATCGAGGAATTGTCGCGCCTGATGGTGCTGACGCTGGTCCCCACCATCGTCGAGTTCCTGCTCGTCATCGGCGTGCTCGCCTACGAGTTCGACTGGCTCTACTCGGTCGTCGTCTTCGTCATGGTCGCGGCCTATCTCGGCTTCACCTGGAAGGCGACGCAGTGGCGGATCGAAATCCGCCGCCGGATGAACAATTCGGATACCGACGCCAACACCAAGGCGGTGGATTCGCTGCTCAACTTCGAGACGGTCAAGTATTTCGGTGCCGAGCGCCGCGAAGCCGAGCGCTACGACGCCTCCATGGCGAAATACGAGAAAGCCTCGACCCAGACCTACGTCTCGCTCGCCGTGCTCAATGCCGGCCAGGCGCTGATCTTCACCATCGGCATGACGATCGTGATGTGGCTTGCCGCGCGCGACATCATGGCCGGGCGCACGACGCTGGGCGGGTTCGTCCTCGTCAACACCATGCTGGTGCAGCTCTCGATGCCGCTCAACTTCATGGGCATGATCTACCGCGAGATCAAACAGGCGCTCATCGACATCGACGACATGTTCCAGATCCTGCATCGCAACCCCGAGATCGCGGACAGGCCGGGTGCCAAGCCCCTCGTCGTGTCGGCGGGCGTGGTCCGTTTCGAGGACGTGCGCTTCGCCTACGATCCGGCCCGGCCGATCCTGCGCGGCGTCAGCTTCGAAGTGCCGGCCGGGCGCACCATCGCCATCGTCGGTCCGTCCGGCGCCGGCAAGTCGACCCTGTCGCGCCTGCTGTTCCGGTTCTACGAGCCGCAATCGGGCCGCATCCTCATCGACGGCCAGGACATCGCGCAGGTCGAGCAGGGCAGCCTGCGGGCCGCCATCGGCATGGTCCCTCAGGACACCGTGCTGTTCAACGACACGATCGGCTACAACGTCCGCTACGGCCAATGGGACGCGAGCGACGCGGAGGTCCGCGAGGCGGCGCGTCTCGCCCAGATCGACCGCTTCGTCTCCGCCCTGCCGGAAGGCTACGACACGCCGGTGGGCGAGCGCGGGCTGAAACTCTCGGGTGGCGAGAAGCAGCGCGTCGCCATCGCCCGCACGATCCTCAAGGGACCGCCGATCCTGGTCCTCGACGAGGCGACCTCGGCGCTGGATTCCTTCACCGAGCGCGAGATCCAGGACGCCCTCGACAAGGTCAGCCGCGGACGCACCACCCTCGTCATCGCCCATCGCCTGTCGACGGTGGTGAATGCCGACGAGATCATCGTGCTCGACCGAGGCGTGATCGTCGAGCGCGGCGACCACCAGAGCCTTCTCGATGACGGTGGGGTCTACGCCTCCCTCTGGAGCCGCCAGCGCGAGGCCGACGAGGCCCGCGAGATCCTCAAGCGGGCGGAAGAAGACCGCGCCGACGACGAGACCCCGCTCCCCGAAGAATCCGCCCTCCCGAAAGTGAAGCGGCCCACGGTGCCCGAGCCGATGCCGGCGGAGTAGAGCGTTCGCACGGCCCTCGTCCCCGACCTCGATGAGCGTGTCTCGTCGAGGTCTGCCCGCGCGGCGGCGATCGTCCGCCGGGCCCCGGTGAGACGCGTTGAGCTTTGGTCTGCGTCGTCCGGCCTTTCATGGGAGCAGCCGCCGTCCGATGTGGCCGCGCCGGTCTCTCCGACCGACATCGACGCTCGTCGATGAGCCTTCCAGCCCCCCTTTCACCGCCCGCCTTTCGGCCTCCCGGGGCGCGTCCGCGCGATCGATGGCGCCGACAACGTGGCGTCTCTCCACGGCCCCTATGCAACGACTGCTCGCATGAGAGGCAAGTATAGGACTTCGTTTACCAATGCAGGACATGAGCACGTCGCACCTTATTAACTAGCGGTGTGCTTTGATATTGACCGCGCCGAACAACGCGATAATTTCGATTGAATATTACCTAAAAGGCTCGGCAATATGGTCCATTCCCAAGATGTACGCGAGACGCTGAAGGGCGTGGCGGCATTGTCCGAGACGGTCGACGCGATCGGTGAGGACGACAACCTGTTCGACAAGGGTCTGGATTCGTTCGGATCGGTCCAGCTGATGCTGGCGCTCGAAGAGCGCTTCAACATCGAGTTTCCGGACAACCTCCTCAACCGGCGCTCCTTCTCCACCATCCGCATCATCGTCGAGACGGTGAGCAAGCTGACGATGTCGGCCGCGGCATGACCGACACCGGCATGAACGACATCGCCCTCCGCGCGAAGCGGGTCGCGGCGATCGCGGCCCTCCATGCCGACGATGTCGACCGGCAGGCCCGTTTCCCCGCCGAGGCGGTCGCCTCTCTCAAGGCGGAGCGCCTGCTCGGGATGCAGATCCCGATGCAGTTCGGCGGCGAGAGTGCCGGCATGTCGCAGATCGCCGAGGTCTGCTTCACCCTTTCCCAGGCCTGTTCCGCCGCGGCGATGGTCTTCGCCATGCACCAGATCAAGGTCGCGAGCCTCGTCTCGCACGGCCTCGACAGCGATTGGCATTGCACCCTGATGGAAGATGTGGCGCGCGAGCAGCTGCTCTTTGCCTCGGCCACCACCGAGGGCGGCGTCGGCGGCGACCTGCGCAACAGCCTGTGCGCGGTCGAGACGGTGGGCGACGTCTTCCATTTCTCCAAGGACGCCACCGTCATCTCCTACGGCGCCCATGCCGACGTCATCCTCGCCACCGCCCGGCGCCACCCCGACGCGGCTTCGTCCGATCAGGTCCTCGTCGCGCTGATGAAGGGTCAGATGTCGCTCGAGCGCACGAGCACCTGGGATACGCTGGGCATGCGCGGCACCTGCAGCGACGGGTTCAAGCTCGAGGCGCGCGACGTGCCGGTGGCGCAGATCCTGCCGAAGCCCTTCGCCGAGATCGCGGCCCAATCGATGCTCGCCTCGTCGCACCTCCTCTGGAGCAGCGTCTGGTTCGGCATCGCCAGCTCCGCGCTCGATCGCGCCAGGGCCTATGTCCAGGGTGAGGCACGGCGCCGGCCGGGGCAGGTTCCTCCCGGCGCCCTGCGCCTCGCCGAGGCCGCCAACGAGCTTCAGGCGATGAAGGGGACGGTGATCGCCGGTCTCAGGCGCTTCGAGAACGCGCAGGGCGACGCGGACGAACTCGGCTCGATCGGGTTCGCCGTCATGCTCAACAACGTCAAGACGACGATCTCGGCGAAATCCGTCGACATCGTGCAGCGCGCCCTCGGGATTGTCGGTCTGTCCGGCTACAAGAACGGCACGCCGTTCAGCCTCGGCCGGCCCCTGCGCGACGTCCTGTCGGCGCCGCTGATGATCAGCAACGACCGTATCCTCGCCAACACCGCCAACCTCCTGCTCGTGCAGAAGGGCGGGGGCCAGCTTCTGAGCGCATGATGGACCAGCTTCTCGCCCTCGATCCCGTGTCCGATGCACGCGACGAGGCGGCGTCGTCCGAGCCGCGCTCGCTGCTCGACCGGCTTTTCGACCGCGGCCTCCTCGTGCGCACCGGCGTCGACGGACTCTATGGGCGCAGCGGCGATTTCGAGAGCGTGGTCGAGGCCGTGGACCGGATCGCCACCCGGCTCGGTGCCGGGGATGGCGCGGAATCCCTGCGCTTCCCGCCGGGCATGAGCCGCCCCGCCTTCGAACGCAGCGGCTACCTCAAGGGGTTTCCGAACCTCGCCGGCACCATCCACTGCTTCTGCGGCAACGATGCCGATCATGCCCGGCTCCTCGCCTGCATCGAGGCCGGCACCGACTGGACCGGCGATCAGGCCGCCAGCGAGATCGTGCTGACGCCCGCCGCCTGCTACCCGCTCTATCCGGTGGCGGCCGCGCGCGGCGCGCTGCCGGCGGCGGGCCTGTTGTTCGATCTGCAATCCTACTGCTTCCGGCACGAGCCTTCGCTCGAACCGACGCGGATGCAGATGTTCCGCATGCGCGAATACGTCCGCATGGGCAGCCCCGATCAGGTTCTCGCCTTCCGCGAGATGTGGCTGGAGCGCGGCACGACGATGATGCGCGAACTCGGCCTGCCGATCGCGGTCGATCCGGCCAACGATCCGTTCTTCGGCCGCGCCGGCCGGATGCTGGCCAACAACCAGCGCTCGCAGGGGCTGAAATTCGAACTGAACGTGCCGGTCAACAGCGAGGACAAGCCCACCGCCTGTCTCAGCTTCAACTACCATCAGGACCATTTCGGCACGATCTGGGACATCCGGCAGGCGGATGGCGAGGTCGCGCATACGGCCTGCGTCGGGTTCGGGCTCGAGCGGATCACCCTGGCGCTGCTCCGCCACCACGGCCTCGACATCGCGGCATGGCCGGCCGCGGTTCGCGAACGGCTCTGGGGCTAGGGGCCGGTGCTCGCCGCGTTCGTGCGCGAGGAGGTGCCGGAGCCCCCGGCGCCGACCTCTTCCACCCTGCATGGCTCCGACCGGATCTGGCCGGAGACGAATTGCTACGTCGATCTCTGGATCGAGCTGCTCCATGCCCGTGGCCTCGTGCCCGAGGCGATGCTCGGCTTCACCCTGCGCCAGGATTTCGAGGGCGACCAGTTCACCTTCTTCAAGCCGTTCGCCTCCGACATCGAGCGGCTCTACGGCCTGTCGATCCAGGAACTCGCGATCTTCGAGAGCCTCGAAGCGCATGCCCTGATCCAGGCCGCGCGCGGATGCCCGGTGCTGGTGGAGGTGGACGCGATCCACCTGCCCGACACCGCCGGCACCACCTATGGCCGCGAGCATGGCAAGACCACGATCGGCATCCTCGGCCTCGACGCGCAGGCGCGCATGCTCGACTATCTCCACAATGCCGGCCGCTTCCGGCTGAGCGGTGCCGATTACGAGGGCATCTTCGGACCCGCGCCGCTGTTTCCCTATGCCGAGTTCGTGAAGGAGATCGGCGCGCCGCTAGCGCGGGCCGACCTGCCCCGTGTCGCGCTCGACCTGCTGCGCCATCACCGCCGCTTCGCGCCGCGCGCCAACCCGATCGTCGCGTTCCGAGAGGCGCTGGCGGCGAGGGCGGACACGCTGGTGCAGAACCCGCTCGGAATCTTCCACAGCTACGCCTTCAACACGACGCGCCAGCTCGGCGCCAATTTCGAGCTTCTCGGCAGCCATCTCGCGTGGCTCGACGGGGAGGGGGGCGGCGACTTCTCGGCGGCCGCCGAGGCGGCGCACACGCTCGCGGTGGAGGCCAAAGCCTTCCAGTTCCAGCTGGCCCGCGCCTTCGGCCGGCGCAACGCCACGGGCCTGTGCCAGCGGCTCGACGGCCTGGCCGCGACCTACGACAGGGTCTTCGCCGCCCTCGACCGCTCCCTCGCCTAGGGTCGTCGCATGGCCCGCATCCTCGCCGTGGACGGCGTGCCGGCCCGTGCGGTCGAGGGCCCGTGGCACCTGGCGGTGACGCCGCCGGGGGCCTGCGCCACACCGGCCGACCTTCCCGGAGAGGGCTGGATTCCCGCGCGCGTCCCCGGCACGGCGGCGGCGGCCCTGCGCGATGCCGGGCAATGGTCCGAGGCGGCGCCGACGCCGCTCCACGATTCCGATATCTGGTACCGGACCAGGATATCCGGCGCGGGGCGCGAGCGCCTGTGTTTCAAGGGCCTCGCGACCATCGCCGAGATCTGGATCGACGGCGTCTGTGCCGCGACCGGCCGCTCGATGTTCCTGGCGCAGACGGTCGAGGCGGACCTCTCGGCGGAGACCGAGATCGCCCTCTGTTTCCGCTCGCTCTCGGCCGAACTGGCGCGCCCGCACAAGCGCGGTCGCTGGCGGCCGTTGCTGGCGACGCCGGGCTCGCTACGCCACATCCGCACCAGCGTGCTCGGCTTCATGCCGGGCTGGTGCCCGTCCATCGACAGCGTCGGCCCCTATCGCCCGGTGACGCGGTCGCCCCTCGGCGGCGCGGGGGCGATCGCGTCCGTCGACCTGCAGGCGGCGCTCGATGGCGGGACCGGACGTCTCACCGCGCGGATCACCCTCGACGGTACGGCGGACGGGCCCGCGTTCCTGATCTGCGACGGATGCGAGGTCGCCCTGCGGCAGGTCGCTCCCGACGGGTTCGAGGGCGAACTCCTGCTGCCCGATGTCGCTCCGTGGTGGCCCCACACCCATGGCGAGCCGAGGCTCCATGCCGTGGAGGCCATGGTCGCGGGCCGGCGCCTCGATCTCGGCCGGGTCGGGTTCCGCAGCATCACCCTGACGCGCCCGTTCGAGGAGGGCCTGAGCCTCGCGATCAACGGCGTTCCGGTCTTCTGCCGCGGCGCCTGCTGGACCCCGCCCGACCTCACCGGCCTGCCAGGCGACCGCGACAGCTACCTGCCCCTCCTGACGCTGGCGCGCGAGGCCGGCATGAACATGCTGCGCGTGCCCGGGATCACGCTGTACGAGTCCTCGGCCTTCCACGATCTCTGCGACGAGCTCGGCATCCTGGTCTGGCAGGACCTGATGCTCGCCAATTTCGACTACCCGACGGAGGATCCCGGTTTCCGCGAGACGCTGGTCGCGGAGATCACCCAGTTCCTCGACCGGACCCAGACCTCGCCGTCGCTCTGCGTGATCTCGGGCGGAAGCGAGGTCTGGCAGCAGGCGGCGATGCTCGGCTTCCCGCGCGAAGTCTGGGCCGGCCGCTTCGTAGTCGAGTCCCTTCCCGCCCTGGTGGCCGAGACGCGGCCAGATCTCGTCGTGGTGCCGAACTCGCCCTCGGGGGGCGACCTTCCGTTCTCCACCAATGCCGGCGTGACGCATTACTACGGTGTCGGTGCCTATCGCCGGCCGTTCGAGGATGCGCGCCGCGCCGAGGTGGGCTTCGCCTCCGAATGCCTCGCCTTCGCCAACGTGCCGGAGGCCGCGACCCTCGCCGCATGCGGCCTCACCGATCCGACCTCGCCGCAATGGGCGTCGGGCATCCCCCGCGACCGGGGCGCGGAGTGGGATTTCGAGGACGTGCGCGACCATTACGTGGCGACGCTCTACGGCGTCGATCCCGCATCCCTCCGTCGGAACGATCCCGAGCGCTACCTGACCCTCGCCCGCGCGGCGAGCGGCGCCTGCATGGAGGCGGTGTTCGCCGAATGGCGCCGGGCGCGCTCGCCCAATGCCGGCGGGCTGGTCTGGTTCTTCCGCGATCTCGCGCCGGGCGCGGGCTGGGGCATCGTCGATTACCTCGGGCGCCCCAAGCCCGCCTGGTACGCCCTGAAGCGCGCGTTCCGGCCCGTCCAGGTCACCCTCTCGGACGAGGGCCTGAACGGGCTCCACGTCCATGTCCATAACGAGACGGCCGAAGGCCGCCGCGCCAATCTCCGCCTCGCCTTCACCGATGCGGCCGGCCGCGTCGTCGCCAAGGCCGAGCGGGAGATCGAGGTCGGCCCGCGCAGCTCCGCATCATGGTCCTCGGCGGAACTGCTGGGGCGGTTCTTCGACGCCACCGACGCCTACCGGTTCGGCCCGCCGGCCCATACGCTCGGCCATGCCAGCCTCACCGAAGCGGAGACCGGCGCCGAGATCGCCGAGGCGTTCCATGTCCCGCGAGAACTGACCCCGGAGCCGCATGACATCGGGCTCGCGGTCGAACTTCTCCGGGAGGATTCGGGCTGGGTGCTCAGAATCGTCACCGAGCGGCACGCGCTCGGGGTCCGGATCGAGACCTCTCTCGGGCGGCCGGCGGACAATTGGTTCTCGCTCGGCCCCGGTGCGGTTCGCCGGGTGGTTCTCGCCGATGTCGCGGAGGCGGCCGGCGAGCCGCAGGGCAGCATCAGCGCCATCAACGGCATCGCCGTCGCGAGGTTCGGTCGTGCTGGTTTCGGTTCGTGCGAGGTTCGGCTGTGATGGCGTATGAGGCACCCCGCGTCGACTGGGACGCCGCCGTTTCCACCCTGCCGATTCAGCCCGTCGCCTTCGACGGCCTGTTCGGCTGGTTCAGCCCGGGGATCGGCCGCCGTGGCGTCGTCCTGTGCGGCACCCTCGGTTACGAGCAACTCTCGGCGCATCGTCCCTGGCGCATTCTGGCCGAGCGGGTAGCCGCCACCGGCTGCGCGACCCTGAGTTTCGACTATCCCGGCACCGGCGATTCCGCCGACGAGGGCGGCGACAGCGTCGATGGCTGGGTCCGGTCGATCCGACGGGCGATCCGCTTCCTCCGGGAGGAGGCGCAGGCGGAGGAGATCGTCCTCGTCGGGCTTCGCCTCGGCGGCACGCTCGCGGCCCTCGCGGCCGAGGGCGAGCGGGTCGATCGGCTCGTGCTGCTGGCGCCGTTCGCGAGCGGGCGCGCCTATCTGCGCGAGATGAAGATGCAGTCGCGCACCATCGGGCGTATGCCCGACGGATCGCCCCTGCCGCAGCAGGATGGCTGCCTCACCGTCGGCGGCTTCCATATCGGCTCGTCCCTCGCCGCCGACCTCTCGACCATCGACCTCGCCTCGGTCGCGCAGGCGCCGGCAAGCGAGATCCTGCTCATCGGCGGCGAGGCCGGCGGTCTCGGTCCACGCTTCACCGCGCTCGGCGCCGAGGTGACGACGCGGCCCTTCCCCGGCCTCGCCGCCCTCGTCGCCAACCCGCTCTATGCCGAGACGCCGGACGAGGCCTTCTCGGCGGTGCTGGCAGGGCTCGGCGACGGCCTGCAGCCGCGGCCCGCCGCGTTCCGCCAGCCGGTGGGCGCTGCGATTGAAGGCGCCGGCTGGCGGGAGGAGCCACTCCGGTTCGGGCCGTCGCTGTTCGGCATCCTCTGCCGGCCACGCGAGGCCGAACCGCAGCGGCCGATGGTGCTCTTCGTCAATGCCGGCACCAACGTGCATTCCGGCTGGGGCCGCCAGACGACCTCGCTCGCACGCGGCCTCGCGCGGGACGGTTTCCTATCCCTGCGCATGGACCTGCGCGGCATCGGCGACAGTCCCGACCGGCCGGACGGCGCCTCTCCGCTCTACAGCCTCGATCCGCTCGACGACGTGCGCGCCGCCCTCGACCACCTGGAGACGGTGCGGATCGGGCCCGTCGTCATCGTCGGCTCCTGCAGCGGCGCCCATCTCGCCTTCCAGGCCGTCTGCCGCGAGCCTCGGCTGAAGGGCGCGCTCCTCATCAATCCCTATTGCTTCGACTGGAACCCGGCGGACGACGTCGACGGCGTCATCCGCAACGTGTTCCGAAACGCCTCGACCTATGCCGACCTGCTGCGGCGGGGCGCCGTCTGGGGCAGGCTCGTGCGCGGCGAAATCCGGGTCGGGGCCATTGCCCGGGCTCTCGCCAAGGCCGGCTTCGCGCGCGTCGCCAAGCGGATCACGCCCCTGTTCCGGGCACGCCCTCCCGGTGGCACGGTGGCCCAGCGCATCGCGGATCTCCGCCGTCGCGGCGCCCACCTCGATCTCGTCTACAGCCGCGACGACCGCGGCCTCGCCGCCCTGCACGAGAATCTCGGCCGCTCCCCCGCGGCGATCGCCCGACGCCTCGGCGGACCGGTGACGATGATCGACGGGGCAGACCACGATCTGAGCACGGTCGCGGCTCAGGCGCGGCTGGCGGAGGTCCTGAAGGACGTGGTGCGTCGCCTGCTCTGAAGGGCCGGGACGCGAGCGCCATGTATGTTAGGACCAGGCATGATCGGCGTTATTCGGTCCGGCCGTGTCGACGTCGACATGCGACGTTATCCCGGGAATGCAGATCTCTACAGACGATGACTAGAGAAGCGCGTGTAAGGTTAAACCTTACTCCCTGCGATTTGGAATCCCGATAATATTTGCGTTACATTCGATATAGCTTCGGATGGGATCGGGGTGGATCATTCTCTTCGTCAGGGCCGGCCGCATCTCGGGCCCTGCGGCGCCATGAGGCGGCGAAGCATCACACGTCTTGATGGATGAGAGATCGATTGGACTTGGCCCATGCGGGGATCTCGATCGGATCGGTTGGCACCTTTCGGCGGGACGTCGATATGCTGAAGGGCGACGATCCGATACTGTCGATCATCATCAACTGTTACAACTATGAGGATTACGTCCAGAGCGCCATCGAAAGCGTCACGTCTCAGAAAGCCGAACGTTATGAACTGATCGTCGTCGATGACGGCTCGACCGACCAGTCATGGGAAACGATCGAACGGCTTCACGTCAGATCGTTTCGAAAAGAAAACGGCGGTCAGGTCAGTGCCTGTCTGCACGGGGTCGCAAGGACCAGCGCACCCTTCATCCTGTTCCTGGATGCCGATGACGAGTTGTTGCCGAACTCGATTTCGAAGATCATCTCTCTGTTGGACGAGAACGTCGCGAAGCTGCAATTTCCGTTGCTGACGATCGACGCGACGGGAGCCGTCGTCGGACCGGCTCTACCCGCATTGTCGGCAGGTCGCCATCGAGAGGCCTTCGTAAAGAAGGTGGAACGTGCGGGCGCCTACATCTCTCCGCCAACATCCGGGAACGTCTTCCGCAGGGACCTGTGCGACCTCCTCCATGAGGCGCATTACGATTCTGCCGTCGATGGTGTGATGCTGCTGGCCGCACCGTTCTTCGGCGACATCGTCAGTATCGGCGAACCGCTCGGCCGCTACAGAGTTCATTTTCGGAATAAATCCTATCGCAATCAGTTGCCGCCCGTGCCGCATTTGCGGAAGCACCAGAAACGATTTCGTCGCAGGGTCGAGCATCTCAAGAGAAGCATGATCGAGCGCGGGGTTGCTGAGCAAATCAAGCGCCCGGACGAGATGTATCTGCATACGCGGTACGATAATTACTGTGACATATTGGAGGGCAGACGTATTCGATTTCCGAACCTCGTGAGCGCACTGAGGTCCTTTCCGGAATGGTACACTCTCTATCGGCGATTGCTCGTGGCCGTTTTCCTGAGCGCGGGGCTCGTGCTTCCCGGCTCTCTCGTGCTGCCCGTGCTGAGAATCCGGCTCACCGGATCGTGGAGAACGTGGCTGCGTCGCCACTAAGCGGGTGACCGAAACCCGCCTCGCCCGCTGCCGATCGTCGCGCTCGCCGGAGACCTGCCGAAGATCATCCCAGACGTTGCCGGTCTCGGCGGCATGTGAAAGACACCGCTGAAGACGCGTCCGAGCGGAAGCCCGGCGACGTCGGGGCCGGTATCGGCTTGTCGAGCGGATCACCCGCCCCGAGGATGCGCATGATTGCCGAGCCGATGGTGTCCTCGACCACGCGCCTGATCGTGATCCTGGCGGTGGCCGGTTTCGCCAGCACCTTCGCCGGGCGGGCGGTCGAGCCGCTCGTCGGCGTACTCGCCCGCGATCTGCGCAGCGATCCGCATACGGTCGCCCTGCTCTCGACCGCCTTCGCGCTACCCTATGCGCTGATCCAGCCGATCCTCGGGCCGGTGGGGGATTCGCTCGGCAAGGAGCGGGTCATCGCCGTCTGCCTCGGCATCCTCACCCTGGCTCTCACCGGATGCGCGCTCTCGGCGGACCTGACTGTGCTGTTCGGATTGCGCGTGCTGGCGGGCGCGGCGGCGGGCGGCGTCATCCCCCTCGCGCTCGCGCTCATGGGCGACAGGATTCCGCTGGAGCGCCGGCAGGTCGCCATCGGCCGCTTCCTCGTCGCCGTCATCCTCGGGCAATTGTCGGGCTCCACCTTCGCCGGGCTGATCGAGGCCGATGTCGGCTGGAAGGGCGTCTTCGCCATCACCGCGGCCATCGCGGCGCTCGGTTGCGTGGCCACTGTGCTCGGTTTCGAGTGGCGGGCCGGCGCGGCGCCGAGGCGCTTCGCGCTCGACGAGGCGGTGATGCGCTATCGCACCATCGTCGCCATTCCCCGCGCGCGGGTGCTGTTCGCCGCGGTCTTCGTCGAGGCGATCGCGGTCTTCGGCATCTTCCCCCATCTCGCGCCGCTCATCGAGGCGCGCGGGGAGGGCGGCCCGCGCGAGGCCGGGCTCGCGCTCGCGGGCTTCGCCGCCGGCGGGCTGCTCTACTCGGCTTTCGTCGGCGTGCTGCTGCGCCTTCTCGGCCTGCCGCGCATGCTGATCGTGGGCGGGGCGATCTGCGCCTGCGCCCTGCTCGTCATCGGCAGCGCGGGACGCTGGCAGGTGGATTGCGCGGCCTTGGTGGCGCTCGGCCTCGGCTTCTACATGCTCCACAACACCTTCCAGGTTCAGGTCACGGAGGTGGCGCCGACCGCGCGCGCCTCGGCCGTCTCGCTCCATGCCTTCTCGTTCTTCTGCGGCCAGGCGCTGAGCGTCGCGATCCTCGGCGCGGCTCTCCAGGGCCTCGGCCAGTTCACCGCCCTCGCCATCTGCGCCGCGGTGATCCTGGTCCTCGGCAGCGTCACCGCCCGGCTGCTCTGGCGCTGATGATCGAAATCCGACGTTTGGTACCCGCGTCGAACCCGATTTTTCGGTGTTGGCGCCCGTTCCGGGTGGGTTGACGCGGCAATCCAAACGACTGCCGTCTATCTCGGATGTCTGAGCGTCCCGATGAAGCGACCCTGAGTGCGGATCGACCGAGCGGTGTGCGACCGCGACGCGTTCTCGTGCTCGGTGGGACCGGCACCATCGGTCGTGCGACGGTGCGGGCCCTGGTGTCACGCGGTCATGAGGTCGTCTGCCTCGTCAGGCGCAGTGCCGAAAGTCGCGATCCTTCAGGGCCGGCGGATCGTGGCCGCCTGCCCTCGGGTGCGACCGCACGGTTCTCGGATGTGACCGATCCCTCGTCGCTGGCGCGCGACGGCTTCCGCGGCGAGCCGTTCGACGTCCTGGTCTCCTGCCTCGCCTCGCGCACCGGATTGCCCGCTGACGCCTGGGCGATCGACCATCAGGCGCATGTGAATGCGTTGCACGCGAGCAAGGCTGCCGGCGTGACGCATGTCATCCATCTCTCGGCGATCTGCGTCCAGAAGCCGATCCTCGCCTTCCAGCATGCCAAGCTCGCCTACGAGGAGGTGCTGACCACATCGGGGCTCGACTACACGATCGTCCGGCCGACTGCCTTCTTCAAATCGCTTTCGGGGCAAATCGACCGCGTAAAACGCGGCAAGCCATTCCTGGTTTTCGGCAACGGCATGCTGACCGCCTGCAAGCCGATCGGCGACGACGACCTGGGCACCTACCTTGCCGAATGCATCGACAACGCAGATCGACGCAACCGCGTGCTCCCGATCGGCGGACCGGGCGAAGCGGTCACGCCGAAGGCGCAGGGCGAGCGGCTCTTCGCCCTGCTCGGGCGAGAACCGCGATTCACCCATGTGCCGGTGCTGATGCTGGACGTGATCATCGCCGTCCTGGCAACGCTCGGACGGTTGGTGCCGGCACTGGCAGCCAAGGCCGAGCTCGCGCGGATCGGGCGCTACTACGCCACCGAGTCCATGCTCGTCCTGGACCCGGCGACGGGGCGATACGATGCGAGTGCGACCCCGTCTACGGGTTCGGAAACACTGTTCGACTATTACGCGCGCCTGGTCCGAGGCGAGACGGTTGCCGAGCGCGGAGACCACGCCGTGTTCTGACGGCGCTGCGATCGGACGCCCGCGAACGGACCTCCCGAATTGCGGATCGGGGTCGCGAGCGGACGGCACCAAGCGTCCGGATGTCGACCCTTAGGACCAACCCTGCCCGGCATCGGCCTTCCGGTCCCCGCTCATGCGAGCCGGGGACGAGGGAGCGATTGCGCCGCAAAGCCGGGGCAGGGCGCCGATTGGATCATGGAAGTAGCACTATAAATATATATTCATAGCATGATCATCGATCTTATGTTTGAATAATTCCGAACGATGGTCATCTATGGAATGGAATTAGGAAGTAAGATTAGGGTAAATCAAACATAACTTCGTATTATCTCGATAAAGCCGGGACTTTTCGCGGGGTCCGGCCGTTTGTAGGGAGAAGCCATTATACGAGAGAGCCGCCGATGGAGACGATGATCGAGATCGTTCAGCAAAGGATCTCGTCGTCGGGCATGATTGCTGCCGTCCTGCTGTTGCTGACGGCTTTCTGCTGCGCGCTGATCGCCTATTGGCGCACGGTCGAGCAGAAATCGGTCCGGGAGTTTTTCGAATTCGTGCTGCCCCACGAGGTGGCGACACACCCCTCCGCCAGGGCCGACCTTCTGTTCTGGATCACGCGCCGGGCGATCATGCCCTTCCTTCTGATCCCGGCCGGAATCACCTTCGTCGTCGCGGTCGGCTATGCCACCCATGTCGTCGTCGGGCGGGCGCTCGGCATCCATGCGCCTCTGCTCGATGGGCCGCCCGGCCCGATCACCGTCTGCCTCTTCACGCTGACGATGCTGCTGGCCTACGACATCTCGTATTACGTCTATCACAAGGCCCAGCACGCCTTCCCGTTGCTGTGGGAACTGCACAAGGTCCACCATTCCGCCGAGGTCATGGTCGGGATCACCAAGGACCGGGTCCACCCCCTCGACGAGCTGATGAACCGGATCTGGGACGGCGTGATTCCGGGCCTCTGCTTCGGCCTCTGGACGCTGGTGGCGCTCGATCCGGTCGAGGTGACGATCTTCGGCATCAACGTCTACATCATGCGCAATATCCTGATGATGGATTTCGTGCGGCACACGCATTTCAAGATTTCGTTCGGTCGATTGAATACCATCATCCTGTGCCCGCACTGGCATCAATTGCATCACAGCACGAACCCGAAGCATTACGACAAGAATTTCGGGCTGATGTTCTCGTTCTGGGATCGTCTGTTCGGGACGTTGTGCGTGCCAGAGCCGAACGAGGACTTCACGTTCGGGCTGATGGACCGAAACGTCAGGGACTACCAGTCGTTGTTCGGGCTCTACGTCCTGCCGTTGAAGGAAATGTGGCGCCACATCGCCGGCTTTGCCCGCGCCAAGGCTGGCCTCGCCGCGAAGAAAGGGACTCCCTCGTGAACGCATTCGCGCATCCCGGAAAAGCCGTGGCCGAACGGCTCGAAATCGTGCGGTCCCCGGAGCGGCTGGCCGCCGTCGAGACCGCCTGGACCGACCTGTGGCAGCGTGCCGGCGGCCTGGTGTTCCAGAGCCATGCCTGGATCCAGGCGTGGTGGACGACCGCCCCGGACCGGGAGCGGCGCGCGCTCCTGATCGTGCTGGCCTGGCGGGGCGACCGGCTCGAGGCGGTCCTCCCGCTCGCCACCTGTCGCCGCCGCGGCGTCCTTCTCCTCGAATGGGCGGCCAAGGACCATGCCGATTACGGCGATGCCCTCCTCGCGCCCGGCGACGATTCTGCCGTGATCGGCCGGATGTGGGAGCATCTCCTCGCCGCCGGCGGGTTCGACCTGATCTATGTCAACCGCATGCTGCCGAACGCGAAGATCCGCGCGCTCCTCGGGCCCGCGCAGAGGGAGGCGGCCGGCCTCCACCCGAACCATCGCAGCGAGGCGAGTTCTCGCGTCGTCGGGTCCTGGCGCAGCGGCCAGGAATGGTTCGACGGCCAGTCCAAGAAGATGCGTCAGAACTATCGGCGCGGGCAGAAATTCCTGTCCGAGCAGGGGCCGCTGCGGTTCCGGCTGGTCGGCCCCGACGAGTCGATCGAGCCGATCCTCGAGCGGCTCGCGGCGCTCAAGCGCAAATGGCTCGACGGTCGCGCGCTCGAATCCGCCCTGTTCGACGAGGGTACCCCTGCGTTGCCGGCCCTCGTGCGCGTCCTGGCCGAGACCGGCCTGCTCCATCTCTTCGTGCTCGAATGCGACGGGGTAGTGATCGCGGTGTCGGTGAATTTCGTGCAGGCCGGGTCGATGATGGCTTTCGTCACCACCTACGATCCCGATTTCGAGCGGGGATCGCCGGGGATGGTCCTGATGATGGACTACATCCAGTGGTCCATCGACCACGGCTACCGCACCATCGATTTCCTGTGCGGCGACGAGTCGTTCAAGGGCCGTTTCGCCACCGAGACCGTGACGCTCGATTCGGTGATGGGCTCGCGCACCCTACTGGGCGCCGGCGCCATGATGGCCGATACCTGCCAGCACGAGATCAAGTCGCTCCGCGGCCAGGTCACGAACAAGATCATGGACAGCCACGTGATGCTCTCCTACGGCCTCGACAGCACCCTCGCCTTCGGCCTCGCCATCTAAGGCTGGGAGGGGGCCGGGCGGGGAGGGCCGGCGGTCGGCATCTGGGGCGATCGTAACCCGGTGCCGAGGCTGGCTTCCGACCCTTTGCGGAAGCTGGGAACGTCCGCATGTGGGATTCTTGATGAGCCTTCGACCCACGGCCGGGGTGGGTGGATTTCTGCCGATCCGCTATCGGAAATGAATGCATCGAAGCGGACGTCGCCGCCGTGCCCGCTTCCGCCCCATAGCAGGTCCAAGGAATGTCCGTCCTCAGGCTCGTGGTGAAGCAGCTTCAGACGACTGAGACGGGCTTTAAAGAGGCTGGTCGCTCAAGGAAGCTCTGAATAAGACAACGATCATCCAGGAGCGAGAGATTCAATTTTCCGCCGCTCATGTCACACCTGCCTACCTAGGCTCGTCCCTCAGACATGACGTGCGTTTCGCGATCCTGCTGAGACAGATCTACGCGCGTCCCACGAAAGGGATGACGATGACTGATGCAGTAACTGCCAATGCCGGACGAACCGATCCGGCGTATGCCGGCACTCCGCGCTTGGGGGGTGAGGAGTTGGTGCCCTCGCGTTACGCGGTACGGATCGGCGAGATCGACGTGCTGGTCGTCAGCGATGGCGTGTTGCCGCTCCCTACCAAGATGTTGGGACACAACGTCGAACCGGCCCTAAGGGCGGCGTGGCTGAACGACATGTTCCTGCCTCAGGACGCGTTCGACTGGTCGTTGAACGTGGTTGTGGTCCGCAGTGGCGATCAGACCATCCTCATCGACGCCGGGTTGGGGCTGGATCCGAACCTGAACCTGCCGCGGGCAGGTCAACTGATCAGGCGGTTGGACGCCGTTGGGATTGACCTCGCGTCTGTGACCGACGTGGTGCTGACCCACATGCACATGGACCATGTCGGCGGGCTCCTCGTCGACGGCGTGAAGGAGCGGCTCCGCCCGGACCTGCGGATCCACGTGGCGGCTGCCGAGGTCAAGTTCTGGGAAGCGCCGGATTTCGCTCACGTCAACATGCCAGAGGGGTTCCCTGATGCGCTTCGCGCAGCCGCCAAACGGTTTGCGCAAGAGTACCGCGGTCAATTGCGGCTGTTCGACGAGGAGCATGAGGTCGCGCCGGGGGTGATCGTCCGTCGCACCGGCGGCCACACGCCGGGGCATAGTGTGGTGCGCCTGGCATCCGGCGGCGACCGGCTGACCTTCGCCGGCGACGCCGTGTTCTCGGTCGGGTTTGAGCACCCCGACTGGCACAACGGCTTCGAACATGATCCCGAAGAGGCGGCGCGTGTTCGCGTTCGGCTTTTGCGGGAACTGGCGGCGTCCGGCGAGCAGCTGATCGCCACGCATCTGCCGTTCCCGTCGGTCGGTCGGGTCGCGGTTGATGGCGACGCTTTTCGATGGGTTCCCGTGTTCTGGGACTACTGAATACATTGGGACCGTGCTGACGCGGTCCCTCTTCGAATGCGGGGTCGTGCACGGCTCCCTTGTCAAAACTCGTTCATCCCCGGAATCTGTCCCGGGGATGCGCTTTCGTAAGGTCGTGAGCCGTCCGAGCAGATTCGAACGGGAACCGTCTTTTTTGGGACCGCCCTCGTCCCAAGCATCCCAGAAGGTCATGCCTTCGCAGGCCCAAGTCGAGCGCATCGATTTTCCGCGCCAATGTCACACTGCGAGGGGCGCTTCTCGTCATGACCGTGACGGTCCCGCCGGGACTGTGGTTGAGATGGAGCGTCACATGAAAATCGTTGTCATCGGCGGCACCGGGCTGATCGGCTCGCAGGTTGTTTCCGCCCTAAAAGCTCCTGGCAATGAGGTGCTGGCGGCCTCGCCCAGTATGGGGGTGAACGCTGTGACGGGAGAGGGCTTGGCGAAAGCCCTGCGGGGCGCGCATGTCGTGGTCGACGTCGCCAACTCACCCTCCTTCGCCGACGACGCGGTGATGGATTTCTTCGTCCGCGCCGGACAGAATCTGGCCGAGGCCGAAAAGGCGGCGGGCGTTTCGCACCACGTCGCCCTTTCGGTCGTGGGAACCGAGCGCCTGCTCGACAGCGGCTATTTCCGGGCCAAGCTCGCGCAAGAGGAGTTGGTCGCCTCGGCCGGCGTGCCCTGGACCGTGGTGCGCGCTACCCAGTTCTTCGAGTTCGTCGCCACGATTGCCGCAGCCGCAATTGTCGACGGCAGCGCGCGTGCGACGTCCGCCTCGATCCAGCCCATCGCTTCGGCCGATGTCGCTGCCAAGGTTGCCGAAGCCGCCCTGGCGCCACCTCGAAACGGCATGGTCGAGATCGCCGGCCCTGAGAGACTGCCGATGGACGAGCTGGTGCGGCGTCATTTCGACGGCGTTGGTGACACGCGTGAGGTCATCCGGGACGACACGGCACCCTACTTCGGTGTCGTCCTCGAAGACCGCTGGCTGACACCGGATGAAGACGCATGGCTCTCGCAGTGGCGCTACGAAGACTGGGTGGCGACACAGCCGAAGCGCGTGAGCTGAGGCTTCCCGCCGATGGATGCGGCCTACATCTCGGCGCTTTCCGCCCTCGCGGGGTCAGCCATCGGCGCCATGGCCTCCTTTGCGACCACATGGCTGACGCAGCATAGCCAGGAGCGCGCGACCCTGCTCGTCCAGGATCGTGCGCGACGAGAGGCGCTCTACGGCGAGTTCATCCGGGAGGCGTCGACCTTGTTCGGCGACGCCTTCCGACATGACCTCGACGACCCGGCCAAGCTGGTGAACCTCTATGCCATCGTGAACAAGGTCCGGCTCTTCGGGGAGCCTGAGACGCTCAACGAGGCCGAGCGCGTCATGCAGCGGATCGGCGAGACCTACTTCGCCCCGAACAAGGATCTCGCCGCATTCGCGGACATCCGCCACTCAAGCGACCTCGACCCGCTCTGCGCCTTCTCGACGGCGTGCCGGAGGGAGTTGGCAATCGCGAGGCGCCGCTGACGCTTAATGCGGCGCCTTCGTCCCCACCGTCCCATCGAACTTCTCGGCCAAGCGCGCGAGCTTGTCCGGGTTACGGGTGAAGTAGATGCCGACGATCAGTCCACCCTGGATATCGAGGGCAACCGTCTGCAGCATCCCGCCGGGCTCCAGGCTGAGGTAGCCCGGCAGTCCGTCGATCCAGAGATCCTGCAGCTTCCGAGCGCCCTGGATCCACGCCTTCCGGGCGATGCCTTCCAGCATCCGCGTGACCTTGTCGATGCCGATGATCGGCTTCGGGAAGGCGAGGACCTTGCCGCCTCCATCAGAATGCACGGTGACGGAGGCGGCGAGCATCGCGCGGAGTGCCGCGACGTTGCCCGTTGAAGATGCTTCGAAGAAGGCTTTCGCGATGCGTGCACCCTCGTCTCGCGCCACCGGGAAGCGCGGGCGAGCCGACTGGACGTGCTTCCTGGCCCGTGATGCGAGTTGACGAACGGCCGGCGGCTCGCGTCCGAGGGTCGTTGCCACTTCGTCGAGGGGGACCGAGAAGACATCGTGCAGGAGGAACGCGGCCCGCTCCAGCGGCGAAAGCCTCTCCAATGCAAGCATCAACGTCAGCGTCATGTCGTCGGCCACGTCTTCATCGGGCGGCAGAGCGACGGGCTCGGGCAGCCAGGTTCCAACGTAGGTCTCGCGGCGCGCACGGGCGGACTTCATCACATCCAGGCAGAGCCGCGTGACGGTCCGAGACAGAAATGCTGCGGGCGTTACAATCCCAGCATGGTCGACGTGCCGCCAGCGCAGCCAGGCATCCTGTACGACATCCTCCGCTTCAGTGAGGGACCCGAGCATCCGGTAGGCGAGCCGGACGAGACGCGTCCGCTCCTGTTCGAAGACGAGGGTCGGATCGTCAGTGATCGGCATGGCGAACCGACCAGACGCTGAGGGCGACCGCGATAAGCGCAGGAAGTGTCACCGCAGGAAAGTCGCGGGGCAGAACCTCCGGGCCACAGATGCCGACCGCCACCTCCCAAAAGTGGAACAGCGCGTGGCCCGAGAGCCAGATCGCCCCCATGCTCCAGAGCAGCGCGCGCGAGCCGGATCTCACGGCCCCGAACACAAATCCTGCCCCGATCAGCACGAAGATCAAACCGATGTCGCGCAGAAAGTGCTGATTGAACGGCCCCGTCGAGGTCACGCCCGGAACCGCGAAGTACCATGCTTCGGGTGAGATGAGCATGAAGATGCCGTTGCCGACCAAGCCTGCACCAAGACATCCGGCGAGCACCGGTATGGTTTTGCTCATCGCGCTCTCCTCACGTGATTGGTTCACGAGAGTGACGAAGCGCGAAAGCCTAATGTGACATCGGATACAGATTCCTGGGGGGACCTCCGTCGAGGACTCGACCTTGCAAAGACCATCTCAAGGCATTTCAGTCGACTGATCCCAGGTTCAGGCGGCGCATCGAAGCCCTTGATCAAGTCGCACTTGGACCCGAATGCGTACCGCCTCATACGAGGTCCATCGAAAAACGACCGCTTCCGAGGCGCCCCGAAACACGCTTGGACGGCAACATCGGGTCGGCAGCAGTACGTCCGCTTCGGGCCTAACGGCTAGGGTCCGCTCCCCACCCTTACTGGCCCCCCGAAAGTGGACACCAAGCATCGGATGCCGACCTTTACGCAACCCCCAACCCCGCATACCAATCCGCATAACTCGTATTGACGACCATGCGGCGGTTCTCGTCCGGGGCGCCGTCGGTCCACCAGACGGGGCCGCGCTCGCCGAGGGCGTGCTTGGCGGCATCGACCGCTTGGCGGGCCTGAGCGAGGGCGGTCTCGTCGCCGGAGCGCTTGGCAACCTTCACCGCCCGCCGCGCGTCCATCAGCGCCTTGACGAGGCGGTCGCGCTCGGCCGCGTCGAGGTTCGGATCGGCGCGCCGCCACAGCCGCCCCTTGACGACGATGTAGCGGCCATCGGGCGTTTCGGTCACGGGCATCCGGGTGTCCGTTGCGGTGTGGAGGGGGTCAGCGCGACAGGATCGGCGTGCAGACGAAGCGGTCCTCGCCCGGCAGCGGCACGATCGCGACCGCGACGCCGTAGAGGAGCCGCAGCGTCTCCGGCGTCACCGCCTCCTTCGGTGGTCCCAGCGCCAGCAGGCGGCCCTCATGCAGGAGGGCGACCGTGTCGCAGAGGAAGGCGTGGTCGGGGTCGTGGGTCGAGAGCACGATCCCGATGCCGCGCTGCCTGAGGCGCCGCACCTGATCGAGGACCCGGGCCTGGTTGCCGAAATCGAGGCTGGCGGTCGGCTCGTCCATGACCAGGAAGCGCGGTTCTCCCGCCAGCGCGCGGGCGATGAGGACGAGCTGGCGTTCGCCGCCGCTGATCTCGGTGTAGCTGCGCTCGGACAGGTGGCGGATGCCGAGGGCGGCCAGGGCTTCGGTGGCGGCCGCCTCGTCCGCCCTGCCGGGCGTGGCGAAGGCGCCGAGGCGGCTGGCGCGGCCCATCAGCACCACGTCCTGCACCCGGAAGGGAAAATAGGCGGCCTGTGCCTGGGGCACGTAGGCGACATTGCGCGCGAACCGCGCCCGCGACCAAGTCGCGACATCCTCGCCGTCGAGGACGATCCGCCCCGCCTTGGCTGGGATCAGGCCGAGGATGGTCTTGAACAGGGTGGTCTTGCCGCCGCCATTCGGCCCGAGCAGGCCGAGCACCTCGCCTGCGCCCAGGCTCAAACCGACACCTTCGCCGATGGTCGTCGCGCCGTAGCCGAAGGCGAGATCCTCGACGACGAGGCTCACGCCCAGCCCCGCTTGGCGGTGGCGAGAAGCCAGAGGAAGAACGGCGCGCCGATGAGCGCGGTGAGGATGCCGAGGGGCACCTCGATCGGCGCGATGGTGCGGGCGACGAGATCGACCGCCAGGAGATACCCCGCCCCCATCAGCAGCGAGGCCGGCAGCAGGCGGCGGAAATCCGGCCCGACGATCAGCCGCGCCACATGCGGGATGACGAGGCCGATCCAGCCGATCACGCCGGTGACCGAGACGGCCGCCGCGGTCACCAGCGTCGCCGCGGCGATGAAGAGCGGGCGCAGCAGGCGGGTCTCGACGCCGAGCGCCCGCGCCTCCTCCTCGCCCAGGCTCATCAGGTTCATCCGCCAGGCGAGCAGGACCAGCGGCAGCAGGCCGAGCGTCATCGCCGGCAGGATGGCGCCGACATCGCCGAGGGTGACGGCGGTGAGGCTGCCGAGCAGCCAGTAGGTGATGGCGGGGAGCTGATTGTAGGGGTCGGCCAGCACCTTCAGCAGCGAGATCGCCGAGCCGAGCACCGCCCCGATGGCGACCCCGGCCAGAACCAGGGTGAGCACCGGATCGTGCCGCCGCACCGCGAGGCCCACCGCATAGACCGCGCCGACGGCGAGCAATCCCCCCGCGAAGGCGAGGAGCTGGATCGCGCCGACGGGAAGCGAGAGGAAGATGCCCAGCACCGCGCCGAGGCTCGCCCCCGCCGAGACGCCGAGAATGTCGGGCGAGACCAGGGGATTGCGGAACAGGCCCTGGTAGGTCGAGCCCGCCGCGGCGAGGGCCGCGCCGACGACGAGGCTCGCCGCCACGCGCGGCAGGCGCACCTGCAGCACCACGATCTGCGCGGTCGCATCGACGGAAGATGGGACGCCGGACAGCGTCGCCCACAGGATCCGCGCCACGTCGGCGACGGGCACCGCGAACTTGCCCGTCGCCAGCGACACGACGACGAGGAGCAGCAGCGCGAGGAGCGGGAGCACGCCCCGCAGCGCGATGCGCAGGGCCGGCCGGGCGGCGATGGCGGAGGTGGTCACGGCCGGGTCGCCTCGGAATCCTTCATCAGTGTTCGCAGCTGCGCGGCATCGAGGTCGAGATGGTAGAAGCGCCGGTAGAAGTCGCGCGTCACTCCTTCCATCGGTTCGGGGAACAGGCCGGGATGGAGCAAGCCCGCGAGCCAGCGCAGGCCGATCAGGCGGTTGATCCCCGGCGGTGAATCGAACCAGCCGAAGGGCAGGCGCGGCGTCTGGTAGACCCGGCCGGCGCGCACGGCCCGGAGCGTGCTCCAGAGCGGATCGCCGGCGATGGCCTGCCGGAAGGCGGGGTCGAGGGTGACGATGACGTCGGGATCCCAGGCCAGGACCTGTTCCGGCGAGATCGTGGTGAGGCCGGTGGCGCCCCCGCCCTCGGCGACGTTGCGGGCGCCGGCGAGTTCGAGGATCTCGGTATTGATCGAGCCGGCGACCCCCGTCTCCAATCCGCGCGGTCCACGGGCGTAATAGACGCGCGGGCGCCTGTCGGCGGGGATCGACGCGATCCGGCCCCTGACCTCGGCGATCGTCGCCTCTGCATCGGCGGCAAGCTCCGTCGCCCGTTCGCGCGCGCCGACCAGCTCGCCGAGCTTGGCATAGGTCTCGGCCGTCCGGTCGAGGCTGCCGTCGAGGAGAATGTAGGGGATGCCCGTCTGCGCCTGCACCCGGTCGGCTAGCGAGACGTAGGTCGGCGCCGTGCTGCCGACATCGATGATGAGATCCGGCTTCAGGGTGAGCACGGCCTCGACATTGGCGGTGTTGCCCCGGCCGGTGAGCCGGCCATAGGCGGGCAGGCCGCGCGTCTCCGGCGTCAGGAAGGCGGCCTCGTCGGGGGAGGGGGCACGGACCCACCCGATCATCGCCTCGGGCGCCAGGGTGTAGAGCAGGACGGAGGCCGGCGGACCGGCGGCGAGGATTCGGGTGGCGCGGTCCGGCACTTGCACCGTGCGGCCCGCAGCGTCGACGAAGGGGCGGGCGGTCGCTGCCCCGGTGGCGAGTGCGAGGCCGGCGAGGGCCGTGATGACCGCCACGAACCTGCGTATTCCTCGCAGGCGGATCGGTGTCGAGGCGGCCGGCGGGAGGCATCGGTGGATCATGATCCGGATCGTATCATGGCCGGGGGCGGGACGCTCGGCGACGCACGCGCCCGAACCCGCTCTGATCGTCGGCCACGTTTGTCATCCCAAAGGGGCTGCTATACAGCCCCGTGCGACCGAGCCGCCCGGCGGCGGCGGGACGAAGGCAGGCCCGTCGATGCGGCGGTCGCGACCCGTCCGGCACGGCGCCGGCTCAACGAAGCCCCACGGTGTCACACGCCGGACTCGCCGTGAAGCATGCCTGTCATGAGTCCTGCGTGTCATGAGTCCTGCCTGTCATGGGCTTGTCACCGCTGGCGGCAAGAGACGCTTGGTTTAGAAGACGCTGGGTCGAGACGCGCCGCCGAGGCGGCCGAGGAGAGAGCCTGATGAAGATCGCGATGATCGGCGCGGGGTATGTCGGCCTAGTCTCCGGTGCCTGTTTCGCCGATTTCGGCCACACCGTCTGCTGCGTCGACAACGATCCGGCCAAGATCGAAGCCCTGGAGCAGGGCCGCATCCCGATCTTCGAGCCGGGCCTCAACACGCTGGTGGCCGACAACGTCCGCCAGAACCGCCTGACCTTCACCACCGACCTGACCAGCGCGGTGGCTGCCGCCGACACGGTGTTCATCGCGGTGGGCACGCCGTCCCGGCGCGGCGACGGCTTCGCCGATCTCTCCTACGTCTATGCGGCGGCGCGCGACATCGCCGCCGCGCTCACCGGCTATACCGTGGTGGTGACGAAATCGACGGTTCCCGTGGGCACCGGCGACGAGGTCGAGCGCATCATCCGCGAAGCGCGGCCCGATGCGGATTTCGCCGTGGTGTCGAACCCGGAATTCCTGCGCGAAGGCGCCGCGATCGGCGATTTCAAACGGCCGGACCGCATCGTCATCGGGGCCGACGACGCCCGTTCGGCGAGTGTGATGAACGAGGTCTACCGCCCGCTCTACCTCAACCAGGCGCCGATCCTCGTCACCGGCCGGCGCACGGCCGAGCTGACAAAATACGCCGCCAACGCGTTCCTCGCCACCAAGATCACCTTCATCAACGAGATCGCCGACCTCTGCGAGCAGGTCGGCGCCAACGTCCAGGAAGTCGCCCGCGGCATCGGCCTCGACAACCGCATCGGCTCGAAATTCCTGCATGCCGGGCCGGGCTACGGCGGCTCGTGCTTTCCCAAGGACACGCTGGCGCTGGTGAAGACCGCCCAGGATTCCGGCACGCCGATTCGGCTGGTGGAGGCCGTGGTCGCGGTCAACGACCAGCGCAAGCGGGCCATGGCGCGCAAGATCGTCACCGCCTGCGGCGGCTCGGTGCGGGGCAAGACCATCGCGCTCCTGGGCCTCACCTTCAAGCCGAACACCGACGACATGCGCGACGCGCCGTCCCTGTCCATCGTCGCCGGCCTGCAGGATGCCGGCGCCCGCATCCGCGCCCACGACCCGGAAGGGATGGAGGGCGCCCGCGCGCTGATGCCGGACATCGCCTATGCCGACGATCCCTATGCCTGCGCGGAAGGGGCCGACGCCCTCGTCATCGTCACCGAGTGGAACGCCTTCCGCGCCCTCGACTGGGCCCTGCTCGCCGAGACCATGGCGGCGCGGGTGGTGGTCGACCTGCGCAACGTCTACCGGGGTGAGGACGTGACCCGCCACGGCTTCCACTATGTCGGCATCGGGGTGCCGACGCTCGAGGCGTAGGCCGGCTCGCGCCCGACGTCGAACAGTATTCGGCTGTGATGAGCCGATGACATCGTGATTCCGGGCAATGCCGAAGCGGGAGCCGCCGCCATGGCCCGCCGGTGACAGGCATAGCTACAACACCGGCCGCTCCGAATGCACCATACCCTCAAATGGGATATGGAATTTTCCTTCGTGATGATTGAAGAGTGCTGATGCGGCTCGCCCGTCCATTGCGGGAGATGGCCGACGAGCGCTACGTTTCGGCGGTCATCTTCAAGGCTCAAGCAATGGGCAGGGGATGCCGCATCACGGGGCAGGAGGGGGCGATCAATTATGGCGACGATTGTTGAATACGTTGCGTCGGACTCGCGGACGTTCGACCTCTATGAATTCATCAATGAAGATCCACAGGTTTCGAAGGCGACATCGACGAGCTACAGGATCGATTTCGGCGACAATCAATATTCCATCGTCAAGGGTACCAACTTCGTTTATGACTCGCCGAACAGTTTTCCTTCCAGCGGCACGACGACGTATGCCGCTACTTATGCGGATGGCAAGATCGTCGGGAAGATCAGCGGCCTGAACATCACCTCCGAACAGGCTTACAATTACATCGTTTCCGGTGATCCGGTCGCCACGAACAAGAGTGTCTTCGGCGGCGCCGATACCGTCGTCGGCTCGGCGTTCAATGATTACATCGACGGTTTTGGCGGCAACGACACGATCACGGGTGGTCTCGGGCGTGATACGCTCAAGGGCAATACCGGAGCCGATACGTTCGTCTTCAAGACCCTGGCCGACAGCACGGTCTCCAGCACCGGGCGCGACACGATTCTCGACTTCAAGCCGGGCCAGCACGACACGATCCATCTCAAATCGATCGACGCCATCTCCGGCACCTCGGCCAACGACGCGTTCTCCTTCATTGGCGATGCGGCCTTCACCAAGCATGCCGGCGAGTTGCGTGCGGTGGTCTCCGGCAGCAACACCCTCGTCAGCGGCGATGTCGACGGCAACGGCAAGGCGGATTTCTCCATCCTGCTGAAGGGTATCGTCGAGTTGCACACGACGGATTTCGTCCTGTAGCGCGCGTCGCGCCGGAGGGCCGACGCGGCACCCCGCCCGGCCGGTTACCGAACTAATGACGACGCCGCGCCCGCGTGAAGCGGGCGCGGCGTTGTGCTGTAAGCGAGGGTCAGGCCGCCGCGTCGATGGCGGTGGAGGCGCGGCGCACCTTGCGGTCCATGCCGTCGAGGAAAGCGTGGGCGTCCTCTTTGCGCTCGAAGACGTGCGGGGCGAGGCCGCGATTGTTCAGGGCCTCTTCCATCTTGAGACGCAGGAAGGCGCTCGTCGCGTAGCGCGTGGTGGTGAGGTAATAGTTCGCCGACAGGTATTGGATCATGCTGGCATAATCGTCGTACAGGTTCTCGTTGATGCGGAACCCGTCATGGTTGACCACCGAGTTGACCCGCTTGCCGGCCTTCTTACAGGCCTCGACCAGGACCTTGCGCAGGTCGTCGATGTCGCTCTTGATGCGGGCGTGCCAGCCTTCGAGGTTGAGGAACAGGATGTTGCGCTCGGTGTCGTAGCTGACCCGCTCCGACAGATTGAGGTTGAGGAGATCGGAGAGCAGCTCCATCGGCTCGTCGCGGAACAGGCGCGGGTCCATCTGCGCCGGCTGCTTGATGATCGGCTTGAAGCCCATATGGGGCAGGATATCGCGCTCGATATCGATGCCGGGCGCCACCTCGATGAGTTCGAGCCCCTCGTCGGTGAGCTGGAAGACGCAGCGCTCGGTGACGTAGATCACCGGCTGCGAGCGCTTCTGCGCGTAGGGGCCGCTGAAGGTGATCTGCTCGACCTGGGGCAGGAACTTCTGCGAGCGACCTTCCTGCAGGATCTTGAGCTTGCCGTCCTCGACCACGGTTTCGAGCCCGCCCACCGTGAAGGTGCCGGCGAAGACGACGCTGCGCGCGTTCTGGCTGATGTTGATGAAGCCGCCGCAGCCGTTGAGGCGGCCGCCGAACATGCTGGTGTTGACGTTGCCGTACTGGTCGCATTCGGCGAGGCCGAGGCAGGTCATGTCGAGACCGCCGCCGTCGTAGAAGTCGAACATCTGGTTCTGGTCGATGACGCAATCGGCGTTGGTCGCCGCGCCGAAGCTCGATCCCGAGGCGAGCACGCCGCCCACCGCGCCGGCTTCCGTGGTGAGGGTGATGTAGGGCGTCACCTTCTCCTCGTTGGCCACGGCCGAGATGCCCTCGGGCGCGCCGACGCCGAGATTGACCACGCCGTTCGGCGGCAATTCGAAGGCCGCGCGCCGGGCGATGACCTTGCGGGCGTCGAGCTTCATCTTCTTCATGCCGCTCACCGGCACGCGGATCTGGCCGGCCAGCGCCGCATCGTGCTGCACGCCGTAATTCATCCGGTGCATCTCGGGCTCGGCCAGCACCACGCAATCCACCAGGATGCCCGGCACCCGCACGTCCTTGGGCAGCAGGAAGCCGTCATCGACGATGCGCTCCACCTGCGCGATGACGATGCCGCCGTTGTTGCGCGCCGCCATCGCCTGGGCGAGGCAGTCGAGGGTCAGGGCTTCCTTCTCGAAGGAGATGTTGCCGGCCGGGTCGGCCGAGGTGCCGCGGATGAAGGCGACGTCAATCTTGGTGGCGGTGTAGAACAGCCACTCCTCGCCATCGACCTCCACCAGCTTGACGATCTCGTCCTGCGTCACCTCGTTGACGCGGGCGCCGCCATGGCGCGGGTCGACATAGGTGTGAAGGCCGACCTTGGAGAAGAGGCCGGGCTGGCCGGCGGCGCAGGCGCGGTAGAGCTGCGAGATCACGCCCTGGGGCAGGTTGTAGCCGACGATCCGGTTCTCTTGAGCGGCCTTGGCCACTTTCGGCATGCGGCCGAAATTGGCGGCGATGACGCGCTTCAGCAGGCCCTCGTGGTGGAGGCGGCCGGTGCCGAGGCCTTTGCTGTCGCCGGCGCCGGCGGTCATGATCAGAGTCAGGCCGCGCGGGGCGCCAGTATCGACGAAGCGCTTCTCGAGAGCCGCGTGAAGCGCCTCGGGGATGCAGCTCTGCACGAACCCCGTGGTGGTGACGACGTCGTCATGCCGGATGAGCGCGATCGCCTCTTCGGCCGTGATCACCTTATTTTTCTTCATCGACCGCTCTATCCTTCAGGCGCCTCCCCCGCCCGGCCGCGATGCAAGTGATATCTTGCATAGTTTCGGGGCTACGGAAGTCTTATTTGGCGCCAGCAGCGTAAAGATACGGTCCAGATTCCGCAAGTGTCCGGTCTAGGACCAGTAGCGCCGGGAGCGTTGTGTTGCACTGCACAACAATCGGGAGTTCTCGTGCCTCTGAAGTCCTCTTTTTCGGACGGCCCGGAGGATGCCGCTCAATCTCCCGCTCTATACCGGCGGCCGCGAACACTTTTGCAGTGCGGGAAGGTCGAAAGTATTCATAATTTTACGAAACAGGGCGGCGATACGCGCCTTGCTTCCGTCACGCCTCCCGGTCCATGCCTCTCGGTACCGGTCCGCCTCCGCGGAATGCGGGGCCGTTTCCCGCCGCCCGCTTCCGGCCCATCGGCTGCCTCGCCTTCGCATCCTCCGGTGAATCAGGCCCGGTCCGCCTCCGATCCCTCCACGGAACCGCAAGCTCTCCATGATCGTCCGTTCCCGGCCCAACCTGATGGCGATCCTGTTCACGCTTCAGGGCTCGATCCTGCCGAGGGTGGCGCTGAAGGTGGGCTTCATCACGGGTGCGGCGATCGCGGTGGTGGCGGTCGAGCGGGCCTGGCCCGATCCCTTCCCGCTGAGCGCCGGCATCGGCCCCTTCACCCTGGTGGGGTTGGCGCTCTCGATCTTCCTGAGCTTCCGCAACGGGGCCTGCTACGACCGCTGGTGGGAGGCGCGCAAAGCCTGGGGAACGCTGATCCTCGAGGCGCGGGCGGTCGCCCGCCTTCTCGCGGCCCTTCTCCCCGACGAGCGGCATGAAGCGGTGCGAACGCGCGCCCTCAAACGCGTGCTGGCCTTCGCCCGCGCCCTGCATGCGCAGATGCGGCGTGAGGACGAGATCGCGGCGGCGACTCCGTTTCTGTCCGAGACCGAGGCCGCGACCCTGCAGGGCCGCCCGAGCCCGGCCGATACCGTGCTCGGACACCTCACGGCCGATCTCGGCCGGACCCAGCGGGCGGGGGCGTTGAGCGATATCCAGTTCGGCCTGCTGGAACAGAAGATCGCCGCCCTGTCCCAGGTGCAGATCGTGTGCGAGCGCATCCAGGGCACGCCGCTGCCCTTCGCCTACACCCTGCTCCTGTACCGGACGGCCTGGATCTACTGCCTGCTCCTGCCGTTCGGGCTGGCGGGAACCCTGGGCTGGGTGACGCCGTTCGTGGCGGCCCTCGTCGCCTACACCTTCTTCGGCCTCGATGCCCTGGGCGACGAGTTGGAGGACCCGTTCGGCCTGGAGCCCAACGACCTCCCCCTCGATGCGCTGCTGCGCGTGGTGGAGGGCACCGTCCTCGACGCCCTCGGTGAGCCGGTGCCGCCGCCCCTGGCGCCGGAGGGGTTCCTCCTGCGCTAACGCGGCGCGCATCCGAGCCTCAGTATTCCCAGAAGATCCGCTGCAGCTCCTTGGTGTCCTGGGTCTTGGTCAGGGCCACGGCGGCGAGGATCTTGGCCTTCTGCGGGTTGAGGTCGTGGGCGACGACCCAATCGTACTTGTCGTCGGGCTGCTCGGCATTGCGCAGGACGAAGCCGTCGCCGACCCGCGACGAACGGATGATCTGCACGCCCTTGCCGCGAATGTCCTTCAGCGTGTCGACGAGGTAGCCGGCGACCGAGCCGTTGCCGGTGCCGGCATGGATGATCGCCTTCGCGCCTCCCGCCACGGCCGAGGTGTAGGGCTCCGGATGCATGTTGCCCGAGCCGTAGACGATGGCCACCTCCGGCAGGGCGTCGATCGTGTCGATGTCGAATTCGGAGGTGGTGCCGTGGCGCTTCGCGGGCGCGCGGAACCAGTAGGTCTTGCCCTCGACCACCATGCCGAGCGGACCCCACTGGCTGAAGAAGGCGGAGGGCTTGATGTTCACCCGCTTGGTGGCGTCGCGCCCGGCCTGGATCTCGTCGTTCATGGTGAGGAGCACGCCCTTGGCGCGGGAATCCTTGGCGCCCGCCACCACCACCGCGTCGAGGAGGTTGAGGGCACCATCCGCCGAGATCGCGGTGGAGGGGCGCATGGAGGCGACCATGACGATGGGCTTGTCGGTCTTCACCACGAGGTCGAGGAAATAGGCCGTCTCCTCCACCGTGTCGGTGCCGTGGGTGACGACCACGCCGTCGACGTCGTCGCGCTTCACCAGGGCGGAGACCTGCTTGGCGAGCTGGATCAGCTGGGCGTTGGTGAAGCTCTCCGAGGCGATCTGGAACGCCTGCTCGCCGCGCACGTCGGCGACCTGGGCGATGGCGGGCACGGCGGCGATCAGCTTGTCCACCGGCACCTTGGCCGCCTGGTAGGTGGCGCTGTTGGCGGCATCCGCCCCGGCGCCCGCGATGGTGCCGCCGGTGGCGACGATGACGACGCGGGGCTTGCCGGACGACGTCGCCGGGGCCGCCGCCTCACCGGGCTTGGCCGGTGCAGGCCCTTCCAGCGCCGATGCCGGACGCGGTGCCGCGGCGATGCCGAAGGCCAAAGCGAGGGCCAGGGGAACGGCCATCGGGCGGCTGCGGGAACGGGAGGCGGGGGGAGCGAACGGCATCGGAATGTCCTGTCACAGGCCTGGGTTCCGCATTGTGGCCGCTCCGCTCGCCGAGGCCCAGGCCAAAAAGGTGGCGACCACAGGCTGTTCCAGCGTCAGTCCGTCGGGTTCGAGGGGAGGGTGGCTTGAGACGGCGACCGTATGCGGCGCCGTCTCCCGGATGTGCCGCGTTCGGCGACGGCGCGGATCAAGCATCGTCGCGGTCGTTGGTCCGGTAAATGCTTGCAATCGGATTGAAATGGCGAGAATTTCGTATGCTGGGCCGTCCTGCCTCAGCTATCGTACAAGACCCAGGCGCGAGGTACCGATGTCCCGACCCGGTCGTCGTGCCGGCCTGATCCGGGGATAGATCGCGTGGTGTATATGGTCGACGCTCCGGAGCAGCAGGTCAGTTCCGTCACGGACCCGCTGCTGCTCGACAACCAGCTCTGCTACGCCCTCTATGCCGCCGCTCACCGGATCACGCGGTCCTACCGGCCGATGCTGGAACGGATGGGGCTGACCTATCCGCAATATCTGGTCCTTCTCGTCCTCTGGGAGACGGATGGCGTAACGGTGTCGGATATCGGCCGCCGCCTGCGCCTCGATTCCGGCACCCTGACTCCCGTTCTCAAGCGGCTCGAAGCGGCCGGCTTCCTGATCCGCCACCGACGGCAGAGCGACGAGCGCGAGGTCGAGATCCAGCTGACCGAGCACGGCCGCGACCTTCGCGCCGAGGCCCGGAACGTGCGGGAATCGGTGATGTGCCAGCTTAACATGTCGGAGCCGGAGGTTCAGGCCATGCGCGCCGACCTGAACGCGCTGATCGAAAACCTCAGCGCCGCGGGCTGAGACCCGCCGCCGCATCGGCGCCGGGAGTGACACGCCGTTCGATGGCGGTCGGGTCCTCTGTGTCACAGTCGGGTTGTGCAAGCCGGCTAGTCTCCTTGCTCGGAGCGCGCGAGGCCAATTAATTTGCCGGATAAATTTTGTCTTGAGGGCGGCTTTCGTTTTCCGCTAAGGCCAGTTCGCATCCGGTATGCCGCAGCGCAGCTGGGCTATTCCCATCCGTCCCGTCCTCCCGTGACCGAGCAAGGACGTCCGATGATCCAGAATCCGACTATCCTCGCCGTGACCGCCCGAGTGATAAAACGGTCCGCGTCGTCGCAGCGTCGCCCGAATACTCGGTTCGAGACCGCATGGTTGCCGCGATCCATCGAACTGACGCGGTGGCCGGGCGTTCATGTCCCATGAGTTCAGCCCTGATGGACAGTGAGGCGGAGCCTCGGCGCCAGGTCGGCGCCTTGCCCTTCCGGCGCCTCCCGGACGGGGGCTTCAAGATCCTCCTGATCACCTCCCGCGAGAGCCGCCGCTGGGTGATCCCGAAGGGCTGGCCGATGAAGGGGCGCAAGCCCTTCGATGCGGCAGCTCGTGAGGCCTACGAGGAGGCCGGCCTTCTGGGCGAGGTCGGCAAGCGGCCGCTCGGCTTCTATCTCTACGAGAAGCGCCTGAAGAGCCGCGACTTCGTGCTCTGCCAGGTCAAGGTGTTTCCCCTCGAGGTGCGCAAACAGCTCAAGCACTGGCCGGAGCGGGACGAGCGCGAGGATCGCTGGTTCAGTCCGTCCGACGCGGCCGAAGCCGTGGCCGAATCCGGTCTCGCCGGCATCATCCGCGCGGCGTGCAAGAAGGAAACGGGGTTGCTCGTAGGACACGCCGCGATCAAAGGCGGCCAGGGGTGATTGCCAAGCGGCTTTCGATCCGCTAACTCCCCGCTCGTCCCGACACGTCGCGACGATCGGCTGCTGTAGCTCAGTGGTAGAGCACCTCATTGGTAATGAGGAGGTCGACAGTTCAATCCTGTCCAGCAGCACCATTTCCTTCAATGACTTAGCGCCTGACTCGCTTACCGGCCTTCGGTTCCGGTAAGCGCATGGTAAGCAGACCTCGGGCATTGTTGCCGGTGAACAGCGGGCTCTGCTGCGCCTCATCCCCGCCAAGCTGCGTGAGATGAG
Source organism: Methylobacterium sp. 77 (assembly GCF_000372825.1). Lineage (NCBI taxonomy): Bacteria > Pseudomonadati > Pseudomonadota > Alphaproteobacteria > Hyphomicrobiales > Methylobacteriaceae > Methylobacterium > Methylobacterium sp. 77. Next base: position 3,187,396 of record NZ_KB910516.1, on the reverse strand, counting down.
GGTTGGCTAATGACCTGCTCTCTCCCCGCCTCTTCTCTCAGCTAGGGGCCAACCCCGATGCCTGATGCCGACGCCCTGATTCGGGAACCTGGAAGGCGGACGTGGCGTAATTGGGTATGCCACACGTTAATCCGACCTCTCTGGTGGCCCAAGCTGAAGCGACTGGCGAACAGCCCAACGAATGGTCGTGGGCGATCTACTGCGGAACGGGGCATTTCCTCATCGCCCGCTCACGGCCCAAATTTTCAAAGCGGGCCGACGCGATGCAGCCGGGACCGTGGCAGCCAACGACGTAGCCCGGAAGCTGCGTATTGATCTCGTTGAGCAGGGTAACGCATGACCCCCATCGACCTCCGCGCCACAGCCGCCGGATTTCATGTCAGCCTCACCAGCCTTCAAGATCGTCTCGAACACCCCTCAGGCGTGGCGGGAGGCGTTCCTAGCGATGAAGCCCAGCCGTGGTTCCCTGCGCTGGCCTGACGCCCTCCACTTGGCCTGCCATTCACGCCACGTCCCTGGACTTCCTGGACAAGCACGCAGACGAGGCTGGCCGGCGCGGGTGGACGACGCTGCAGCTGTTCGGTGTCCATCCCGACCTCAGCGTGATCCGCTCTAAATTCTGCGGAGCCATGGTCCTCGGTGGGGGGCTGGCGTCTGAGGTCCACGCGGACTTCATCCGGTTCGAGCGCACGCGGTTCTGCCGGACCATCCCAGGCAGGCCGACAGGTGCGGTGCCGATCTGGGCGGTGAAGAGGTAGTCTGGTTCTACCAATCTGGCTTCATCCAGCGCGGCGATAACAGGCCGCGATTGCGTTCGATGCTGCGGCACTTTCCGCAGCTGCGATCAGCGAACCTGGAGAGAGTGGGTGACGTTGTGGGGTATGACAGAATCAACTAGCCACTCCGCCTCGGACCAGGTCGTAGACGCGAACCGTCGCGAAATGGCAATCGAGCACCTGCTATTCGGCACGATCCGCTTCGTTGCGCAGCGCCATCCAGGATTGCTGGATGAACTCGACCAGAGCATCGATCATCTCTGGGACAAGGCCCATGACGAGACGCGCGATGATGAGGCCGTGAGAGAGATCGCGAGGCGATTCATTAAGAGCTTGCGCGCGCAGGATTGAGTCGACCGCGTCCGTCACCGCTGGGATCCGGCCGACGTAGCGATTTCCTTAGGCATGCGCCGTCGGCAACTCGCTCACCTGCGTCGTGTAGCGCGGGCTGCGCATCTCGAACTTCGTGGACCAGATCCGCTTCTTCTCCAGACCAGCGCGGGCCGGCACGACAGCGCCACGTCCGAAGCGGCGATTGCACTCGTCCATCGCTGCCATCAGCGGCGCGCTGAGCTCACGGTCGAGCTGGCCTATCAAGGCGCGCTGGGTCTCCTCCAGCAGCTTGAGGTCGGTGGTGATGACGCCGGCCTTGCTGAACCGCCACGGACGATCGCCGGGCGCCTCGCGCCAAGTCCGAGCCACGCCCTCGCGCGCCGCCTTGATCAGCGCCAGCGTGTCGTTCGTCGCCTCGGGCAGCGTGACCGTCGTCGAGATCGATCGCATCGGGTCGCCGCGGTCGTGCTCCGACGTGTGATAGAAGACCGAGATATGTGTCGTTCCGAGCCCGCCCCGGCGCAGCTTTTCGCCCAAGCGCGTCGCGTGGGCCGCTACCGCCTGTTCCATCGTCGCCCGATCCTCGATCCGGCTGGAGAAGGAGCGCGTCACGGCGCAGCCCTTCCGCTGAGCCGGCATCAGCTCAAGCGGCAGACAGGCGACGCCGCGCAGCTCGTGGATGATGCGCTCGCCCACCACCGTCATCGCTTTGCGGACCGGTCGAGGGTCTAGGTCGCGCAGATCCGCGACGGAGTCGACGCCCATGGCTTCGAGCTTTGCGAGCGAAGCGCGGCCGATGCCCCACACCTCCCCGACGTGAATGCGGCAAAGCCAAGCGGCCCGCTCGTCCTCGTCCGACAGGTCGCAGACGCCGCCGAGATCCGGGATCGTCTTGGCGATATGGTTCGCCAGCTTCGCGAGGGTCTTCGTCGGCCCGATGCCAACGCAGGTTGGGATACCAGTCCATGCGCGGACGGTTGCACGAAGGTCGCGGGCGAGCTCCAACCATAGATCTTCACGCACGTCGGAAAGGTCGAGGAAGCTCTCGTCGATAGAGTAGATCTCTACGGCCGGCGAGAAGTCCCGATACACCGCGTTCGTGCGCGAACTCATGTCGCCGTAGAGGGTGTAGTTTGAGGAGAACACCCGCACGCCCTGACGCTTGCAGTCGTCGCGGATCTGGAACCAGGGATCGCCCATCTTGATGCCGAGCGCCTTGGCCTCAGCCGTCCGAGCGATGGCGCATCCATCATTATTGGACAGCACGATCACCGGCACACGGGCCAGCTTCGGGTCGAACACCCGCTCGCATGAGCAATAGAAGCTGTTGCCATCGATCAGCGCGATGGCCCGGTTCATCGGATCAGGCCGCTGCGGGCGATGTGCCAGCGGATCGAGAAGCGGACAACGCCCCAGATCTCGGCCTCGCCAGTCTCCTCAACGGCGAAGGCCGGGAGATCCGGGTTTTCGAACGACAGTCGAGCGACGTTTCCCTCAACAAGCAGCCGCTTGATCGACATTTGCCCGTCGATCGCCGCCACGACGACGCTCCGATGGGACGGTTTCAGGCTCCGGTCGACCACAGCGAGGTCTCGGTCGAAGATCCCGGCATCGCGCATCGAATCGCCGGAGATGTTCCAAGCGAAGGTGGCCGGCGGGTTCGGGGCGAGCCAGCGCGGCAGTTCGAGGGCGCCTTCCAGGAAGTCGTCGGCAGGTGAAGGGAAGCCGGCGCAGAGCGCAGACCCCATGATGGGAATGTGGACAACGTTCCCTGGGATCAGCCCAAGCTCGCCGATTCGATAGACGCTCATGGCTCTCCTCGTGTAGAACGAAAAGAGAACAAACAGGCTGAGGGTTCCAGGTCAATCTTAACCGCACGCGGCCTGTTCAACCCTGTGGAGAGCTGTGGATGGCGAGCCAGACATATCGATTTCACTGCACCGATGGACACACCGCGATCATCGATGAGAAGGGCATGAAGCTGCCAAACACCGGCCTGCTCTGGCACAACGCCGAGCGATCAGCATGGCAGGTAATGGAGCTGACCGGCCGCAATCTCGACTGGTCGGATTGGGTTGTCGACGTCCACGACGGCGCTGGCCGGCACGTGATGACCCTTGGTTTCATGGACGTGCGCAACGTCCCAATGGCAGCGTGAGGAGACGCGAGATAACGATCAAGACGACGTTCCTGGTGCAAACCTTCACCATCAAGCGGAAGCGCCTCGTCCCCGGCGACCGCGAGATCGCACCGACCGAGTTCGGTGCGCTGAAGAAGGCCGAGGCGATGGCCAGCCGCATGCCGGGCACGGCAGCGATGAAGGTCATGGCTGACGATGAGACCGGCGAGTTGGAGAGCGTGGCGATCCTCGGTCAATTCGGCGAGATCCCGGACGACTTCGCCGAGAGCCTTCAGGGCAGGTAGGCTCCGAGACCGAAAGAGGATGACGACATGGCATTCAAGGCAAAGTCGGCCTCGGAGACGAAGGCTGCGGATCTCGCATCGGCTATCGTCAAGATCGCCGATCGGGAGGGCGCACCAGTGAGCATCAGCGTCGACACGCTCAGGCGAGGAAACCCGAGGCTGACGCCGCTGGCGATCGGCCAGATGTACCGGAAGCACCGCGACATCCTTGAGGCCGACCTTGCCGAACGTGGGTATGTGCTGATCGACTATGCCGACCAGGGACCGGGTAGAGGGATGGAGTTCGAGATTGGGGCTGCCGATTAGTACGGCGGGCGCAAGCCGATTGATACGATGGTGACGCGGCCGAGGCCTTGGTGAGGGGCTAAACCGGCTCTACGCCCGCCGGCACCCCGAGCCACGCCAACGCCGCGTCGAACGACCGGAACAGACGCTCCCGGATCGTCCCGGCCTCGCTGACCAGCGACACCCGCCAGCTCGTCTTACCATCCTCCCGCGCCAGATTGCCGACGACCTCACCGCCCTGGATCAGGTGATGCTCGTCAGGTCCGATGCGGTAGAGGGTCAGGGGCATGGCTTCCGCACGGGAAGCTCAATCGTCACCAGCTTGCCCGAGATCGGATCGAAAACCGTGAGCGTCATGGCGGGCCTCTGAGTGAGGCTCATGGTGTGGGGTGGATGGTTAACGATCCCTTAAACGGTCGGGTATCGTACGATAACACCTTTTAGCCCCGACGGCGGCATATCTCGTTGAATAGGTTTAGGATCGGCGGCCGCTTGTACAAAAGGCGACCGCTCAAAACATCAATCAACTGCGGGGAAGTGCTCAATGAAGCGTAGGCCATCCCAAAGCTCGACGGCGTGACCATCCACCAGGGCTTTGGCACACTCGGTTGCCTCGTCATCGTCCTGAGCCAGGACACGGAATATATTTACTACCGTCCCGCTCTTGTGGAGGAGGAGCGCTCGGTAAACTGGCGATGTCAGATTGGTTAGGCTAACAGCTGGAACCTGTGATGGATCTGCCACTTTCATGCCCTTGATTGAGGCGGAACAATTGGGCACCATTTTCCAGCTGCACTCTAGATGATTACCGACAATCTCCAACCGCAACCTTTTGGAGCGGTACAGTACTTTGGTACAATGCTAGATCTGGTCGCCTCATTGACAGAAGCAAGCGGCCTGCTTCGGTCTTGGCGTGCGGGCGACAAATTGCCCAAAAAGGATCGTACGCAGCAAGCCTCCCTACCTAATATCAAAACTTAGAGACGCGGCTGCGCCGACTTCCTATCAGGTGGTGCGAAGCCTGGGTTGCCTCATTTTGCGTTAAATCAGCTTCGACGCGGACCGCTAACTTCCCAACCTGATCAATCTTTACTCCAACGAAGTTTCCGCTTCGCCAAACTAAACTAACTTGCAGCACAAAATCCTTTCCAATCACCTTAAGCATGAAGCTTTCAGGCAGTTGGTAGGACGAAGGAACGCCAATTTTTGCCCCAGACTTAGAGACGTCTTTGACGTTGCATGGGATTTCAACGCCTTCTTTAGTCCGGATCACCGCAATCCAATTTGTACTACTTCGCGGAGCCCGATCCATAAGTAAGCCAGAAGCGTTGTCTGCAAGTGGCGCCTGCAATCTAGACATTTGACTACACCGTCTGCGAGTATAATCAATAATAAATGTCAGGCAATAAAATACTCGTTAACGTGAAATTATGTTGCTGAATGTCTTTCGGCCGATTAAAGGCGTTCCCCTTTTAGGTACGGATACCCCGCAGCGGCCTCAGCCAGACCCATTTGCAACAGCAATGCTGCACGAGCCGTCAGTACGTAAGGAATCCGTACCAACTGCCGCTCGTCACCGAGACGAAGGAAAAACCCCGCTCCGGATAGCTCCGGGCGGGGTCATCATAGGTGTGAGGGGCGCTGCCCGTAGCGAGTTGCGTTCTCTTAGTACCCGTAACGGTACGCGCGACGATAATGCTGATCCTGGCGGCGCAGGTGGGCATCGTAGCGACGCTCATGGAGGAACTCGCGGCGAATGTGCTGCCGATAGCGGTGCTCGGGTGAGTGACCGTAGCCGTAGCCGCCGCCTCGATAGCCATAGCCACCGCCATAGTACTGTACGGTCTCGATCGCTTCACGCGAGGAATCGCTGGCCCCGGCGATAGGCAGCGGCGCCGCTTCGGCGACGGAAGCCAGGCCGACACAGGCCGCGATCGTCAGAAGGATCTGCCTTAAACGAGTGCGCATAACTGCCTCCCTGAAGTGGTCCGGCGCAGTGATGGACCACCCAGAATGAACGGCGGATTGCCGAAAACTCCAAGCTCAATCACGCTCTCGTGAGCCCAGACGTACGAAAAACCCCGCTCCGGCTCTCACCGGGCGGGGTCAATCGTTTCAGTCTGCTGGCGGTCAGGCGCCGAACAGGAAGTGGTCGGCAGTCAGCGTGGCAGCGTCGACATCGTGCACGATGATCTTGTTCGCGGCCCCAGCGCCATCGAATGTGATGACGGCATCCTTCCCTCCGTTCAGGCTGCGAATGTTCACGTCATCGAAGCTGTCTACCAGCGACGACACATCGAAGTGGTCCTTCGCCGTGCTGAAGCCGTAGACGTTGTCTCGACCAAAGCCTGCGTTGAACGCGAACGTATCCGAGCCAGCGCCAGCAAACAGTTTGTCACTGCCACCGCTACCTTCGATCATATCCCCGCCCTTGCCGGCCTCGATGCGATCGGCACCGGCCGAACCGATGATCGTGATGCTCTCGCCCTTGACGCTATCGGAGATCACGTTCTGGCCCGTCGTCAGCTCGCTCATGTCGAGGCTGCCGCCGTTCCGGACGTAGATCTGCTCGACGGACCGGATGCTGCCGGAACCAAGAGTCACGTCTCCTCCGCCGACGAAGAACAGGCTGTCGTCGCCCTTGCCGCCATTGAGGGCACTCGACGCGAAGTCCGCATCTCCGGTGATCACCAAGCGGTCGTCGCCGCCCTGGCCGGAGAGCACGTCCGCACCACCGCCACCGCGCAGCACGTTGGCATCTTCATTGCCGGTCAGGCGGTCGGCCTGGCTGCTGCCAACCAGGTTGTTGATGCCGCTGAGGGAGTCGCCCTGAGCATCGCCGCCGGAGTTCACCAGCGTCGTCAGGTTGACCGTCACACCCGAGGCCGAGGTCTCGTAGCTGGCCGTGTTGGTCCCAGATCCGCCCGCGATCAAATCCGCCCCGGCTCCGCCGATGAGGAAGTCATCGCCCGCACCACCAGACAGGAAGTCTGATCCAGTGCCGCCATCAAGCGTGTTATCGCCGGCATTTCCGGTGAGCGTATTGTCGAGGGCATTGCCGGCGCCGTCGAGATCGGCCGATCCGGTCAGAACCAGCTTCTCGACATTGGCGCCAAGCGAGTAGCTGATGGACGACCGAACCGTGTCGGTGCCTTCATCAAGCCTCTCGATCACCCGGTCGCCAGCGTTGTCGACGACGTAGGTGTCGTTGCCAACAAGGCCCCTCAGCTCGTCTGCCCCAGTACCACCGTTGAGGGTGTCGGCACCATCGTTACCGATCAGTGTGTCGTTGCCAGCGCCGCCGTTAAAGCTAACCTGCCCACCCTTAGCTTCGTACGAGCCAATCGTAGCCGCCTCAATACGGTCGTCATACGCAGTGCCGATCACCGTCGAGTTGCCTGAGGCTCGGATGTTCACCTCGGACACGTCAACATTTGTGCTGTCGATGATATCAGACAGATTGAACGTACCTGATTCACGAAGCGAGATGCGGATGTCGTTGGTGGCAGCGCCAAAAGTATTGTTCGAAACCACATCAACGCTTGGCCCGGCTTCGAAGACTAAGCTTTCTCCGTTGCCGTTAAATGTGTTACCCAAGACCGAAGAGGCACCATTGCTGCTCGGGTTGACGTAGACGCCGTACGCGTCGAAGCCGGCAATCGTGTTTCCCTGGATTGTAGCATTGCCGGCACCACTGCCGATCACGATGCCGGTCTCAGCAGCATCGTCTGCCGTAATAACGTTATTTGTCAAAACAACGTCGTTCGCTGAGACGAAAATGCTCGAACCCTCGTTTCCTGCAATCGAACGATCAATCGTAAAGCCGTCGACGGCCACACCCTCGGCGCCGATCGCAATGCCGCCGTGAACGTTCACATCCGACCCATCTGCCTGCAACTTAAGGTCGGCAACGTTGATCGTTAGGTTCTCTGTGTAATCGCCGTCAGCAACACGGATGGTGTCGCCAGTACCTGCTGCATCGATGGCCGCCTGAATTGATCTAAACGGTGATCCCTCTGAACCATCACCACCAATGCTTGCAGAACCATCGACATAAATCGTTTGAACAGCCATTGATAATTTTCCCATAAATAAACCCGCAAATACTACACTTAGGCAATAGGATGCCGCTGCGCCAATTTGCGCGTTAAAACTGTAATAATCAGTTGGCTCGGCGAGCCTCCCTGCCTCTATTCGGTTAATCGAATATTAAGGCGCCGGCAGTCTCCATGCGGAAGAGCGGCGGGTCAATAGCAAAACTGCAACTCTCCGTAGAGTTCTGATCTGAGGCCGTGTCCTCCGAGTGCGCTGAAGCGGTCAGGAAAACTTGCAGTCTATTACCGGAGGTCGCACCAGGGGGCACTAACAACTAAAACCCCACCCCAGCGTCAGCCGGGCGGGGTCAAGTCGCAAGTTCTGGGAGGCTGCCCCTCGACGAGGAGCGGCAGGGCGATGCACGGGGTGTGCCGGGTTAGGGCGATCACCCCGCGCAGCGCATATCCTTCGCGCTCCGGGTCAGGTTCTGAACCGCCTCGACGAGTTCCCGATGCTCCCGGTGCTTGTCCTCGGCGAGGCGCTGTTCATGCTGGCGCCGCTCCTCCAGAAGCCGGCGCTCATGCTCCCGATGCTCCTCGGCTTCCTTCTTTCGGAAGGCCATCTCGGTTTCTCGCATGAGGGTGCATCGGTCGTGTGAGGCGGACACCCCGCGTAGCCCGTCAATGATGTCCTTGAGGTCGCCCTGTCCCATCACCATACCGGCGATCTGCGCCAAGCCATTGTTGCCAACTGAAGGCGGAGCGATGTGCGGCGGCCTCTCCATCTTCGCCCGCATGTAGCCGATGACGGCAAGGATGATGCCTCCGCCGCCACCGGCCGCCAGAAGGGTGCTCAGGATATCGACCCACTGTTTCACATCCTCAGGCGACATTGCGCGGCGCAGCTCCGGTGGAGAGGGAACCGTTTTTGAACATGTCGTAGCCCGTCGCGAGGACGCACCAGCCCTCGAAGACGAAGAAGATCGGGTACCAGAAGAAGCCCGCCGGTAGCCGAGTATCCAGGGCGTAGGACGAGGCCAGCATCAGGAACCCGATGGCGAGCCAGCACAGCCCGCCGACCCACGCCCCCATGAACCTGATCAGCGGGGTTCGTCTCCACCAACCGTTGATCGCCAGCCCGACGCCGCGGAGGATCGCGACGATGACCGTCAGCATTCCCCATCGGGTTTCGGACATGAGGTCGTTCATGATCCGGTAGACCGGCAGGTCGAAGAAGCTCTCCGGCCTGAGCATATTGATGCCCCACGCCAGAAGGAGACAGGTGAGCAGCCACTCGGTGGAGCGGGTTTTGTTCATGGCGGTGGGGTTGTTCGGGTTCATTGCGACGCCTCCGGCCGACCTCACTTCACGAACGGGAGGGACGGCAGCGCATTGACGAGCGGCGTTAGAGTGTTCTTGTCCGACACCGTCTCATCGAACTTGAAGACGCGGAACAGGCGCTCGGAGATGCCCTTTGCGCCGCCCATCTCCTTGATGAGCCACGCGGGGGTCGAGCCGAGGATTCGCTCTAGAGCGACCTTCAGGACGGTGTAACTGACGTCGACATTGAGCGCCTTGCCGGCCGTAGCACCTGCCACCGCGTTCAGCGCGTAGTCGGCACCGGTCTGGAGCGCGCGGTCGATCCGCTTCGTGGTCAGCCACATGGAAACCCACCAGGGCAGCTTGCCGGTAGCGTAGGCCACGGCAGCAAGCACGACCGGATACAGGGCCTCCACTGCGACCTTGAACAGACCGTTGGCCATGTCGCCCCACTGGATCGGGAGGACGGTCGGAGACGGGGTCTGAGCGAATGCGGCAGAGACAGCACAGGCGAGCGCCAGCGCCGCGAGAAGGATGCGGGTCATGCTATGGTCTTTCACGGATCAGATGCGCCGGTGCCGCCGGGCTCGGAATTCTGGGAGGGCCTGCAATGACCCCTGAAGGCGTTTGGTGGACGCGTCAGATCTTCGGCGTGAAGTTCTACATCCTGTTCCTGCTAGTCGCCGGCCTGCTCGCCCTCGGGTACTTCGGGCGTGGCTTGGCGATCTGATCTCCTCACCCGAACCAGGGCCGCATCAGCGACGACGCGAGCCGAGAGCCCCATGAAGGAGACGCCACGACGGTCGGCTCCGGCAGCGGATTAGATTGGACAAGCCGAATCTCAGCTGCCTGTCCCACAGTTAAAGGTCGATTAAATTCAAATGAATGAACGAATGGATTGTTTTGTACATTGTAGAAATCGCAATACCACCGGTCACGAAATAATCAAAAACACGATATTATGCATAAAATTTGACCTTTTGATCATTATCCAAGTCTGACATAAATTAAAGTTTAATCAGGGCGCCTTGTCTGTGGAACCTTACACTGTCACGGCTTCCTACGTAGTACGAGGGGTGCATCAAATGCTCTCTGATACAATATCAAATCAAAAAAGTCTTGGTATTCAAGACGAGCAAGGGCAGCATTTTCAAACACTTGATTTATTGCGGGGTATTGCGGCTATAGCTGTCGTAATATATCATTTTTCTAGTCGAATCAATTACGCCGGCTTAATGTACCATGGATATTTGGCTGTAGATTTCTTTTTCTGCCTCAGCGGCTATGTCATATTTCGATCTTACTTTCATAAATTTTTATCGATGAAGATTACTACAGGCCAGTTTATTGTCAGGCGCCTTGTAAGACTAATGCCGCTTATATTACTAGGAAATCTTATTGCTGCGTTCACAGATTTATTTAGGCCGGGAACCTATAGCATCCTAGAGCATGTAATAAATATAGTTATTGTATTGATAATGAGTTCGTTTTTACTTCCGACATTGTATAAAACTAGCCTAGAAGAAACAACATATCCCCTTAATGGGCCTGTTTGGTCTTTGTTTTTTGAATTTTTCGCAAATATTGTATTTGCTTTGATTGCTCGACTTCGCTTTTGTAAGTCGATTATGATGTCAGTATGCGTTCTATCATTAATTCTATTAATCCATGCGTCATTAATTACAGGCAGCGTCCACTTTGGCCCTCATATTGAATTTTTTCTACTCGCGTTTCCGCGAGTATTCTTTTCTTTCTTCATTGGCGGCCTACTGAATTACATTAATTTTAAAATCAAACCAACAAAATGGCCGGTAAGTGCGATATTGATAATCTGCATATTCATAATTCCCAAAATTGAAAACACGACTTTAAGCGCAACTTTCGATCTCGTTTCAATTGCATTTATATTTCCACTTATTGTATATTTAGGCGCAAATCATGCGAATGAGGCAAATAAAGAACTTGCTTCTGTGAGTGGCGATTTATCTTATCCGTTGTATTGCATTCACTACCCGATAGTCAGAGGATTTAGTGTTATCATTCGCCATTTTGCACTATCCGAAGCGGTTAATATCATCATTTCAATATTATTAACATGCATAATATCGGCATTATCCTTACTGATATTCTATTTATATGATCTTCCTATTCGGAAAAGACTTAGCGAACAGCTTTTTAGTTCAAGACAGCTTATAAATCGCTAGGTAGATACTCGCAGTGGATAGGCGTGAAGGTCGGGCGGGCATAGTTGCCGTTGAAGCCCCCACTTGGCCCCGTTCGACATCTAATTGCTCGAATCGACGGCGACCACGCGCATCTCGTTACAGCCGGGACGGTAAAATCCGACGCGCCCGCCTTCTATGGTTCGGAGTATGCCGCGCGCGCCTATCAGGCTTCGCTCACGCCGGAGCGTGCCCCGGCGATGGTCGAGGGCAGGACGGACGAGGTCGGGATCGGCACGTCGGCCGGCCAGCGGAAGGACGTGAACTCGGAGCGCTTGAACGCTGCCACCGAGACCTTGTCGCCCTGGTTGCCGCCGAGCAGGAAGACCTGATCCTTGTTGGCGCCGACCACGAAGCCGACGTGCCCCTGCCATGAGGAGTTGCCGCGCTTCTTTGTGGCGATGCAGCCGAGGACGGGGCCCTTGAGGCCAACGCCCCAGGACTCGTAGGATCGTGCGGCGAGGCTGCCTGACGGCTTCCGGCCGGCGCGCTGGAGCATCGCACCGACCAGGGCAGCGCACCACGCCACAGCATCATCCTTGATGCCGGCGAAGCCCGCGTCCGCGAAGTAGCGGACCACCTTCGGGTTGTTCGCCTTTCCGATGCCTTCGACGGTTCCGACCTCGTCGGCCGCCAGGGTAAGCCATGCCGGCTGGTCGGGTTCGGCCTTCTTCGCGGTCACGTCGACGTTGCCAAGAGCCTTGATGGTGAGCGGTCCGGCGATGCCGTCGGCGATGAGTCCGGCGGCGCGTTGGAAGGCGGTCACGGCTGCGATCGTCTTCGGCCCGGCGTCACCATCGGCGCCGGAAGGCCCGAGGTCATAGCCGCGCGCCAAGAGAGCGCGCTGAATATCAGCGACGGTCATGGGTCTCTTCTCTCGATTGTGGGGAGTTGCGCGGCGACCGGCCGGTACGGGGATGGTAAGCCGTCCGGATGGATCAGCTTCTACGACTGACGATCATCTTGAGCCGATGGACACGGCGGCGCTGGACGAAGACCGAGGCCATCGTTGCCGTTGTCGTCATCTCTGTCGCGTTGGCTCTCGCGCTCATCGAATGGGCAGGCTACTGGCCCGAGATGTTGAAGGCAGAGAAGGTGCGGCGAGCACCGATGCGGTTCTGAGCTAAAGTTAGAAATCTGACTTTTGATACCGTCCGCACACGACCCCTTGCCGACCCTCGGAAGGTCCGCTCCAAAGCTGTTGAGGCAGAGGCCAACGTCCGGGTTGGGTGGTTTTCTGCGTGTCCGGTTTCGTGCCGATCATTGGCAAAGCGGACGTTAGCGTTCGCCCGGTGTGGACCCCGAACGGTCCCTCACGATGCGCAGTCGGAGCGTACCGTCACAAACATATTCCTGATCTTTGAGAACCAGACAGGGTTTCCAGGCGCGAGCTGCCCAGGGCAGGCAAACCGCACGATACCTAGCCAACCTGTCAGGCTTTCGGTCGTTTAGCGGAAATAAAAAAAGGGGCTGCCGTCAGACAGCCCCTCTGAGGATGTAGGTGAACGTCAGACGACGAATGACCCGTTATCCAAGGTCTGATGGCCCTGGAGGAGAACGGCGAAGTCAGCCGTGCCATCTCCATTGGTATCGCCTTGTACGAGGGTGTTACCCCCACCGAACTTCGTCCGCAGTTCGCCTGCCTGACCGGAGAAGGCGTCCGTTCCAATGAACTGGAAGCCCTGGTCGCCGGCCTGTCCGAAGTCCGCATCGATCCCGCTGAGGTCAATACGATCACCTGCGGCGAAGTCGAAGTCCTTGATGATATCGCGTCCAGCAACTTCGATGTCGCTATCAGTGATAGCCTTGAACACGAAGGTGTCGGCACCATCACGGCCGTAGAGGAGATCGCGGCCGTCATCGCCGTAGATCACGTTGTCGCCGGCATTGCCGTAGATTTGATTCCGGCCAGCATTTCCGCTGGCGGTTAGGTCTTCGGAGCCATTGAGCACCAGCTTTTCAATGTTGGTTTCCATCGTGTAGCTGACGCTGGATCGAACGGTGTCGAAGCCTTGGCCCGACTGTTCGATGGCCTGATCACCTGCATCGTCGATGACATAGGTGTCGTCGCCGTTTCCGCCGCGCATGACATCGGCGCCGGTTCCACCAACGAGGACATCATCGCCATCGCCAGCGTTAAGGCGGTCAGCCCCGGCCCCACCATCGAGACGGTTGTTACCGCTATTGCCGATGAGGCTGTTGTCGCCTTCGTTGCCAGTGGCGTTGATGTCGTCGGATCCAAGGAGAAAGACGTTCTCGATGTTGGCGCCAAGAGCGTAATCGACCGCCGAGCGAACGGTATCGTTCCCTTCGCCGACACCTTCGTTGACCTGATCACCTGCTGAACCCACAAAGTACATGTCATCGCCGGCACCACCGGTCATAACGTCGTCGCCGTCGCCGCCGATGAGGAGATCGTTACCAGCACCAGCCGTGATCAGGTCATTTCCTTCTCTGCCAGCAAGACGGTTGTCACCGATATTGCCTGTGATGCTGTTATCGAGGGCGTTGCCGGTTCCATCTATGGCGCCGGAGCCTGTGAGGGTGAGGTTTTCGACGGTGTCGGACAGGGAGTAGGTGATCGAGGACAGAACGGTGTCGGTACCTGCGTCAGCGCCTTCGACCACCGTGTCACCGAGGGAATCGACGATGTAGCTGTCATTGCCGAGGCCACCGATCATGGTGTCGTTACCGGCACCGCCGACGAGGAAGTCGTTGCCGGTTCCGGCCAAGATCGTGTCGTTGCCCTGACCCGCGTTGTAGTAGAAGTCCTGCCCGGCGCGGAAAGGCGGGAAGAACGTCAGCGCGTCGTCACCGCCGGTCCCCAGAACCACACCCTCGAACGTATTGCCGCGCTGAGTGCCCGAGACGAGGTCGCGTACGTCGAAAGTGATGCCCTGCGTCCCGGCGACGAAGGTGATCCCCTCATCGTCGTAGCGGGAGACGGGCCCGGTCAGATTGCCGTCAGCATCCTCCGCCTGGACGCGGACGGCGAAGCCGCCATCCTGGTTGGTCAAGCTGCCGGCATCGTTGGTGTTGCCATTGCCCACCTCGGCCGAGGTGAAAGTCAGGCGAACGTTACCGGTACCGCCGTCGAAGCGGTCGAACCGGACGGTGTCGTTGCCGTCGCCGAGATTCACCTGGTCACTGCCGTCAGTGTAGACGTTGACGCCGAAAGTGTCGTCGCCGCCGCCGCCAAAGACGGTGTCGATCCCGGAGCCGCCGCTGATCGTATCGTTGCCGCCACCTGTCGAGATCACATTGTTACCGCCGCCGCCAAAGACGACATCGTCCGCCGATCCGGTGGTGAGCGTGTCGTTTCCGTTTCCACCCGTCAGCTGCGCCCGGACATTGCCAGTATCGACGACATTGTCACCGGTATCGGACAGGTTGAAGTTCACCGACTCAAAGCCATAGATCACGGTGCCATCGGATGCCCTGCCCGTCCCATTCTCATCAAGCGTCAACTTGATCGGGGTCGCCGAGCCGACAACTGGTCCGTTGAAATTGAAATTCACCGACAGAAAATCATTGCCTTCGCCGCCGACCAGCCGATCGAGCTTGCCGCCAGTAACCGTGTCGTCGCCAGATCCGGCGCGAACGATATCACGGACCGGATTGATTGATCCTGCGAAAATATTGGCAGGACGATCGACTGAGTCGATGGTGTCATTGCCGCCGAGGCCATTGATGGTGTCTTCTTCTTCGGTGCCGGTCAGGAAATTGTCGCCGTTATCGCCATTGATCGTAGCCATTTCGTCGTCTCCCTAGCTCGCAGCCTGAGATGCACGTGCGGCTCACGGGTTTGCGGCGACGCTTATACGCATGGTTAACCATAAAGGTTTCAGGTCGAGATCATAAGAATGAGTAACTATTGATAGTGGCCTTAGTTGTGACATTTCTAAATGTTGCTATTTAGACTGCTGCAAAATTACTACATAAATTTCGCAGTGGTTAGGGATTAAATCGACCAGTTATTTCTTATTGGAGGCGGGTAGACCATTTCTGGGCTTGCCGAGGCAAGAACGCGATGATGAGAACCGCGATGTTTCTTAACGTCCAACACGCGAACGTCCGCTTCCGAGGACGGCAAGGACCGGCAGCTACGGCAAAGCTGAGTCGGCAGCAGTACGTCCGCTTCGGGCTTGACGGCCAGGGTCCGCTCCCCGCCCTTCTCGGACATTCAGCGATGGGTACCAAACGTTAGATTTTGACAACTAGCTCGCAGCGAAATCCTGCTGTCAGCCCGTGAGGGTCCGACGGGGTCGCAGATCAGAACACTTCGACCTGCCGCAGCAGCCGCCGATAGACGGCGATGTTGATCCTGATGTTCTCGGTCACGGATGGCTTCCACAGCAGGCGGCCGTAGCGGGCCGCACGTTTCACCTGGACCGGCACGTCGAGGACCACGTCACTCGACGTCAGAGCCGCGAAGCTCTGCGTGGCCGGGACGAGGAGCGTGCTGTTCACGCCCGATCCGGAATAGACGCTGCCCCGCAAGACGGTTGGGGCCGAGGTCGCCCCCCAGAACGTCACCGTGTCGATGATGTAGGTGTCCTGGCCGTCCTGCGTCGCCATACCGAGCTCGATCTCGGTCGTGGCCGAACAGTCGACGCCCTCGGCGGTCATCAGCACGCCGTCCGGCATGTTCCAGATCGTCAGCGGGCCGTCGACGCCGTCGTTGTTCTCGATGCGGATGCCACCCCGGCCGTGGATCGGCAGGCCCATGAGGAGCGGGTTGTCCTTGGTGCCGCCCAGCTGGAACACGACGCCCCGGCCGGGGACGGAGATGACGCCGCCACCGCCGCCCGCGCTGCCGAAGCCTGCGAATATGCCGCTCATACCTTCAACCCCAGGCTATCGACGATGGCTTTGATCTTGGCATACGGCACCTCGGAGACCGGGATGCCGTCGCGGACCGCGACGTAGAACGCGATGGCGCCGGCCTCGCCGATCGACATCCAGGTCGGCTCCATCCGAAGCGAGCACATGACCGTCTCGGTAACCGCAGGGCACCCGATTTCCAGCATGTTCCGGATGATGCCGGGCGGCGGCTTGAGCGCGGCGAACGGCAGGTTCCAGTACGTCCGACCGTCCTGGACGTCGTCGATCATGTCCCCGTCTTGGGTGTATCCGCCGCCGGGGATGGTCGCATGGCACTTGGCGTGGCTGTCGGCATGGTAGCCGCCGCGCCCCATCGGTTCGAGGACCGTGCCGACGGCCGACCGGCCGATATTCTCGAAGGAAACGACACCCGCCGCCCGCATCCGGTGGCTGGTCCGGACGTAGAGATGCGCGGACCAGCCGCGCTGCCCGTAGAACTCGGTGACGTTGTGGTTATGAGGCAGGCCCCAGGTCGCCATGTTCGCCTTGAGGGCCGGGTTCACCCGAGACGAGGTCTGCGCGAGGTAGTACCAGCCGGCGGTGTAGTAGTAGTGCCACGCCCAAAATGCGCGACGCTGCGCCTTCGTCTTGCAGCGGGTGTAGTCTCTCGGAGATCCCCACTGCGAGCCACCGTTCGTCGTGATGCAGTAGGCATCGACGTATTGGCCCGAGGTGATGCCCTCGATCGTGGTGTATTTGCTGCCGCGCTCGTTGATCCAATCCTCGAAATCGGCCTCGCGAAAGGGCAGGCCATCGGGGCGGGTTGGAGCCTGGAGCGGCAGGCGCTGCGGATGCTGGGAAAAGGTCGAGCGCCAGTTGTAGGCCATGGTCCGAAGGTCACCGATGCCTTCGCCGACGATGGTGTAGCCCTGGTTTTCGCGGACGATGTCGCCCTTGGCGTTCAGCACGGCTGCCGCCACCGTGTTGCGGTTGTTGCTGTAGGCGCCGGCCAGCACCTCATTGAAGGTCGCCCGGTTCTCTGAGCGGCCAAAGGTGTAGGGGACCCTGGCGGCCCGCCCGAGCTCCGCACTGTAGGAGGCCGAGGCGAACTGCTTGGCGCGGACCTGACGCCCGTCCGCGAACGTGACGACGCCGCCGAGCTTCGTGAACTGGTCGATCTGGAAGTCGACGATCTCGATGTCCCAGAAGGTCTGGATGCCGGTCAGCATCCGGTCGCGGGCATATCGCCCCCATTCCGGCAGGTAGCGGCGCGGCAGATCCTGATACCGGCCGTAACCGCGGACCTCGGCGGTCGGCGGCGTGGTGGTGCTGTCGGCCGGCGTGCCCACGACCGCGCCGTCGGCGATGGCAGCCGTCTCGCAATCGTAGAAGAACTGCCGCCCGACGCCGCTCAGGGTGTCGGAGCTCGGGCCGACGCCGACATAATCCGGCAGGCCGAGACCGCCAGTCAGCAGGCCGCCCGGCCACTGCGCCTCGTCCGCCATCGCGACGGACAGGCCGAACTTGCGAAGCCGCGCGCCACAGGCCAAGCCCGCCCCGCCCGAGCCCATGATGAAGACGTCGACATCTGCAACGATCGCCATGGGTCAGGCCCCCAGCGCGGTGTGGAAGGCGGCAAAGGCGTTGTAGAGCTTCGTCACCTGGTCATCGGTGGGGATGGTCGGCGTGTAGAGCGACATCTTCATGGGCGTCGTCTCGCCCTGCTGGATGCCGGAGCCGGTGTTGAGCGCGCCGATGGCGAGGGTCTGGGAGCCGCCGGTGGTCTCGTTCACCGTCTTGGCCACGTCCTGCCGATAATCACCGTTGCGGTAGTAGCGGAAGTTGTCCGCGTCCCGACGGACGTAGCCCTTCAGGCCGCCGTAGCCTGGGATACCGGTCAAGATGCTCGATCCGGCGCCGGTGTAGACGGAGTCCGCCCCACTCGACCGATCCGGGTTCAGACGGATGACCGTGTTGCCGGCGGAGACCTTCGCAAAGTTCTTGAGGGTGGCGTCCGTCCAGGCGAACAGCGCATGGTTGGGAAGCGCCGCGACAGTCGGCTTGACGAGGGAGTCGATCGCATTCGAGCCGTTGAACAGCGTCCCCGAGAAGGACGTGTCCGGCTGGATGGTGTTGTCGCCGAGCAGGATGCGGCTGAACGTGTTGGTGCCCGACCAATTGATGAGGCCGTCGAAATTGCTCGGGGCCGACCCGACCCACAGGTAGCCGCCCTTGGCGCAGAGATCGATCCAGCCGGCATCGTACAGCGCGTTGTAGAGGGTGCCGACGGCTGATGTCTGCGGAGCCGTCATCGCCGTACCGTAGCGGGCCAGATGCTTGGCGGCCCGGTCAGCGGCGTTCGGATCGAGGTTGATGGTCGAGGTGAAGTCGCAAGAGATCGACGACCCATCGGTGTCGGAGATGATGCCGATGCGACCCTGCGGGAGAACGTCGAAGTCGCGCCCCTGGCCCGGACCGAAGATGTACGACCCGCCATCGGTGAGGCTCGCTACGACGCCCCTGAACGCAACGGCGATGTAGGCAGTCCGCGATGTGTTCTGGATCCGGAAATTCTGGATGATCGCGGCCCCTGCCGGAGCGGCAATGAGGGTGCCTTCGGCCTTGGAGGCGGTCTTCGGCCCCTTGAACCAGTAGACGGGTGGTGGTGCCAAGTAAGCCTCCAATTGTGCAAAGGAGTATTTCTTGATGAGCTTGACGCTGTCATCGAAGATGAAGATGCGGTCTTCCGGCGCGATGGCGTCGGCCATATCGGGAGCGCTGGTCAGGCTCTGGGACGACCTCTCGACGCTGAGGACGTCGATGGCGCCAGTGCCCTTGCCGCCGGGGATCAGGTTCACGCGACGAGTGTTCGCGGGCAGGTCGACCGTGCCGAGGCCGGCGACTAGCGAGGCGCGGAAGGTGTAGCTCTTGAAGCCCTGCGCGACCGTCAGCGGGTCGGCAGGAAGGGCCACGGTGCCATTGTCGGTGCCGTCGGCCTTGAAGCACGCGAAGACGAAGACCGGGGCGTTGTTGGCCGGGTTGGCGGGGGTCGTCGTGTCGTCGATTCCCCGCTTGACTACGGCCTTGAACTCTTCGACCTGAGTGTCATCGAGCGGGATCTGCGCGATCGGCCGAGCGGACGCGACGCCCGTGATCCGGAGAGCCGGCCCCATGGTCGTTGCGACGATGCTGTAGGCCCCGCTTGCCACCAGCGGTGCGGCGGCCGACGAGGTCGCGGCGATGGATGCCGTCCACGTCCGGGGCGCCTCGCCAGGACGGCCCCAGTAGCGGGTGGTGCGAACCGCCGCGCCGTCGGCGACGAGGTCAGTGCCGTTGCTGATGCCGCCCAACGCCTCGACGGTCTGAAGGCGGGTGTTGATGTTGGTGATCTGGTTGGTGAAGCCTTCGGCGGTCGTGAGGCGGCCTTCGATCAGCGCAATCCGCGCCCCGACAAGGCTTGTCGAGCCAAGCAGGATCGCCTGCAGACGATCCAGCCCCATCCGACCCGTCGTTGGCGGACCATCTCCATTCAGCCGAAAGTCGCCGATGAACTCGAAGAGATCACCGACGGGCAGTTCCGTCGTAAGCGGCATGCACAGGGTCTCCCGCGCGCCATCGCTCGCGAAAGCGAGGCGGCGTCAGGTTGCTCGGATGGTGGTTGGGTGGTTCAGATCACCGGCGCGAAGGAGCAGGCCCAGGCCAGCATTCCCTTCGTGGTGTCGCCCGCGTACGAGATCGTGCTGGGGGCGCTGCCCAGGTTGAGGCGATCCTCGATCGCCATCGTCCCAGACGCCCCCGTCGATGCGGACGTGTTGGCCGTGACGATGAGGAGCCAGAAGTCGACCGAGACCTTCTGAATGGTCGCGGTGACGCCGCTGAACGTGGTCCCGCTCGGGGTGCCGACGCTGATCGTGCCGGCCGAGAGGTCGAAGGTCGTCCGCACGTAGTCACCCGCTCCGGTGCCGGAGCTGTTGATGAGGTCGATACGGCCCGCGGTTCGGCCAGCCGCTTTGACGCCCCAGACCGCACGGAGCTTCGCGCCGGAGGTCAGCCCGGTCGCCTTGTAGGCCGCCGTGTGGATTCCGGTGGCCGTCGTCTCCGAGATCATCGTGGCGGCGTTGCCGTCTGGCCCGGTGCCATTCAGCGCTGCCGTTGCCGCGGTCTTGAGCCAAACGGCGTTTGTCAGGTCGTTCGGGAACTGTGTGATGTTGCCCGGCTGCGTGACGTAGAGCAGCGACTGCGATGCGCTGGGCCCGCTGGAGACGCCCGACCCGTTCAGCGCCGTCAGCCACCATGTGATGTAGCCGAGCGAGACCGTATCGGTGAGGGTGTCCGTCTGGTTGGGATCGACCGCCTTGCTGACGCTGAGGCCGCCGTCCGCGAACACCTTTCCGAAGCCCTGCGCGCGAAAGAGTTGAACGCTGCGGGCGTTGCCGCCGGACTGTTTGATCGCGTGGTTGACCGTCGTCCCGGCGAGCGTCGCCGAGGTGTAGGTCGGTGCCGAGGGAGCGACGTTGTCGGCGGTGGCGCGGATCGGCGAGCCCGATGCCGCCACGAACGGGCTGATGTCCGCCCCGGAATCCGTCGAGAGCGCGCCCTGGACCTCGTAATCCGTGCCATCCACCAGCGGACCGGACGCGATCGAGGTTCGCCCTGATGCGTTTAGCGGGAGCGTGGTCCACGCGGTGGCTCCGACCGATCGATAGCGACCGACGAGCGAGAGGTCGTCCCGTACCGGTGTCGAGCAGGTGAGCTGCAGATAGACGATGCTGGTCGTGCTGCTCACCGCAGCGCGCTCGACCGCAACGACGAGCCCGGTCGGGGACGGCGCGTCGGTGGCGCCGACGGTGTGCGTGGCGAGCGCCGTGAGGTCGCCGGCTGTCCCGCGCGTGGAGACGCCGCGGGCCTGATACTCGATCACGTCGTTCTTGGCGTAGCCGGCGAGAAGCACACTGCCCGCACCCGCCAGGCCGGCGCTCGTCAGCCACGTCGTGATGCCGACCTTGCGGCTGAGTACCTGGAAGGTCGCGAGCGGCGTCGTGCCAGAAGGGTTCGGGCGCAGATTGACGACGACCGGATAGGGGTTGTCGGTGGTGGCGAGGCTGGACGCGGACGTCCCGGAATCGACGCTGACGACGATCGGCGCGACGGGGATGCTGACGGGCTGGTCCACCACAGCGCCAGCGCGGCCGCTCCATGCCGGCGGCACGTCGGCGGCGACGAGCGCCTCGATCTCCGGCGCGTGCGGGATCAGCGTGAGCGCCGCGGTGAAGTCCTTTTGGGGCTGGATGCCCTTCACGGTGCACGACTGCGAGACCCGCGTGGCTTTGCCGAACATGATCAGATCGTCGTAGGCCGGCAGCGTGCCCGGACCCGTGAGGATCAGCACGTTCGAGGTGCCCGCCACCGTCTGGACCGGGAACACGTTCGAGGTGCCGTCGGTATAGCGGACGCGGGCGGCGTAAAGCTGTCCCGCCTCCATGGTCAGCATCTCGTCGACGACGATGCCGGAGTTGGTCACGGTGACCACGCGGGCGGAGGTCTGGTCGCGGTCGAGAACGTCGTGCGAAAGCTCGACCCGATCGCCACGGACGGGCACTAGGCTCTCAAAGTCCTGGTTCACCGTGAAGGTGTCCAGCCGAAGCATGATCTCGTACTGGCGCTTGCGGGCCTCCTTCCAGACCTGGGCCGGGTTGGTGATGCCGGGCAGTTCGAGCTTCTCGATGACCTTCGGCTGACCGACGAAGCCGGGCCACGGTACGATCCGCTCGGCCTTGATGTAATTGTTCGTCTCGTCGAGGAAGCTGACACGGAACGCGTCGGGGAAGGTCAGATAGGACCGCTCGCCCTTGAAGCCCCAGCTGTTTCGCGGGGTGATGTGCGCGACGATCGTATCCAGCGCCCGGTCGATGACGACGCCCCAGCGGTCGCCCTTGTCGTGCGGACTGGCCCTGCCGGCGGCGGCGATGTCGGAGAGCACGTCGAGGACGGATGCCTCGTAGTCGTGGATCCGGTTGTAGGTCAGGCCATTCACGGCACAGTAGACGTGCCAGGCCCCCAGCGCGTCGACCTCGTCGACCGTCAAGGGATAAGCGCCGGCTGGCCCCGTCAGCACATGCCGGAACAACGAGGCCGGGTTCTGGGTCTCGCGCGCGATCCACGTTCCGGTCGCGACGTCCCAATCCGGGCAGATGCAGAAGGCGTCGCAATTGTACTCGTCGAGCGTGCCGTTCAGCTGCCCGGTCGCACGGATGCGCACGGCGGACACCGCCAGTGGAACGTCGAAGTTCAGCGGGTATTCCGGCCGGAAGGAGCGCAGCGCCGTCCATTGCGATCGGCCAGTGCGTTGGATGTCCTTCTTCGAGAAATCCTGGTCGGGCCTGTCGAAGTCGCCGCTGGTCCGCGTGATCTCGATCTCGTAGAGGCCGCGCTCCGGCACGTCGTACGGGAAGGTGCGGGTGAATGGCTTGCCCGAGAGCTTCGCGAAGACGGAGATCGGGATCGTGGTCCAAGCCTCCGTCCCGACCTTGCGGTAGCGGAGCGTGAAAGTGACGCCGACGCTGACCTTCTTGCCGTCCTTGTCGACGCCGCCGAGCCCGCCAGGGAAGCCGATATCGATCGAAAAGCTTGAGACATCCGCCTTCGTGAACCGGGTCTGCGGACCCGCACCCGGGCCGCCGTTCAGAAGCTCGATCGACAGGCCCCGCTCGACGATCTGACGCGGCGTCAGGGTCAGCGGAGCATCTCCGACCCGTCCCTCGCGATGCTCGGCGGTGACTTCTTGGTATCGCTCGATCGGCGTCTCACCGATGCGATGGTTGCGCACGGCGAGGGGGCCGTAGCCGTGGATGAAGAGGGCTGTGACGAATCGGTCGTCGCCCACCGTTTCCGTGTAGGGCAGCATGCCGTAGGGCGGCATCGATTTGTGGAAGCCGAGGATGGCCGGCACGACGCCGTCGGGCTGCGCCTGGTTGCGCAGCCCCTGGATGCCGTAGGTCGCCGCGTCCTTCTTGTCGCTGCGGACCGGGATCAGGGCGTTGATGAGGAGCGTGCCGGCGAGCAGCGTCGTCGTCGTGATGGTGCCGGACAGGATCGTGCCGAGCGAGCCGGTGCCGACGCCGCCGAGACCACCGAACAGCAACTCGCCGGCCAGCATCGGTCCGTAGAACTGGCCCGCGGCGACGGCCGCCACGGTGAGGGCGATCAGCAGGACGTTGCGCAGGATGTCGCCCTGCGGCACCACTCGGATCAGCACCTGCATGCCGGGCTTCGGCTTCACCGCGTGCCACAGCGCCTCGGCGATCGGCTGCCCGTTGATCGTGACCCGGAAGTATGCCCCGCCCAGCCTGCGCCCCGCCGGCATCGCCTCGGCGACCATCTGAGCGATGCTCTGGCCCGGCGCGACCATGAGATCGACCCGGCCACGGGTCGGATCCAGCAGGTGAGGCTGAGCGAGAACGCGGACGGGTGCGTTCATCAGGCGGCTTCCATGACCGGGTCGAGGATCCGCGCCTTGTGCCGGTATGCCCCGACCAAGCGCGATGCCCACCGGCCCGTCGTGAAGTCGACGAGGCAGCTGTCCTGATCAGTGTCGATGTGGAGCATGCGCCCGCCGCCGATCGCAATGCCGACGTGATGGGTGAGCCCGGCGCGCTGGAAGACCAGGATGTCGAAGTCCTGGACGATCTCGAACTGCGCACCTGCGGCATGCACCTCGACCCACGGCCCCGCAGCCGACGTGTTCTCGGCGAACACCGCAGCGACCTCGGCCCGCTCCGTTAGCGACGATACGGCAGCGGCGTAGTCCGGCACCTCAATCCCGAGCTGCTCGGCGTAGACGAGGCGGGCGAGGCCCCAGCACGCGATACCTTCGCGCGTGAGCCCGCGGGCTCTCCACGGGAGCCCGACATAGTCGGCAGACCAATGCATGAGATGCCTATGCGTTGAGGCGGTGAACGGCGAGCGTGACGGCCATGCAGACGCAGACCGTCGTGGCGACTTGCGCCCCGTCGGCGCCGAGTGATGCCGAGGTGACGGCGGACACGGCCGCGATCAACGCGGCTTGCGCTGGGCTCACGGAAACAGGCTGGGGAACCGGCTCGGCGACATGCGCCCGGCCGGCCAGGGCTCGGAGGTGTAGGGTTCGCGCGAGATGTCGAGCGACACGGCGTCGGCGTCGTAAGATGCCTTCACGCCGCGAAGGTTGGTGTAGCGGGCCTCGATCGTGTCCGGCGACAGCGCCATGACCACCGTCAGGTCGATCCGCGCCGGCGACGAGATGGCCCTCAGCGGAGCCGCCATGTCGGGCGCCACGTTCTCGAAGGCCAGGGTGGTCTTCGGCGGCGTGTCCTTTTCGTCGTCGGGCATGATCGCGCCCATGATGACAAAATCGTAGTCCTGCCCCTGGTGGCGGGTGCCGTAGCGCAGCGGGTCCAACGAGAACCGCATAGTCGGATCGCTCGACAGGTAGACGGGCGCCGGCAGGCTCGAATGCGTGATCTTAATCAGCATCACCGGCCCGTCGTCGGTCGTTGAGGCGTTCATCGCCTTGCGGGCGTTCAGCGAGATCAGGCGGCCCATGAGTACAGCACCGTCATAGGAACCGGGACGACGAAGGACATGCCGCGCGTGCGGGTGCCGACGTTCGGGCAGGTGCCGCCGAACTGGACCAGCCACCACTTCGCGTTCAGCAGCGGGGCGCCGTTTGCCGTCAGGATCGGCATGCCGCTCTCGGTCAGGATCGGAATTCCGCCGCGCGTCTGGTCGGGAAACCAGAACGGACGAACGCCGCCGCCGGTGTCGACGTCCCAGAAGCGTTCGAGGATGGTCATCTGCTCGGCGTCGATCTTGATCGAATGCTGAACCGGCTTGCCAACCGACGAGGATCCGCGTCGCAACTTCGCCGGCCCCCGCTCGGGGGCGGTCTGTAACCTGCCTTCGCGGAAGCCCTCATTGTAGCCCTCGGCGAGGACACGCTGGGGCAGGCTGGCCGGCCAGAGAGGGATCATCGGGTGGCGACCCTCTGCTGGCTCATGGCCTGCTGCCCCTGGCGGGTGCTCGCGCCCTGAACGAAGGCTTCGCGGATGAGGATTTCGGGACGCTTGCCGCCGCGGCCGTCGGGAACCTCGCGCTTCTCGACCCGCGCGCCCTCGAACTGGTTGATCACGTTCAGGTCGATGGACTGAGCGCCGGTAGAGTTGGCAGGGCCATCGAACTTCGGCACGTAGCCGGCGGCAAAGCGCGGGAGCCGGTTCTCGTTCATGGCCTTGATCATCGGACCGAAGCGCCGGGTGGCATCAGCGTTGACGATGGATTCCCCGTTCGAGATCATCGCCAGGATGCTATCCGAGGTCCCGGTGCCGGGGCCGTAGACCACACCCTCAGGCGTCATGCCGGTGGCGAACTTCGGCAGGATGCTGGTCAGAAAGGTGCCGATCGAGCCGCCGTCCTTGCTCGACCCGGCGAACATCATCGAGATCGCGCTATCCAGCACCTTGTCGGAAAGGCGCGAGGCCAGACGCCCAAGGGCGTTGGTCATGGCGGTGGACAGAAATGCGCCCTGCATCAGGTCGATCTTCAGATCCTTGAGGAATCCGCCGGTCGTGCTCTTGGTCTCCGACAAGCGCTGAAGATCGCGCAGGCGGTCATAGTAGGCGTCGAACTCCTTGGTGCCTTCCTCGGCATAGCCCCGCGCGCCCATATAGACCGACTGCTCCTCGGAGGTCCGGCCGAGGGCGCCGTAGGCGTTCGAGGTGTCACGCTCGAAACGAGAGGACAAGGCGGTCGAGGAAGCCTTCTGACGCGCATCAGCGACACCTAGAATGGCGGATCGTTGCGCCTGAAGTTCTGCTGTCAAACTGGAGACGGGCGCTTTCAGCAACTCTTCTGCAGTTTTAAACCGGACGCCAATCTCCTCACCGTTTTCGCGGGCGGCATTCAACTGATCTTGGACTGTCCGCAGGTACTCTTGGCGAGATGCGCTCTGGTCGTAGGCAGCCGCCTCAGCGCGGATCGCAACGACGCGCTCATTGGATGCCCGCGCCGGTGCGTTGTTCCCGGTCGCGCGCTTCTGCGCATAGTCCAAAACGTCCTGAACCGTAGCGGCGCCGTTCTTGAACACCTCGGGGTTCTTGGCGGCGGCGGCTCGATCGACAGAGGCAGCGTTGGCCGACGGGTCGGCGTCGAGGAACTTCTTCGCACTGCCGGGCCCGAGGAAATACCCAAGCTGTGCATTCCGAGGTGTTCCAGCATAGCCAGTGTCCGTCAGCTCCTTGGTAATCTGCTGAAGGTAGATCCCAATGTATTTTTCAGAGATCGGCCGGTTCGTGCGCAGCTGAGCGATCGTGTCATCCGCGATCTTTTGGTTGGCGCTGGCCGCATCGATCTCTGCAGCAGCCTCAGTGTCGTAGCGGCGAAACAACTCGACGAAGGTGCTTTTCAGGAACTGTCCGGCACCTAATGCGGACGAGCGCTGGTTTTTTGCGTAGTTGTTGCCTCCGCTCTCAGCCGCAATGGTAGTCGCAATTGAATCGTTCGGGATCACCGTAGCGCGGATCACCGCCTGACGGTTCTGCGCAGCCAGGGCTGCGAGGGCGGCTGTGCGCGCTTCGTTCAGGCTCTCGACCGACACCGTACGCCGGCCGGCGTCGCCAGCCTTCCGCGACTCGATGAGCTGATCGTACTGATGGTTCAACTGCGCAACGGCGAGGGAATAGCCCTGTAGATCGCCCGTCGACTTAGCAAAATCAGCCTGCTTCAGGGCAGTCGCCGCAGCGTCGCCGCCCTTCGCCATGTTGGCGCGCATTTCGGCGATCTGTACGTTCAGAGCCTTGTAGGTCTCAAGGGCTTCCTGTGCGCCTACGTTGATCTTCGGATCGGGGCTGAGCAGCATCGTCGACAGCCCGTTGCCGATCCTCTTCTGAACGGCTTCCAGCGCCTCGATGCCGGCAAGCCCGGGATTGACGAGTTTCGTGGCGCGGGTCGACTGGTTGGCGATGTCATCGGCCTGGGCCCGCGCCGGAGCGTTGCGTGCCGTATCGGCTTGCGCCTGCAGGTCGGCCACGACCTTCCGCTGACGGGTCGCCTCAGCCTCGTAGAGGTAGGAATTTGACTTGCTGCCGTATTTCGAACGAGAGGCTTCGAGCTCGGCCAGCCGCGCCTGAGCGTCTGCGATCCGCTTCTCGAACGTGTCGGTGCCGTCGCCGAACATCGCCTTACCGATGAAGTTGATGTTGTCGGAGAACCCCTGCTTCGTCCGCTCCCATTCGCGCGAGAGGCCGCCCATCTGGGACGAGGCCTTGGTCAGGGTCGCCGGCAACGCGTCGAGGATGACTTTGACGGCGCCCGTCTGGTCGCCGGCCGCGGCCAGCTTCTTCGCCATCTCACCAGCGCCGCCGCCAAGCGGGCCGAGCTTCGCCTCAAGCGCATCGACGCCCGTCGCGACGTTGGCCAGAGCGCCGGCCAGCTCGCGGGTCGCGTCGGGAATTTCCTGCTTGGTCGTGCTGGCGTAGTCGCGCTGGATCTTGATGAGGTCGCCGAAGAACTGTGGCGCGATCCGACCAGTAGAGGCGTAGACGCCCGCCATCTCGCGCGCGGACGCAACCGATACTTCACCCTGGCGCGCCGACGCCTCGGCCGTGGCGTTCAACTGAGCCACCGTGGCACCGCTGAGGCGGCCGATGCCGTTCAACGACATCTGAGCCTCTCGCTGGCCCGCCGAATAGGTGCTGTAGGCGTAGGCGAGCGTGCCGCCGATCGTGCCGATGATGGCGGCCGTCGCGGTGAGCGGTGTTACGAGTTTGCCCACCGCCTCGGCGACGCCCGACAGGACACCCGAGACGCCACCCTGTCCCGGCCCGAAGGTCTGCATGACCTGGCCGCCCTGCTGGAGCAGGATCGTCAACGGAGATGCGCCGCTCGCAGCGGACGCTACCACGTCCGACACCTGATAGGTCAGGTTCTGCAACTGATCCGGACGAAGGCCACCGGTGCGCTGGCGCTCGGTCGTCTTGGAGAACTCGTCATAGGTCATGCGAGCCTTAGCCACGGCGGCGGTGTGCTCGGTGACCTTGATCGACCCCTTCGCCAGCAACTCGTCGGCATTGGCGACAGCCGCATTCATGCGCAGCTGCGCCGCGCCGAGCGGGTCGATCACGGCGCGCAGGGCTGTCGCTCGCTGCTCAAGATCCTGATGGGCTCGGGCTGCCTCTTCGAACACCTCAGCCGAGGCGCGGGCGGACTTCGCAGGAGCTGCGTCGATCCCATAGGCGGACGCGACGTTCGCCTGCGTGCTCGCCGCCATCTGGGTCGCGCGAGCATCGCGGATGGTGGCGTTCCTGCGCTCCGCCTCCTCGGCGGCGCGGAGCTGCTGCTCGAAGACGCCCGCCGAGCTGCGTGCTGATGCGCTGGGGGCTGTATCGACGCCGAGCAGAGAATTGATGCTAGTCTGCGCGCGTCCGGCGGCCTCCGCTTCCTTCGCGGCTTGTGCGAGGCGCTGGAAGCGCTGGACCTGCCGATCGGACGCGGCGCTGGCCCGATCCATCGACACGACGACGCCATCGAAGGCCTGCTTTCCAGCCGTGCCCGTATCGTCGAAGACGCGCTTTACCTCGGCCCCACCCTCGACACCGAGGCGGATTGCAACAGATTGGGTCATCACGCCTCCAGTTTGAGGGGTTCGGGCCGGATAGGTCTTAAGTGTCTTGCTCAGCCTTGGCCTGATAGGCGCCCATGATGACCGCCTCGACCGCCGGCAGGCATTCGGCAAGAAGCGCGGACTTCGCGCCCATGGCGTCGGCCATCATCAGCACGGCGGTGAAATCGAGTCCGTAGGGCGCGTTATTCCCATACCGGACCTGGGCGCCGCATGCTCTGATGACCGCCCAGGCGCTGATCCCGTCGGCAGTCTGAGGTGCGCTCTCAGTGTAGGGGCACGCCTCGCACTGGACCTTGCAGGCGGCGCAGTATTCTTGACCCTCGTCGGCAAAATGCCACTCGGCGAGGGCCTTCAGGCGTTTTTTTCCCGCTCCCGGTCGAGCGCCGGGCCGACATAGTGGCGGTCGAGGGCGTCGTAGGCGCGCCAGTCGTCGAGCAGCAGGTCGATATGCTCGGGCGTGACGACGATCACGGCACCATCGGAGTCGCCAACCCCTTCCCACTCCACGATCCCGGCATGGGCCAGGGACCGGACGAGAGCGATCCCAGCATGGGTCCCGACGTTCGGATTGCCGGCCTCGGCATCCGCCTCCGACGCCACCCGGTTCTCTAGGAACACCTTACCCGCCTCGTCGCGTCCGATCAGCACCATGGCGACGCTGATCGGACGGACGCGGACGCGCACTCCAGGGAGCAGATCGAGCCACGCGAGGTCGGTGGCAGCGGGTTTCAACTTGAGCATGCGGGACTGGCCAAAGGTGCGAGAGGAATTGGAGGGAGTGGGCGTCAGCCCGTGTAGGCGGTGACGTTGTTGACCAGCGTCGCGGGGACGGACTTGCCCAGCGTCATGTCCTTGGCCGCCTGGAACGCGAAGGTGGCCTGGACGCCGTTCGGACCGGTGACGGGCGTCTTGGCGCGCGGCAGGTAGACAGCATGCGCCTTGATGATGAGCGTGCGCGCCGAGTCCGTGACCCAGCCGAAGGTGAGCTCCACCGGCAGGCCCGACGTGGCCTGATCCAGCAGGACGGTGTTCGCGAAACGGGTCACGATGGAGCCCGTCATGCCGACCATGCCCGCATCGGCATCCTCGATGCGTCGGTCACCGCGAATGACTTCGACCTTGTCGAGTTTGTTCGAGTAGGTGAACTCGGCCGAGACAACGGAGCCGAGCGCAACGCCGCCGCGGGTGATTGCACCCTGGAACGGCGAGAAGCGCTCGACCGAAGCTTCCAGTGGCGTGCCGGAGCCCGAGGCGACGAGCTTGTTCTCGCCCTGGGCAATGAGGCCCAGCGTCGCCGTCAGCAGGCCGGAGCGCTGCATCTGGATCCGCATGGTGTTGCCGCGAACGCCATAGTTCTGGCCGTAGCTTGGCACTTCGGGCAGGCCGATCTCGACCGTCGCCGACGGCAGATCGCGCGCGCCGGACGTGAAGACGTGGGTGTTGACCGCACCGGCCGTGGTGGTCGCCGGCTCGCCCATGAAGAGACGGAGCCAGTTGCCGAAGTTGCGCAGGTCGATCGGCACGACGACGTCGCCGTCGTTGTTGATGACATCGCGCGAGGGGGGCAGCATCTCGCGGCCGTAGCCGAGAAGATCGTCCGCGATCAGACCCTGCTCCTCGCCGAGGTTCGACGAGACGAAGGGCAGCTTGCGATACCCCGTCGTCGGCGGGGTGCCGTAGGTGGTTTCAAACGCAGCCGTCATGATGGCGTTCGCGCCGCGGGCTCTTGCCATGGTCGTCTCCTCGGGATCGGATCAGTTCAGGGGATCGGTGGTGCCGTAGACGGCGATGAGGCCGACGAGGGCGGACCGGGAGACGGGCGCGCCGTCTGCGGTCAGGGGCTCGGTGACGGCCGCCTGGACCATCACGTAGTCGCAGAGGCCACCGAGCGTCCGGTCGGCCGCGACGGCCTCACCGACCGCCTGCATCATCTTATCGAGGCGCTCTTCGGCGGAGACCGTCCGGGTCGCATTGGCCGCGAACTCCAGCGGGATTTCGTGCTTGTAGATCCAGATGGTCGGGCTCAGCGTCACGTCGGGTTCGCCCGGGTCACCATCGTCGACGTTGACATAGCCGCCAGCCGGAATCGTCTGCTGCTTGACCTCGTTACGGTAGTGGGTCGCCTTCGGCAGGGCCGCGGCCACCAGCGCCACGACGGCCTGGATCACCTGTTCGCGCTTGCTTGGCATCAGGGCGTCCAATTCGCGGCGATGGCGCCGGGGATGCGGTCTGCCCAGCGCTTGGCGGTGGCGTCGATGTCGAAGCGCTTCCGCAGTTTCACCTGCTTCACCAGGATGAAGATCACGACGAACTGGCGCCCCTTCTCGGGACCGCTATCCTTGATCGCGCGGAATGACTTCCGGCCCTGGTAGCGGCGCGCCTGGCGCCGGTAGAAGGCATCGGCGACCAGCACCCCACCGGTGCGGGTCGGGATGAAGCGCAGCTTGACGCCGGTCTCCCGCTCCCAGGATGCCGGGCTCAGGGTGTTGTCGGTCGAGCCCTTGGAACGGCGCTTCGAGATCTGACGGACGCCGGCCTCGGGCGTCGGGATGGCGAGGTACTTCCGCCCGCTCGCGACGATGGTCGCGCCACGGTCGAAGGCGTCGATCAACTTCGGGGCGTTCGTGCTGACGAAGGCGGCAGCGTCGACGCTCTCACCTGTCTTCGGGAAGGTCTGGCCGCGCCAGGTGTTCGCGAGGCGCTGGCCGAGCCCAGCCGAGGTGACGTCGTCGCGCAGATCCTGCTTCAGGCCACCCTCGACCTCGCGCATGGCGGCCGTCACCGACTTGGCAATCTGGACCTCCGCGCCGGACAGGGCCTGCCGGATGTCGGGGACGGTGGCGCGGTATCTCACGGCTCGTCCGTGTCGTCGGGCTGAACGGCCGCCACCTCACAGGTGCGGACCAGCCGCCGAGTGTCGATCTTGGCCATGCCGATGACGATCAGCGTCTCGGTGACCTCGCCATCGTCGTCGAGCAGGTCGACCGCATCGCCCTTCGCCGGTACGGCCACCTCGGAGAGGCGCACGTCGATCAGCGTGGCGTTAAGATCGAACTGGTTGCCAGCAAGACCAACGACGGCCTCGGGCGATTTTCTGATGACGCGGACGGAGACCCCATCGGAGCCACCGCCCGCGCGCCAGATCGCATCGATCGCAAGGTTCGGGTCGTCGAAGATAGCATCGACGCCCATTGCGAACGCATCCATCAGGCCGCGCGCAGCGCCGTGATGATGTCGGCCTTGGTTCGGGCTGCCGAGATGTCGACACCCTTCTCCTTGGCGAGCGCTTCGAGGTCGGCCTTCGACTTATCGTCGAGGCCGTCGGTTGAAGCAGGGATCTCGGCCTCGGCCGACGGCGAGGAACGCTGGAGACCGTCGACGGCAAAGCCGCCCTTCTTGGCCTCCTCCCCATGTTTGTCGGGAAGGTCCCCGATCCAACCACGCGGGGCGGTGACCTTCTCGCCGTGCTCGTTCTTGTAGGAGAACGCCTTGATGATCCGGACGTACATCGAGACCTACCTCAGGTGCGCGTGAGCTTCACGATCACATCCGGGCGGAGGCAGATCGGAAGCACGTTGGACTCGGTGTGAATCTCCTGGCCCTTGCCGTGGGGCAGGTCATCCGTGGAGACGAACACCTTCGTCGAGGGCGGGATGTTCGCCTCCTGGATGGTGTCCGGGGGCGCGAGGTAGCGCTTGAACAGTGGCGTCCCAAGCGGGAGGGCGATGGCCTCGTTGTCGCCGACGGCGTCGCGGGTCACGAAGGTCCCGTCTGCCTGACGATAGCGGAAGTCCTCGTCGATCCGCTCGATGGTGAGACCCGCGAACACGAAGCTGTCGGCGACATCGTCGCGGGCAGGATTCGGGGTCGGGCCCGCATAGTTCTTCAGCGCCTCCTTGACGCTGGCATGGCCAACGTAGCGGTCGAAGAACTCGGTGCCGGCGAGGACACGCACACCGCTCGACGGCGTGCCGCGCAGGGCCTTGCGGATCAGGGCCTTGGTCGCCCGGTTCTTCGACGCGACATCGGCCGAGGCGTTGTCGAGGTCGAAGTCGACGACGCTCTGTGTGATCTCGAAGGTCGAGAATAGGTCGCAGAGGACCCGGCCCGTCGCGTCGAGCACCAGACCGTTCAGGGCGCCCCAATCGAGGTGGTGGTGGGTGGCATCGTGCTTGGCCCGGATCAGCTCCAGCTTGCCGTTGTAGATGTTGGCGAGCGTCTGGAGG
Organism: Methylobacterium sp. 77; assembly: GCF_000372825.1. Taxonomy (NCBI): domain Bacteria; kingdom Pseudomonadati; phylum Pseudomonadota; class Alphaproteobacteria; order Hyphomicrobiales; family Methylobacteriaceae; genus Methylobacterium; species Methylobacterium sp. 77. The sequence goes on along the minus strand of NZ_KB910516.1, from coordinate 3,154,297 downwards.
GCGTAGCCGTTGCCGTAGACGAGCAGGTTCTGCAGGTCCGAGGGCGTGATGGCATCGTCGAGCGGGAAGTGCGGGATGCGAACCAGCGCCTCCTGCCGGTCGGTGCCCATGTTTTTGTTGCTGGGACCGCCGCGCTCGCGCGCCGGGATGATGGTGATCTCGCCTTCCTCGATCGCGATCACGGCGTAGGTCGTGTTGATCGGCGTATCGGTGAAGATCCCCAGCTGCGCGGGGCGGCCGGTGACGTAGGGCGGGATGTTGACGGCCTCGGTGAGGCGGTCGGCGGCGAACTCCGGCGCGCGGAGCAGATCGAGAGGCGTTGGCATTGATCAGACTCCCATACGAGCGACGACGCTCTTGGCTTCGAGTGCGGCGAGAGCGGCCGACTGCTGGGTTGCGGTGATGCCCGCCGGCCATTCGAGGGCCTGGAGGACGACTTCGGCGTGGCGAGCGAGGACGACAACGCGCTGATCGGCGCCGGTGGTGTCCACGTTTTCGAGCAGGATGACGGCGGCGGTCTGCGATCCGTCGGTGGCGGCAGGCGCCAGCTTCGTCAGCTTGCCGGTCGTGGTGATGCGACCGAGCACGACACCGGGCCGAAGCACGCCCTGGCCGGCGGCGAGGATGCCCTCGTCGCGGCTGATGCGGTTCCGACCTTCGGTCTTCACGACGTCCGAGTCGGTCTTGTAGGAGAGGGTCTTGAGAGCCATGGGTCGATCCTCCTCAGGCCTTGCCGCCGTGGCGGCGCTTCATGTCGGCGACCAGGTCGACGGGCTTGGGGGCTTCAGCTCCGGCCCCGGTCTCGGGTCGGATGTGCGAGGAGATCGCGGTTTTCTCCTCGGTCGCGCAGATCGCGTTCAGCAGGGCGTCGCTGATCTCGGCGGGGCTCTTACCCTCGGCCAGCATCTTCGTGCCGAAGTCGGCCGCGATGGTCGGGTCCTTCTTGCGGGCCAGCGCGACACGCTCGCTGACGTTCGCCACCGTCTGAATGCGATCCTTGGCCTGGGCCACGGTCACGCCTTCGGTGATGAGGCTTGCGGCCATCGCAGACACGCCGGCTGCGACGCAGAGGGTGACGATCTCGGCAGAATTGGCGCGAGACACGCTAGTCGTGTCGGTGACGGGCTTGGTGCCGTCGACGGCCGCCGCGAGAGCAGCACTCGGGTTCGGAGGAATGACGGGCTCGCTGCCCGCCTTGTCGTTCGCCATGGGGGTCTCCTTGTGGCGGGGGGAAGCGGCGGGCACGGCCGCACTCGGGCGAATGCGCTTTGTCCAGGCGCGCTGGTCGGCCAGGGCGACGAGGCGCTCCGGCGGATGGCTAAAAAGGCGGTAGTCGAAGGCGGTCGGCTCCGGCTCGGCGTCATCGTTGGCGGCGCGAGCCAGGGTCCGGTCGGCATAGCCGGCGGCGACAGCCTCCTCGGGCGTCATCCAAATCTCGGCCTGCATGTCGGCCCGCGCCTCGGCGACTGTCTTGCCGGTGCGCTCCGAGTAGATGCCGGCCATGGCCGTCGCGAGCGCAGTCAGTGCCCGGATCTGAAGCTGGTGGTCCTCGATCGTACCGAAGGTGAACCCTGAGGGGTCGTGCACCATCATGAGCGCGCCGAGCGACATGACGATCTCGTCGCCGGCCATGGCGATGACGGACGCGGCCGAAGCCGCGATCCCCTCGATCACGATGACTTTGCGGCCCCTGTGACCAGCGATGGCCGCGTGGATGGCCGCGCCCTCAGTGGCGATGCCGCCGCCGCTGTTCAGGCGGATCGTGACATCCTGATCGCGGCCGACCTGCGCCAGCGCGAAGATGACGTCTGCCGAGGTGAAGCAGTCGTCCCAATAGAGATCGCCGACCGTCCCCGTGAGGATGATCTCATTCCCATTGACCAGAGTGGCCATGGTGCCTCCGTGATGGTGAGGGTCAGTCGCTCGCGCCGGGCGGAGCGTTGTCGTCCGGGACCGGCGCCGGCGCGGCCTGAGCCTTCGTTGCCTTCTGCCGCCCGTCGCTGAAGTAGGTGAGGCCGAGCTCGTCGGCGCGGTCGTTGTCGGACTTGTTCTCGGCGTCGACCGCCTCGGCGTCGTACCCGCTCTCGGACACCTTCCGGGATCGGGTGGAGAACCCGGCCTGGATCTCCAAGGTCTTGCCTTCCACGTCCTGGACGGGGTGGATGTACGGCCAGGCCTGCGGAATCCAGTTCACGGCGTAGGCGTCCTGCCGACGCATCTCGGTCGGCAGCGTCAGCGCGCCCGATAGGAGGGCGAGGTCGATCCAGCGGATCCAGATCGGCCGGCACACCTGATAGACGACGAGGTGATGCTGCCACGCCTCGACGGCGCGGCGGAAATCGTTCAGCGCGGAGCGCAGCGTGCGATCGTTGAGCTCGCCGTAGTCGCCGCTGAGCACCTCGTAGAGGAGGCCGCAGGCAACGGCGATATTCCGCTTGGCCTCGCGGACGAACATCTCGAAGTTGGGCCCGACGTCCGGCGGGTTCGAGAATGTTACGTCCTCGTTGTCGTCGAGCACCTGCAGGGTGCCGGGTTCGAACTCGACCGTGCCGACACCGTAATCATCGGCGCCATCCGATCCGATCGGCCCGGAGCCCGGCGAATCGATCCCCTCGGCCGCCTCCTTGCGGATCCGCTTGATGAAGCCGACGAGGCGGGATGCGTTCTTCTTGCGGACCAGCTCGGCATCGAAATAGCCGTCGAGGTCGTAGAGGGTGCGCAGCGCGCGGGCGAGCCAGGGTTCGCCGCGATCCTGTCCCGGACGCAGGGCGCGATACAGGTGGCAGACGTCGGTGGCGGGCACCTCGGCCAGATCCGGCGCCACCTGCGATACCTGCCCGTCGCCGGGATGTTCACGATAGAGGAAGTACCCGACCCGCTTGCCGATGACGTCGTACTGAATGCCGCTGCGGACCCGGTTGGCAGGCTCGTTCTTCGTATGCGGGCAGTGCTCGCCCTCCAGAAGCTGAAGCTGCAGCGGGACAGTCAGGTTGTCCTTAGGTCGGCGGGTACGGAGGCGAATGAAGGTCTCACCGCCCTCGATCATGCCGCGGACGGCCAGTGCCTGCAGGCCGTAGAAGTCCAGGGCTCCGACCGAATCCGCCTGATCCGTCCAGTCCAGCCAGAGGCGCTGGATCTGGGCACGGAAGGCGGCATCCTCCTTCTTGATCTTTTTCGCTCGGGCGGGCGTCAGGCCCTCGACTGGCCGCGCTGCGGTGGAGCGCGGCACGATGCCGGTGCCGACGATGTTCGAGACCAGTTTATCGACCGCGCCACCGGCGAGCGGGTTCTTGCGGGCCTGATCGCGCGACTTCCGCCGCAGCTCGTCGATGGCGTAGTTGATCGCCGTGTTCGGTCCATAGCTCGCAACGCGCCAGCTGCGCGAACGCCGACCGGTGCCGCCGGCGATGTCGTAGGGGCGGACATCCGGCGCGCTGGCAAGAACGTCATCCGTCAGGCTGGCCGTCATCGGTTGAAGGGTCCCGCCGCCTTTCATGGTGACGTTGATCTTGCCGTACCCGATCATCTTACCACCCGCTGCGGCAGGTGATGACGACCTGGCTGGTCCGGCGCCGCCCGAACGGGTTGCCGTTGGCAGCGTCGCGGCGGGCGACGAGATCCGCGCGGACGCGGCGCATCTCGTCATAGGAGCGATAAGTCACCCGGCCCGTGTCAGGGCTCTCGACCGTAAGCACGCCGCTGGCCATGGCTCGGTCGAGGGTGGCGATCTGCTTGTCGAGGTCATTGGCCATTCGCTACCTCGACGGACGATTGCGGACTTTGCTGCGGCCGCCAGTACGGCGTAGCTGACGGTTGGCGAGAGAGCCGGCCGCCACGACGACAGGCGGGACCGGGTCCGGGAGGGCGTCTTCGGGGCGGACGAGCCCGATGCCGAGACTGGCTTCGCGCTCGCGCCAATGCATTTCGCGCCAGCGTTCCCAGCCGCGCATGGCAGCGAGCCCTCGCGCATAGTTGGCACAGTCGAGTACCTCGTTGCGTCGACCGCCGATCACCACCCACTCGCGCCGGGTCTTGCCGCGGGTGACGTGGCTGACGAGTTCCTCGGAGGTCAGCTGCTTGACCTGATCCTCGGTGACGTCGTTCGGCAGATGGACGAACCCTGCTGGGAACGGATTGTTTTTGGCGGGCCGTTGGAGCGCCAGGCACCCCATCAGTTCCTGCTTGCAGAACGAGGCCCCGATCCGGATCAGCTTCAGGCCGCGGCGCAGCTTCTTGCCGGCTGCGTTGGTGTCTTTGCCGCCGGCGCCGAGGAAGGCCGCAGACATGCTGTCCACGCCGTCGACCGCATGGACGTTCCCCCGACCAGCCTGGGACCGAACGAAGGCGTAGACTTCGGCAGTGAACCCGCTCGAATCGATGCCCCAATCCCGAACTGTGATCTCGTTCTCGCTGGCGTGGTCCCAGGTCTCCGAGAACATCGCCTCAAGCTGTTTCCAGACCTCGGGGCGGTTGGTCTCGCCGATCAGCACGCGGTGCTCGATCAGCCAACGTTCCCGGTTGCGACCGAACCCCCAGATCCCGACCTCAAGCCGGTCCTTCTGGACGTCGACGCCACCGAATAGGACGAGGGCCGCCATCGGCACGGTGCCGGATGGGTCCGCGTCACGTCGGGCGAGGACATCCTCCCATTCCGGAGCGTCGGCGCCCTCTTTCCAAATGCGCGCCAACTGCGTGTTGTAGAACGTCCGCAAGGCCTCCGGTCCTCGGCGCTTTGCACGGGCGAACTTCGCCACGGTCTCGCGGATGGTCTGCTTCGGCGCGTAGAGCTTCGACGCCTGGAAGCCTGCATGGGCGTTCGGGACGGCCATCGTGCCGCAATGAGAGCATAGGGCGCGGCGGACACCGTGCGCTTCGGGTGCCCAGCGCTCCGGGTTTTGTCGTTGGCCGCAGCAGTTGAACGATCTGGTCTGCCGCCATTCGATCCGGCGCAGCGCGACGAGGCGCTGCGACTCGGTCCAGGGCTTCTCACACGACACGCACTCGATGCGGGCGGTGGCCGGGTCAATCTTGTCGGTGTCGTCCTTCTCGAACCGGACCCGCTCCCATTCCAGGCTCTGCCAAGTCTGGCAGTACGGGCATTCGACGAACGGCTTGCGCTGGTCGCTTTCGTCGTAGGACGCCTCGATCGCGCTGCGCCCGGCCACAGTGGGCGAGCAGGCCAGCACGTCAGGCTGTTCGTCGAGAACTCGGCCTGGCGCTCCTCTGCGAGGTCGATAGGCGGGCCTTCGCCGCCGGCCGAGAGCGGATATTTGTCGATCTCGTCACAGCAGAGCAGCCGGATCGGCCGCATCGCGAGGTTGGTCGGGCTGTTCGAGCCGACGAGGGTGATATGCCCGCCGGGGAACTGCTTGTGCGTCAGGGTCGCGCCGGCGTCCTTCGCCTTGGCGTCGCCGAACAGGTCGCGCAGCACCTTCGTGTCGCGGATCATGGGCGCCAGCCGGTCCTTCGAGAAGGTCTCGGCTGCGTCGTCCTTCGGCTGGACGACCAGGATGGGGCACGGGTCGACGTGGATGAACCGTCCGAGGATATTCTCGATCACGGTGGTCTTGAGCAGCTGCGTGCACGCCATCAGCGTGACCTTGCTGACGCCGGGCTCGGTCGCCGCGAGCATCGGACCGCGCGCCACCTCGACGCGCGAGGTGAAGAAGCGGCCGCCGTTGGATGACTCCTTGCTGAGCTTGCGGAATTCCTCGGCCCACTCGACCACGTTGACCTGCGGCGCCGGCCGCGTGCCCGCGTGCCATGCGCGACGCAGGCTCTCAAGATCGAGGTAAGGTCGTTTCCGGCTCTCCGAGCTGCTGGAGGTGTTCAAGGACATGCGCGGTCAGAACCGTTGTGAGCGTGCGCGCATCGACCCCCAACTGGTCCGCCATGATCGTCGCGATGCGGGAAGGCCACGCCTCCCAGGCGTCGCGGTAGTCTCGGGCTAGATCGAAACACAGCGTCTCGGCGGCACTTCGATTGACCAGCTCGCCCTGTTTGACCTCGTAATCCTGCTTCCGCTGGAGCCCGAGGAAATTCTCTTTGCGCCGGACCGCCTCTTGGAGGTCGAGGTTCGGATCGTCCGGGTCGAAGTCGAGCGGTTCGTCCGGCGTGACCGGGATCTCGGCGGACCGTGGCGCGGGCTTCGGCTTCGGGCGCTCAGGCTTCTCGCGCGGATCCGACTCATCCCGCACCGTTGCGCGGATCGGACGGTGCGAAACCCCTCCGCGGTACTTGGCCGGGCGCTGGTCGAGCTCCCATTCCGTCGCGTTGACGTCGACAAGGCCGGCGTCGGTGAGCTTGAGGAGGCCGAGCCCCTTCCACTTCGTGACGATTGCCTTCGACACGCCCCGGTGCCGGGCGAATTCGGCCTGGTTCATAGCCTGGGGCGAGCGTTCACTTTGCGCGTTCACTGTTCACCGTTCACGGGTTTTCGGACCGTGGCGCTAGAAACATTGGGGGCCCCGACCACCCTCATAGGGTCCGACCCTCCAGGGTCCCCGGCACCTAGGACGGGCGTCCCATCCCCATGCCGACCTCATCCAGGGTCAGCTTCATCTGCAGGCCCGAGGCACGGAGGCGGATGTCATCGGGGCAGTGCCCGACAGCGAGGATCGCGCGCATCATGTCGGTGAGCGCATCGCGTTGGGTCTTCCTCATGGGTCACACTCGATCGGGGTGGCGGATGCGATGACGACTAGGCCGGCGAGTGCGGGGCGGGTGGCGATCCGCATGCTTAGCAGTTCGAAGGGGTCGCCCTCATCGGCAGGTTCGCCGCGTGCCTCTGCGTCGACCAGGGATCGGAGCAGGGTGTCGGGGAAGGGCTCGACCTCGTCGATGAGGATGAGAAGCCTCTGCGCACGGGTCATGGACGTCTCCGGCTGCTAATGTGATTTAAGGATCATGAGAATCAGCAAGGCCGGACTAGCCCTGGTTTCCGTCTACGCAGCGTTTTCGCTTGTCTCGTGGGGGTACGCTGCGTCGATCCAAGGCAATGACGGGTCATTCTTTATGGCTGCGGCGCTTCCGATCCTTCCAGCCTTTGTCGTGCTGTGGTCCACGCACTCCTTGTCCTTTGTGAGTTACCTGCCGAAGTGGCTCGTAATTCCCAGCGCATTCACAGGTACATTGTTGGTGATCTACGGCCTTGGATGGCTCGCCGGCCGCGTCTTAGGTCATGCGAGGGACCAATTTCGCGGCTAAGGGTGTGCCAACACCCTCGATCCCCGTCTCTTCAAGTAGTACCCCAATGGGGTCAGAGATGCGGAACCAGCCTCCAAAGTGGAGAAGCGGCCTTACCCGTCTCCGTCGCGGCTTAACGTCGATCCCCACCGGGGAGAGTACAGCGGCGGCTGTGCGTAGATCGATATATTACACGACTTGCACTTGCGCAATGTCCAAATCGACAGGCGACGCCCTCCCGAAGATCGAGATGCACACCTTCACGCGGTCGTTGGGCAAGATATCCTCGACCACTGCCGGGAAGCTGGCGAACGGCCCATCAATGACGAGGACCTGCTGCCCAATCGAGATACCCATCGGCGCGACGATCTCACCCTTGGCGATCCTGTCCACGAACCGTTGCAGCCCCTCGGCATCGAGCAGGGCAGGCTTCAGGACCGGTCCGGAGATGTTGCCCTCCAGCGACTTGTCCTCGACAGGGTAGCAAACAATCTCGGCGACGCCCGGCCGGTCCTTGGCGACGGCCAGGTGCGGGGCATCCTTCACCCCAATGAACACTGTCCGGATCAGCATCGGCGTCCGCCGGACGACACGGCGACCACGGCGAACGACGACCTCCGAGGCGCGAGGTTGATAGGTCACCACGTCTACGGCCTGTAGGGCCTCCAGGGCGCGGACGCCCATGCGGGGCGTGGTCTTGGCGATGTACCAGCACAGGCTCGGATCGATCGTGGGCGAAGCCACGCCACAGATCGGATCGGCAGCGCTACGGGCACCGGCCTTCTGAGCAGCCCCGAGGCTGGGACCGGTACCAGAGGAAGCACGGCGTTCGGCTCTACGCTCGTCGCGACGCTGCCGCCGCGCTCGTTCGCGCTGCCGCTTACCCTTGGTGCGAGCCATGGAGTTCTCCCTTGGAATCGAATGGTGCTCGTCCGTGGCTCAGGCGACGAACTGGCGGAGCTCGTCGTCGAACATCAGGGACACGTCGCCGATCTTGCCGGTTTCGTGGAACTTGACCTTGCGGATGCCTACATTGGCGATGCGGTCGTGCGGCGAGGCGCGGTGGATGACCAGACCGATCTCGGCCTTGTTCGCCCAGGTGGCGCCGTCGGCGATGTCGTAGAGGGACATCGGCTCACCACTCCGAACCGAGAGCCCGGCGGACTTTGTCGGGTGAGCCACGACCACCGTGCAAACGTCGTAGCTGTGCGCGAACCGCTTCAGCAGACGGATGGCCCGGTTGGTGTAATCGGCGACGTTCTCGCCGGGCCGGCGCTTGTGCTCCACCTCGTTCCATGGGTCGAGGAGGAGCATGGAAATGCCCTCGCGGACCACGGCATCGGCCGCTCGATCAATCACCCACTGGACGTCGGCCTCGGTGTCCTCGTCGTCCGGAGCGAGGGCGATGAAGACGAAGTGCTCGTCGATGAACCGCCGGCAGCCGTCGCATTCCGGCTTGGTCCATAGGCTGCGCGGCTTCTGGAGCATGAAGCCGAGCAGCATGTTCTCCAGGATCGGACGGACGTGCATCTCGAACGAGGCGATGGCGATCCGCCAGCTGTGTCCCGTCGCCATGTTCATCGCGATCTGGGTCATCAGAGCAGTCTTGCCGCCGCCAGGTAGACCGCTGACCACGACGAATGCCCCGCGGTACAGCCGCATGTGAAGGTCGAGTTCGCGGAATCCGGTGGTCAGGGCGAGGAGCGGAGGGCGCTCCGGAAAGTCGGAGAGTTTGTAGAGGCCTTTCACAGGGAAGGGCTTTGCCCGTTCGATGCAGGCCATGACGGCCTCGGCCCCGAAGTGCTGAAGCACCTCGTTGAGATCCTTCGCAGGCCGGAGCACGCCGTCGGCATCGGCGACGCAGGGCTCGGTCGGATAGGAAACGAGGCAGCAGCGCGACCGGCCGAGACGCCGGGCGAGTTCCTGACCGAGACGGCGTCCCGGCTCGTCGTTATCGACGGCGAGGACGAACCGCTTCACCCGCTTCAGGCGATCCCAATTGTTGAAGACGTAGCGATACTTGTCGTCGTGCTCGGGGACCACGTCGTCGGCGTTGTCCGGAACCACGACGATGTTGCCCTGCTCGTCACGGGCCGGAGGCGCGCCGTCAGGCACGGAGACGGTGAAAGGGTGGCCGGACTGGATAGCCGCGACCGTGTCGAGTTCGCCCTCGGTGATGACCACCGGCGCCTGCCCGGTTTGCACGGCCGGGTCGTCGAGGACGGAGACGTTGAAGAACGTCTTACGGGCGCCGGCCCGCTGCCAGAACCGCTTCTTACCGGCCATATCACGCCCTCGGTACTTGGCGTTCACCTCCTCGCCACCGTCGAGATACGGGAAGACGAGGATGTTGCCGGCGACGTCAGGAACCGGATCGCCACCCTGAGCGCGCTTGGCGCTGTAGATCCCCAAACGTGAGGCGGTTTCGCTGTCGAGGGCCCGGCTTTCCAGCCACGCGATTGCCGATGGGTTGAGGGTCATCGTTGAAATACTTCCCGCCGCTCAGGTCACAGTTGAGGCATCGAAACCCGACGCCACCGGCGTCGATCGTGACGCCCAGGGATCGGCGTCGGCGGTTGGCGGAGTGCTTGGCGTTGACCGCGCATCGAGGGCAGATCGCGTAGTGCCGGCCGGGGGATGTCGACCGCAGGACGATCCCGAATTCGCGGAGGATCTCATCGACCGATCTCACGGCACGTAGCCGCAGGGCCTCGGCTTGGGCGCGTTTGCCTTGGCCTCGGCATCGGCCCTGAAGCGCTCGACCGCGAGCCGCGCCTCCCGATCTCGCTTGGCCAGTGCCCCTGGCACGGCGAAAAACCAGCTCGTTTGGTCGCCAGCCCACCCGGTCAGGCCCGTCAGCTCGGCTCGAAGGTTGATGCTGGGGAACGCGGATTCCCATTTTCGGAAATCGGGCTCGGTGAGCCGGATGACGCCACTCTCGAAAAAATATCGTTTCGCCCCCGGCGACGATCGCGAAGCGGCGGCGCGAGTGTCAGGCTCAGGTTTTTCAGGAAGAGGCTGAACAGTAGTACCACCCTCCTCTTCTATCTGGATTCTGGCTTCTGGATTCTGGGCTTTATCCTCCCCCTTATCCGGGGGGTTAACCCCCTGGTTAAGGTCGGGGTTACCCCCTCTTTTGCCATTCTCCTTATCTTTCAACGCCTTGGCATTGTCCCGGACCATTCTGCGGCTGTAGATCGTCCCGTCTGCCGTGACCGAGTAGATGCCGTGCAGCGCCAGAGTTGCGAGAGACTTCCGGCATTCTTTGAGGCTCATGCCGACCATCCTGGCGAGGTCGGTGTCGCCCAATGGACGGCCCATCACGACCAGATGACCGTAGGGTTCGGCGTTGTGCATGATGCACAGCATCTCCATCCAGAGACCGCGGGCAGCCATCGGGCAGAGCCGCAAGGCGGGCTTCGAAAGCCAGTCCGACGGGTAAAATTTGATCCAGGGGGCGCTCATCGATCCGCTCCCGCGTAGCTGGTGAGAAATTGAAGCGCTTCCTGCGCATCGCTTCCCGCATCGAGGAAGTTCAACACCGTCAATCGCTCCTCCTCGGACACGCCGTTGAGGGCCAGGATGGTGTCCAGTTGAGCCAGCAGGCCTGTCAGAGCCTCGGCCGGAGCCATGTCGTACCAGCCCCTGCCGAGCGCCTCTGAGAGATGTCGGTCAGCGAATTTGTCCTGAAGCAGATTGGCGACGACTAGCCCGTCCGGGAATCGAACGGCATGGATCAGAGTGACCTCGAACGGGCTACAGGCCTGAACGGTCGCCATCTCGCCTGAGATATCGTCGGTGACCCCGATACGGACGGGAGCGTGCATGCCGAGGCCGACACGACGCGCAATGAGATAGACGTGCGTCGGGCGCCGATCCCGCGTGATGTCGGTGTCGGGCTTGGATCCGGTGCTCATGCCGGTCCTCCCCCACGCACGCGGCCACGGAGCCGGGTGTTCTCGGCGCTGAGCCGGGCGATCTCGTCTTCGAGGTCGAGATGCGTCCTCTCGTCAGACGCCAGATGCGCCCGCATGAAGGCGGTATAGGCATCGACCGCGGCGCGATGGTCGGCGATGTCCTCGCTCTGATGAGCCCGCCGCTTGGCGTCGACCCAGCGATCGAAGAGGGCGCTTCGATACGCCCTTACGCGCTCCGGGATGGGTGGTGACGAGGCAGCAAGGGGCATCGGCCAAAGCTCCAAGGTTCGGGAGCGCCGTGTTCGGGCGTGAGGGATGAGGAAGTCGAAGCGCTAAGGGCGGCTCAGGCCGGCGGCGGCTGGGCGTGTGTCAGCGGGATCATCGATCAGTGTCCCTGATCCAGGGGGCAATCATGATCGCGAGGCCTGAAGCCCAGCGCAGGATCATCCGGGCAATCCACGTCCTGGCTCGGAATCCCCAGGGCCGCGTCGGTGGCGGCGAGGAGGGAAAGGACGGACCTGTGCTCATTGCGCGCCTGCTCCGTTGCACGAGCGTCTCGCGCTGCTTGTCTAAGACGATCCATCTCCTCGGAGCGGATCGAGCGGGCTTCATTGTGCCAGATGCCTCGCACCCGGCGGTCGTTCAGTCCCGTGGTGCGGGCCACACGGGAGAGCGCAGCCTTCACGTTCTCGCCGAGCCGAAGGGGACCCGCGATCAACTCCACCAGATGCCGTGCCTCGGCCTGAGAGCTCATGGCGACAGCCTCGCGGGCCTTGGGTGATTTACCCGCGTTCTCGGGTGACTTGCCCAACATCTCGGGTGGCTCCTCTGGTCTTGTGGTGTTCGACCACGACGGGAGACCAGAGGATGAGAAGCGACGTTGGGGGTCGGAGCGACGAACAGGCTGACGGACGCGGCGCCTTGGCGGGAGAGCGCGGACGGCAGGAACACGACGGAACGAGCGAAGACGATCACGACAGCGCCTCCGCAGGCGCGCGGCGGTTCGTCAGCGGCTGCAGGTCCACCGATCGGACCTTGCCGCCGGTGACATCCTCGATACGGGCGGCAACCCGCACCGAGGGACCACGGGTACGAAAGCGCAGCTTCCTCACGCCGTACTCGGAGATGTCACCGATCTTTTCGGCCATCTCCGCGTCGGACAGGTCCTCGGACCGCATGAAGTCCTTGAGCAGCATCAGGCAGCGAGCCTCCCCGCACGTGGAGGGCACGACCGATACCCACGTCCATTGGACGAGAAAGGATGGCCCCGATGGGCACGCCGGAAGAAGAGATGTTCGATATCCAACTGGAGAGTATCGAACGGGAGTTGGACGTCGAGCTCGGCGGGGAGGTCCTGGAGATCGAATTCGAGTTCAGCCGTACTGGCTGCCGGGGGCATGCGAGGGTCAGCATCGAGGCGGATTCGGTGACCACCACCGAGATCGTCCCGGTGGCGATGAGCGACCTGCATCTGGCCTTCGCTGCCCTGGCAGAGCAGACGAAGGCGTGGCGGATCGAAGTGTCCTGAGCCGAGCGAGAGACGTCGCAGCGGCACCGAAGAGGCCAAATTGATCACACGATGCCCTCCGCGCTGTCCGTCGGCGGGGAGAGAAGCGAGACCAGATGGCGGCAGCCGTCACCGTCCAGCCGGAACCGGTAGCGCTCGACGCCATCTTCGCGGACGACGACATGCCTAGCGTTGTCGTCCTCGGCGAGCCCATGCACACTCAGGGTTGTCAGGACAGGGCGCCATGAGGCGAGCCCCTGGTCCTCTCTGACCAAGGTGTGAGGTGGCGGCATGATCGGTGTGTCTGTGTCGGACATCCTGAAGGTCCTCGAACAGGTGCCGGGCTGGAAGGCCATCATGGGCCTCCCCAAAAGGCTGAAGGAGTTGGAGGATCGCGTCGCAGCCTTGGAGGGTAAACCGGCAGCGAAGGCGGCCGAGGCCTGCCCCCTATGCGAAGCGCCGATGAAGGTGACGCGCGTCGAGGACGATCCCGTTTTCGGCGTCATGGGATTGAAGGAGCACACGCTGTCATGCACCGCATGCCCGCACACCGAGACGCGACAAGTGGATCCGAAGAAGCAGCGGTAGCGCACACCGCCGCATGGCCGGGCAACAGATCGCCTAGCCCTGGGTTCGGTTCCCACCCCTTCCGTGAAGCCGCCGGAACCGAAGACGGGGTCGAACACCGGAAGCTCCGATCCATCGACGCCGAGACTGTCGCGGATGCCCTGGCGGTACTGATGGTGGACCTGGCCAGCGCTCTGCCCGGAGTGGATAGACGGGAGGCGCTGGAGCGGTTGGCGAACCGGCTTGACGATCGCGGCAGGGTGGCAAACGGGACGCCGGCCGCGGCACTGCTCGGGCAAGTGAGCGTATCCCTGATGCGCATGGGGCTGTAGGGCCAGCATTAGATGCCAGCCCTCTGACTGGCGACATCGACGTGCCCGCACACCAGGGACGAGGCGCCATAGATGTCTGGCCGCAGATCGTGCCGCGAAACTTTTGAGATGCGCTCAACGTCGAGGACGCGCTCTGCTGGGACCCTTCGCGATTGTTCGATCGCTTGGCGCGTCACGCCGATAGCGGCGGCGAGCGCCTTACGGCCTCCGGCTTTCTCGCAAGCCAACTGAAGAGCATCGTCGATCATGCAAGATTATCTAGCGCAGCTTGCCAATTATAGCAAGACACTCTTGCGTAGCGAGCTTCCCTTGCTCGATGGCATTTTCCCCGCCATGGAAAGCTCACGTGGAGAGGCGCTCAGAAGCGCGCGAAAGGCCTTGCGGCTTACTCAGCAGCAGGTGGCTGACAAGATCGGTGTCACCCGTGCCGCGGTGGGCCAGTGGGAGAACGACGAGCCGATTTCATTCCCTAATCTAAAAGCAGTCTGCGCGGCTTTGGGTATTGATGTCGTAGCTGCCGTTGAAGGCAAGGTAGTGAAAGCATACTCCAAGGATGAGATACCACAAGGCACTGACCGGCAGGTCATGCCTAAATTTAACAATTATATGCAAGACGATCCCGAGCTGTACGACGATGATTATTTCATAAAGAAAAATTTGATACCAGTTTATTTTATGAGTGAAAGCAACAACTTTGCGCCCAATGGAAATTCACTGCTTTCTGAGGCTCCAATTTTATTGGCGCCAAGATTTGAAGGGTCGCCTCACGACAATACTCTATATTGCGTCGGGCAAACAAAAAATGTTATGGAACCAATATTTGAGCCAGGCTTGAGCCTATATGCATCCGCAGGAAAGATACCCACAATCGGCGATTACGTTATTGCGCAAATTAAATTTGACCGTAAATATCTACCAGGAAAGCGGCCTACCGGCATTCTTCAGTTACCGGTATATTTCGGGAAACTAGAAGAATTTACTAAATCGTCCATTATTATATCTCAGTTGAACCCGAAGGCGCACCACGAAGTGCCCCTGAGTACGATTTCAGCGATCCACTGGGTTATGCCGCCGGAATGAATCATCCGAACGCAAGAAACGCTTGCTAATTGTCGCAAGCATAGCTAGCATCTCTCTATCGCCCCAAGCGATGGAGCCGAAACGTGCTTGCGAACGCTTATCTTCTTCTCCCAATCTGCGCTTTCGCCTTGCTCTGGGCGATGGGCCACGTCGCAACCCGCGGCGAGGCCTGACCATGTCGAACATCCTCGACTTGGTCTGTCCGCAGGCCGGCGAGCCGGAGTGGCGTAGCGCCCTGCTCGCAGAAGCGATCCGGCACACGGCCCACCTCGCTGGCCCGATCAGCCCCTTCGCCTTGTTCAAGCACCTGCAGGAGTGGCTCGGCCTGACCGAGGAAGAGTGCGGCGGCGAGATAAACACCGTTCTGTTCCTGATGGTCCGCAGCGACCTTTACACGTCGAACACTCACGACGTGGAGACCGGCACCATTACCCTGGCCGCGCATACGCTCCTCACCCCCTCGGTCACTCTGACGCTGTGCATGCACAGCGAGCCCGAGAGCATGCCCGACGAACTCGATTTCTAGAGGTCACGGACGCGCTCACGAAGGCGTCCGTTTCAAGCGGCCCACGCAGGTCTGAATAGCCGGCGAGGGCCTTCACCCAACCCACGGAGATGAATTCATGGAACAGCGCCTCGGCGTTGATCGCGCCCCTATGCCGGCGGTCCAGCACGTTGCACGGAATGCCCTCGACCATCGGGACATCGATGCGGCAGCCAATCAGTTGCTGACACAGCCTTCGAGCCCATCCCGCAGATCAGTCATCGCTGGCCTATTGGGTGCCTCGGCGCCGGCGCCTGCACTGGCGCTGATCGAAGACGAAGCGGCGGTACATCCAGATCGCGTCATCCTCGCTGCCGAGGCCGAACTGGAACGGCTCACTCAAATAGCCGAAGAAGCTGGGCAGGCCGCGAAGGTTGCTCGGGATTATATGTGGAAAGCGCTCGGTCCGTGCCCATCCGAGCTGATCGCTGGCGCTGACGAAACGCGCCCTTACCTTACACTCCGGGCACGACGGCATGTGCGTGACTTTGGCCTGCAATCCGTTCGCCCGCTTGATGGTTCCTGGTCCAATCAACGGGCTTGGACGGCACCTGCGCTTCGCACCGCCATCCTCGCGGCGGTACCGGTGTGCGGTCGCGGCGGAACGACCCCGTTCCGGATTCGCCGGTACCAGTCACTGCTTCCCATCGCTGAGGAGTTCGACCGACGCCGGCGTGAGTGTGAGGACCGGTTCTGGGTCAAGGAACTCTCATCCGCGAGAGACGACGCTCGGGAAGCACAGTCTCTCGCCGAGCTACGGCTCCATTCGTTGACGGCCTCAACCCTTGACGGCCTTGCGACGATCGTCCGAAATATCGACGCCCCCAACTGGGATGGGCTACCAACGATTTGGGTTTCGCTTCTGCTCAGCGCAGCAAAGATCACCGGTACCGATCTTGGCATTCCTGATTTCGACGCGAAGCGGTGGGTCTCCGAATTGGAGGCAGCTGGCGGCTATATCGTTCGGCCAAGTCGGCACAGCTCTGGCGGGGTCGGCTTCCCGGTGGATCACACGCACTCTGCTGAGGTTCAAAAAACGCTGAGGCGTCTGTCGGAGGAGCAAGACGCCCACAAGCTCCAGATCAGACTGTTCATTGAACGCGGCGAGGTGGTGGCATGAGCGCTTCACCCGTCATCACTCAGGAGCTTCGCGCCCTTCTCGTCTGCGACGCGCTTCCTGCCGGCTGCATCGCTAAGCCGGTGAAGGATGACAGTCTCGCGCCGCATCTGCGCCCTGGCGAGCTCGCGATCGTCGACACCACAGACTGCGATCCGATCCACGGCGAACTGTTCTTCGTCGCTTGGACGGGGAGCCAAGCTCACGACGGTTCGGAGGACGGGGATCTCGTCCAAGCATATCGTCGCGAACTGAATGTCGGTGCGACCGCGTGGTGGGTCGGCTCGATGCAGCGCCCAAGGCCTTCGGCCCAGGCTGTCGCAAGAGCCCTTGCGATCGGAGACTACAGCACATTCGGCTGGTCGAACGGTCCCTACAGGGACGGCATTCTCGAACGCCAGATCCGCGGCCGCGTCATCGGCGTCCTTGCGCCGGGCTTCAAGGACCAGCTTCGGCTGAAGGGAGGCGCGGCATGAGCGTTCAGACCTCAGACCGGGCTGTCGAAGTCGCGCAGGCGCTCATGGAGGAAAACACCTCCGATCTGTTCGGCGACGACGGCGGGGCCGCCTTCCGCACGTTTCTTGATGTCCGGTTTCGCGGGATCACCAGGGAGGATGTACGTCGCGGCCTGGAGATCGCGACCGAATGCGTTTTGGTGGATGGGAGGCCGGCATGAACGACGTGCGCCTTTTCCCCGTCACCGACATCCGTGGGGTGAACACCATCCTGCTCCGCGACGGCTCCGAGATCCGGCTTGAGGACATCCAGTCATCAGAGCAGGGCCGAGCTATCCTCGACGAGATCGATGGCGCCATCCTCGCCATCGAGGACCAGATCGCCCTCGGATTCCAGAGCGACGATCCGTCTTGGAAGGTCCGGGCCGAGATCGCCCTTAAGAAGAAGCGTCGGAGCCGGCCGGCGCTCCAGGCCCGCATCGGCGAGCTCCGGCGCGCCGAGAAGGCGTTGGCGATCAAGGACACCCACGCCAACGCGACGTCGAAGGTCGATGCCAAGCGGCAGGCCTTCGTCCATGCGGCCTACGAACTCCTCGGCCACGAAACTTGCGTCGAGGTGTGGGCCCGAGCTCAGGAAAAGCAGCCTGCGCTGTTCACGGAAGGGGGATCGTCATGATCCCCCACTCCATCCAGCCGAAGCTGATCAAGCTGCTGCCACTTCTCGGCAGCGATATCGATGGCGAGGTGGTTTCGACCACCCGCGCCATCGCCCGGACCCTCGCCTCCGCCGGCGCGGATTTCCACGACCTGACGGAATCACTCGTTCGCGCGAAAGTCGTCAATGCGCCGCTCCCTTCAGGGGATGGCTTCAATTATGCCGATGCCTACCGGCAGGCGGCATCGGACGGGCGAAACGATATCCATCCACGGTCCCCGACCCGGCGCTTCGGATTGACGATCTGGCACCCTGAGCAGGTCATTCCCTGGTGGGAGGTCGCCAAGCACTGCATCACCGAGAGCAAGGCCCTGCCGAGGAAGGCCGGCGGCAAGTTCCTCCGGCCCGACGAAGTTGCCCTGCTGCGGCGGATTGAGGCCCATGAGTTCTGGCCGACCAATCAGGACGCATCCTGGATGGAGACGATCGTCGCCCGCCTCCATCAGGCCAGGGATTTCGCCAAGCGTGAGAGGTCGAAGGCATGAGCGCCTCAGATCCATCCTACGGCGAAGCCTTCAAGGCCGGCGTCCGGGCGATGGTCGACATGGCTCTCATTGCAGCGATCACCATCGAGGTTCGAGCCGACGCCGGTGACGTCCGCCAGCGCGCCGCTGCGGCCGCCCTCCAGGGCCTCGCAGAGGGAGCCAAGGCCGCCTTTCTTGATCCTCCGGACCCGCTGGTTCGCGTGTTCCGGATGATCGCAGAAGATCCCGCCTCATCCGGCGTCCTCCCTTGTCCCACATGCGCCGGCCGTCTGGTCTGGGCGCGCGACAGCTACAATGGCCACCTACACGGCCAGTGCGAAACCGCGGGGTGCTTCCGATGGATGCAGTAGCGGATCCGATTATGGCGGTGATAGCGGATCATCGTGTCGCCGACGAAGCGTTGACGCTCATCCTTGAACGTCTCGACGAGGATGATGAGGAGGCGATGCGGGCCCACAACCGGGCAGCGGATCGCTGTGTCGACGCTCGCCGAGCCATGAACGACGTGGTCCCGGTGACGATGGGTGGCTTGCAGACGCTTGTCGCTCACTATGTTCGATACCAGGAATACACCGAGGGCTTCGAGCGCATCGCCACCGTCCTGGAGGGGTGTGATTCCACATTGCGGTTTTCGGACCTTCAGGGTGAGAAACCGCAATGTCTGGAAGGTGTTGCCGGCGCGAATCGACCGAGCGTTTCGGAGGTGGTTTCTGCCCATCGCGCAGCATGGGACGCGTTCCAGGTCGCCCCTGATGAAGATGTCGATGTGGACGCGGCTATGGACGCTCAGGGCGCGATGCAGGATGCCTTCGACCAGGTACTCTTAACCCCCTGCGCGAACCGTTTGGAGGCGCTTGCCCTTCGATCACACCTTCAATGGTGG
The DNA here is from genome assembly GCF_000372825.1 of Methylobacterium sp. 77. Lineage (NCBI taxonomy): Bacteria > Pseudomonadati > Pseudomonadota > Alphaproteobacteria > Hyphomicrobiales > Methylobacteriaceae > Methylobacterium > Methylobacterium sp. 77. The sequence goes on along the minus strand of NZ_KB910516.1, from coordinate 3,135,510 downwards.
ATCGATGAAGAGGCCGAGCTCGCGGCGGATTACCAGCCCAAGTACGCGATTGCGCAGGCGCGCCTCGCCGAGATCTCGATGCTGCTGAATGGAGGCGTGCCATGATGGTGCCTAACCTCAACGACGTCCGCGCGGCTTGGATGCGTCTCCCGGCAGAGAAGCGTGACGAGATCGGGTTGCTCGCGGTCGACCTTGCCTTTCAGGGATACCTCTACGGCGATCTGGTGCCCGAGAAAGATCAGGTCTTGCCGGACCAGGATGAGCGCGACGCGGCCGGCGACCGCGAGAACGATCGCCTCGACGAGATCCACCGTACCGTCACCGTCGCGCTGCCCGACCTGTTCGGGCTGGACGGAGAGCACCCACCATGGGCCACCGATTCGCAAGGAGCGCACTGATGCAGTTCGCCGAGACCGCCCGTCACATCGTTCCGTTCCAGGCCGCCGCGCGCGAGCTGGGCCTGAGCCCGACGACGCTCCGCAGGATGTGTCGGGAGGGCAATGGGCCTACCCTTCTACAGATCAGCACTCGCCGGCTGGGTGTCCGGCGCGGGGATCTGGACGCTTGGGTCAAGACACGCGAGATGTGCGGCCCAGAGGGAACGTAAATCCGATGCTTGGTATCAATACCTAGACGTCTGAGAGGGGTGATCTGCGACGGGCTGCCCCAAATGGTTGCACAAAAACAACACAACAACCGAACTCTGCTTACGCGGTGTCCTTTACGACTTTAGGCGGAGCGTTATCCGCAATTACGCCATACGATCCGTCAACGACGTGGCGCGCTGTTCATAACAAAAGTTGGGGTCGGGACGTGATAATTATTTCTAAGAGTGGCAATTATACCGTTTCGAGCAGCTTTGGGCGAGAGGTTGTGGAAGGAAGCAGTTCGGCAGGAACTGCCGGGCAAATTGTTTCATTTCAGGTCGATCAGGCGCAACAAGTTTACAAGGATTTCTACTGGAAAATTGTGCCGATATCGGGCCAATACAGTGATTTCTGGGATGACATGTTCAGCAATACTCCCGGTGGTGAGCCAGGAGATGATTTTAGCTCCAGTGGATATACATACGGAGGCTTTTTAGATTTCAAAATCAATCCCGATCTCATGGCGGAATTGGATGAGAAGTTCGCCATCAATTTTTACCTTTCAGTGACCGACCCTGATTTTGGGCGGGCTCCTGTAGCCTCGGCGACATTCACCATTATCGATGACGACCCGATTCGCGTTGTTGGTGACAATTCGGCAAATGTTCTGAAGGGGCAAAGTGGGTCCGATACGATCCTGGCAAAGGGCGGCGACGACACCATCATCGGAGGGCGCGGCGACGACCTCCTTGATGGCGGCGTAGGTATCGATAAGATGACCGGCGGCCTCGGCAATGATACATTCGTTGTCGATAACATTCTTGATCAGGCTATCGAAGCAGCTAAGCAGGGGACTGATCTAGTAAAATCTTCCGTATCGTTCACGCTTGGAGCCAACGTTGAAAACTTGACGCTAACGGGCAGTGACAGTCTCGCGGGATACGGTAATGAACTCGCCAATATTGTGATCGGGAACTCCGGCAGCAACATCCTCGATGGCAAGGGCGGCATCGATACCATGCGTGGTGGCGCTGGAAACGATGTGTATCACGTCGATCATGCCAAAGATCAGGTTATTGAAGCTGCGTCGCAGGGTAACGATAAGGTCATCAGCTCAGTAAGTTATACCCTCGCAGCTGGGCAGGCGGTTGAGACACTCCAGGCTGTATCTGGAAAGGCCGGCATCAGCCTAGTAGGCAATGAGAAGGCGAACACGCTCGTCGGTAACGCAGGCGCTAACACTCTTGATGGCGGTCTGGGCAAAGACATACTGAGCGGAGGCACTGGCGCAGATACATTCGTATTTTCGACTAAGTTAGGCAGTGCAAACGTCGATCACATCAGTGATTATACAGCCGCTGGTGATACGTTTGAACTTGCACATGGTGTGTTCAAGGCCCTCGCACTCGGCGATCTTGCCGCTGGTGCGTTCAAGGATATTACTTCCGGCACATTAGATGCCTCCGACCGCGTTCTCTACAATCGGGCGACAGGCGAAGTATTCTACGATGCTGACGGGAATGGTGCGACCAAAGCTGTTCTTTTCGCCGTTGTTGATACGAAGGTCGCGCTGGATCACCACGACTTCTTCATCGCTTAAGGCTAATTTCAGGCCAAGCATCCGCTCCGGAAAACCGGGGCGGATGTACTTGCCCGATCCGTCAGTTCTTGAAAGCATCCACTTGCATTTTCAAAAGGTGGGCCGCCCATAAATCCAGCGCGGCTCGCTTCTCGGTCGCGTAGATTGCTCGGTTGTAGATGCCGGCTACGCCAGCGCGGTACCCGGAGATGTGGTTTAGCACCGCCTCGACGACATGAGGCAGCACGCCGAGTTCGTTCATGCCGGTGGCTGCGGTGCGGCGCAGATCGTGTAGCCGCCAGCCGGTGATACCCGAACGCTTATCGTGCGCGGCCTTGGCACGCGAAAAGCCCTGGAAACCGCCCTCACCCTGGCCGAACACCCGTGTCCGACCCTCGATGCGAGGCGCCCCGGTCAGCAGCGCCAGCGCCGGACCGGACAGGGGCACGTCGTGCGGAAGACCGTTCTTCACCCGCTCGGCCGGCAGCTTCCACATGGCTGCCGCCAGATCGACCTCGGCCCAGGCCATCGCGGCCACCTCGTCCCGCCGCTGGCCGGTCAGCAGCAGCATCCGAACGATCCGCCCGAAGTCGTCATTACGGCACGCGTCGAGGACAGCCTTGATCTCGTCCTTGGTCAGAACTCGCGCGCGCCGCTCCTCCGGAGCCGGCTTCGGGACACCAACTACCGGGTTCATGTCAGCGGCGCCGGTCCCGATCAACCACGCGAAGTGCGCCGACAGAGCCGCACGCGCTCGGTTCGCGGCGTAGGGACCGGCGTCGCGGATGATCTCGGCGAGCCGTGCCGCCACCTGCTTGCGATCGACCGCGTGGAGCGGCGTCCTGTGAAGCGGCTTCCAGACGACCCGCATGTAGCGCGCCGCCTCGCTCAGGCTTGCCGGTCGAAGGCTCGGAGCAACGGCTGCCAGATACGGCTCGATGCCATGGCCGAAGGTGATGGCGGCGCGGGCACGCTCCTTGGCTCGCTCAGCGTGCGGATCCTCGCCGAGTTTAGCTCGCGCGAGTCGTTCGCCTGCCGCGCGCCGCGCATCGGTCGCCGAAAGCAGACCGACCCTTCCCAGGCTCTCCCGCTTCGTCTGGCCGATGGCGTTCCGGTACTGCACCACCCATTGGCGAGAGCCGCCCCCACTGATGCGTAGGCCGAACCCCGGCAGGTCGTCATCGAAGACGACCAAGCGGTCTTTGCCCGGCGGAAGCTGCAGCGCGGCGGCGGACTGGTTGGTGAGGCGCATGGGTCTCGGCCGGTAAGCACATGGTAAGCACACGAAGTGACCGCTACGGGTTTCCTGGCGTCACAGTGAGATGGTATCTCAATAATCTCCAATTAAATCAATGGCTCTTGCCGACCGGTAAGCACCTATACCGACTAGAATTTGCTATACCTCATGTTTGGTAATGAGGAGGTCGACAGTTCAATCCTGTCCAGCAGCACCATTTTCCCCAGTCGCTTAGCGCCGTTCAACGGCGGGCGTTTCACCCCTGGAACGTGCCACGGGCTTCAGTTGGCATGCACCCGGAGTTTTTCGGCACAGCGGCGGCTGCCAGGCGGACTATCGCAACGGACGCGACTCGTTCCTGGACTTCCGCAGCTCGTATCCATGGTGTCAGGTATTGACCTCCTGCATCGTCGCTATCGGCCTACTTCCAGCCTGACCCTGCGTCGTGGATGGCGTCCGGCCATTCCTCGCAGACGTGCGAATGATGCCCAGGAAGACAATCCCTGCCGGCAGATCCCGAACGTGCACGGAACTGCGATACGCCGTGGGGGGACGGGCGACACGTCGGTAAGGATGGCATGCGAAAAGCGTGAGTTCCTATGAGTTTCCGTCCGAGAAGCTCTTCACAAGCTTGAGCGTTCAGGTAGGTTGTGCTGGCAGCACAAGGTTGTGAACGTGGCGAGTCGGTAGGTATTTACCTCCCTCATGAAGGTGGGGGCCACTGGCAAGAACAGGTTGCAGAAGCCTTGGGCCTCACTTTGGTCAGGATATTTTCAGTGAACTGTTCAAAATTCGTGCTCAGTGCTGTTGCTGCGGCCCTCATTGGAAGCACTTCGTTGGCGCCGACCGCATCGGCAGGTCCGTTGGATGGACTCGCTGGCGGCGCGATCGGTTTCGCCCTCGGTGCCATGGCTGCCGCGCCGCGGCAGGTGTATCACGCTCCGCGTCCGCAGCGGGTTATCGTCTACCGTGATCGTCCGTCCCGTCGCCATGTGACTGCAGCACCGGTGCGGCGCAGGGCTGCACCTTCCACGAGCGGCGCCGCCATCAGCACCGTGTCAGATCCCTTTGCGGGCTCTGGTTCTGCCAGGTCGATCCCCGTCAACGGTCGATAGCATCTCCCTGGAAGGTCGCTCTAACCATGCGCTTCGGTTTGCGCTCGTTCCTCGTCGGCGCATTGGCCGTGATGTCCGTGCTTCATGAGCCTCGCGGTGCGACCGCTGGCCCAGTGCTCAACGTGGACAAATCGATCGGCAAGGTCTCGGGTTGGTCGATCGGCGTGAGCCGATCGACCAATGGCTGCCTTGCGGCTGCAGCTTATCAAGACGAGACGACAGTCTGGATGGGATTCGACGGCGACAAGGACGAAGCCTTTCTCGCCTTCACGAATCCCAAATGGAGATCCATCGAGACCGATCGAATCTATCAGCTCGTCATGCTGACGGGGCGCGGACGTTGGAAGGGCCAGTTTGCGGGAATCGAGCGCGGCAACGATCGCGGGCTCATGGCATCCGGTTTGAAGAAGAATTTCGTACTCGACATCGCCCGTGCCGGGGGCATCGAGGTCGTGTTCGAGCGCAAATCCATCGCTCAGCTTTCCCTGTCCGGGTCCTCGGACGCGATCAGCGCAATGATCGATTGCCAGAAGACGATCGTCGAAGCGAAAGCCGAGCCGCCATCGCCCAAGGGCAAGACGATTCCCGACGGAGACGTCACGCCGAGACGGGACGGTTACTCCTCGGGGACGGGATTCTTTGTGTCCGACAGCGGGCATGTACTCACCAACAACCATGTCATCAGTGGGTGTGCCGAGATCGACGTCTCCAAGTTCGGGCTGCCGTCGCTGAGAGCGCGTCTCGTCGCCACGGACGTTCAGAACGATCTCGCCGTACTCAGCACCGGCTTCGACCGTCCCGTGGTCCCGGCCCTCTCTCTCAAGCCTAGAGTCGGCGAGAGTGTCTACGCCTACGGTTTTCCGCTGCCCGACCTGCTCGCTGCATCGGGAAACTTCACGGTTGGCAATATCACGGCTTCGGCCGGCCTCGGCGACGACACCCGCATGCTGCAGATCTCGACCCCCGTACAGCCCGGCAACAGCGGCGGTCCTTTGATCGATCAGTACGGCGCCGTAGTGGGAGTCATCGCCTCCAAGCTGAACGCGATGACGGTTGCGAAGGCCAACAACAACGACATTCCGCAGAACGTCAACTTCGCCATCAAGTCGACGATCGCCCTGAACTTCCTCGATTCCAATGGGATCGTCACTGCGACTGGCACCAAGAACCCGACCCCCCTGGATCCGGCAACGGTGGCCGAGCAGGCCAAGATGTACACGGTCCACGTGACCTGTCGGTAGGCAGCGGTCGCCGCTGCCTGAGGGTTTTCGCCTGCTCGGAGCCGTCTATCCGAGACCCTGATCCTGGAGGGACAGCGTCGTTGTCTCAATTACAGCCGACGCTGCCGCAGAGAGAGTTTGCGCCCGTCGGCGCCGCGACGGCGGTCGCCGGTGCGAAGAGAGCGGCCCGGGCGAGCTTCGCCTCCTCATTGTCCGGTTTAAGCCGGAGAACCTCGTCGTAGTCGCGCAAGGCCGCCGCCTGATCGCCGAGTTGTGCGTGGGATTTTGCACGGTTCATCAAGGGCCAGATGAAGTTCGGCCGTAGGGTATGGGCCCGTGTGAAGTCGGCGATGGCCGCCGCATGGTTGTTCAGCCCGGCCTGCGCGATGCCGCGATTCTGGAAGCTGTAGGGATAAGCATCATCCGCCCGGATCGCGCTCGTGCAATCGGTGAGTGCGGCGAGGAAAGCGAGGCGATCGTTCTGGGCCAAGCAGCGGCCGTCGAGGGCGATGGCGCGTTGTCTCGCGGTGCGGGCCTCCCCAAGCAAGGCCGTACAGCCCGTCACGCGGGATTCCGGGCTGCCGGACCTGCAGTCCTGCGCTGCATCGGCCCAGGCGTCGGTTCCTGTCCCGGCCAATACCGCCAGCAGAAGTAGGCCGAGCCCGGCCGAGGCAGCGTAAGGACGGGACATGTTTTTCTCTCCGGACTTGATCGGACGTCGTCTGCCCCGGAACCTCAACGGCACCGGTTCGTGAACATGTCGCTGCCGGGCAATTGCATGGAGTTCATCATCTTGAGCAGTTCCGGGCGGTAGATATCGCTGTACTCGGCTGGGAAGCGGCCGCCGATATGCGTGATCGTGCTTCGGTCGTCGCGACGGATCGAGACGAAGTCGTAGAAGCTGCGGTCGTCGAAGGCGCCCTGTCCGCGGGCCGTGCCGCGCCCCTCGAGGACGTAGCCGCTGCGACCGGGTGCGCTCGTGATCTCTTGCGAGCGCGAGACTTGCGTCCGGCGCGGCGTGATCTGCTCGCTCATGTATTGTCTGGCATCGCCGCAGCGCTCGTTAGGGCTGACCTGAACGTAGATCGCCACTTGCTCCCCATGCTGGCGTGATTGCCAGACCGTGCTGTAGGATTGCTTCTGCGCATCGAAATGGTCGTCGGCCATGGGTTTGATTTCGAGCAGGGCGCTCGAATAGTTCAGGTTCCAACCGGACGCGCTACGGGCGGTCGAGCGTTGGTTCTGCAACTGACGGAGTCGGTCTTCCTCGGCACGCCGCCGATCTTCCTCAAGCTGCTGGGCTTCCGCTCGACGTTTTGCATCCAGTTCACGCTGGCGCTCCGCGTCCGAGCGCCTCTGGATCAAGAGTTGCCGCTCTCGCTCGGCCTGTTCTTCCCAGCGACGCCGCTGATCGTCCGCATCGCGCCTGCGACGGTCCTCCTCCGTCTGCTGTCGATCCCGCACTCGGTCGCATTCGAGAATATGGCCCTCGACGATGCCGCGGAACCGTCCGGCCGGGTAGGCGCTGAGATAGCTCGGCGCGCTCAAGCGATCTTCGCAGGAAGCGACGGCTTTCTGGTAGGCCCGCTGCTCGCGCCCGGCCTGGAGTCGGTCCGCGAAGTGGCGGGCATAAGGATAGGCGGCGGTCATCGCCTCGCATTCGCGGATCGGTGGATCGAGGGCGACGGTGCGCAGCGCGGCCGCGTCGGCATCGGGATCGATCTTGTTGCAGCCGGTCGTCATCCCCGCGAAGAAGCCCTGCGGCAGGAAGGCGAAGGTCGTGGTGAGCGATCCGCTCGCCCTAGGCTCGAGGTCGCTGTCGGCGAGGCCGCGCTGCAGGAACTCGTAGGATTGGAGGAAGTTCTGGCCTTCCTGGGCCATGGCCCCAAGGAGCACGTCGCGCAGGGACGCACGTCCCGCCAGCGGGGCCGCGCCGGGCGCCCGCCGGGCCGCCCTCTGCGCTCCCATGACGCTGGCGCCCGAGCCACCGGTCGCGCCGTCGAAATCGCAGCTTCCGCCGGCGGTGGGCTGGCACTCGTCGATGACCGCCACGAGGTCTCGGAGCTGCCGGCGCGACAGGCGTCGCATCAGGTCACCCAGGCGCACCCCGTCGCTGTCCACGAGGTTCGGGCGCTGGGCCAGATCGGCTGGGTTGCCGGGGACGAGGAAGACGTCGTCCTCTCCGCCGATGCTCTGCCCGAGGGCGATCACCGCGACCTGGGCGCCTTCGGGGATCCGCCCCGCCGCCTCGCGCAAGCTCCGTTCGAGTTCCGGGCGGTCCGCCGGACCGAAGGTCCAGACGTCGAACCCGATTTCGAGCAGGCGCTTGCGATAGGCTTCCTCGTCGGCATGCGCGGTCGCGGCGCGGCTTCCCGTCGTGGACGCCTGGGGCACGATCAGAAGCGCGATACGCGGGGAGGTGACGGCACTGCTCCTGCCGGTCGCCGTCTTGACGAAGACACCCGGGGCGGCCGCCCAGGCGAGCGGGGCGCCGATGATGAGTACGGCCGCGAGGGCCGCGATTCCGGGTCGGCGAAATCTGTGAATCGGCTGCAGGGCCATGGCGGGTCTCTTCGGGCTCTTCATGGCGGGGCTTATGGACGGCAGATCGCGCGCAGACGCTCGTCGCGGGCGACGAGATCCGTGTTGGCGTCGCAAAGGCTTCGCAATTCGTCCGTGTGGCGGGGCGAGCGGTTGCGCCAAAGGGCGTAGTAGTAGGCTGCGCGGGAGACGTTGGGGCGGGCCGCCTCCCGGTAGGTCGCGTCTGTGTTCCGGGGGTCATAGAACCGCGCGATCTGCCACGCCGCGTCGGCGCTGGCGACGGGGTCGGCCTCCTCGAACGCCCTGAAGGCCGCCCCGCCCTGGCGGGCCTCGATGGCCACGCCGCCCAACGTCAGGAACGCGCTTCCCGCAGCGCCCTGGTCGAGGAGTTGCAGGTGGCGCTGCCGCAATTCGGCGGCCGTCAGGCGCGGTGCTTCGGGTGCGGGGGGTGTCAGGGCGGCGGGAAGCGGTGGGGCTTCCGCCTGGACAGGCGATGGCGGTGTCGAGGGGAACAGGACAACACGAAGGTTGTCCCGGAACAGATAGGCGCCGATTCCGGCCCCCGCCAGCACGATCAGGAAGACGAGCGCCAGTGCCCGCCATATCGGGCGCCGCGCAGGAACTACGACAGGGAGCGGAGCCGGTTCGTCTCGTACAGGGCTGACGGGTGGCGATGGCCGCTCCGGCTCGGGGTCCGCCACTTCGGCCGGCGGTGACGGCGGGGAAAGGGGCTCTTCCGGAAGCGAGGCCTGCGTCAGGCTGGGCGCGGGTTTCGGATCGGCGGCGAGGATGCCGTATCCGACGGGCGCCGGTGTGATGAACGGCCAGGAGACCACGCCGAAGGAGATCCCGTCCTGGCCCACGATCTCGATGGGGACCAGTTCCTCGATCCGGTCGACGACCGTGGGGCCGAACCGCGCCACTGTTCGCCCATCGCGCTCCGACATCGACAGCGGTGCGAGCCACGCGATTTCCGGCTGCCAGCCGTCGCCGCCGAGGTGTCTCGGCTCGGCATCCTGGCGGCGGAACGACAGGAGCGGCGCCGTCGCGCGCCGACCCAAATCGATGAAGGCGTGGCCACCGATCTCGTCGTCGTCCTCGGTGATGCGAATGGTCATGGCGTGGTCCAGGCGAGCCGTCTGAGGCAATCTATGAGGATGAGGCGATGCCGGCGTGGTGACGCCTGCTGTAAGCGTTGCCGAAGGGCGGCGTCGGCTTCGTCGGAAAGCGTCCTAGGCCGCATGGCGCGGCTGGAGGCCCGCCAGGATCGCGCCCAGCCTGCCGTTCTGCTCCAGGTCGATGGTGACGCCGGCCGCGCTTTTCGCGTTGTCCTCCACCACCCGGTAGAAGCCATGGAACCAGTCGGTCGCGTAGGTGTGGCCGAACGCCGTGGGACTACTCCCGATCGACCTGGCGTCGAAGGAGATGGGCCTCGGGGCGAAAGCGACCCTGTCGCCGGCCTCCTCCTGAATGGACGGCCGCTCGCCAATGGAGGGGACGAGGCCGAAACCGAGGTCACCGCTCAGCCGGTTCAGGCGCGTGGCCGCGATGAGGGCGAGCTTCGCGGTGGATTGCTCGGCCCGCTCCACGGTGGCCAGGGCGCGCAGGTCGGCCGCTATGGCGCTCTCGATATCCGCCCGGCGCGCCAGGGTGATCATCTCGCCGACGATGATCTCCATGACGTCGACGGGAACCCGGAAGCGCAGCGCGAACCCCTCGGCCTCGATCCGCCGACGCATGGAGCCGATCCACGCAGCCACCGCCGCCCGTGCCAGCCCGCGCTCGCGATCCGAGCCCGGCGGCACTGGCATACGTGCCGCCGGGCTCGGCGCGCCCGGTCGCGGGATCGCGCCGGGACGAGAGATGCGGCCGGAGCCGGGCGTGGCGGCCGTGTCTCCCGGCGCCGCGCTTGCCCCGTGGAGGGCTTCGGTGAGGGTGCCCACGTCGATCAGGAGCTCGCGCAGCAGCGAGCCGAAGCCCCCCGTCGCGACGGTCTCGTCAAGGGCATCGAAGACATGCCCGGCAGCCTCGCGCCGCTCGGCGAGACGGGTCTCGATGTCGAGGGCCACATGGAAGCGCCCGATGCGCTCGCGCAGCTCTGCCCGCAATCCCTCCAGCCGCGAAGCGAGCTGCGTGGCCTTCAGCTCGGGCCGGCAGACGCGGGCAAGGTTCTCGACAAGGTAACTCACGCCTCCGTCATTGAGCCGCAATGCCTCGTCGAAGGCGCGTGCGGGGTCCTGGAAATGCGCGGCCGCCTCGGGAAGGGCCACGAAGCCGCGACGAAGCTCGGCGATGCGGTCCTGCTTCTCGGGCAGGAAGCCGACCTCCCGCCGGCCCTCGTAGCGGATCACGGATTCCGCCGGATAGTTCGGATTGCGGAACCAGAACGCGTTGCGGAACGGCGTGCCCGGCGTCCATTGCCGCGGCCAGGTATGCGCCTTTCCAAAGAAGCCCAGCAGCGAGGCCTCGATCCGGTTGCGGAAGCGCAAGCCGGCATCCTGGCCGGCATCGCCCGCTTTGTCAATGAAATGACTGTCGAACCAAGTCATCACCAGGAACAGCAGGTTGGGTAGGGCGACCCTTGCCTCCGGACTGTTGCCGTGGGTCTGGGTAATCCAGCGCTCCACCAGATCCGGCAGCGTCACGACCTCTTGGTTCGACGGCCTGATGCAGAGCAGCATCGTCGTCAGTTCCTGCTCGGCGACGTAGCGGTCGAACAGGTAGGCGACCTTGCCGCGCAGGAAGGTCTCCTTGAGGGAATCCGGATGGTCGGCGAGGAAATGGGTCAGGTCGACCTTCTGGCGGCTGCGCGCGCCGGGAAAGTCGAGCAGGTCCGCCTCCTGCAGGAAAGCGCGCGGCGCGTCGGCGATGTCGATCCGCAGCTCCGCCGTGATGGCCGCGACGGTGGCACGGGGCAGGGCGACCGGAGCACCCGATGCTCCATGAACCAGAAGCATGTCGCCGCCGCCGGGCGAGCCGAGGCCCGTGAGCGTGGCCACGTCGAGGATGCTGCCCTCGCGCGGCACCAGGGCGGTGAGCGGCGCGAAGATCTCGTCGGGATGACCGAGACGTTCGAGAGCTTCGGCGAAATCACGGTACAGCCCCGTGAAGGCGGCGTGTCCTCCCCAAAGGGGGGCGAAGAGGCGTGCACGCCCCTCGAGGTCGAGTCCCGAGGCCAGAACCCGCGCCTCGTCCCAGTACCGTGCCAGGGCATCGAGGGCACGGGTGCCGCGGGCCTGGTCGAGCAGGTAATCCTGCAGGTCGTCGATCTCGGCTCCCATGAAGCGGCCAGTGCCGGGGCCGACCTTGGTCCGCAGGTCGGCGAGGAGCGCCGCGATATCCTCGGGGCGTGGAGGCTGCTCCTTCGTGGCGTCGCCATCGTGCAGGAAGCTGTTGCACAGGACCTTGATGAGGTCGCTCTCCGTCAACACTCGGAGCCTGACCGGTGCACCGGGTGGGGTCGGTGTCCCGCTGCCCTGCGCACTGAACCGGGTGACGAGTCCCGTCGCTTCCTTCTCGCCGATGGGGTTGATCTCAGCCAGAAAATCCACCGGGTCGCTTCCATCGAAGCGCGCCCGCAGAGACCCGTTCTCGGGACGGGCCAGCACTTCCACGAGGTAGGATTTCCCCGCCTGACTCGGGCCGAACACGCCGACACACATTGGCCTCTGCGCGGCTCGCCGAAGCCGTTCCGCGCGATAGGCGACCTTGCGCGTGTAGCGCACGAGATCCTCGCGCTCACGGCCGACGATGGAGGCATTGGCCTCGTCACCGAGCCAGCGCTCGGCATCCTGGGCGAGCCGGCTGGTATCTCGGCAGGTTTCGGCAAGAAGATCGTTGGACATGATGGATTTGTGTGTTCGATCCGAGTGGACGTGACGATCAATCGACGGAGAGGATGCCCGTATCGAGCCAGTAGCCCTGCTCGGACACCAAAGTGTCGAGGACGAGCTCGACTTTTCGTTTCACATCGAGGCCATCGGCGTCATAGGCGTCGGTGATTTGGAATTCTTCCTTCATGGATTCTGAACGGATCAGGGCATCCGGGCTGTCGTCGTCGGCTCGCCCATCGCCGCTGCGCTCCAGGGTGATGTCGAGGGGAAGGCGTAACTGCGTCGCCTCCTGCCCGGTTCGTACGCGAAGGCGATAGAGCGGCGTCGCGATCCAGCGCTCGACGGGCAATTGCCGATATCCGAGGCGCATCGGCGCATAGTAGCGAAGCTTGGCGCTCATCGCCGGGCCGCTGGCTCGGGCGGAGGGCGGCGCGTCGAGATCGACGTCGCGAAAGCACAGGCCCGCATCTCTCAACTGGCCGCTCAGCTCCATCTCGCCGATGTAGCGGGCGGTGGAACGCAGGCCGAGGCGATTGGTGAACAGGGTGAAGTTGGTGAGCTGGCTCTCCGCCAGCGCGCACAGCATGCCGCCCACCGCCGTCGTGGTCTTGGGGTCGCCGATGCGGCGATTGTCCCGGTCCCGGAACGGATACCAGTTGCCGGCCTGATACTGGTGGAGCGGCACTACCCGGTCGGGCGAAACGGCCAGCTTGTTGACGAGCAGGTCAACGAAGGCCGAGAGCCGGGAGGGGCGCCCCGACAAGAGCACCACGTCCACGTCAAGGGCGTGGATCGCTTCGCACAGGTTGTCGAGAACGAGGTCGAGAACCGAGACGACGCAGGCGCCGACGATGTCAGCGCGGCCCTCGAAGACGCAATCCACCAGGGCGAAGCCGCTCGCTCCATCCCGCCTTGCCGGACCTTCCAGAAAATCGAGGAGCCGCTGCTGCGGCAACGCCCTGCGTACGACTCGGCCGCCGCGCTCGGGGAAAAACTTCGCGAAGGGGCGAGTGGTGAGGTTTCCCTCGGCCTCGACATCGGCCAGCAGGCGCAGGCCGATCGGCTCCAGTACGCGCGACACGAATTGCCGCCGCAGATGCTTCTCCTGCTCGGCCATGTTGGCGCGGTCGCCGCCGAAACGCTCGAGAAGGAGGGCGTGCGGATCGGGGTGCCCCGCCTTGCGCAACGCCTCCTCGATGGTCGGTAGCACGAGGCGCTCAATGACGCTCTTGAGGATGTCGTCCCCCGCGATCCGGAACCCCTCGCGGAAGTTCTGCACCGGTTTGATCGCCCGGTTGCCCTCGGCATAGTAGGTCGTCACCATCAGATCGGTGGTGCCGCCACCCACATCGATGCTGGCGATGCGCACCGACGGTTCGGCCGGCGTACCGGGGAGAGGCCGCGTATCCGGCTCGGCGAATGGTCGAGGCCGGCCGATTAGCCTGAGGAAGCCGTCGACGGCTCCTCCCAATTTCTGAGTGATCTCGCCATAGAGGTAGACGAACTGGACGCAGCTCGCCTCGTCCCAGGCCACGTGGACCTCCGGCTGCGTCAGGCCCGGAGGCGGGTTGTCGGCCCATCCCATGAGCTGCCAGATCAGCTTGACGGCCCCCTCGGCCCGCGAGCGTAGCAGGCGCTGCTCCTGCACCGGCATGGCCGGGGGCAGGGTGAGGATGATCCGACGCAGCTTGCGCGGCGCGTCCTTCGTCCGCCGGCGCTCGCGCACGCCGGCATTGTTGATCATCGACAGGGCGTGGCAGACGACTTCGGCCACCATGAAGGTGAAGAAGGACGAGCGCGAGAAGGTCAGCCGCGAGGCGCCGATCCGGTCGTCCGCCTGGACCCGGATTCCGTACCGCTTCCGGTCGGCATCGAGCTGAGCGATGACGTCGCCGCGGCTGTTGACGAACTGTCGGATGGTCCGGTCGATCAGCGGGCTGGTTCCGTCCGCACCGTAGTCGCGGTCGGGGAAGCGCCATTCCTGGTTCACCGGCCTGACGTCGCAGAGGTAGCGCTTCGGACTGGATAGGCCGCCCACCGCCTCGGTTCCCTGCGCCAATTCCCGGAAACGGCTGGCCTCCGGGCCGACCCGGACCGGGCTCGGCCAGAAGAAGGCCCGCGGGCGTGCCGAGAGCCGCGAGAGGTGATCGCGTCCGAACCGGGCATGAGAGAGCTCCACATGGCTCTCGAACGGCTCGACATAGGCCTGTTCGGGCTCGGACAGGTCGCGCAACTGCAAAACGAAGGAGTTGTTGAGGTCGACCCGGTCCTCGTTGGGGTGAGATTCGATCAGGATGCCGCAGGTGCGGCTGTTGCCGATGTCGAGGATGAGATCGACGGTCACCGGCTTGATCGCCGGAATCGCCGTCACCGTATCGGTGAGACGCATGACGCGCGGCTGGATCGCCCGCTGCAGGTATTCGAGCATGACGAGATAGCGGGCATAATGCTCGAGGGTGTTGGGAAAGTCGCTGTCACGCAGCGGGCGGTCAGGCCTTTGAGCCGCCTTGAACTCGCGGAACTGCTCGGACAGCCAGGAGGGCACCCATTCCTGGAAGCCGGCGCGCTGCCGGGCTTCCTCGCTGTCGGAAGCCGCTCCGAGGAACCAGCCGATGTCGCGGAAGCGGAAGGCGAACCGGAACTCGTGCTCGTTGGCCGCATCGTCCAGGCTCGGCGCCGTATAGGGCCGGTTGGGACGGCGCTCCAGGAGCTCCGTGTCGAACGCGAAGATCACCCGATGACTGATCGGGCTGTCGGGCGCGCGGTCCGCCACTTCGACGATGCGGACCCGCGCCCAGTTGGTCGGGCCGACGTCGAGTTCGTCGCCCCCCTCGATTCCGGACTTCACGCGGAGCATCGGCACCGGCGTCCACTTCTCGAGGAAGACCTCAAGCGCGTTCCGCTCGCCGATGGCGTATTCGCGATCGGTGCCGCGTGCGGTTTCGATCTCGTCCCCGCCCGGGTCGGTCTCGTCCCATGTCGGCAGCAGCCGGTAGGTCCGCCGGCCCGGCTGCTGGGGGGGGGCCTCGACCTCGCGCTCGATGAAGCGGCGTGACAGGCGTCCGACCGTATCGATGTTGAAGGTGTATTCGACGAACTGCACGCCGCTATGCGGCACGAGCCGGATCGTGGGACCGAAGGTGACGGGATCGACGAACATCGCGACGGATACAATCTCTTGAGGGAGGACGTTGCTGCCGGAACGGGCGCTCACGGCGCAGCAGCGGCTCCGGACGATGGTGCGAGGGGGATCGGGAAGGTGAAGACGCTCTTCGGTACGCGGAGCGCCGAGACCGTTCCCTGCTCCTCTCGCACCACTTGGCCGTTCCTCGACAGGACGATCTGAAACGGGATACCGGCGCGGGGATCACCGTGCCGCTCGTACAGGTTTACCTCGATGCCGAAGGTGCCCGGGGGAGACGGCGCGACGTCCCAGATGATGTGTTCGATTGGGCGACTGGCGCTGGTGCCCCCGCCTTCGTTCTGGTCGGCGACCAGGCGGCCGCCGCAGGCCGCGCGGTTATTGAACTGGAGTCGGGTCTGATCGGGGCAGACCACCTGCAGATCGAGATCGGGTGATCCCTCCCAGGCCAGGGTCAGTTCGAGATAGCGCCCGCGTTCGATCCGCTCCAGCCGCCGCTCGACATCGGCGGAGATGGCGCGCGGTGTCTCGGTCCGAGGCACCTCGACCGCGGCGCGTTGGGGGAGCGGACAACTCGCGTCGCAGGCCAGGGCGCGGCGGGTCAGCGCGAGTTCGGCGGCATGCAGCTCGGCTTCCGTCGTCTGGATCGCCGCGCGCTGGGACGCTTCGAGCGGGTCGACGACGATGGAGGCGACCGGGCAGTGATCCGGCAGGACACTCCTCAGCCAGGGCGGCCAGCCGTCCCCCCCCACGCCGCAAGCCTGGAGCAGGCGGCCTCCGAGGAGGAGTGACAGGATGACGAACAGCAGCCAGAACGCAGGCGCAAGTCCCCTCCAGACGCTGCTCGTCGTAGCTCCGACAGACGGCGGCGGCGGGCATGAGGCGGCTGCCACGGGCGGAGCGACCCGCTGCGGTCTCGCCGCTGAAGCGATGGGAGAAGCGGCGCTCGCGGTGATCGCAACGCCCCGCTCGGCCACCATGCCGTCCAATCGGGCATGGCGATACCCCCAGGCAACGAGAACCGGCTGACCGTCCAGGGACCAGAGGTGATCCTCGTCGGGAGTCACGAGAGCGTCGCGTATGAGGCGTGCGAGATCTCGGGAGGCCTCACCTTCGCCTTCCAGCGTGTCCGCGAAGTTCGCCACGTCCGAAGTGAGCCGTGCGGCTGCACGCCGAAGGGCCTGAGCTTCGTCGGGGTTGAGCCGCGTGACAGGTCGGACTTCGCCGTCGCCGTCGGCGAACCAAGCGATCCCCGGAAGCCCGGTCTTCGTCATGGCAACCGGCACCGGCTCGGCAAAGAGCCGGGCGTGGTCCGGGCCGAGACGTTGGGCCAGGAGATCGACGAGCTGCTCGTATTGCTGGCTGAGCTTCAGATTGACCGCGTCGAATCCCTTGCGCGGCGTCTCGGTCAGTTTGGTGTTGATCGACATCCGGCGGCCGATCTCAGCGGACTGGCGGGCGTGCATCGCGACCCTGCCGGGGGGCGGGTCGCGATGGAGCGGGAGTGGCGGGGCGCGGTGGTGTGGGTTGGATGGTGGCACCATCCTGCGGTGCCGGGATCGGCGCCACTTCCGGAACGGGTCCGGCCGTGGCCGCCGCGGCGTTCGGAACTGCGTCGCGCTGTGCCGCGGGGCCGGGTTCGATGGTTGCGACGGGCGGATTTTCGCGCGGCGCAGCCTGTAGATCGCAGGGCTGGGTGTCGAGGGTGGAGTTGTCACCGCCGGCCGCGAGGAATGCCGCGAGCCCATCGGTGCCGAGTGCATAGCGCGCGGTAACGGGTAGGCGGCCATCGCTGCGGCCGAAGCTGTTCACGCCGACCACCCGTCCGCAGTAATCGACGAGGGGACCACCACTGTTGCCCGGGGCGATCTCGGCGCTGTGGAGCACCAGCGTCACGGCCGCGTCGTCATAGCGTTGGAGGTGATTGACGACGCCGGTCTGGAGCACCGGCTCCAGTTCGCGGCTTGCGGACGCATCGCCTTCGCCGAGGCGCTTGAACGTCGGGTCGGTGCCGAGATGGAGGCCGGGAAAGCCGGCGGCGACGACGGGCGTCAGCGGCCGCCCGGGAGCGGTGAGAGCAAGGGGCTGGATGTCCGCCTGTCGTGCGACGCGCAGAAGTGCGAAATCATCGAGGTGTCCTTCGCCCCCGGTCCGCACGAGGGTGGCCTGAACGATGCCGACATGGCGTCCCGCGATCCGTAGAGACGCCGCGCCCTCCACGACGTGGCGATTGGTGATGACGAGTTCGTCGCTGATAAAAAAGCCCGAGCCGGTCGCGTCGCCTGCCAGGACGAGGACGGTGCCGCGTTCCAGCCGACCGACGAGGCTCGCCGGGTCGGTCGCCACCGCCGGTCCTGGTGAACCCTGGATCGCCGGAACGGGCCCGATCGCGGCGCGCGCCTGCGGACGGGTCGGGGTTTCGATGGGCAGGCGAACCCCGACCGGGCTCTGGGGCACGAGCGCGGGCAGCTCCGAACGCAGGCGCGGACAGGCGAAAGCTGAGGCGGACGCCAAGACGTCGCGTCTACGCTGAAGATTGTCGAGCCAGGCGGCAAGCAGGGTACGCGCCTCACCCGAGATCGCCCGCGGCGGCTCGGGAAAGGCCAGCACGCCTGGAACGAAGGAGAGGCCGAGGAGAATGCCGACCAGAGCGGTGGCGACGACAGGTGCCGTCCACGGACGCACACCAGGACGATATCCGCGCGGTTCCGGAGCCGGCCCTACCGGCTCGTTGGTCTGGGAGTTCGGTTGCACCGGCCGGAACCGGGCCGACCAATCCGCGCGACCGATCGGCGGCATCGGCAGATCGTCCGGCACCAGATGGCCGAGGGCGGCCGCGTGATGGCGGATACGGCCCTGCTCGTCGCCCAGCAGACCGGCCGGAAGGAGCCCCCAATCGATCAGCAGCGGCTCCGTGCCGATGGCCAGGACTGCGCGCGGCGAGGCTAGGTTGAGGCAGGCTGCGACGAACGGGCCATCCTCGGGGTCACGCAGCAGTGGCTCGATGCCCGAGAGCAGAGCGCGGATGCGTCCCCTCAGCTCGACCGCGCTGGTGGAATCCAGGTCCTCCAGGTTGCGCGAAGGGCCATCGAGGGAGGTGTACCAGTCGACGCGCGCCGCGGCCGACCCATTGGAGTGGGACAGGACCGGCGCGGCGAAGAGCGCGGCAGTGGACTCGCCGCAACGCTGACGGAGGAGCCGGACCAGCCGTTCATGGTTTTCGATGACGATCCGGTCGTCGATCCGGACGAGGTCGAGACCTGCGAGCGTGCGGCTTCCGACGAAACGCGAGCCCTCCGTCATGCGCGCTCTCCGAGGCATCGTTCGAGGTAAGCGCGCGAATCAATCACAGCGGGTGCCCGTACCGAGACCATCGATGTCGAGGCGGACGAGGGCGTCGCGTGCCTTCGACGTCCCTCGCTCGGCCGCCTTGACGTACCAAGTCCGCGCGGCGACACCGTCTGCGGGCCCGCCGACACCGTTATCGAGGGCCGTCGCGTAGCAATACATGCCCTCGGCGAGACCCATCTCCGCGGCATCGCGAAACCAAGTGCGGGCCTTCACCTCGTTTTTCTCGAAGCGCCGTCCCTGACGGTAGAGAATGCCGATATTCACCTTGGCGGCAGCGCTCCCCAGCTCGGCCGCGACGCGATATGCGCGATAGGCATCCGGATTTGCACCCTGCCGATCATAGGCGCGCCCGAGCTGGAAGCTCAGGCGACGCATGTCGGGGGACAGATCGACGGCGCGCCGGCACGCTTCGATTGCTTGCTGAGCCTGCAAATCGCGGAATTCCACCCGCGACGGCACGTTGGAGGAATCCGGGTCCCATGGTGCCGCAGCGGCGCTGTCGCATCGATCGATTGCGGTCTCCTGTGGGGCTGACCGCATCTTTCCTGCCTCGGCCACCACCGGGCAAAGCCCGCCAAAAAAGCAAAAAAGCGCCAGACACCGGAAATCGATCGGTCGCATTCTGCTGCGCATTATCAATAGCTGGCCTGGAAGGGAACGCACGGGATCGCTGCGACGAAAAGGACGTCCGTTGCATGCAGTGCAGCGTACAACCGATGGCATTGAGAAAATACGAAAAGGCTACACCGCAACCTGCTCATCGAGCAACGGACTGCCATGTGTCTCGCCTGCGCAACACTCAAAGATTGGTGTACATCGCGCTTGCCCTGGGGCTGCGGCAGTTGGTTGTGCCATACCCCTGTTCGTTTCATCGACGGCTTGGTGCCAAGCACAACGACATTGTCGAACGGCATGGTCAGCACGGTGCCGCCGGAGTCATCGATAACCTCGAAGGATTTCAGGATGGCCGCCCTGAACGGAGCCCCGGTCCTGAGCGTTGCGGGGACGATATGTTTGGCGCCGAGGATTGCCTTCATTCGGACCGCATCGAGATCGTGGTGATCGTCCGCCTCTGGCGCTGGCCACAGTCTAGCGTCAGAGCGGATGTTGAAGAATTAGTGAAGCATGTTTGTTTTTTTTATGGTTGGTAGCGATCACGCTGCTCGGTAGCGCAGCCTCCTTGAAAATGATGCAGCTTGCTGATGTTGTATCGGAGGTTGACACCGGCCGTATCGAGCAGATCGAAACACGGCCTTTCAGGCATTGAAAGTATAGTCGTGATACTCGGCGCCGGCGGAGGGTAATAAAGAAAATGAAAGTTCTATGCTTGTGTAGTGTGACGCGATAACCTGGTTGTCGCCGGATCTCGCGCTCGCCTCCGCGCGACGGCTCGGGCATTCTGGGCTCGGATAATGGAACGGTAGCAAGACCAGCCCAGCCAAAGCGATACCGCTTTGCTCGCCCGTGATTGAATATTCATGTTCGACGCCTCTTTAATATCCAATATAAATGTTCGATATTGTCTTTGCCGAAACGGAGACGAGAGGTGAAGCGCGAAGCACTTATCCGAGACCTCGCCAAGTACGCCCGAAAGCATAATCTAAGATTTTAGGTGGACAAGGACGCAGGAAGAGGAAGTCGCTATCGGATAAAATCAGGCGATCACAAGACAACAATACAAAGCGGGGAGCTTAACCCGGTGATTGTTAAGGAGGTACGGAGGTCGCTTAAGTTGAACCCCGCCTAGCGGCGGGATTTTACCCGTGCTTGCGCTTCGCTAGCCCGCTACCGCCGATGGAGAACGAATGGACCTACGGTGTGTCGGTCCGAGAAGAGGACGGGTACTTCGTTGCGCGGTCTGAGGATCTGCCCGAAGCGATAGGTGGCGGCACTACGAAGAGCGGCCCTGCGCGAAATGCGTGAGGCTCTGGCAGCGGCTGTACGCGGCCGGATCAAGGACGGGGACGATCTCCATGCGCCGCGTACCGTTGCGGATGGTGCCGACCGGGCCTCGCTGCCCAGCCGCACCGCAGCGAAGGCGGCGGTGTATCAGGCATGGAAACGAAGCGGCCTGTCGAAGTCCGCGCTGGGCAAGGCGATGGATCGGGACGAGGTCGAGGTTCGCCGAATTCTCGATCCGGACCACGGCACCAAATTGGGTCAGATGGAGGCGGCGGCCCATGCGCTCGGTGGGCGTCTCGTCGTCTCGTTCGTTCCGGCCTGAAAACGAAGAAAACCCGCCACGGCCTAAGGCGGGCGGGTCCATTCGTAACACCAATGCTGAGCGAGGCACGGGGCGTGCCGGGGTTTAGAGCGGCGGGCGCTCGCAGGCCGATCCTTCGCTGAGCACCGGTCGGAGCCCGTCGGCCATCCACTTCAGATCCGGCGATAGCGCCACTGGACCCGCTACCATTCCGATCGGCCCCATCGTGGTCGCGGCGAACCTCACCGTGTCGGCGACCGAGGAGACCGGCGCGTAACGCGCGAAGGTGGAAAACAGCATGACATGGGCGACCGTGAACCACGTCAGCCGATTGCCGAGAAGCGTCGTGAGGCCGGCCATCGTGACCCCTGCCTTTATCCCCGTCTTTGAGCATTCTGCGCAGGAAGGCCTGCGCTCGGCTCTAGGCCGCCATGGCCTGCGATGCGGTGATGATGGCGCCCATTAAGACCCGCGCGTTCGCAGCCTTGGCCTCGCTGAGCTCCTTCGCCACCGTCATCTCTTCCTCGCGTAAGGACTTCGCCTGATTGCAGTCGGGCGCGCAGCGAACGAAGCGATTGCGGTCGCTCGCCATGGGGCGGTTGCCATAGCGCAGTGGGTCCATCGAGAACCGGATGGTCGGATCGTTCGAGCAGGTAGACCGGCGCAGGCTGGCCTGCGTTTTCTTGATCAGCATCACCGGCCCGTCGTCGGTCGCCAAGGCGTTTACCGCCTTGCGGTCATAGAGTGAGATCATGCGGCCTATGAGGACTGCGCCGTCATTTGTGCCGGACATGACAACGGCGAGGCTTTCGCCCTGCCGCGTGATCGTCAGATCGTCTTGGACGTCCCCGTCGTCAGAAGCCCATCACCACTGTCGCCGATCCGGCGATGGTCCCGATGAGGCCGCAGGCGAAGGCGCCGATCATCGCATATGTGAAGAGTTTCATTCCCATGACTGAGCTCCCCCTGGCTGTGTTCCGGTCCGCCGATCAGCAGCGGTTGCCGCCGGAGGTCTGGCCGTATTGCTGGACCGGGAAGTTCTGCTGGTTGGCGTTGCCCTCGGCGGCCGAGCTCATCGGGCAGGTGGCCGGATTGCGCGAGCCGAGATCGCCGCGGCCATAGAGCGAGCCGGTGGTGTCGACCTCGTAGGGCGAGAATGCGGTGTAGCGGGAGGGGCTGTCGTAAGCCATGGCGGACGAGATCGGAGCAACGCCAAGGACAAGAGCGGTGGCGATGGCGGCGATACGGGTCTTCATTGGTATAACTGAGCTCCCTTGCAATACAGTCCTGGGATCAGGTCCGTCTCTTGCTGTCTGACACTAATATGGGGTGGCACATTCATTCTGGACGTGTCGTCACGCACGCAACGGGGCGGATTAAGTTCCGCGATGCGAATGGACCGGCGGCAAAGCCCTTGAGACCGGATGCGCCCACATCGGGAGAGCCTCCGGCCGGAATCGGCACGGAGGGAATAGGCTGCTTCCCGGGCGCCGGCCCGGGGCTAGCATACGGTCACGGGGAAGCGGGACGCGGGACGCCTCAAGGAGGATGAAGTAAAAATCCGGCGACCGGATGGGCTCGTGCAGCATAATGCATTAAACGCAGTGCTCGGGCGATATCCGGCGGCCTTCATGCATTCGGCGCATGACTGGTATCTGGAGTTTGGTATACCAACGAGGGGCGAGCGCTGCCATAAATGCTGCAACGCAAACGCCCTGAGGGACAGCCTTCCATGACCGCTCTGATTCTCGCCGCCGTCGCCGTCGCCGGCCTTGCCAACATCTCCCTGGTCGCCTTCGTCGCCGACCGTCTGACCCCGAAGAGCACCGCCCTCGTCACCGCCGGCGAGCTGTTCCTCGTGAACGACAATGCACCGGCCGCCCTCAAGCAGGCCGCCTGACACCGTTCCATCGCGTTCGGCGTGAGCATCAGAGCCACCCTCCGGGGTGGCTCTTTTCGTTTGGGGCATCGATGGCGGCGGTCGCATCCGAGGTCGGGAACAAGAAACGCCGTCGCGGTGCCAAGCATCTCCTGACGATGGTGCGAGTGACGGCGGATCGTCGGTTCGGGGAATTCGCCGAGACGGATGATCCGCTACGGGATCGCGACGTCCACGTCGGTATGGGACGGAGGGGGTGGTTGATCCATGCCACTCTTGCCTCCGATTTCTGCCTCGCCTTGACGCTGTCGCGGCCGAGGCGATAGGTCTAGCCCCCGCTGCGGAGGCCGGTCCGAAGGTCTGGCGCGGTGCATCCGGCGTCGACCGGCGCGACGCGCCGCCGGGGTCGATGCCGGCCGGCGGCGACACGCTGTGACGTCGGCGTTCGTGCGAGGCGGCGTCGGGCGCGTGTTCGCGACCATCGCCGCCGTGGCGTACACCGCGGAATGTCGACGAGACGTCTCACAGCGCGGCGCCTCACACCGATCGAGAGGTTTTCATCGTGAGCGTTGAGCCCGACCACAAGGCCATGGCGATATCCAAGCTCGGCGGCTCCGAAGGGCAGGCCTCGGCCGATGCGGAATCGATCGTCGCCGCGCTGGAAAGGGCGGCCGCCGCGATTCCCGAGACGCCACCCTCCCGCAAGACGGTCGACGTCGCCCGGCGCCTCCATGGCGAGTTGCGGGCGGCGACCCAGGGGCGGCCCGATGCCAAGGCGCTGATCCTGCGCGGCCGTGCGGCGCTGAGGCAGCTGCAGGAGGCCCGCCAGCCCGACGAGGCGGTGCCCGCGCGCGAGGCGGCCGATGGCGAGAATTCGGTGGACCGCAGGGCGGCGAAGGTCGAGGCCGCCCGTCAGCGTGTCGCCGAACGGGGCGAGACGTTCGCCGAGAATGTCGATCGCATGCGCAGGATCGTGGCCGCGCTGGAGGCCGCCTCCAAGACGGAGAATCCCGGCCGCTTCACCGAGCAGGCGCGGCTCTGCCGGCAGATCTGGGACGATATCGGATCGGCCGGCCCGGACGGCCCGGCCCTGCGCAAGGCCTATCGCAGGGCGACGGCCGTGTTCTGGGCGAAAGCGGGCATGAAGGATCCCGACGCAGCCGAGGAGGCCTGACGCCGGGTCATCTTATTGAGCGGGGCTCTGTCGTGACGGAGTCTCGGACCCGGAACGTGGACGCCACGTTCCGGGCCGGAGGTTTTCAGGTCCGGCGGATCAGCGTGCCGGCGCCGTGGTCCGTGAAGAGTTCCAGCAGCACGGCGTGGCTGACCTTGCCGTCGAGGATGACCACGGCCTCGACACCCTGTTCCAGCGCGTAGATGCAGGTCTCGATCTTCGGGATCATCCCGCCGGTAATGGTGCCGTCGGCGATGAGCCGGCGGCAATCCTCCAGGGTGAGTTCGGGGATCAGGGTCTTGTCCTTGTCGAGCACGCCCGGCACGTCGGTGAGGAGCAGCAGGCGCTTGGCCCGCAGCGCCCCGGCGATCGCCCCGGCGAAGGTGTCGGCATTGACGTTGTAGGTCTGCCCGTCGGCGCCGAAGGCGACCGGGGCGAGGACCGGGATCAGTTCGGCCTTCAGCACCGCGTCGAGGACGCCGCGTTCCACGTGTTCCGGCTCGCCCACGAGGCCGAGATCGACCTCCTGCTCGGTCTGGCTCTCGGGGTCGAGCACGGTGCGCGTCGCCTTGCGGGCGCGGACCATGTTGCCGTCCTTGCCGCAGAGACCGATGGCACGGCCGCCCTCGGCCGAGATCCAGCCGACGATCTGTTTGTTGATCGATCCGGCGAGCACCATCTCGACCACCTCGACGGTGGCCTCGTCGGTGACGCGCAGGCCGCCGCGAAACTCGGACTGGATGCCGAGCCGGCCGAGCATGCGCCCGATCTGCGGGCCGCCGCCATGGACGACTATGGGCTTCAGGCCGGATTGCTCGAGAAGCACGATATCCTCGGCGAAATCCTCCGCCGCGGCGCGATCGCCCATGGCGTGGCCGCCATACTTGATGACGACGATTTCCTGGTCGTAGCGCTGCATGTGGGGCAGGGCCTGGACCAGGACTTCCGCGCGCACGTGCACGTTCGGCAGGGCGTCTTGCGACAAGGGGTCTTCCATCGTGTGGCCGTGTCCTCGCTTCGGCGCCGGATCGGGATGCGCGACGACGCGCTTCTAGCGCAGGGATCTCGCATCGCGAAGCGCTCCGAGCCGGTCGAACCCGGAAAAATCGAGCCCCGCGGAAGGGGGCGGTCGGAGGAGGCGGGTTACCGGAGCGATGTAACCGTTTGTTAACGCTGTCCTGTGATCGTGTGTGACATCGCACAGGACCATCTTCCGATGCTCAACGCGGATCCCCTCGTCGCCCGGCCGGTGCTCACCGGCCTTCAGGTTCTCGCAGCCGCCCTGGGCCGGATCGGGAAGGACGCCGTCTCTCCCGTCGATGTCTGGCGAAAGCTGACCGAGAATTACGTCGTCGATCTCGATGCCGTCGCCAGCATCCTGCCTCGCGCCGAGCCCGAGCCGGTCTGGCTCACGTCCCGCATCGAGGACCGCCTCGTCATCGGCGCCTCGCGGATCGCACCCTCGCCGCTCCGCCGCTGAAGCCCGAAGCTCATCAAGAAACGAGCCTGGCATACGTCATGCTAGGTCAAGTCCAACGAGATACAGTGGGGAACGCTCAGGCAATAATCACGCGGCCGCTCGACGCCTGAGCAACACCGCGGACCTTTTCGTCGCACCGAAAATGGGGTCCGTCATGTCCGAACTGTTAGCCGTTGCCCTGGTTTGCTCAAGCGTCCTCGCGACGCAGGATTGCTCCCGCACCACGGCCCTCGACGTCATCGTGTCTCCGGCGAACACGCCGATGGAATGCATGGTCCATGGCCAGAGCATGGCCGCCTCGACCTGGGTCGACGACGGCGAGAAGCGGTACGTCAAGGTGACCTGCGAGCGGCGCCACGCCGATTTCCGCGGCCTGCGCCGGGCCGGCTACGCCGCCGCCATCGTGCTCGTCCCGCGCCACGCGATCTGACCGATCCCGTCCCCCGCACGCCGAGTGGAAACGAGGCTTGCCCGCGCCACGGCTTTCGTCCGCCGGATCTCGATTAGACTGACCGAGGAGGCAGGCTCATCGTGACCGAGTAGACGGCCTCAGGCTTCGAGCCGGAGCGTCTCGCCCCGTTCGAGACGGCCTCCGCCCAGCACCTCCGCGTAGACGCCGCAATCGGTATGGCCGAGATGCGTCGAGAGGGTTCGCGGGATCGCGAGGTCGCGGATGCCGGTCGCCGGGTCGACATTGGTCGCCGCGCACCGCTCCGTCCGCTTGGAAATCCGCAGGCGTACGCCGCCCGCCGAGGTGACCACGCGCCCAACGAGATCGAGTTCGGCGAAGGCGGCGAGCCCGCTGAGGTGGAGGTTGGCGCGAAAGCGCAGCGCGTCGACGGGCGCTCCCACCATGTCCTCGGTCGCCGCGATGCTGGCGAGGTTGAGGAGCGAGACGAAGCCGCGCGCCGAATCGGTGAAGCGGAAGCCGTCGGGTGCTGCGAGCAGCTTTGGCGGCCCGCGCAGGGCATCCGCGAATTCCGTGCGGAAGAACGCCTCCACCGCCTCCCGCCCGTCCTGATGCGACAGGTCCGCCGCGACGGCGACGTGGTTCCCCTGGCTGATCGTGAGCACGGATGTCTCCGCGTCGTAGCGGGTATCGAGGCGGGCCAGGGCCTCGTTGCGCATCAGCATCAGGAACTTGATCTTCGGCTGGTGCTTCGGCGTGGCCGGATCGAACCCGGACGGCCCGTTCTCGATGGCGAAGAGCCGGTCGCCCGGAAAGTAGGCTCCGGCCTGGAGCGTCGCCGCGTCCAGGCGCTCGGGCGAGAGCCCCTTCACGGGATAGCGATGGAGCGCCTCCAGGCGCAGTTCGGGGGGACTTATCTGGGCAGCACTCATGGCCTCAGCCTCGCCCGAAGCCGCATCCGCACGCAAGTCCGTGATCGGGTCTTGTGGTGCTCATTTGCAACACTACATCGTGAGGCATCGGCGGCCGTCACGGCGCCGATGTTCCCCGGACCGTCCGGTCGGGGAGCGACGTCTCGACGGGGCCGCGCCGCTTGGCGGGCGGTGGATCGTCGGCACGGGGAGAGGAACGACATGAATTTCGAGATCTACACCGAACGCGCCCGTGGCTTCGTCCAGGCCGCGCAATCCTTGGCCCTTCGCGAAGGCCATCCGCAATTGCAGCCGGGCCACCTGCTCAAGGTGTTGCTCGACGATCCCGAGGGCCTCTGCGCCGGTCTCATCGACCGTGCCGGCGGACAGTCGCGCGTGGCCCTGGCGCAGACCGAGCAATGGCTGGCGAAGCAGCCGAAGGTCTCCGGCAATTCCGCGCAGCCGCAGGCGACGCGCGAACTCGTGCGCCTGTTCGACACCGCCGAGAAGGCCGCCCAGAAGGCCGGCGATTCCTACGTCACCGTGGAGCGCCTGCTGCTGGCCCTCGCCGTGGAGAAGGACACCGAGGCGGGCCGGGCGCTGACGGCGGCCGGCGTCACCGCCGCATCGCTGAATGCCGCGATCAACGCCCTCCGCAAGGGCCGCACCGCCGACAACGCCACGGCCGAGAACGCCTATGACGCCTTGAAGAAATACGCCCGCGACCTCACCGAGGCCGCCCGCGAGGGCAAGCTCGACCCGGTCATCGGCCGCGACGAGGAGATCCGCCGCACCATCCAGGTCCTGTCCCGCCGCACCAAGAACAACCCGGTCCTCATCGGCGAGCCGGGCGTCGGCAAGACCGCGATCGTCGAAGGCCTCGCCCTTCGCATCGTCGACGGCGACGTGCCCGAGAGCCTGAAGGACAAGAGCCTGCTCGCCCTCGACATGGGCGCCCTGATCGCGGGAGCCAAGTACCGTGGCGAGTTCGAGGAGCGGCTGAAGGGCGTGCTGTCCGAGGTCACCGCGGCGGCCGGCGGCATCATCCTGTTCATCGACGAGATGCACACCCTCGTCGGCGCGGGCAAGGCGGATGGGGCGATGGACGCCTCGAACCTGCTCAAGCCCGCCCTGGCGCGCGGCGAGCTTCATTGCGTCGGCGCGACCACGCTCGACGAGTATCGCAAGCACGTGGAGAAGGATGCGGCGCTGGCCCGTCGCTTCCAGCCCGTCTTCGTGTCCGAACCCACCGTCGAGGACACGGTCTCGATCCTGCGCGGCATCAAGGAAAAGTACGAGCAGCATCACGGCGTGCGCATCCAGGATGCGGCCCTGGTGGCGGCGGCGACCCTGTCGAACCGCTACATCACCGACCGCTTCCTGCCGGACAAGGCCATCGACCTGATGGACGAGGCCGGCTCGCGCCTGCGCATGCAGGTGGATTCGAAGCCCGAGGAGCTCGACAACATCGACCGCGAGGTGGTGCGCCGCAAGATCGAGGGCGAGGCGCTGAAGAAGGAGACCGATTCCGCCTCCCGCGACCGCCTGGTGCGGCTGCAGCGCGAACTGGCCGATCTCGAAGAGCAATCGGCCACCATCACCAGCCGCTGGAAGGCGGAGAAGGACAAGCTGGGAGCCGCCGCCGAGCTCAAGAAAAAGCTCGACGAGGCCCGGACCGAACTCGCCAACGCCCAGCGCCAGGGCCAGTATCAGCGCGCCGGCGAACTCGCCTACGGCGTGATCCCCGGTTTCGAGAAGCGTCTCGCCGAGATCGAGGCGGCGGCGGAATCCGCCGTCAGCCGAGACGGCATGGTCGAGGAGGCGGTGACGCCGGCCCATATCGCGGGCGTCGTCTCGCGCTGGACCGGCGTGCCCGTGGACAAGATGCTGGAGGGCGAACGCGAGAAGCTCCTCGGCATGGAGGACGAGCTAGGCAAGCGCGTCATCGGCCAGCGCGAGGCGGTGGAGGCGGTGGCCACCGCCGTGCGGCGTGCCCGCGCTGGCCTGCAGGATCCGAACCGGCCGATCGGCTCGTTCATGTTCCTCGGGCCGACGGGTGTCGGCAAGACCGAGCTGACCAAGGCGCTCGCCGGCTTCCTGTTCGACGACGACACCGCCTTGGTGCGGATCGACATGTCGGAATACATGGAGAAGCATTCGGTCGCCCGGCTCATCGGCGCGCCTCCCGGCTATGTCGGCTACGAGGAGGGCGGTTCGCTCACCGAGGCGGTGCGGCGCCGGCCGTATCAGGTCGTGCTGTTCGACGAGATCGAGAAGGCGCATCCGGACGTGTTCAACGTCCTGCTGCAGGTTCTCGACGACGGCCGCCTTACCGACGGGCAGGGGCGGACGGTGGATTTCCGCAACACGCTCCTGATCATGACCTCCAATCTCGGGTCGGAATATCTGGTGGCGCAGACGGAAGGGCAGGAGACGGACGAGGTCCGCGACGAGGTGATGGGCGTGGTGCGCCAGCATTTCCGGCCGGAATTCCTCAACCGGATCGACGAGATCATCCTGTTCCACCGTCTCCGCCGGTCGGAGATGGGGGCGATCGTCGACATCCAGCTCGGGCGGCTCCAGACCCTCCTCGACGAGCGCAAGATCGCCCTCGAGGTTGAGACGGACGCTCGCGACTGGCTCGCCGACAAGGGCTACGACCCGGCCTACGGCGCGCGCCCGCTCAAGCGCGTGATCCAGAAGGCGGTGCAGGACCGGCTGGCCGAGCAGCTGCTCGCGGGCCGCATCCATGACGGCGAGGCGGTGCAGGTCCGGCTCGGCCCGTCCGGCCTGATGATCGGCGACGATCCCGGCGTGCCGGAGCGCCGCCCGACGAGCGCCACCCTCAACTGAGGCGGGGCATTCCCACGGCTCCCGAAGGGTTCGCCCCATCGGGAGCCCACGGACCCGTCACGCCGCTTCGTGGCCGGGCCCGATGGTCGAATCCGGGCGGATGGTGGGCGTGTAGCGGGGCCGTGTCCGACCCTTCACCGAGAGAATGAAGGGTTTTGTAATCGGTCCTCCACCGTCAAGGCGTGCCGTGCGACTGCACTTTTCTAAAAAAATTACGCACCGGGTGGAAAATCGTCAGTCCGCGTCGGAAGAAATGACTTACGCAAGCGGATGCAGGTTCGTTGCCGTCATCGTGGACAGTCGGATGGCTGTCCTGGCGCCTTGGCAAAGTCGCTTCCGAAGCGGATGGTCTGCGGTGCTCGACATCAGGACCGGTCCATCGCCCGCTAAAGCCTTCACGCACGCCAGTTTGCAGGCGCGGTTCGGCGATCCCCGTCAAACAATCGGCCGCCGTGCGGGGCCAATTCGCTCTCTGCCAAAGCGATCACGGGATCCGGCTGACCGGCCCCGAAAAGCGCTCGAAACGCGGTATCGAAGCGATCCCCGAGTGTTTGGTCGTTCTTCGCAAGCAGCCGCGGCAGCCACTTTCCTACGCCGCTCCACTGGCCTCGGCCCCGTAACGCCAGCTCGGCCATCTTGGGATAGAGCATGATGCCGATGGCCTGACGCTCGGGCGCGTTCCGTTCCCCTCGCAGATCATCCACTGCATCCGTGATCTCGTACCGAAACACATCCAGCTCGGCCTGCGTCAACGCCGGTGGGCCAGCTCTCAACCTTATTGAGACGGAGTCCCGGAGCGTTTCGGCCCGATTGAGGGCTCTACCGATGGCATGACCTTCGGCGATCATGTTGAGGATCGAGGGACGGCCCCGCGCTGCGTCATCGTTGATGAACCAAGCCAGCGTACCGGGATCGTGAACGAAGGCTTCCACCGGGACGCCATTGAAGGTGAAGGACTCGCGGCGCGCGGCCTCCAGAGCCTCGAAGACGATGACGAGATCGATGTCGGACAGGTTCGTGCCCTCGCCTCGCATGATCGACCCGGCGACAAAGGCGAAGCAGGCGCCTGGATATCGCTCGCGTAGTATGGTTCCAGCGATCGTCAGGGCTTCAGAAGGCGAGGGGCACGGGGGAACGCTCATGCCCTGGTTTATGTCCGCTTTCGAGCAGGCGACAATATCCCTGGAGCGGCCGCAGGGGGGTGAGAGTCAACATTCTAAGGTCGCGCTGGGCGCGCGCTCGGCGGTTGAGCCACTGCACACTTTCCACGATCCGCGACGCGGGGAAGGCTGGCGACGGCCCGATTGCCCGATCTGGGAAGTCACTCGTCGGCTTTCACATCGATGCGCATCTCATCTGAAAAAACGGTTCAACCTTGGAGCCAGCGATATGCAAATTCTAATCATTCCAATGATGCCCGCAATAAATCCTCCAATTAATGAGATCAATGCTGTCAAAACACGGCTGATGGGCCAGTTTTTTCCATAATGGACATCGTGCGGGACCAATAAGTCGTAGACGGACATAGAAAGCACGAACGCGGCGACGGCGCAGATGAAGGTGCCCGCCATGACGACGGCTCCGCCGGTGACGCTTATCAAGGCAGCGACTCCGAACTTGAGCCAGAGCAAGGATTTCACTCCCTCTTTCCTGCTTCGCCGGCTGTGATGACGGCAATCCTAACCCTCTCCACCGCCCAGGAGCGTGTCCCGACCGAGCGATATCGACCACGCGGTGGCGTCGGCGGAGGATCGTGTCTCTGGCCTACGATCATGAGCGCGGGTCAGCGGCCGGAGCCGCGCATCGCCATCTTCAGCCGTCCCTCGAGCAGGGTCCAGCGCGCCGAGATGCTGGACGACACGCAGGCGCCGTAGGTCTGGCCGACGAAGAACCCGCTCTCGGACCGGCTTCGGCAATCGAGGACCGGGGGAAGCGCCAGGATGAGCAGGACGAGTCCGAGGACCATCGCGATGCTGGCCAGGATGCCGAGCAGCCATGCCGATTGGGAGCCGAACGCCTTTTCATCCTCACCCACGCGACCGTCGGACCTCCCGTCGGTGAGATCGCGGGCGATGACCTCCACCTTGCGGCGGTGATCGCGGATGGAGTCCAGGGTGGATTTGCTCGCTGGCCGGGTCACACGTGGTTCTCTCCAAGGGGAGTGACCAATAGGTAGACCGGCAGGATTGAAGGAACATTGAAGGAGAGACGACCCTCCGCCCTTGTCCGGTGAAAAGCGGGATGGCCGGGCTTGAGCATGCGCCGCGTTTGGGCAACATGCGCTGCGCCGGCTTGGTCGACCAGGCCGGACAGGGGCGGGATTTCAGATGTCGGCACTCCATCCAGACCCCCGCGATTCTGATCCCGGCAAGCCGGGTTCCGGCCACCCGGCGGGTACGACGGAGAGCGATGGGGCGCTTTCGCGGCTCGGCATCCGCTTCACCGTCTGGGCCGAGCGCTGGTTTCCCGACGCCTTCATCTTCGTCGCCATCGCCGTGGTCATCGTCGCCCTGGGCGCGCTGGCCAACGGCGCCCCCGCTTTGGTGGTGGCCAAAAGCTTCGGCGACGGCTTCTGGAGCCTGATCCCCTTCACCATGCAGATGGCCTTCGTCACCATCGGCGGCTACGTCGTGGCGACGGCGCCCCCGGTGCAGCGCCTGATCGACCGGCTCGCCCTCGTGCCCAAGACCGGCCGGGGCGCCGTCGGGTTCGTGGCGGCGGCGACCATGCTGTCGTCCTTCCTGAGCTGGGGCCTCAGCCTGATCTTCGGCGGCCTCCTCGCCCGCGCCCTGGCCCGCCGCACCGAATTGCGGATGGATTACCGGGCGGCCGGAGCGGCGGCCTATCTCGGCCTCGGCGCCACCTGGGCCATGGGTCTCAGCTCGTCGGCCGCCCAGCTGCAGGCGAACCCCAAGAGCCTGCCGCCGAGCCTGCTGCCGATCACCGGCGTGATCCCGTTCAGCGAGACGATCTTCCTGTGGCAGTCGATGCTGATCGCGGCGATCCTGTTCGTGATCTCGATCGTCATCGCCTATGTCTCGGCGCCGAAGCCCGGCACGGCCGTGACCGCCGACGACCTCGGCCTCGACGTCTCGCGCGACACGCCCGACGAGTCCCGTCCGAAACAGCCCTCGGAATGGCTGGAGCATTCGCCGATCCTGACCCTGCTCCTCGTCGTCATCGCCGGCGGCTGGCTCTACCAGGAATTCGCACGCCAATCCTGGATCACGGCGATCTCCAACCTCAACACCTACAACCTGCTGTTCCTCAGCCTCGGCCTGCTGCTGCATTGGCGCCCGAGGAACTTCCTCGCCTCGGTGGCGAAGGCGGTGCCCGCCACCGCCGGCGTGCTGATCCAGTTCCCGCTCTACGCGGCGATCAGCGCGATGCTGACGAGCGCCAAGAACGCGGGCGGCACCTCGGTCTCGGACGTGATCACCCACGCTTTCGTGGCGCTGAACACCACGGGCAGCTTCCCGATCTCCATGGGCGTCTACTCGGCGGTGCTCGGGTTCTTCGTGCCGTCGGGCGGCGGCAAGTGGCTGCTGGAAGCCCCCTACGTCATGCAGGCGGCCAACGAGCTGCAGGTCCATCTCGGCTGGGCGGTGATGATCTACAACGCCGCGGAGGCGCTGCCGAACCTGATCAACCCGTTCTGGATGCTGCCGCTCCTCGGTATCCTCGGCCTCAAGGCTCGCGACATCGTCGGCTTCAGCTTCCTGCAGCTCATCGTCCACTTGCCGGTGGTGCTGTTCCTGCTTTGGGCGCTCGCCTTCACCCTGACCTATCACCCGCCGGTGATGCCGTAGGCTTGTCGCGCGTCCTTCCGGAGAGAGCGAATCCCATGCGTTTCATGATCCTTCCGGTCCTGTCGACATTCCTGCTCTGGAGTCTTCCCGCCTTGGCCCAGGACCGAATGCCGGACATCCCGCAGGATCGTCTGAGCGATGCCCAGAAGAAGGCGTCCGAGGACTTCCTGGCTGCCCGCAAGGTGCCGGTTTTCGGACCGTTCGTGCCCTTGCTGCGCAGCCCGGAACTGATGACCAACGCGAGCAACATGGGCCTGCACCTGCGCTATCGCAGCGTGCTTCCCCTCCGTCTCAGCGAATTCATCATCCTGATCACGGCGCGGGAATGGACGCAGCAGCTCGAATGGCACATCCATCAGCCGATCGCGCTGAAGGCCGGCCTCGATCCGGCGGTCGTTTCGTCGATCCAGGAAGGTCGCCGTCCGGACGCGATGGGGAACGAGGAAGCGCTGGTCTACGCGTTCTCGACCGAGCTTCACCGCAACAAGGCCGTGAGTGACACGACCTACCGCCGCGCGGTCGAGGCCTTCGGCGAGCAGGGTGCCATCGAGATGGCGGGGATCAACGGCTACTACACGCTGCTCGCCATGAGCATGAACATGGCGCAGACGGCTCTGCCGGAAGGTACGACCCCGCCATTGCCGCCACTGATCAGGTGACGCGCCGGCACGGGGTGAGTCATTACCCCGGCGTTCGCCGGTCGCCTTGGTCCAGTCGCACGGCGACGTCTCCGATCGCCACGACGAAGGCCGGAATCATGACGAAGGCCACCCGCGACATCGTCGGTGTCAGCTTCCTGCAGCTCATCGGCCACTTGCCGATGGTGCCGTAACACCAAGTCTCCCCGAGCTCGACCCAAAGGTCGGGCTCGACGAGGTCGGGTATAGGGTGAGTGAAATCCTGTTGAGAAGATCGGCCCGATTTCCGTGGGACCTGCAATTGACGGGTTAAGCTGCGGCCAATAGACAGTCCCGATTAGTCGCCAAAGGCGGGACATAAGACGATGGCCGGCACGTATATTACCCCGGGCGGCGACTATTCATCGTCGCTTTCGAGCGTGACGATGGGCGGGGATTATTTCTCCAGCGATGCTTCCATCGACATCCACGTCGATTTCCGATCGGGCGTTCTGGCGATCGGAAATGAAAACGATACGGACGGCCAGGATCTAACCTTCAACTTCGGCACTCTACTGCGCACGACAGGTGGTTTGTTTCTGAATTACGCCGATAGAACCGGCTCGACCACGCTGGTGGGCGGCAATTTCGGCGATGTCCTCCATGGCGGCTCGGGCGACGACATCCTCGAAGGCGGTGCCGGGGCGGATCGCCTCGATGGCGGCGGCGGCGACAACACGGCCAGCTACGAGCATTCCGCAGCCGGCGTGAGGGTGAGCCTCGCCTCGGGCGTTAGTACGGGTGGCGATGCCCAGGGCGATACCCTGACCCATATCGGCAATCTCCTCGGCAGCGGCGGAGCCGACATCCTCGCGGGGAATGCCGGAGACAACCTCCTGGCAGGAGGCGCCGGAAACGACACCCTGCGCGGCGCGGGCGGTCATGACATTCTGCTCGGCGGTGCCGGCGACGACCGGTTGGTCATGACCGGGGCCGGAGCGAGCCTCGACGGCGGAATCGGCAAGGACACGCTGTTCGTCCAGGGATCGGACTATACCGAGTTCGACGATCGGTCCTTTGCCCGCATCGAGAAGGTCTATGTCGGCGATACCTCGACCGTGAACTTCTCGGACGTCACCACGGGGACCATCATCATCTCGCGCGCCGGGGATGACGGCGGCGTCGGCCTGATCGGGTCGCGGGGCAACGACACGATCGTCGGGGGCAGGGGCGCCAACTTTCTCTATGGCGGAGCCGGCGACGACGTCATCAGAGGAGCCAAAGACAGCGGCTTCTCCATATTGGCCGGAGAGGGCGGCGACGACATCATCAAGGCTGGACCCGACCTGTCGCTGATCGTCGGCGGCACCGGCAACGACCGGCTCTATGGCGGCGCCGGACCCAACCTGTTCGTGTTCGAGGACGGTTTCGGGGCGGACGACATCTACAAGTTCAAGATCGGAACCGACAGTCTCGACGTCTCTCTACTCGTCCAGAGCTTCGATGACGTCATCTACCATCAGATCGCCGGGACGAAGGATACTCTGGTGATGTTCGCCGGCATCGATCCTGCGAACGCCATCACGCTTCACAACGTCAATGCGTCAAGGCTGAGCGAAAGCGACTTCAACTTCGTCCCTCCGAACGGTCCCTTTCCCCTGGACCACGTCACATTCCTCGACGCCTTCGTCGTGTGAGCGCCGGATAGGCGGCGCGAAACCCGGCCGATCGCGATCGCGATTGCGATCACCGAGCTCCCTGCGTCGAGCGATCGTAAGAGCCGTGGAACAGCCTGTCGTTTGTCCTAGTCAATCCTCTGACGGCTGACTGTGCTGCAGGCCCTGTTTCGCGGGTCTTGAAAGAATGGTCGAGGCGATGCGTCTGAGATCCTGGCCGGGGAGATGAATGGAGTGTCGTCGACTCCACATGAAGCTCATCTCGTAAAGGCAAGTGCAGATGACCCGCAGGTCTTGGAATATCCAGATGCGTGACGCCGGGTCGCCGTTCCAGATAGTAAAGGATCGATAATGGTCGTCGTTTATGCGTAAGCCCGGCGGAACATCGGTGTACTGCTCCCATCGATAGCCATCGTATCTGTCGACGATCGATTGACCCAGAAGCGTGGCAAGATCGAACTGCACGTTCTCCGAGCGCCAATGTCCTTTCCATTCCGGCTCATGCGTCAGATGGGCTGCGCCGGTCTCACTGACTTTGAGAAAAGCGCCGTACTGCCAAAGCCACCGGTCCAGGTTCGGGATGCCCAGGGCGGTCTCATTGATGTCGACCCGGAACGAGCGGAGGAATGTCCGCAGATTTTGGCTTCGGTCGCCTTTGGTATCGAGAAAATGTCGAAAATTCGCTTCGGCTTGCTCGTCGGTGAGTGTCGGCGGAAATCCTCGAAACGGTGGCGAATAGACTGGATAATCGGCGATGGACGAACGAAACCGTCTTTTCGACAGCCAGAATCGGACATGCGTCATCGGCTCCGGCTTGGCGGCGGAAGGGGTCAGATAGAAGTCGGAGACTTCTCGCGGCGCGCCCTCGATCTCAGCGACGAATTCGTCGGTGACCTCGACTTGGCGATCCACGACGTCGCCATGCGTCGCGGTCGAGATCAGGGGGAAGTCATAGCCGTCATCCGCGAGAACGAGCCGGAAGTTCAACGATGGAAAGTTCCGTGACAGATGCCCGATCAGAGGATGAACCGTCACGCTCTTTGTCGTCAGCCTGATCGTGATCTCGGTCGCGTTCTCGTAAACGAGACCGAAGGACAGGACGAGACACTCCATGTCCTCCGCGCTGCCACCCCAATTGGCGGTCTGCCATTCCTGACGCGACCAGTGGGCGGTGAGTTCATAGGCTGCGAGAGCCGCTCGACCTATCTCGAGAGCGCCCGGATCGTTCTCCCATAGCCACGCCTTCAGCCCGCCGTGAGTCGTCAGACCCAAAGATCGAGCGTCCTCGCTCTCGAGTATGCTCGCCGAGGTCAGTCCGAGTTCCGCCCTATCCGGTGACGATCGCGCGCGGCCCGTCAGCGCCTCGACTCCCACATCGACGTCACAGCCGAGGCGACCGATCGTATTCCCTTCCGGGAGGCATACCGGTGTGGGAGCAATTCGCTCGAAAGCAATGCCGATTGGAACATCGTCACTGCCGATGTCGATACATCGGGCGACAAAATGCAGAAGAGTACTTTTAGATCCAGAAATCGATAGTTTCTGTTCGAAGTATACGCCCATCCCGTCATCTCCGAATAGGGCCTATCATCAATCATCGGAGATATGTCAGATCGATGTGTCCGACCCTAGAGGCGGGCCTCGACGCACGCGAAATCGTGATGCTTCTCGGGCCCGGCTGCTATCGCTTCGCTATAGGCAATGGCGTGCCGCGACATGGACATTCGCCGCCGAGCGATCCCGAAGGATCGACGATCGAGTAGCAAAAACCAGCATGGGCGGCTTGCCCGACCCGGCCGCGCCGCTGCCGGTTTCAAACGCTCGAAGGCGACGTCCGCCCTCGTCGGGCCGTATCGTTGTCCGCGCGGAGTTGGTCGAAGGTGGTGACGAAGGCTCAGACAGCCGGGTTCGCGGACGACCGAGCGATCTTCCGGTCACTCCTGCCGGAGCGTGATCGTTCGCCCGCAAGCGTCAGCCGCGCCGCACCGGAACGAGAGCCGCGATCGCCGCTACCAGCCACCCGCCCATCAGCAGGAACCCGCCGCTCGGTGCGGCCATCGGGAAGAGCGGCGTGCCGTGTAGCGCGCGCAGGGCCAGGTCGCCGCAGAACAGCGCGAGTCCGAGGACGAGCGCGGAGGCCGCGATGCGGGTGGTGAGGCGGTGCGTCGTTCCAGTGGCGATGAGCGCCACCAGGGCGAGGATCGCGGGGGCATGGAAGAGCAGGAACTGCGCGGCCGTCTTCAGGCTGTCGGCGCCCTGGATGTGGGCGGCGGCGGCGCTGGCGGCGACGCCGAGCAGGCCCGCGAGGGCGCCGAGCGACAGCAGGATGCGATCGGGCAGGCCGAGGCTCATGCGCCGCGCTCGGCCAGGAGCCGGGCCACGCTGGCGCGCAGTTCCGGCACGCCGCGGTCGTCGCGGCTCGACGTGATCAGGATTTCCGGATAGGCCGCCGGGCGCTTGGCGATGGCCGCGCGGATGCCGGCGATGCGGGCCTCGACCTCGGCCTTCTTCAGGGCGTCGCCCTTGGTCAGCACGATCTGATAGCTCACGGCCGCCTTGTCGAGCCCGTCGAGCACGTCGGTGTCGATGCTCTTCAGGCCGTGGCGCGAATCGATCAGCATGAAGACGCGGGCGAGGTTGGCGCGGCCCTTCAGGTAATCGTGGATCAGGTCGGTCCAGGCCTCGACCTTGGTCTTCTCCACCGCCGCGTAGCCGTAGCCCGGCATGTCCACCAGGGTCAGGCGGCCACCGATATCGAAGAAGTTGAGCTGCTGGGTCCGCCCCGGCGTGTGCGAGGTCCGGGCCAGGGTGTTGCGGCCGGTCAGGGCGTTGACGAGGCTCGACTTGCCGACGTTGGAGCGCCCGGCAAACGCGATCTCGACGCCCTTCATCGGCGGCAGGGCGGCCACGTTGGGCGCGGAGGACAGGAAGTCGGCGACGCCCGCGAACAGCAGCCGGCCGGATTCGAGAA
The DNA here is from genome assembly GCF_000372825.1 of Methylobacterium sp. 77. NCBI lineage: Bacteria > Pseudomonadati > Pseudomonadota > Alphaproteobacteria > Hyphomicrobiales > Methylobacteriaceae > Methylobacterium > Methylobacterium sp. 77. Next base: position 3,096,923 of record NZ_KB910516.1, on the reverse strand, counting down.
GGGCCGCGTCGGCCTCGGCTTGGGACATGGTGCGGCTCCGGAAGGCGAAGGTCTGTAGGGGTACCCGACCGGAACACCTCATCCTGAGGCGCTTCGCAAAGCGAAGGCCTCGATGGAGCCCTCCAGGGCTCGGGGAGCGGACTGGAGAGTTCCTTCGAGGCCGCTCGCGGCACCTCAGGATGAGGGCTTCGGTCTGGATCGTCCGAAGGACAGGATCAGCGCGCGCTGGTCAACTCCCTCGGACCGGCTCTCGCCGGTCAGCTCTTGCCGGTCAGCTCTTGGCGACCGCGCCCTTGCCGGCTGGCTTCTTCTTGAACATCCCCGAGATGTTGTCCCACAACTCCACCTTCACGCCGTTGCGGCGCATGATGACGTATTGCTGGATCACCGAGAGGGTGTTGTTCCAGGCCCAGTAGATCACCAGACCGGCCGGGAACGAGCCGAGCATGAATGTGAACACGATCGGCATGAAGGTGAAGATCTGCGCCTGGACCGGGTCCGGCGGCGCGGGGTTCATCTTCATCTGGATGAACATCGTGATGCCCATCACGATCGGCCAGATGCCGAGATGGATGAAGTCCGGGGCGGCGAAGGGCAGCAGGCCGAACAGGTTGAGGATGTTGGTCGGATCGGGTGCCGCCAGATCCTGGATCCAGCCGAAGAACGGCGCGTGCCGCATCTCGATGGTGATGAACAGGACCTTGTAGAGCGCGAAGAAGACCGGGATCTGGATCAGCACCGGCCAGCAGCCGGCGACCGGGTTGATCTTCTCCTTCTTGTACAGCTCCATCATCGCCTGTTGCTGCTTCATCTTGTCGTCGCCGTAGCGCTCGCGGATCGAGGCCATCTCCGGCTGCACGGCCTTCATCTTGGCCATGGACTGGTACGACTTGTTGGCGATCGGCAGGAACAGCAGCTTGAGGCAGAAGGTCACCACCAGGATCGACACGCCGAAATTGCCGAACAGGTGGAAGAAGAAGTCCAGAGCCCGGAACATCGGCTTGGTGATGAAGTGGAACCAGCCCCAGTCGATCATCAGATCGAACTGCTTGATGCCGAGATCCTTCTGGTAGTTGTTGATCGCGTTGACTTCCTTGGCGCCGGCGAAGAGCTGCTGGGTCGACGTCACGGTGGCGCCCGGATCGACGCTGCGGCCGTCGCCGCGCACGCTGGCCTGGTAGACCTTGGTCGCGCCGTCGGTGCGCTCGGTGAAGCTGCCGGTATAGGAGGTCGCCTGGTCCGGGATGGTGGCCGCGGCCCAGTACTTGTCGGTGATGCCGACGAAGCCGCCGGTCACGTTCGCCCAGGCCTTGCCCTTGGTGCCGGCATTGCCGAGCGCCGGCTCCTTGGCGACGTGGTCGTAGGTGTATTCCTGCAGGCCGTCGGCGCCGAGGACGCCGATCATGCCCTCGTGCAGCACGTAATAGCCCTGCGTCGTCGGCTTGCCCCAGCGCGAGACCAGCCCGTAGGGGTAGAGCATGACCGCGGCCGAGCCCTTGTTCTCGACCTCGTCGCGGATCGTGAACATGAACTTGTCGTCGACGGCGACGATCCGGCGGAACAGCAGGCCGGCGCCGTTATCATAGCTGAGGGTCAGGGGCTTGGCCGGCGTCAGCACGGTCCCGTCGGCGGTCCAGACGGTGTCGCCGGTGGGGAGCGGACCGGAATTCTGGCCGACCCAGCCGAACTCGGCATAATACGGGTTGGCGCTGCCCGTGGGCGAGAGCAGCACGATGCGCGGGCTCGAGTCGCTGACGGTCTCATGGTAGTTTTTCAGCGACACGTCGTCGACCCGGCCGCCCTTGAGGGCGATCGAGCCGGCGAGAGCCGGGGTATCGATGGCGACGCGCGGCGAGCGGGCGAGCGCCGCCTCACGGCTCTCCACCGTCACGGTCGCGTTCGGCAGGGTGCCCGGCACGGGCGCCGAGGGACCGCCTTCCGCCGGGCTCGCCGAGGGAGCGCCGGTCGGGTTGGCGGCCTCGGTCGCCGCCTTGTTCTGAAGCGTCGCCTGACGCTGCTGCTCCACGCGGGGAGCGGCGATAAAGTAGTTCCACCCGAGCAGGACCGCCAGTGACAAGGCGATCGCGACGATCATGTTCGTCTTGTCATTACCCATCGAGAGATCCGTCGCGTGTGTTCGAAGGAGGGGAGGGGCTGAAGGCTCCGCTCGCGGCGCGAGGCACGGGCGGCGCCTCGTGCTGCGCGGGTGCTTCGGCCGCATGGGGGGACGATTGGGAGTCGGACGATTTGTACGTGCGTGCGGACGCGGACGCCTTCCCGGCGTCGGCCGTATTGCCGCGGCCCTTTCCGCGACCCGGGCGGTTCTGGCCGCCGGGCCTGCCGTCGCGGGGTTTGCCGTCGCCCGGCTTGATCACGGCGCCGATGGAGCGGCGCAGATCCGTGACGAGCGTCTCGAACGGCGCATGCAGGGCGGGGCGGCGCGCGACGAGGACGACATCCGCCGCCGCCGCCGGCAGGTCCGCCGAGGCGCGCTGCACAGCATCGCGCAGCCGCCGGCGAATGCGGTTGCGCTCCGTGGCGTGACCGACCCGCTTGGTGATCGTGAAACCGATGCGCAGACCCTCGATCGCCGCCTCATCCGTCGACGCAGGCACAGAAATGCCGGCCGCGTTGCGCAGCCGACCCTGGGCACTCATGTGCTCGGTATGAAAACGGCGCCCGCCCGCTGCTGCGAGAAAGTCCGGTCGCCGCTTCAGCCGTCCGATCGTCGACACTGCCGGTTCGATCCTGCGGCCAAGGGGCGAGGTCATCGGTTGAGCGGGGCTCGGCGTGAGCGAGACTCAGTGCGAGTCAAGGCTCGACCCGGCGGATCAGGCCGCCGAGGCGCCGAGACGTCAGGCCGAGAGCTTCTTGCGGCCGTGCGAGCGACGCGCTGCGATGACCTTGCGGCCGCCGGCCGTCGCCATGCGAGCGCGGAAGCCGTGACGGCGTTTGCGCACGAGCTTGCTGGGCTGGTAAGTTCTCTTCATGGCGCGATCTCCGATGGCCGAGGATCGATCCGGCTGGCTGCAGGAGCCCCACCGACATCTTCACTCGCCCTGAAATGTGTCTGCAAGCGCGAAGAGCGCCCACATGGGGCGCGGCGACGCGATGGCGCGGCTTATGGCGGAGAGGGGGGGCGAAGTCAATTCTGGCGCGGCCATTTCCATCGACGCCCCGCCCCGATCGAAGGCCGGCCCGGCGGCGTTAGCGTCGCGTTAACCTTTTCAGCTTATGAAGGAGACATGTCCGGTTTTCCGGATGTGGGGCAGATTTCGATCTGCCGCTGTTTTGATGCCTCTGTCGACTTCACAAAGCCGCCCCTCACGGGCGGCTTTTTTTTCGCCCGTCGATTCCCGCTCCGATTCGGACGATCCGCGGCGTGCGACGGCACCCCGATGGCACCGGCCCTCCCCGTTAACGTTAACATCCGGTCAACGGGGCGGAGCGACGCGTTCGGCGCTAGTGTTGCTCCTCTGGCCGTGAACGCACCGATCGCGTCCCAAATCGGGACGAAAGGGTCCGGCGGCGGCACAGGAGGCAGGATGAACGAGTTCGAGGTCACCTTCCGCGACGAGCGGGATTGGGTCAATTTCGGCGCGACCTATGTCGGCTCGGAGGCTTTCAAGGTCCTGTTCCGCGAAGGCATGACCATGGTCGAGGAGGCGGCGGCCTATCTCGACGGCGACGGGCGCGAGGAATCGCGGCTCCTGTCGCGCGACAGCACCCTGTCCTATGCCAGCGAGAGCATGCGCCTCACCACCCGGCTGATGCAGATCGCCTCCTGGCTGCTGGTGCAGCGCGCGGTGGCGGAAGGCGAGATCACCCCGGCCCAGGCTCTTCAGGAGAAGACCCGGGTCCGGCTCGCGACGCCCGAGACCTTCCGCGCCGAGACGTTCGCGATCATGCCGGCCCGCCTGCAGGATCTGATCGTGCGCTCGCGCCGGCTGCATACCCGCATCCTGCATCTCGACGGCCTGATCTCCGACGACCGCCCGACCCCGATCTACCGCGAGAGCCCCGTCGCCGCCCAGCAGGGCCTGCTCCGCAGCGCGTTCGGCACGGCGCATTGAGGGGAATGGCCTGGGCGCTGACCTGCATTGATCTGCCGGGTTCGAAAGCACGGATCCGCCGTTTTTCCGCGAGGCGAGGTTGTATCGCTTCGATCCCGGAATTAGCGTAGCTACGGTGCCGTGACGATCATCGTATGGGACGAGTCGAAGCGTTTCACGAATCTCGCAAAGCACGGTTTGGACTTCGCCGATTTCGAAGAGGCGTTCGATTTTTCGACAGCCGTCGAGGTGGCTGCCGAGCCGAGTGCGACGGGCCGGACACGTTTCCGGCTCGTCGGTATCTTGGCCGACCGACTCGTCGTCGCGGCGATCATGTCCCCGCTTTTGACAGAGGCGCTGTCACTGATCAGCCTGCGGCCGGCGAGCAGGGCGGAAAGGAGGCTCTATGCCGAAGATTGATCCGACGGTCCCAGAGATCACGGACGAGGACGAGGCGCGGATCCAACGAGGAATCGCGGCAGATCCGGACAATCCCGAAATTACGCCCTCTGAATTCGCCCGGATGCGGCCGATGGCGGATGCGATGCCTCCGGCGCTCTACGAAGCGTTGACGAAGGCCGGACGGGGACGTCCGAAATCGGGCGGAGCGAAGGTCCTGCTGACGTTGAGGATCGATCCGCATGTGGTCGATGCCTACAAGGCGACAGGCACGGGTTGGCAGACCCGGATGAACGACGCGCTGGCGCGATCCGTCAAAGATCTCCCGCGTTGATGCTCCGGAACTAAATTCTCCGCCTCGATCGGCATGGCAAAAGGCCTTCGGGGGACAGATCGAACCCATTTCAGCGGCAGCAACGAAAAACAGGCGGCGCTCTTCCGAGCGCCGCCTGTTTTTATGTTCCGACTAGACCGGCCCCGCCGGATGGCGGGATTGGTCGGTCCCGATGACTTACTTCTTGCCGAAGGACAGCGCGCCGAAGCGCGAGTTGAACCGCGAGACGCGGCCGCCGCGATCGAGCATCTTCTGCTCGCCGCCGGTCCAGGCCGGGTGCGTGTTCGGGTCGATGTCGAGGTTGAGGGTGTCACCCTCCTTGCCGTAGGTCGACCGGGTCATGTAGTCGGACCCATCGGTCATCACGACCTTGATGAAGTGATAGTCGGGATGCTCGGTACCCTTGGCCTTGTCGGCCGCGCTCTTTGCCATGACGAAATCCTTGAATAGCCACGCCGACCGGCCCGCCTGGCGGCCCGCGGCCTTAGATCACGCGCAATCGGATGAAGGCGGGCCTATACCCCACGTGCTTCCTCCGAACAAGCGGTCGGGCGCGGGAGATCGCGGCGACGGGTATTTTGACGGGTATTTTCTTGAGACCGATTCTGTGTCGGGGATGATGACGGGGTCGGGGATGATGACGAGGCACGATGGCTCGCGGGCGTAACAAAATTCGAAGCGGCGATGGTCCAGGTGGGGACAATCGTGGCGGCGACGGACGCGGCAAGGCACCCCTCGGGTCGCTGAAGCCGCTGATTCCCTTCGCCTCCGTCTATCGCGGCCGCATCCTCGCGGCGTTCCTGTCGCTGCTGGCGGCATCCGGCGCGACCCTCGTGGTGCCGATCGCCCTGCGCCGGGTGATCGACCACGGCTTCTCGCCCGAGGGCCACAGCGTCATCGACGCCTATTTCATGGCGCTGATCGGCGTGGTGACGGTGCTCGCCCTGTCGAGTGCGGCGCGCTACTACACCGTGGTGACGCTGGGCGAGCGCGTGGTCGCGGATCTGCGCAGCGCGGTCTTCGCCCGCCTCACCATCCTCGATCCGGCCTTCTTCGACCGCTCGCAATCGGGCGAGATCGTCTCGCGGCTCACCGCCGACGCGACGCAGGTGAAGGCGGTCTTCGGGGTCTCGATCTCGATCCTCCTGCGCAACGCCTTCCTGTTCGTCGGGGCGGTGGCGATGATGGTCATCACCAGCCCCAAACTCTCGATCCTGGTTCTGGTGGCGATCCCGCTCATCGTGTTCCCGCTGATCCTGTCCGGGCGCGGCGTGCGGCGCCGTTCGCGCGCGGCGCAGGACCGGCTCGCCGACGCGTCGGCCTATGCGGCGGAGGCGATCGGGGCGATTCGCACCATGCAGGCCTTCGGCATGGGCCGCGCCACAGCGGAGCATTTCGGGCAGGCCTCCGAGAACGCCTATTCCGCCGCCCGCAACTCGGTGAAGGCCCGTGCCCTGCTCACCGGCGTCGCGATCTTCCTGATCTCGGCCAGCGTGGTCGGGGTGATGTGGTACGGCGCGCAAGGGGTGCTCGCCGGCACCATGACGGCGGGCCAGCTCTCGCAGTTCGTGCTCTATGCGGTGTTCGGCGCCAGCGCGCTCGGCCAGCTCTCGGAGGTCTACGGCGAGCTCGCGCAAGCCGCCGGCGCCGCCGAACGCCTCGGCGAGATCCTGGCCGCCGAGCCCGCGATCCGGGCGCCCGCCGAGCCGGCATTGCTGCCGGTGCCGCCGCGCGGCGAGGTGGCGTTCGAATCGGTCCGCCTCACCTATCCGACCCGGCCCGAGCATCCCTCCCTCGACGAGATCAGCTTCCGGGTGGCGCATGGTGAGCGCGTCGCCCTGGTCGGTCCTTCGGGGGCGGGCAAGACCACGGTGCTCCAGGCGCTGCTGCGCTTCTACGATCCGCAATCCGGCATCGTCCGCGTCGACGGGATCGACATCGCCAGCGTCGACCCGGAGTCCCTGCGTCAGCGCATGTCACTGGTCCCGCAGGACCCGACCGTGTTCTCCGGCTCGGTGATGGACAACATCCGCTACGGCCGGCCGCAGGCGAGCGAGGCCGAAATCCATCGCGCCGCCGAACTCGCCCATGCGGACGGGTTCATCCGGGCCCTGCCGCAGGGTTACGGCACGCAGGTCGGCGAGCGCGGCGTGACCCTCTCCGGCGGTCAGCGCCAGCGCGTCGCCATCGCCCGCGCCATCCTCAAGGACGCGCCGATCCTGCTCCTCGACGAGGCCACATCGGCCCTCGATGCCGAGAGCGAGCGCGCGGTGCAGACCGCCCTCGACACCCTGATGCGCGGGCGGACCACGCTGGTCATCGCCCACCGGCTCGCCACCATCCGCGCGGCCGACCGTATCCTCGTCCTCGACGGCGGCCGCATCGTCGAGACCGGCACCCATGAGAGTCTGCTGGCGCAGGGCGCGCTCTACGCCCAGCTCGCCGCCCTCCAGTTCACCGATGCCCTCGACGAGACGGCGCGCGGCAAGGAATTGAGGTCGGAACCGATGACGAAGCGGCTCGCCCTCCCGGCGGAATAGGGCAGAGGGGACGCAAAGGACGGGAGAGGGGGCGTTGCGCGAAAGGCCCTCTCCACAGGCAATTGCGGCCTGATCGGCGACGTTTGGTTTACGCTAACGAACGACTCGCATTGGTGGGGTCATGGCGCGCATCCTCAAAGATCCCGGCTTCGTCCACCTCCACGTCCACTCGTCGTTCTCGCTCCTTGAAGGAGCGCTGAAGGTCGCCGACATCGTCAAGGCGGCGGTCGCCGACCGGCAGCCGGCCTTGGCCCTCACCGACACCAACAACCTGTTCGGGGCCCTCGAATTCTCCGAGAAGGCCGCCGGTTCGGGCGTCCAGCCCATCGCCGGCATGCAGCTCTCGGTGGCCTTCGAGGCGCCGGACCCGATGGCGCGCCTGTCGCAGATCACCACCGCCAACATCGTCGTGCTGGCGCAGAGCGAGGTCGGCTACGGCAACCTCATGCGCCTGGCGAGCCGAGCCTATTTCGATGGTCCCCTCGGTGACGCGCCCCGGCTCACCATCGCGGCGGTGGAGGAGAACGCGGAGGGGCTCATCGCGTTGACCGGCGGCTCCACCGGCCCCCTCGACACGGCCCTGCGCGGCGGCCGCTCCGAATTGGCCGCGTCCCGCCTCGCCCAGCTCAAACAGGCTTTCGGCGAGGATCGGCTCTATCTCGAGATCCTGCGCCACGGGCTCGACGACGAGGAGATGGTGGAGCGCGAGCTGCTGCGGCTCGCCGATTCCAACGGTCTCTCGATCGTGGCGACCAACGAGCCGTTCTTCGCCAAGCCCGACGATTACGCCGCCCACGACGCGCTGCTCGCCATCGCCGATGGCCGCCTCGTCTCGGACGAGCGCCGGCGCAAGCTGACCCCGCGCCACGGCTTCAAGACCCGCGCCGAGATGGCGAAACTCTTCCACGACCTGCCGGATGCCCTGTCCGCCACCGTCGAGATCGCCATGCGCTGCGCCTACCGCGTGCGCATGCGCAAGCCCATCCTGCCGAATTTCGGCGTGGTCGCCGCCCTCGACGCGCTGCCGGTGGAGACCGTCTCGCCCGAGGTCGCGCAGGAGATCGCCCTCGACGAGCCGTCCGAATTGCGCCGCCAGGCCGAGGCCGGCCTCGAACTGCGCCTCGCCCAGCACGGCCCCTGCGAGGGCATGACCGAACAGGTCTATCGCGACCGTCTCGCCTTCGAGCTCGACGTGATCGTGAGGATGAAGTTCCCCGGCTACTTCCTGATCGTGTCGGACTTCATCAAATGGGCCAAGGACCACGACATTCCGGTCGGCCCCGGCCGCGGCTCGGGTGCCGGCTCGCTGGTCGCCTACGCGCTGCTGATCACCGATCTCGATCCGCTCCGGTTCGGCTTGCTGTTCGAGCGCTTCCTCAACCCCGAGCGCGTCTCGATGCCGGATTTCGACATCGATTTCTGCGTCGAGGGCCGCGAGCGCGTGATCCAGTACGTCCAGCAGCGCTACGGCCACGAGCAGGTCGCCCAGATCATCACCTTCGGTACGCTGCAGGCGCGCGGCGTGCTGCGCGATGTCGGCCGCGTGTTGGAAATGCCCTACGGCCAGGTCGACAAGCTGACCAAGCTGGTGCCGCAGAATCCGGCTAACCCGGTCACCCTGGTCCAGGCCATCGAGGGCGAGCCCAAGCTCCAGCAGGCCATCGAGGAGGAGCCCATCGTGGCCCGCCTCATGGAGATTGCCAAGAAGCTGGAGGGCCTGCACCGCCACGCCTCGACCCATGCGGCAGGCGTCGTCATCGGCGACCGGCCGCTGGAACAGCTCGTCCCCCTCTACCGCGACCCGAAGACGGGGATGCGGGTGACCCAGTTCAACATGAAATGGGCCGAGAATGCGGGTCTGGTGAAGTTCGACTTCCTCGGCCTCAAGACCCTGACGCTCCTGCGCTGCTGCACCGACCTCCTGGCCCGGCGCGGCATCATCGTCGATCTCGCCTCGCTGCCCCTCGACAACGAGGCCACCTACATTCCGATGAAGCGCGGCGAGACGGTGGGCGTGTTCCAGGTGGAATCCGCCGGCATGCGCAAGGCGCTGGTCGAGATGCAGGCCGACCGGTTCGAGGACATCATCGCCCTCGTGGCGCTGTACCGCCCCGGCCCGATGGCCAACATCCCGGTCTATTGCGAGCGCAAGCTCGGCCGCGACGCCGGCAACGAGGCGAATTGGTATCCGCACGAGAAGCTGGAGCCGATCCTGCGCGAGACCTTCGGCATCATCGTCTACCAGGAACAGGTGATGGAGGTGGCCAAGGTCCTGGCCGGCTACTCCCTCGGCGATGCCGATATGCTCCGCCGCGCCATGGGCAAGAAGATCAAGGCCGAGATGGACGCTCAGCGCGACCGTTTCGTGAAGGGCTCCGTCGCGGGCGGTCTCACCGAGGCGAAGGCCAACGAGATCTTCGACCTGCTCGCCAAATTCGCCGATTACGGCTTCAACAAATCACACGCCGCCGCCTATGCGCTGCTGACCTACCAGACCGCCTATCTCAAGGCGAACTACCCGGTGGAGTTCCTGGCCGCCGCGATGCAGCTCGACATCGACGTCACCGACAAGCTCGCCGAATTCCGCCAGGACGCCCAGCGCCTCGGCATCCCGGTGGACCCGCCCTCGATCAACGGGTCGGGCGTCAATTTCGAGGTCCGCGACGGCCGCATCGGCTATGCGCTCGCCGCGATCAAGGGCGTCGGGCGCGCCGCCGTGGAGGCCCTGGTCGAGGCGCGCGGCGAGACCCCGTTCAAGGATCTTGCCTGCCTCGCGCGCCGGCTCAACCCGCGCCTCATCAACAAGCGCACCCTGGAGAACCTCGTCGCGGCCGGTGCCATGGATTGCATCGAGGTCGACCGGGCGCGGGCCTGCGCCGCCGTCGAGCCGATGATGAAACTGGCGCAGGGCGCGGCGGAAGCCGAGAGCACCGGCATCGTCGACATGTTCGGCGGCATCGCCTCCGCCGACGTCACCCTGCGGGTGCCGCCCTACGAGCCGTGGCCGATGGCCGAAAAGCTGAAGAAGGAATACGAGGCCATCGGCTTCTTCCTCTCGGGCCATCCCCTCGATGAATATGCCGGCCTACTGGAGAAGCTCCGCGTCCAGAGCTGGGCCGAGTTCTGCCGCTCGGTCCGCGCCGGCACGTCGAGCGTCGGCAAGGTCGCGGCCTCGGTCCTCGATCGTTCGGAGCGCCGCACCAAATCCGGCAACAAGCTCGGCATCGTCACGCTCTCGGACCAGACCGGTCATTTTGAGGCGATCATCTTCCAGGAGGGTCTCGGCCAGTACCGCGAAATCCTCGAGCCGGGCCGTCCTCTAGTGCTCCAGATCCAGGCCAATCTCGAAGGCGAGGACGTGCGCGCCCGCATCGTCACCGCCGAACCCCTCGACGAGGCGGTGGCCCGCCACCAGAAGGGCATGCGCGTCTATCTCCAGGACGAACGCCCCATCGGCAGCGTGCAGCAGCGCCTGCAGGTGCGCGGCGAGGGCGAGGTCTCGCTGATCCTGATCCTCGACGGCGGCGACCGCGAGGTCGAGGTCAAGCTCCCCGGCCGCTACCAGGCGACGCCGCAGATCGCAGGCGCGCTGCGCGCCGTGCCGGGGGTGGTGCAGGTGGAGGTGAACTGAGGCGATGGCATGCGAGACGGCACGCGTCCGGCGTAACGACGTCTTAATAAGACCTTCAGCATAGTCCATGTTCGGCTGAACACGGCGCGTGCGCGGCGATGCCCGGCATGACGTCGGACGCGCCTCGGTTCGGTGACACGGTTCCATGACGAGAACACTCTTGCGCCTGTCGGTCTTCGTCATCCTCGCGATCCTGATCTTCGTCACGCTGTCGCCGATCGGGCTCCGGCCGGTGGTCGCGTCCGCGAATGTCGAGCGGATGAGCGCCTACGCCCTGTTCGGGTTCCTGCTCATTCTGGCCTATCCCCGGCGCTGGTATCTCGGGCTGGTGGCCGGCATGGCGGTGGCCGGTCTGCTCGAATTCGGCCAGGAACTGTCGCCGACCCGCCATGCCCGGCTCTCCGACTTCGTGGTGAAGGCGGTCGCCGCTGCGTTCGGCAGCCTCGTGGCCGCTCTCGTCCTCGCCGCCTATGCCCGGTTCGAGCGGCCCTCGGCGCCGCGCTGAGACGGGGGCTCGCGGTGGATGTCTCCGACGATCCCGGTTTTTACGCGCTCCTGACCGGGAGTTTCCGTCGTGCCGTCGGCCGGCCGCTGGTGCCGGAGCCGGAATGCGACGCGGCCTGGCTCCAGGCCGAGGCGCCCTTCGCGGTCCTCGCCCATGACGGCGGGGACGACCCCCGCTTCATCTATGCGAACCGGACCGCTCTGCGCATCTTCGGCTACGCGGCGGCCGAACTGATCGGCACGCCCTCGCGCTTCTCGGCGGAGGCCCCGGACCGGGCCGAGCGGCAGCGCCTGCTCGACGCCGTCACCCACGACGGGTTCGTCGCCAATTATGCCGGTATCCGCATCCGCAAGGACGGGACCCGTTTCCCGATCCGGGACGCAATCGTCTGGCAACTCGTGGATGAGGCCGGCCTGCTCCACGGACAGGCCGCGACCTTCGCAGTCTGAGCCCGGACCTCACGCGGTCGCCCGATACCCTGCACCTGCGGAACGGCAACGACCCGTTCCGCCGCCATCGAAACCGGCCGCCTGCCCAGCAGCGCGTCGCCCGCGCGAGGTGAACCTCGATGATCCCTGACATCTATGTCCCATGTCCGCCACACGGATGCCGGGCGTGCCGGCGCCGATCCTTCCCCAGGACCTCATCCCGGCGCGGTGCGTAAGCGGTCCGTCGCGGCCGTGGTGACCGGTCCGCTCCGGAACGCCTGACAATCCGGACGATCTCACGACGGGTGGCCTTACCCGCTGCGATGACAGCAGCCCGAGGCCGCCGCTATGCTGTCCCTCTTCCTGGGAGACCCATGCGATGCGGCGATCGACCCTGTTCCTTGCTGCCGGCCTGATGGTGTGCGGCCTGACCCATGCCGTCGCGGAGACCGCACGGGATGGCGTCGCCGATCTCGGCAGCTACGCCGCTCGCGTCGAGGTCCATCCGTTCGAGAGCCTCACGCTGACCGACCCGCAATTCCTGACCGGCACGTCCGACGGGGCGAAGCCCGTGACCGTCACGGGAATCCTGCGCATCGCCAAGGCCGGGTCCGAACGCCTGCCGACGGTGATCCTGATGCACGGGTCCGGGGGCATGGGCGGCAACATCGAATTCTGGCAGCGGGCGTTGGGCGCTCGCGGCATCTCGACCTTCGCTCTCGACGGCTTCACGGGGCGCGGCCTGACCGTCGTCAACACGGATCAGAGCCTCTTGTCGCGCACGAACCTGATCCTGGACATCTACCGGGCGCTGGGCGTGCTGGCCAAGCACCCCCGGACCGATCCGAAGCGGGTCGCCGTGATGGGGTTCTCGCGCGGCGGGCAAGCGGCGCTCTATGCCAGCCTCAAACGCTTCGACGCAGCCTGGAACCGCTCCGGCATCACACCGGCGCTCTTCCTGCCGGTCTATCCCGACTGCTCGATCCGCTTCCAGGACGACACTACGATCCTCACTCGGCCGATCCGGATGTTCGGGGGCAGCGGCGACGATTACAACCCGGCCGCGTCCTGCGCCGCCTACACCGAGCGCCTGAAGGCGGCCGGGGCCGATGTGAGCCTGACGGTGTTCCCGGGCGCGCAGCACGTCTTCGACAATCCCGCGGGACCGCCCCAGCCGGTGGTCGCCAAGGGCGCGCAGACCGTGCGTGCCTGTCTCCTCCACGAGGAGCGGGATGGCGTGATCGTCGAGGGATCGAAGGACACGCCGTTCACCTATGCCGATCCGTGCGTGCAACGCGATCCGCATATCGGCTCGGACGAAGCGGCGCGCACCGCGACCCTGAAGAGCGTGTCCGAAGCTCTCGAAACGGCGTTCCGGGCGCCTTGAGAATGAGCGTCCGGGAGCCCGTCGGCTGATCCACGGCTCTCGTTCGCCGAGCCCAACTCTCGCCACCCCTCGTTCAAAACCGACGATCGGGCTGCGGGACGCCCCCTCACGATGAGGGGGGCGTCGGCGGTGCAGCGCCATGATTGTCGTCGCCGAGGTTCAACAGGGTGGCATTGCCCCCCGCCGCGGCGGTGTTGGTGCTGACGCTGCGTTCGCGCAGGAGCCATTCCAGGGGAAACTCCTCGGCTTGCCCTTCCAGCCCGCCCGGCGACAGGCCGAGGACCGGGATGATGGCGCCGGGGCGTGCGGCGGCCCGGCGCGTCGCTGAGAGGATCGCGTCGGCCTCACCCTCCACCAGGATCGCGGCGCAGCCCACGCTCTCCGGCTCGTCCGCCAGCTCGATGACGCGCCGAAGCTCCGTCGGCAGCGTGTCGAGGGCGGGGCGCAGGCCGGCAGGCGGGGCGAGCCGGATCGCATTGCCGGTGGCGAGGCAGGCGGCGATCTGCGCGAACAATCCGGCCTCCGAGGCCGGCAGGCAGAGAACCCGCCCGCGCGGATGCAGGCTGTAGCGATTGCTCTCGCCGACCGGGCCGGGCAGGGCGATGTCGAGGCCGACGAGGCTGCGGCCGGCATAGGCCTCGCACCGCGCCGCATCCCGCTCCCGCCCCGCCGCCCTCAGCGCGTCGCGCAGGGATGTCAGCATGTCGGGCATCGCGGTGGAGGGCAGGCCGGTTGAGGGCAGGCCGTTCTCCGCGGGCGCGGCGGCCAGGAGCCGGCGCAGATAGAGCGGGCCGCCGGCCTTCGGTCCCGTCCCCGACAGACCCTCGCCGCCGAAGGGCTGGAGGCCGACCACGGCGCCGATGAGCGTGCGGTTGACGTAGAGGTTGCCCGCATCGACCCGCTCCACGAGGTGCGCGACGGTGGCGTCGATCCGGCTATGGACGCCGAAGGTCAGGCCGTAGCCGGTCTCGTTGATGGCGCCGACGAGCCTGTCGAGCCCGCCGCGCTCGAAACGCAGGACGTGGAGCACCGGGCCGAACACTTCGCCGGCGAGATCGTCGAGACCGTCGATGGCGATGAGGGTCGGCGGGACGAAATGGCCCGCCGCGCAGGCGGGCGGTAGCGCGACCCGGTGGACGGCATGGCCGCGCTCCCGCATCCGCGCCACATGCGCCTCGATCGACTGCCGGGCCTCCTCGCTGATCACCGGCCCGACATCGGTGGCGAGCCGGTCGGGATTGCCGACGGTCAGCTCGGCCATGGCCCCTTCGAGCATGGTGAGGGTTCGGTCGGCGATGTCTTCCTGCAGGCAGAGCACGCGCAGCGCCGAACAGCGCTGGCCGGCCGAGTCGAAGGCCGACATCACCACATCGGCGACGACCTGTTCCGGCAGGGCGGAGGAATCGACCACCATGACGTTCTGGCCGCCGGTCTCGGCCACGAACGGGATCGGTCGCCCATCGGGACCGAGCCGCCCGGCGAGTTCGGCCTGGATCCGCTTGGCGACCTCGGTCGAGCCGGTGAACAGGACGCCGCCGATACGCGTGTCGGCGACGAGGCGGGCGCCGACACGTCCGTCTCCCGGCAGCAGCGCGAGCACGCCGTCCGGAATCCCGGCCTCGATCAGGATCTCCACTGCGAGCCCGGCCACCAGGGGCGTCTCCTCGGCGGGCTTGGCGAGAACGGCGTTGCCGGCGGCGAGCGCCGCCGCGACCTGCCCGGTGAAGATGGCGAGGGGGAAATTCCACGGACTGATACAGGCGACCGCTCCGAGGGGCCGGTGGGTCGAGGTCTCGAAGTCCATCGCCTGCGCCGCGTAATAGCGCAGGAAATCCACCGCCTCGCGGATCTCGCCGACGGCATTGGCGAGGGACTTGCCCGCTTCGCGCACCAGCAGACCGAGGAACGCGTCGCGCCGCGTCTCGATCCGGTCGGCCGCCGCGTTCAGGATCTCGGCCCGCCGCGACGGCGGCGTCGCGGCCCAGCCGGCAGCGGCTGGCCCCGCCAGCGCGAGGGCGGCATCCACGGTGGCATCATCCGCCTCGACCACGTGGCCGACGAGATCGTCTGTGTCGGCCGGGTTGGGCACGGCGCGTCCCTTGCCCTCGCCGCCATCGCCCGGAACCGGCCGGCACAGTCGCGGTGTCGCCGCGCCCATCCGCAGGGCCGCGCCGAGCGCCGCGAGCACGCCCTCGTCGGCAAGGTCGAGGCCGCGCGAGTTCCTGCGGCTCGGGCCGAAGATGTCGCGCGGGAGGGCGATCCCCGGATGGCCCGACCCCGGCGGCACCACCCGGCGCGCCCGCTCGACGGGGTTGGCGACGAGGTCGCCCACCGGCACCGCCGGGTCGGCGATGCGGTTGACGAAGGAGGAATTGGCGCCGTTCTCGAGGAGGCGCCGGACGAGATAGGCGAGCAGGGTTTCGTGCGTGCCCACCGGCGCGTAGATCCGGCACGGCCGGTCGATGACCGTGCCGCCGACGACCTCCTCGTAGAGCGTCTCGCCCATGCCGTGGAGGCATTGGAACTCGTAATCGCCGGACTCGAAATCCTCTCCCGCCAGGGCGACGATGTCGGCGAGCGTGCGGGCATTGTGGGTCGCGAATTGGGGAAACACCGCCTCGCCGGCCGCCAGCAGCCTGCGGGCGCAGGCGAGATACGACACGTCGGTATGCAGCTTCCGGGTGAAGACCGGGAAACCGTCGAGCCCATCGACCTGCGCGCGCTTGATCTCCGAATCCCAGTACGCGCCCTTGACCAGGCGGACCATGAGGCGGTGCCCGCTCCGGCGCGCGAGATCGATGACGAAGTCCAGCACCGGGAGCGCGCGTTTCTGGTAGGCCTGGACGACGAAGCCGAGCCCGTCCCAGCCGGCGAGGCGCTCGTCCATCGCCAGGGCTTCGAGAAGGTCGAGGGACAGGTCGAGCCGTTCGGTCTCCTCGGCGTCGATGTTGAATCCGATATCGTGGCGGCTCGCCGCGAGAGCGAGTTCCATCAGGCGCGGCAGCAGCTCGTCCATCACCCTCTTGCGCTGGGCCCGGGCATAACGCGGATGCAGCGCGGAGAGCTTGACCGAGATGCCCGGCCCGGCGAGCGGACCGCGCCCGCGCGAGGCCGCGCCGATCGCCGCGATGGCCTCGGCATAATCCTGGCCATAGCGGGTCGCGTCCGCTGCGGTCACCGCCGCCTCGCCGAGCATGTCGTAGGAATAGCGGAAGCCCTTGGCCTCCCTCTGCCGGCTGTTGCGAAGCGCCTCGCCGATGCTGCGGCCGGTGACGAACTGGCCGCCGAGCATCCGCATCGCCAGATCGATGCCCATGCGGATGGCCGGCTCGCCCGCGCGCCTCAGGACGCGCGTCAGTGCCGCCGGAAGGCCGGCCTCGTCCTCGGCCCGGACCACCCGCCCCGTCAGGACGAGGCCCCAGGTGGCCGCGCCGGTGAACAGGGACGTGGCATGGCCGAGATGCGACCGCCAATCGCCATGTCCGATCTTGTCGCGGATCAGCGCATCGCGGCTCGCCGAATCCGGGATGCGCAGAAGCGCTTCGGCGAGGCACATCAGGGCGACGCCCTCGGCGCTCGACAGGCTGAACTCGCGCATCAGCTCCTCGACCGGGCCGCGCGAGCCCTTTGCGCGCAGGGTCGCGACGAGATGGGTCGCCAGGCGCGTCGCCTCGGCATCCTCGGCCAGGCTCTGATCCGCCTCGTCCATCAGGGAGGTGAGGCAGCCGGATTCAGGGAGACGATGGGCGGCCCGGATTCTGGCCCGGAGCGCCTCGATCGGGGCTTTCGGCCCCTCCAATCCGGTGAAAGGCGCCCTCCGATCCGGCGTCGTCGGCGCAAGGTCCAGGCCGTGGTTCATGGTGTCGAGGCTTTCCCGCCGTTGCACCGGGCGGCCGCCGGTGTTCTGCCTTCCCTGACGGACGATGCTCCAAAAGCGCCCGTCCGCCGCCGTGGAAACCGGACGCGTCAAGGATCGAACGCTGATCATGCCGCATCGCCTGCGGCGTGTCAGGAGGGGAAGAAGTCGCCCATCTTGCGAAAAAAAGTAAGACGGGACAACGGGTTGAGCTATCGCTGCGCAGTCTCGAGACGTTCGGCCACGAGATGCTGCAAGCGCCAGAGATGGTCGTCGAGGATGCCGGCTTCCGCGCAGGCCTGCGCCGTGCGGAAGAGATATTCCGCGCTGGGTCCGAGATGCCCCGCCCCCGTGGCGATCCTGTCGGCGATCGCCTCCTCGCCGAGCCGCCCGGTATAGCGGTCGCTGGTGCGATTCACCACGAAGGTCAGTGCCGTCACCGGCCCGGTTTCGGTCTCGACCACGACCCAGCGTCCCTCGTAGCCGCTGCCGCGCATCTCCCGGCGCCAGACCGGCATCAGGGTCGCGGCCGGGTCCAACCCCTTCAGGCGAAACACGATTCCGCGACAGATGCCGCCCCGGTCGAGGGCGAGGACGAGGCCCGGCCGGTCGCGGCTCCCGCGAAATCGCCGTTGCAACAGGCAGAAGCGGCGATGATAGCCCCGCACCGTGCCGATGCGCCGCTCGGCCACGGCGAATTCCGGCTGCCAGATCAACGAGCCGTAGCCGAACACCCAGAGTCCTTCATCCCCCGCGGGCCTGTGCCCGAGCATCCGCTCGAGGCCCGGCGCAAGGTCGAGATCGCTGAGGAGATGCAGGGCGCTCGCATCGTCGGCGACCGGTGTCGGATGGGCGCGGGCGATGAGATCCAGGGTCAGTGAGAGTGTACGATGCCGCATGGATCGTATCGGACCATCCGCGGTCGGGATGGACAACCCGTTCGGAAACGGTTTGCCGTCAACTTTTCGCGTTCCCCAGCGCCTCCAACTCCTTGAAAGGCTCCGTCCGGTGGCCCTCGCAGACCTCCTCGACATCATCGAGGATGCTGAGCTTGCCGGCTTCCTCGCGGATCACGGCCTTGGCCTTCTCGCCCTTGAGGAAGCGGCGGCCCATCATCCGGCTCGACACGCAGTAGAGTGTACGGCCGTCATCCTGGAACGGCCCGGCGATGCGGCTGTGCTCGAACCGCACCGGAATGACGGAGATCGAGCCGAAGGCGCTCTGGCGCAGTGCCAGGGCCGCCACCCGCTCGCGCAGGGTGAAGGTGGCGCCGGGAGCGGGCGCCGGATCGGGCCGCCCGCATCCACCGAGCGTGACGGCGACGAAGCCGATCGTTGCGCCGACAAGGCATCGCAGCATCGACATCCGCTCGTCCCCCATGAGGCCGCGTCGGTAAAGAATGATGACAGGCGAGAACCCGACGGAGGCGCGCGAAGCTTAGCCTTAAACACGCTGAACGGGAATGTAGTAGGTCGTACAATCTAGGGGGGGCACCGAACTGTCGGCCCGTTTCCAACGCAACCGCAGCGCCTTATGGAAGGGCCATGCAATGGACCGACGACGGCGTGGTGCTGGGGCTGCGCAGGCAGGGCGAGACGGGCGTCATCCTCGAAGTGATGACCGCCCGGCACGGCCGCCATCTCGGCCTCGTCCATGGCGGCCGGTCGCGGCGGATGCAGCCGGTGCTTCAGGCCGGCAACCATGTCCGTCTCACCTGGCGCGCGCGCCTCGACGACAGCCTCGGTGCCTTCGCGGTGGAGCCCCTCGAATCCGTTGCCGCGCGGCTCATGGGCTCGGGTCTCGCTCTTTACGGCGTGACTCATATGGCGGCGCTTCTTCGGCTCCTGCCCGAGCGCGATCCCCATTCTGCCCTCTACGAGGCGGCCCGGGTGCTCATCGCCCATCTCGACGACCGCGTGATCGCGCCCCTCCTGATGGTACGGTTCGAACTCGCGATCCTCTCCGAACTCGGCTTCGGGCTCGATCTCACGGCTTGCGCCGCCACCGGCGGCAACGACGCCCTGATCTACGTCTCGCCCAGGACCGGGCGGGCCGTCAGCGCTTCGGCCGGGGAGCCGTTTCGCGACAGATTGCTGGCGTTGCCGGGCTTCCTTCTCGATCGGGATGGTGGGCGAACCGGCTTCATGCCTCCCGACGAGAAGGACGTGACCAATGGATTTACCTTGACGGGGTATTTCCTCGACCAGCACATCTGGGGACCGCGCGCGATCGCCCCCCCAGCGGAGCGGGCGCGATTCGTTGCGCTTGGGACGCAGAGCGCTTAAGCTCCGTTCTTCTTTTGTTCTGAAATGGGTCCTGTCTGGCCCAGGAGTTCGCCATGGGCCAGCCCTTCGATCCACCGTCGGGATCCGACGGTATCGAGAGCGTCGAACTGAAGTCGGCGCTGGAAGAGCGCTACTTCGCCTATGCGCTCTCGACCATCATGAACCGGGCGCTGCCCGATGCCCGCGACGGTCTCAAGCCGGTCCATCGCCGTATCCTCTACGGTATGCGGCTCCTGCGTCTCGACCCGAACACCGCCTTCAAGAAATGCGCGAAGATCGTCGGCGACGTGATGGGCGACTTCCATCCCCATGGCGACCAGGCGATCTACGACGCGCTGGTGCGCCTCTCGCAGGATTTCGCGCAGCGTTATCCGCTGGTCGACGGTCAGGGCAATTTCGGCAACATCGACGGCGATGGGCCCGCCGCCTACCGCTACACCGAGGCCCGCCTGACGGAAGTGGCGCGCCTGCTGCTCGACGGGATCGACGAGGACACGGTCGATTTCCGGCCCTCCTATAACGGCGAGAAGGATGAGCCCATCGTCCTGCCGGCGGCCTTCCCGAACCTTCTCGCCAACGGCAGCCAAGGCATCGCGGTGGGCATGGCCACCTCGATTCCACCCCACAATGCGGCCGAGCTGTGTGACGCGGCGCTCTACCTCATCGGCCATCGCGAGGCGACCTCGGCCCAGCTCCTCACGTTCGTGAAGGGACCGGATTTTCCCACCGGCGGTATCCTCATCGACAGCGCGGAGTCGATCGCCGAAGCCTATCGCACCGGGCGAGGCGGCTTCCGGGTACGGGCGCGCTGGGCGAAGGAGGATCTCGGGCGCGGCACCTGGACCATCGTCGTCACCGAGATTCCCTACGGCGTTCCGAAGGCGCGGCTCATCGAGAAACTGGCCGAGCTACTGCAGGAGAAGAAGCTGCCGCTGCTGGCCGACGTTCGCGACGAATCGGCCGAGGACGTCCGCGTGGTGCTGGAGCCGCGCTCACGCAGCGTCGATCCGGTGATCCTGATGGAATCGCTGTTCCGGCTCACCGAACTCGAAGCCCGCATTCCGCTCAACATGAACGTGCTCGTGGGCGGCCTCGTCCCGCGTGTGATCGGCCTCGCCGAAGCTCTGCGCGAATGGCTCGACCATCGTCGCGTCGTGCTCCAGCGCCGTTCGCGCCACCGCCTGGCACAGATCGAGCGCCGGCTCGAAATCCTCGGCGGCCTGCTCATCGTCTATCTCGACCTCGACGAGGTGATCCGCATCATCCGCGAGGAGGACGAGCCGAAGCCGTCCCTGATGAAGCGGTTCGAACTCACCGAGCTTCAGGCCAACGCCATCCTCGACACCCGCCTGCGCTCCTTGCGCAAGCTCGAGGAGATGGAGCTGAAGCGCGAGCTCGATACGCTGACGAAGGAAAAGGACGGTCTCGAAGAGCTGCTCGGCTCCGAGAAGATGCAGTGGACGGATATCACCAAGCAGATCCGCGCGGTGAAGAAGACCTTCGGCCCGGAGACCAAGCTCGGCGCTCGCCGCACCACCTTGGAGAACCCACCCGACACCGCGGGCATCGACTTCACCTCGGCCATGGTCGAGCGCGAGCCGATCACCGTCATCGTCTCCAACAAGGGCTGGGTCCGCGCGCTGAAGGGCCATGTCGCCGATCTGTCGGGCGTCGCGTTCAGGGGCGATGACGGTCTGAAGATCTCGTTCTTCAGCGAAACCACGGCCAAGATCCTCGTCCTCGCCTCCAACGGCAAGGTGTTCACCCTCGAGGCCGCCAAGCTTCCCGGCGGCCGCGGCTTCGGTGACCCGATCCGGCTGATGGTGGATTTCGACGATGGTGCCGAGATCGTCGCCGCTCTGCCGTATCAGCCGAGCGGCAAGCTCCTCGTGGCGGGCTCGGATGGGCGTGGCTTCCTCGCCCCGGCCGATGCGCTGGTGGCCAATACCCGCAAGGGCAAGGGCATCATCGGCCTCGACGAGCCCTCCGAAGCAGGCCTGCTCGTACCTGCCGGGACCGGTGACCACGTAGCGGTGTGCAGCGCCGACAGGCTGTTACTCGTCTTCCCGATCTCCGAACTGCCGGAACTGTCACGCGGCAAGGGCGTGCGCCTGCAGCGGTGCCGCCAGAGCACGCTGACGGACGCATACGTCTTCACCCTTGCCGAGGGCCTGCCCTGGCGCGACGGCGCCGGCCAGGAGCGTCTCGCCAATGCCGCTCTGCTGGAGAAATGGATGGGCCACCGGGCCGAAGCCGGCACTCTGATGACCCGCAGCTTCCCGAAATTCGATCGGTTCGGGAAGTGAACAGGGCGGACGGCGCGTAGGGCGTCCGGATGTTCAAGGCCGATTCATCGTCCCGGGGCCGCGCGGCGGAGCCCGGGATCGGTCGACGCGGACAATCGCCGAAGTCCGGCGCTGTCGTTCGCTCAGCGTCCCCGGCCTTCCCGCTGCAGCACAGCACGAAGGGACGAGACGCGGGTCGCGGGAGAGGAAAAGTTCAGCGGCGGCGGAACTGACCGCGGATCGGCGGACGCGGGCCGGAGGAGCGCTCATCCTTGTGACGGAAGACGAGGCGGCCCTTCTCGAGGTCGTAAGGCGACATCTCGACGGTGACGCGGTCGCCCGCCAGAGTCTTGATGCGGTTCTTCTTCATCTTGCCGGCCGTGTAGGCCACGATCTCGTGGCCCTGGTCGAGCTGCACGCGGTAGCGTGCGTCCGGCAGGATCTCGATCACGAGACCGTCGAACTGCATCAACTCTTCTTTCGCCATCCACACTCTCCAGCCGGAACGCCAGAACGGGGCATTCCGGGACACCAAAAACATAGCCGTTCGGCAAAACGCTACGGGCGGCGGGTCCGATCCCATCGGATGCGCAACACCGGCGAGCGTCGGCACGACATAATGTTCACGCCGCCCGTAAGCAAGCTTTTACCGCCGGCAACGCTATCCCGTCGACAGAAAAGCACGCTGTGTCCTGATGCCAGGAAATCTTCGCGGGCCTTCAACTGAGCGATCACCCCGGCAGCCACGGCTGCATCTGCGGGGAGCCGTGGTCGAGATGCGATCTGACTGCAGGCATCAAGGCGTGACGCCATTGCCGAGATAATCGATGCGGCCATCGGGCGTCTTCTTCCAAACCTGCAGCGCATAGCCGGGACTCTTGGGATCGCCCTTTTGATCGAAGGCGACCTCTCCGATGGCTGTCTTCAGCGGCAAGCCTCCGTGGAGGAAGGCGGCGACCTTGTGGCCATCCGCCGATCTTGCCTGATCCACCGCCTGTTTGAGAATTTCCACCGCTGCATAGCCCTGCGCCGCGAACATGTCGGCCTCGGGCGTGCGTGATCTAGCCGCCAGCCCCTTCGATTCAGGCAGCTTTCGCGGCTCCGGCAGGGTGGTCATCACGGTCCCCTCGGCGCCTGGGCCCGCTCCGGCGGCGAAATCCTTGTCGAGCAATCCGTCGCTCCCGACGAGGGGAACGGAGAGACCGGCCTCCCGCAAGGCCCGGATCAGCATCCCTGCTTCCGGAGCGAGGCCGCCGAAATAGACGACCTCGACCTGTGCGCGCTTCAGGCGGGCGACGAGGGCCGACAGGTCCTTGTCGCCACGATTCAGGCTCTCGAAGGCGGCTTCCGTCTGCCCGTTCGCCTTGAGGGTGCGGGCCACGTCGTCGACGAGACCGCGACCGAACGTACTCTTGTCGTGGACGAGGCCGATCCGCCGGGCGCGGAATCGCTCCGCGAGATAGCTTCCTGCGATCGGGCCCTGCTCGGCATCGCTGCCGCCGATGCGGAAGACGTTCCAGGCTCCGCGTGCCGTCAGCCTCGGCCACGTGATGCCGGGCGTCACTGCGACAATCCCCGCCTCCTCGTAAATCGGAAGCGCCGTGGCTGCCACGGCAGCGTTGAATGGCCCGACGACGAGGCCGATCCGATCCGCTGCGAACTTTCTCGCCGTTGCGAGACCCAGTTTGCCGTCGCTGGCATCGTCGGCAACCACAAGGGTAATCTTCCGGCCCGTCGTGCCGCTCGCGCGGTTGAGGTCCGCCGCCGCCTGTTCGGCTCCCGCCCGAAGTCCCTGCCCGAAAGCGGCGTCCGGCCCGGTGAGGGGGAGCGAGAGCCCGATCCGGATCGGGGCCTGAGCCGGACTTTGTGCGGAGGCGTCCAAGGAGAAGGCCGCGAGGGCGGACAGGATCGCTACGGCGCCGGCAGTGAAGATGCGTCTCATGGGAAAAGGTCCGAGTATCGGCGACAAGCTCGTCCATGCTCCATAGCGTGGCCTGGGAGACTTGGCGCCACTCATTGGGAGACTTGGCGCCACTCATGATGGGTGGAGACCATGTGCTCCTTGGCACGCTCCGCGGAAGGAGCATGGCATGGGCTTCGCCTCCGCATTGTGCCATCGGCTTCGGAGCTTATCTCCCTGGGGCGACGTTGCGTGAGTGGCGTCGTGCCATTCGACCGCATTGCGCGGGGTGTCTCATGCTCTCCACCGAAACCGATATCCTCAACGCGGCCGAGGCCTGGCGACGTGGCGGGCGCGGCGTCGCCCTCGCGACCGTCGTTGAAACCTGGGGCTCCGCGCCCCGCCCGGTCGGGAGTCATCTCGTCATCGACGAGGAGGGCAACTTTCTCGGCTCGGTCTCGGGCGGTTGTGTCGAGGGGGCGGTCATCACCGAGGCACTCGACGCCATCGCCGATGGTCGGCCCCGAGTGATCGAATTCGGCGTCGCCGATGAGACCGCTTGGCGGGTGGGGCTCTCCTGCGGCGGACGCATCCGCGTTTTCGTCGAACGGATTGACTGAAGAAGGGCCATGAAGCTCGATTCCCTCCATGCCCTTAACGCCGAGCGCGCCGCGCGCCGCGCTGCTGTGCTCGTGACCGATCTCGATGATGGAAGTCAGCGGCTGGTCCGAGAGATCGAGATTTCGACCGACCCGCTCGCCGATATCCTGTCGCGACGCCTCGCGTCGGGGAAGAGCGGCCTCGTCGAGGCGGAAGGGCGGCAGCTCTTCCTCAACGTCCAGGCGCCGGCTGTGCGGCTCGTCCTCATCGGTGCGGTTCACATCAGTCAGGCGCTGTGCCCGATGGCGGCGGCTCTGGACCTTTCCGTGAGCGTCATCGATCCGCGCACCGCCTTTGCCACGCCCGAGCGATTTCCGGAGGTGCCGCTCGTGCCGCTATGGCCCGACGAGGCCTTGGCGGGTCCTCTGCCGCCGCTTGATCGCTATTGCGCGGTCGCTGCCCTGACGCATGATCCGAAGATCGACGATCCGGGGCTGATCGCGGCGCTGAAGGCCGAATGCTTCTATGTCGGCGCCCTCGGCTCTCGGAAGACCCATGCCGCGCGGGTCGGGCGTCTCTCGCAGGCCGGTCTCTCCCCTGAGCAGATCGGGCGGATCGCGGCGCCGATCGGCCTCGACATCGGAGCAGTCAGCCCGGCCGAGATCGCCGTCTCCATTCTGGCGCAGATCGTCTCGACCCTGCGCGTCGCCCGCCCGCATGCCGCGAAGAGCGGAGTGCTTGCGTGAAGTTCGGGACGGTCGCGATCACACAAGCCGCCGGGCTCATCGCGGCCCATACTCTGCGTGCCGATGATGTGATCGTGCGCAAGGGGCGACCGATCCCGGACGAGGATGCGCGCCGTCTCGGTGAGGCCGGCCTGGACAGCGTGGTCGCAGTGACGCTTGAAACAGGTGACGTCGGCGAGGACGAAGCCGCCGCTTGCCTGGCCGCGCGGGTGACGGGCACAGGCCTTTCCGCCAGCTCCGCTTTCACCGGACGTTGCAACCTGCACGCCGATGTGGCGGGCATCCTGATGATCGAACGCGCGGTCATCGATGCGGTGAATGCGGTGGACGAGGCGATCACTTTGGCGACCTTGCCGCCGTTCCGGCCAGTGGTTCCCGGCGAGATGGTGGCGACCGTCAAGATCATTCCCTACGCCGTCTCCGGTTCCGCCCTCGATCATGCTTGCGGGATCGCGACGCCGGAAGCCCTGTCGATCATTCCCTATCGCCGCCGCCGCGTAGGCGTCGTCTCGACCGTGCTGCCGGGACTGAAACAGGCCACCGTGGTCAAGACACTGCGTAATCTGGAACACCGGTTGGCACCGACCGGAGCGCAGATCGTGTCCGACATCCGGGTTTCGCACGAGGCTTCTGCGGTGGCGGCCGCCATCCGCGAGTCCGTCGTCGACGACGGGGCGGATCTCGTGGTGGTGTTCGGCGCATCGGCCATCGCCGATCGACGCGACGTGATCCCGGTCGGCATCGAGGCGGCGGGCGGGGAGGTCGAGCATTTCGGCATGCCCGTCGATCCCGGCAACCTGCTGCTCATCGGCCGGCTCGGAGAGGTTCCGGTGATCGGCGCGCCGGGTTGCGCCCGCTCGCCTGCCGAGAACGGATTCGACTGGATTCTCCACCGCCTTCTCGCGGGCCTTGTGGTCAGCCGCAGCGACATCGTAGGGCTCGGAGTCGGAGGTCTTCTCATGGAGATCGTGTCTCGACCACAGCCGCGCTCAGGGCTGGAGAGGGCGGCGGAGGAGAATGCGGGGGAGGATGCCTAAGACGATCGGCATCGTCCTCCTCGCCGCGGGGCAGGGCACGCGCTTTGGTGTGGCACCGAAGATGCTCGGTCTCCTCGACGGCAAGCCACTCGTCCGCCATGCCGCCGAGGCGGCCGTCGCCGCCGCATGTGGATCGATCGCGGTCGTGCTCGGCGCTCATGCCGTTGCGGTCCGGGAGGCGCTGTCCGGCCTCGACGTTCGATTCGTCGACAACCCGGCTTATGCCGAGGGCCTGTCCTCGTCCTTGCGATGCGGGATGGATGCCTTGCCGGACGTGGCGGGCGCCATCGTAATGCTCGGGGACATGCCCCGCATCCGGGCAATGCATCTCAGATCCCTCGTCGAGGTCTTTCAGGCCCGCGACCCGGCGCCGGCCGCGATCGTCCCGATCCATCGCGGGTTGCGCGGAAACCCGGTTCTCCTCAACCGTCACCTCCTCGGGCGGGATCTGGCGGCGCTCACCGGAGATCACGGCGCCGGGCGCATCCTCGCGGCCCGGCAGGACATCGTCGAGCTGGAGATGGACGCGGCCGTCGCCTTCGACATCGATACCCGCGCCGCCTTGATGGACGCTGCGCGCGGCTGATCAGGAGGTTTTGACCGGCCGCTTGGCTTCGGCCCGGCATCGGTCGGAGCAATAGCGCACCTCCTCCCAGACCCGTTCCCATTTCTTGCGCCAGGCAAAAGGTTTGCCGCAGGTGACACAGACCTTGGTGGGCAGATCCGCCTTCTTGCGCATGCGCGGCATGGGAAAGCCTCCTGCTATCGCCCGAGTTGCCCGGCATCCGAGACCGCGACTGGACTCCAGCGGGTGATCTGGATGAAGCCGTCGCGAGCGGCGACGACGACGTGGCGGCGGTAGCGGTGGACGATCGTTCCAGGCGAGTGGCGGTGCGGCTCGCGCCAGCCTTCCGCCGCGGCGACGAAGACGCGGTTGTCGCCGAGGCGCGCGATGGTCTCGATGGTGCCGAAGGCCCGCATGCGCCGCAGGATCGCGTCGACATCGGCCCGGAAATCGAGCGTCCTGTCCGCGTCGGTGACGCGAGGCCAGTAGGAGCCTTTCCCTTGCGCCTGTGCCACGCGCCAGCGCGCCGGAAGGTCACGCGCGATCGGCCCCGAGGCCAGCCGCCGGGCTGCGATCTGGCATTTGGCGAGAAGGGTCTCGTGGGTCTCCTGCTGCGACATCGCGAAGGTCTCCTGCGCAAGGATGTCGCCCGTATCGAACCCTTCCTCGGCCAGCACGTGCGCCGTCACGCCCCAGCTCTCGCGTGCGTCCGTGATCGCCTTGAAAAGCGGATAGGGTCCGCGCCCGACGGGCAGCGGCGAGGGATGGAAATTGAGGGCGTAGTCGGCACGGTCGCGCCAGCCCTTGATGAGCCAGGGATAGCCGGCCACCACCAACGCCCAGTCGGTGCCGTGAGCCTGCGTCAAGGCGTCGAGATCCGCGAGCTTGATCCGCGACAGCTGCATCGGAATGCGGTGCCGGCGGCTTTGGGCCACCACCGCCTCGTTGTGATCGTAGAGCCCATCGCAGGGCCGGGTGAACAGCTTGATCGGCGTCCATCCGGCTTCCACCAGGGCTTCGAATACGCCGCCGAGAAAATCGATGCCGGCGAAGGCGAACTTCATGGAGGTCCCCGGGAGCGGTTGCGAGGCGTGCGACTCTACGGATGGGGCCTCACGGGCTCCACGGCAGCATGGAGCGCCTTACCTAACCGATCCGGCACGGATTGGGAGCGGTCATGAATCGGGTTGTGATCTATGGTGGGACGGGCGGCATTGGCTTCGCGACGGCCCAGGCCCTGCGGAAGCGTGGCGTCCCGCTGCATCTGGCGGCACGTGATGCCGGGCGGCTCGAAGAGGCCGCTGCCAGTCTCGGCGATACCACCTTCACGGCCGGCGATGTCTTAGACCCCTCGCATTTCGCGGCCGTGACGCGAGAGGCTGGCGACACCCTGGCCGGGCTCGTCTACGCGGTCGGAACCATCAACCTTCGGCCCCTGGCGAGACTCACCGCGGACGACGCGGTGACGGATTTCAAGCTCAACGCACTCGGCGCCTTCCTTGCCCTGCAGGCTGCGGCGCCGGCGCTCAAGGCCGGTGCGGGCGAGACGGGAGCGGGTGTCGTCCTGTTCTCGACCGTGGCGGTGGCGCAGGGATTTCCAGCCCATGCCTCGGTCGCCATGGCCAAGGGCGCTGTGGAGGGGCTCGCTTTGTCGCTCGCCGCCGAATTGAGCCCTCAGATCCGGATCAATGTCGTCGCCCCCTCGCTGACTCGCACGCCGCTCGCCGCCGCGATTACCGGCAACGAGACACTGGCTTCGGGGATCGCCGCCATGCACGCCTTACAGCGACTTGGCACTCCCGACGATATCGGCGGACTCGCCGCTTTCCTCGTCTCCGCGGAGGCGGGCTGGATCACCGGGCAGATCATCGGTGCGGATGGTGGCCGCTCGGCGCTGCGCACGAAGGGGTGACCACTCCGCGCACTCTCCGCTTCGTCCTCGGAGATCAACTCCATCGGCGCATCTCTTCCCTCGTCGATCTCGATCCTAAGACCGATGTTGTTCTCATGGTGGAGGTGTGGGAGGAGGCGACCCATGTCCGCCATCACAAGCAGAAGATCGTCTTCCTGCTTTCCGCCATGCGCCATTTCGCGGCCGATCTGGAGGCGGACGGCATCACCGTCGATTACGTGCGCCTCGATGCGCCGGGGAATACAGGCTCGTTCACCGGCGAACTTGAGCGGGCGATTGCCCGGCACGCTCCCGACAGGATCGTCGTCACCGAGCCCAGCGAATGGCGCGTTTGGGATATGATGCAGGATTGGCGGAGTGCCCTGCCGGTGCCCGTCGAAATTCGCGACGATCATCGCTTCCTTTGCCCGCGCGCGGACTTCGCGACGTGGGCAGAAGGCCGTCACGCCTTGCGGATGGAGACGTTCTATCGGGGCATGAGGAAGCGTACCGGGTTCCTGATGAAGGACGGCGAGCCGGTGGGCGGGCAGTGGAACTTCGATCACGACAACCGCAAGGCGCTACCTCGTGGACATCGACCGCCGGAGCGCCCCGGATTCGAGCCCACCGCGATCACGTCCGAGGTCATCGCCCTGGTATCGGAGACGTTCGCCGACCATTTCGGCGATCTCGATGGATTCCGCTGGCCGGTGACGCGCCGCGACGCGATCATCGCCCTGAAGCACTTCCTGGACGAATGCCTACCGCATTTCGGCGACTACCAGGACGCGATGAAGACGGGAGCTCCGTTTCTCTATCACGCCCTTCTTGCCCCAGCGCTCAACGCTGGCCTGCTCACCGGGGGAGAGGTCTGTCGAGCCGCTGCCCGCGCCTACGACGAGGGACGTGCGCCGCTAAACTGTGTCGAGGGCTTCATCCGCCAGATCCTCGGATGGCGCGAATACGTCCGGGGTCTCTATTGGGCGCGGATGCCGGACTATGCCGAGACCAATGCGCTCGACGCCGAGCGCGACCTGCCGTGGTTCTACTGGTCCGGCGAGACGCGCATGAACTGCCTCGCGCAATGCGTTGCCGATACCCGTGCCCATGCCTATGCCCATCACATTCAGAGGCTGATGGTGACGGGCAACTTCGCCCTCCTCGCCGGGCTCGCCCCAGCGCAGGTTGAGGCATGGTATCTCGTCGTCTACGCCGATGCCTACGAATGGGTCGAGCTGCCGAACGTCCATGGCATGGCTCTGTGGGCCGATGGCGGGGTGATGGGCTCGAAGCCCTATGCGGCCTCCGGCGCCTACATCAACCGGATGTCGGATTACTGCACGGCCTGCGCCTACGACGTCTCGGCCAAAGCCGGCGAGGGCGCCTGTCCCTTCAACTATCTCTACTGGAACTTCCTGATCGAAAATGCGGATCGCCTGCAGGGGAACCCTCGGCTGGCGATGCCCTACCGCACCCTCGGCGGGATGAGCCCTTCGCGTCGGAGCGAGATTGCCGCCGATGCAGCCCGTTTCCTCGGCGGTCCCGAGATGCGCTCGGCTCCGGTCTGACATCACCAGGGCTGCCAGATGCCGAGCGTGAGATAGGGGCCTCCATCGCCTGAGGATTCCGTCTGGTAGCCGAGCGACGCCCTGAACCTGACGTCGCCGATGCGAAAGTCGGTGGCATGCACGCCGATACCGAATTTGGAATAGCCGGTCCCGTCCACGTAGAGGGCGACCTCGGGGCCGAGATAAGCACCCCAGATCTCGTGGCCCCAGGCGAGCCGGCCCCATGCGCTCTGCCGTGTCGAGCCAAGGATCGCGGTGACGGTGAGAAGGGTGGCATCCGTCGGGCGTGCCCAGACTTCTCCGTGCAGCCTGATGCCGTAGCGAAACGGCTGCACGACATTGCCGACGACGCTCCGCTCCAGCTCGATGCTTCCTTCAGGGCCGGCGAAGGCGGCTACGACACCCCAATCATGGAACCATTGGTATCCGGCGAGCACGGCTCCTATTGCTGTCTGGCGGGTGAGATTCGTGGTGATGCCCCGGATCGTCGGACCGCGCTCGGTTCTCGCTCCTCCGCCGCCACTCGCGAGAATGGCGAAACCGTCGCGGTCGGACCCATCGAACGTGATTTTCGTGCCCGCGGACATGAAGGCGGACGGACCGGCATCGAGACTGCCGAAGATCAGCGCCGACATCGAAGCGTCCTCCGCCCGTACCGGCCCGTTTTCCAGGACCAGAAAGACGGCCATGGAATACGCGAGTGCACGATGGCACGAGCGCCCGGATCTCATCGTCGCTGCACATGGCTCCCTCACGTGCCGCTGCTCTCCCCTGGTCAAACCGGGAGTTTATGAAGTCGATCATAAATTGCATCCATTGATGCAAAACAGGCTGTGAGTTGTGGCGTCGGCCGGACTTGGCGATCTGCGCTACAGACCGATTCAATGGGCCTGATGGGTGCAATTTATACTTGAGGTTTGAAGGCCGTCGGTTGCGTGATCTGAGGTGGGGATCGTGCTCGCCCGCGTGGGCCGAGGTTTTCGCCGATCGCGGACCGGCGATGCGTCGCCAGCAACATCCCTGATTCGGTTGGCGCCGGACGGGGACTAGGATAGAGCCCGCGGCAGGACCGTCGCCAAAGGCCGAGTTGTCTTGTCACCAGCTGCACGAACGTCCGAAGTTCTCACAGTGCTCGCGGCACAGGAGACGGATCGGCTGACGATCGGCGACATCCTCGCGGTGCTGAAGGACCGTGCCTTCGCGCTGCTGATCGTCATCCTAGGTCTCCCCAACTGCCTGCCGATGCCGCCGCCGATTCCCCTCGTCTGCGGGCTGCTACTGCTGCTCGTGGCCGTTCAGATCACGGCGGGGATGTCGTCTCCGTGGCTTCCTCGCATGCTGCTGCGCCGCTCGATCGCACGGAGCGACGTGGAGCGGGCCGCCAAGCGCGCGGTGCCATTGCTGCGGCGCCTGGAGCGCTGGTCGCGCCCGCGGATGAGCCTGTTCGAGACTGGGCTCGGCATGCGGACGGTGGGGTTGATCCTGCTCACCCTGTCTTTGGCGCTGGTCGTGGCAGCGCCGCTGGTGGGTCAGATTCCGCTCGGGCTCGCGATCTGCCTCGTCGGCCTCGGTCTCGTGGAGCGCGACGGGCTCCTCGTCGTTCTCGGTCTCGGCGTTGGCGTGATCGGCGTGCTGCTCAATGCGGGCTTCGTCTACGCCATCGTCTCGGGCATCATGAGCCTGTTCGCCGCGTAGGATTTCAGCCTTCGAGGTGGCGCGGCCGGAACAGGCGCCAGACGACGCCGCCCCTCGGTCCGAACAGGAGCGAGAGGAGGTAGAGGCTGCCCGCCGCCAGCACGATCGCCGGACCCGTCGGCAGGTCGGCGCGGTAAGAGGCGGTGAGGCCGGCAAAACTCGACACCATCGCCACCAGCATGGCCATGGGAATCAGGCCTGACAGGTCGGCAGCCCAAAATCTTGCGGTAATCGCCGGAAGCAGCATCAGCCCGACAGCGAGCAGCGTCCCGAGGGCCTGGAACCCTCCGACGAGGTTCATCACCACAAGACCGAGGAACGCGTAATGGACCGGGCCGCCGGCCCGGCTCACCGTGCGCAGGAATAGCGGATCGACGCATTCCATGACGAGGGGCCGATAGAGCGCCGCCAGCGCGAACAACGTCACGGTGGCGATACCGCCCAGCAGCACCAACGCCGGGTCGTCGAGGGCCAGCACCGTCCCGAACAGGATATGCAGGAGGTCGATCTGCGAGCCGCGCAGCGAGACGAGCAGTACGCCGGCCGCCAGCGAGATCAGGTAGAAGGCGGCGAGGCTCGCATCCTCCTTGATCGACGTCGTGCGGGTCACGAAGCCCGCGAGCAGTGCGACCAGCAGGCCGGCGGCGAGACCGCCGATGGTCATGGCCGGAAGCGACAGGCCGGCGACGAGGAAGCCGATGGCGGCGCCCGGCAGAATGGCGTGGCTCATGGCGTCGCTCATCAGGCTCATGCGCCGCAGCATGAGGAAGACGCCCACGGGCGGTGCCGAGAGCGACAGGGCGAAACAGCCTGCGAGAGCCCGGCGCATGAAGCCGAACTCGATGAAGGGACCAAACAGAAGATCAATCACGCGGCGTGCCCGTGATCGTGGCGATGATCGTGATCATGAGGGTGGTCGTGACTGTGGGCATGCCCATGCCCATCGTCCGATCCCGGCGCTGCGTGGTGATGACCGTCGCCGCGTCCGCAGATGGCGGCATCCTCGTCCCAGGCCTCAGACAGGGCTTGGGCGCGGGCGAGGTTTTTTTCCGTCAGCACCATTCCGGTATCGCCCCAGGCCACCGGCTCGCGGGCGAGCAGCAGCGTCGTTGGAAAATACCCCATGACCTGATGCAGGTCATGGAGAGCGGCGACGATCGTGCGGCCTTCCTTGTGCCAAGCTCGGATCAGCGCGAGCAGGTCGGATGTGGTCCGGCCGTCGATGCCGGTGAACGGTTCGTCGAGAAGGATGATCCGGGCATCCTGCACGATCAGGCGGGCGAACAAGGCGCGCTGGAACTGGCCGCCCGACAGGGTTCCGATCAGTCGGTCCTCGAAGCCGAGGAGACCGACGGCCGAGAGGGCGAGGACCAGAGCCTGGCGATCGGGACGCGCACTGCGCCAGGCGCCGAGCCGGCGCCAGCGCCCCATCGCCACGAGGTCGAGGACGCTCAGGGGAAAGCTGCGGTCGATCTCCGCGGCCTGGGGCAGGTAGGCGATGCCATCGAGGTCGGGCCGATCGATTCGACCGTCGAGGCAGCGGATTTCGCCGATGATCCCCTTCAGCAGGGTCGATTTGCCGGCGCCGTTGGGACCGACGAGGGCAAGAAGAGCTCCGGCAGGGATGGTCCCGTCGAGGTGATGGACGGCGGGATGGCGGTCGTAGCCGAGAGTCAGACCGCGCAGGGCGATGGCACCGGGTTGAACGGGGGCATCCCCGATGAGGGCATCTGTCATCGTTATCCCATGGCCCAGAAGATCGCGCCCCAGAGCAGTCCAGACAGGATCGCGGCGATCAGCAGTCGCGCCGATGCGCCGGCCTGGAACAGGGAACGGCGGGGAGAGGGCTTGGTCTGGGGAGGACGCGTCACGGCGGTTCGGGTACCAGGAAGGGGCCGATTGCCCGAACGAGAGCGGCGAACTATCTCTGGCGCTGATACACTGTAACATCGCATGAGTTCAACGTGCCGGAACGCATCGACCGTCGATCAGAGGAGGATGGCGTGCACGACCATGGTGCCGTCCACGATCATGGGGCTTGCTGCGGCAGTGCCGCAGATGCCCTCGCGCGGGCGGAGCGCCTCTGTGCTGACCGCGATCTGCAATTCACGCGGCTGCGGCGCGACGTGCTCGAAGCCGTGGCGACCGAAGCCAAACCGCTCGGTGCCTACGACATCGCGGAACGGCTGAGCGGGCAAGGGCGCCGGGTTGCGGCCGTGTCTGTCTACCGGGCCCTCGACTTCCTCACCGAGAACGGCCTCGTCCACCGCATCGCCAGCCGCAATGCCTTCGTGTCGTGCGCCCACCAGCATGGAGAGGGGGCCGGGCTCGTCTTCCTCATCTGCCGCACCTGCGGCAGCATCGACGAGACGACCTCGCCTGAGGTGGATGACCAGCTCGACAGAACTCTGGCGAAGGCTGGTTTCAAGCCATCGAGCCGAATCCTCGAAGTGGAGGGCGAGTGCGGCGCCTGCCTCGGCCGGGAGCCGCACTCGTAACGACGAAGGTCAGGCTTTAGCAGGCGTTGCGATAGGCTCGCCGCGAGACGACCGTCTGAAACATGATCTGGATGTCGAGCCAGACCGACCAGTTGTCGATGTAGTGGAGGTCGTGGCTCACGCGCCGCTCCATATCGAGGTCGGTCAGGGTCTCGCCGCGCAGGCCGTTCACCTGGGCCCAGCCAGTGATGCCGGGCATCACATTGTGACGACGTGCATAGAGCGCGATCCGCCGCTCGAAGCTGCGATCGTGAGCAAGGGCATGGGGGCGTGGACCTACGAGTGACATCTCCCCCATGAGGACGTTGAGGAGCTGTGGCAACTCGTCGAGATTCGTCCGCCTGAGGATGGCGCCGATCTTGGTGATGCGCGAGTCGTTACGCGTCGCCTGACGGAACACGGCATTCTGCTCCGTCTTCATGCTGCGGAACTTGAAGACGCCGAATGCTTGCTGATTGAAGCCGTAGCGCCGTTGGCGGAAGAAGATCGGGCCGGGGCTGTCGAGCTTGATCAGCATGGCGATGGCTGCAAAGAGCGGCGCGAGCATCACCAGTGCGACGGCGGACAGAATCATGTCGAGGCCGCGCTTGAGGGTGATCTCGCTGAAATTGAGCGGCCGGCGGCCGATATTGATACCCGATAAACGACCGACCCGCGCGAGTGTGAGATCGGGAAATCGGTCCATCACGGAACCCGGTCGAAGGTGCAGGGCGGCCGGGACGCGCAGAAACGCATCGACGCAGCGCTCGATATCCGCGGCATCCGTCCAGGGAACCAAGATGAAGACATCGTCTGGACGCAGGAAGCGCACGACCGAGACCGCGAGGTCGAGATCTTCCGACATCTGCGCCTGGCGCACGGATGCATCTTCCCGCGTGTCGATGCGGCGGAGGTAGCTCGTGCCTACCACGCGTAGGCCCAGGGCCTCCGCGTCGTGGCTGGCGTAGAATCCGGCGATGTCTTCCTCGAAACCGACAAGGTGGACGCGATTGATCGACGACGAGCTCGGGCTGGTCGCCCTACGGACAAGGCCCACCATGGCGAGGCGGGACAGGTACAACACCGGGAGACCTGCGATGAAGAAGCCGATGGCCACCGCACGCGAGAAGTCGTTGGTGGTCTTGGTCGCGAAACCGACGACGAGAACGATACCCCAGGCGGCGAGCCAGAGGCTTGCCATGCGACGGCGTTGAGGGCCGCGGGTGAGCTGCGTCTCGATGCTGTATTCCTCTCGGACGAGGTTCGTCAGCAACACGAAGACCGCCACGAGGCCTGCCAGCTGGAAGCTCCCGGTCATGCCCGTGGCGAGCTGCTGGTCGAAGGCGAACTCGTAATAGATGACCTCGGTGAGATAGGCCGTCACGAAAATCGCCAGGAGGTCCGAGGTGGCCAATGCCGTGGATAGCCCAAGACGGAGTGCGCCTCGCCACCGTCGCGGTAGAACGGCTGCCCACGCGTCGCGTCGGGCGCCACGTGCGGCCGGCAGGCTCTGGTAGACTTCGGGAAGAGGTTGCTGGAACATCTGAGGCGCTATGTACCGAAGTGAGGCTGTGATTGTATCAGGGTGGGACAATGTCTCGCCCGACCGTCTCGATGCTTTGTAGGACTGCAAACCTCGGACCCGCCCACGGAGCGCGGACCTTCTGGTCATGTAAATGCGAGGTCCCCACCTCCACCGATCAATCGACGGAATGAATCGCTTGCGGGAGACCCGTGTAGGAATTCGTTAACCTATTAACGGCTGCGACCGTGCGATTGGGTTCAGAAGTTTTCGAGAAATTTGTTTCAGAGGTCACGATCCCGTCACTGGGGGGATCGAAAGCTTGGCATCGGGATCGCCGGGCCTGGCGGAGTCCGTTAGACAATGCGCGAAACTGCAGCCTCTGCCACGACAGAGGCGCGCGCATCGAAGCGACTCATGTCCGATTCTCCTCGCTTGGCTCCTGATTCGCAGATCTTGCCAACCTTGAAGGAGCCCGCACCGCTCTCAGGGGCGGCGCCGCCGGCCTTCGCCGTCCTCGGCGCCCTCAGCCTCTCGCATTTGCTCAACGACCTCATCCAATCGCTGCTGCCGGCGATCTACCCGCTCCTGAAATCGGGCTTCAAGCTCGATTTCGGGCAGATCGGACTGATCACCATGGTGTTTCAGGTCACCGCTTCCGTTCTTCAACCCATCGTTGGCTTGCAGACGGATCGCAGGCCGATGCCATTCTCGCTCGCTCTCGGCATGGCGTCGTCTCTCGTCGGCCTGCTGCTGCTCTCCGTGGCCTGGACTTACGGAATGCTGCTCCTCGCTGCGGGGCTCGTGGGACTCGGCTCGGCCGTCTTCCATCCCGAGGCCACCCGGATGGCGCGGCTGGCATCGGGCGGACGTTTCGGCCTCGCTCAATCGCTGTTTCAGGTTGGCGGCAATGCAGGGACTGCGTTCGGTCCGCTTCTGGCCGCCTTCATCGTCGTGCCGAAGGGGCAGTCCAGCGTCGCGTGGTTCTCACTTGCCGCGCTCGTGGGGATCGGCGTCCTCACCCTGGTGGGACGCTGGTATCGCGAGCGGCTGGCGGGAACGGCGCGGCTGGCGGCGCGGACGAAGACCCTCGCGCCTACCGATCTTTCGAAGACGAGGATCGTTGCCACCATCGCGGTCCTGCTGGCTCTGATTTTCTCCAAGTACTTCTATATGGCGAGTTTTTCGTCCTACTATACGTTCTATCTGATCCACCGTTTCGGGGTGCCGGTCGCCGAGAGCCAGATCTACCTGTTCGTCTTCCTCGGCGCGGCTGCTGCCGGCACGATCTTGGGTGGCCCGATCGGCGACCGGTTCGGTCGCAAGCCGGTGATCTGGGCCTCGATTCTCGGCGTGGTGCCGTTCACCCTCGCCTTGCCCCATGCCGACCTCGCCTGGACCGTGATCCTCACGGTGCCGATCGGCCTGATCCTCGCCTCTGCGATGCCGGCGATCCTAGTCTACGCGCAGGAACTCCTGCCCGGCCGCATCGGCCTCGTCGGGGGATTGTTCTTCGGATTTGCGTTCGGGATGGGCGGGCTCGGCGCGGCCATCTTCGGAGAACTTGCCGATCGAACCAGCATCGAGTTCGTCTACGGTCTCTGCGCGTATCTTCCCCTCATCGGCCTGATCGCGGCACTCCTGCCGCGGCTCGGCCGATGATGTGAGAGGCACCTCACCGCGCGATGTCACAGGATGAGGATACCGCCCGAGGAACAGGAACGGTCAGGCAACCGCTTCGGACGTCAACTCTGATTGAGGCTTGGCGACCGATTGGATCGTCTCGAACCCTTCGAATTGCGGATGACCGAGGTAGAGGGGTTTCGTCGCGGGTGCCCGGCTGTGCGCCTTGCGGAACTGCTCCGACCGGGTCCACGCCTCGAAGGCCGATTTGGAGGCCCAGACGGTATGCGATGCATACAATACGTAGTCGTCGTGCTCGGGACCACGCAAAAGCTGAAACTCGACGAAGCCTTCCATCTCGCCGAGATGGCTGTCGCGTCCGAGCCAAACCTGCTCGAACTCTGTCGTTGCGTCTCGAACGACTTTGAAACGGTTCATGGCGATGAACATAGAGACCCTTTTGATGGTGTTGGCTTGCGACCTCGGCAATATCTTAGTCCGCTTCGATCAGATTGAAAAATGATCGTAAATAACTCAATCTGTCCTATATAAATGATATTTTTCGTGTCAAAAATTTGTTAGACATAAGAATGGTTCCATTCCTCCGGCGCAACCCTCGAGCCGGGGTTTCACCGTTTGCAACGGCGAGTTTGCGCTCACTCTTGCCATCCCTGCCTAGTTTGTGGTCAAGCTGTTTTCGCGCATGCTGAATGCGTCGGTTTGGTCGCCTTTCTTCGGGTGGTTTCTGGGGTGCTATCCATCCTGGGGGTGGATTGTGTGAAGGCTTCGAACGCGCGTTCTTTTTGATTTTTAGCCTTGCCGAGTAAGCCGTGTCTAAGATGGCGAGCCGGGTGTGAAGATCGAAGTGGCTGTCGAATACCGTATTGAGCATTGAAACGAGTGATGATGCCTAAGCAAACCACCGATGTCGACCGCCTGGTTGGGCTGCGAATCACTGCCTTGCGCAAGGCACGTGGCCTTAGCCAGACTGCGCTCGGAACCGCCGTTGGCGTAACCTTCCAGCAGGTGCAGAAGTACGAAAAGGGACAGAACCGGGTCGGCGCAGGGCGTCTCCGCGAAATCGCCCGCCTCCTCGAAGTGCCCGTCTCAGCCTTTTTCGAAGAGGATGAGATGGGAGGCACACAGTCGGAAGTCTTCGGCTTTCTCACGGCTCAGGGCGCGATTGAGTTGCTTCAGGCTTATGCTCTGATCGATGACGACCAGCTGCGCCGCGATGTGTTGGCGATCGTGCGGACAGCCGCAAAGATGGGAAAACGAGCAGAGGTCGCCGTGGTCGCGTGACAGGTTTTCCGCTATCCGATGAGGTGGAAGAAACTACCCGACACAGAACCGCGTCTGTGGCCGGCCATCCCCAACTGTTTTCCCTCTGCGTCGGTCACCAGCGCGAGGGCGATGTCTTCACTCGGAGGTTCGGTCAGCTCGCTGGCATAGTGGAATTCGTGGCCGACGAGACGCGCCCCTGCGCGTCCGAGAATGCCACCGTCGATGAGCGTCGCCACCCGGTATCCGAGATGTAGCTTCCGCGCCTTGTACGATGTCGCGACAGGGAGCAGGCCCGCCATCGGATGTGTGATGCCCGCTGCGTCCTCCAGGCTGGTGCCCAGCACCATGTAGCCGCCGCATTCTCCGTGGATCGGCTTATGCTCGCCGAAGGCGCGCACACCATTCAGGAACTTGCTGGACGCCGCCAATTTTGCCGCGTGGAGTTCGGGATATCCTCCCGGTAGCCAGCAGGCGTCGCAGGTTTCCGATGGCGCCTCGTCGGCCAGCGGCGAGAAAGCGACGAGTTCGGCACCCGCGGCGCGCCAGCCGGCTTCCATATGCGGGTAGAGGAACGAGAACGCTTCATCCGTGGCGATGGCGACGCGCTGTCCCGGGGGAGGGGGCAGGACGAAGTCCGAGACCTCCGGAAGGTGGCCCGAAGCTGCGGCGAGGATGGCGTCGAGGTCGAGACTTGCCTCCGCAAGATCTGCGAGACGGTCGAGCCGTGCGGTCAGGTCGCCGGTTTCGCGGGCTTGGACCAGCCCGAGATGGCGCTCGGGCAGGGCAAGGGTCGCATCGCGCATCAGCACCCCGAGGACGGGAATGCCGACTTGCGCGAGACCTGCCTCTACGAGACGGCGATGGCGGGCACTGGCAACCTTGTTCAGCACGACGCCGGCGATGCGGATGCGGGCATCGTAGCGTGCAAAGCCGAGCGCCACGGCCGCGGCCGATTGGGCTGCTCCGGACACGTCCAGGACGAGAAGGACGGGCCAGCCGTAGCGTGCCGCGATGTCGGCATTGGCTCCCGTTCGACCCTCTCCCGCGACGATGCCGTCGAAGAGGCCCATGGAGCCTTCCGCAATCACGATGTCGGCATTGCGTCCGGCCATTGCTGCCACGGAATCGAGCATGGCATCGGGCATGGCGAAGCTGTCGAGGTTGACGCTGGGATAGCCCGTCGCTGCCTGATGGAAGGCCGGGTCGATATAGTCCGGCCCACATTTGGCGCCGCGCACCGCAAGACCGCGTCGGGCGAGGGCCCGCATCAGCGCCAGGGTCACGGTAGTCTTGCCGGAACTCGACCGTGGGGCGGCGACGAGGAGGCCCGGCGGATGCGGTCTTCCCGGCATCGTCATGCGCCGGCTTTCGAGATCGACGGCCCCGTTGGGCGGAAGCGCCTGTCGTAATCGGTCGAATAGAGTGCGCTCTCGCGAAACTCTTCGGCGGCAAGGGCGGGCCCGACGAAGATCAATGCCGTGCGCTCGAGCGCTGCGGCGCGCACATCCGCCGCGATGGTGGCGAGCGTGCCGGTGATGACGCGTTCATCCGGCCAGGTGACTCGGAACACCACGGCGGCGGCGCAATCCACTCCGTAGAATGGCACGAGCCCGGCGACCACATCCTCGATCACATGAATGGACAGGTGCAAGGCCAGCGTTGCGCCCGTGGCGGCGAAGGCAGCAAGGGTCTCGCGCTCCGGCATGGCGCTGGCCCGGCCGGAGGTACGGGTCAGGACCACCGACTGGGCGAGGCCGGGGACCGTGAGTTCGCGCCTGAGCACGGCAGCAGCGGCGGCGAAGGACGGCACGCCCGGCGTCACCGTGTAGGGAATGCCGATCCGATCGAGCCGCCGGGTCTGCTCGGCGAGCGCACTCCAGATCGAAAGGTCGCCGGAATGCAGCCGCGCCACATCCTGGCCGGCCTCGTGCGCGGCCACGATCTCATCCACGATCCCGTCGAGATCGAGCGGAGCGGTATCGACGATACGGGTGCCGGCCGGGCACCATGACAGGATTTCCGGCGCGACCAGCGAGCCGGCATAGAGGCAGACGGGGCAGCGCCCGATGAGGTCGCGTCCGCGTATCGTGATGAGGTCGGCGGCACCCGGGCCGGCGCCGATGAAGTGAACGGTCATGGCGTCTGAGTGGCGAAATGCGTGGAAAGCGCAAGGGCGCATGTTGCCGTCGGGCAAGAGATGCGCGGCAGGACGAGTGTTCCTTTCTCGCCCGCGGCGGCCAAGGCGGCCGCCTCGGCTACCGATCCGACCTGCCGGCTCGCTTCGATCCGCTGCGAGCGGGTCGGCACGCGGGAATCGACCGCGATCATCGCCGTGGCCGGGATGGCGGTGGGGACAAGTCCGAACGCGGCGGCGGCGTCGCGGATCGCCGGCTCGCCGGCGCGATCCGCGGCGGTGGCGATGACGGTGAGATCCTCCCGCGCATGGCCGCTTTCCGCCAGCGCCCGGAGAATCAGGGCGACGATGTCATCGGCCGCAGCGCCATGTCGAAAGCCGATCCCCGCTACGAGCGAGCGCCTATCCGGGTTTTGGCGATGGCCTGGCATCTCCCGTCCCCTTTCGGCGCGAATAGCAGGGCGTCGATTCCGTCGGGTGAAGCGAAGAATCGATGCACGATCCATCGGCAGGATACCCGACCGCATCTCGTAACGAGCGTCTACGGCTTCGTCCAAACCCACTGCGTCACCGGCATGGCGGTCCGCCACCCATGGAGATGACCGACCGGGTCGGCATGAGCGATCGACAGGCGCTTCAAGCGTCCGCCATGGCGAGCGAAGGCCGCCAAAAGGACCGCTTCGCCTTCCAGGGTTACGACGTTGGCGACGAGCCGGCCGCCTGTTGCCAGTGCGTCGATGGCGAGATCGAGCACGCCCGGACGCGTGATGCCGCCACCGATGAAGATCGCGTCGGGCCGGTCGAGCCCCCTCATGGCGGCGGGCGCTTCGCCTTCGACCACGCGCAGATCCGGCACGCCGAGGCGCGCGGCATTCCGTGCGATCCGTAAGGCACGGCTCGGATTCGCCTCGATGGCGAGGGAGCGCAGGCTCGGATGGCGCAGCATCCACTCGATGGAGATGGAGCCTGCTCCCGCGCCGATATCCCACAGCAACTGCCCGGCGCGGGGGCGCAGGGCGGCCAGCGTCACGGCACGGATGTCGGCCTTGGTGAGTTGCCCATCATGCTCGAACCAGGAATCGTCGAGGCCGGCGCTTAACGCCATGACCCGCGCATCGGCATCGGCGACCACGTCCACCGCCAGAGTATTGAGCGGATCGATGTCGGTCAGCGCGAAGGCATCGGCCTTTGCCTCGTGCCGGCGCTCGCGCGGCCCCCCCATGGCTTCGAGGATGGTGAGGAGCGAGCCCCCGAAGCCGCGATCCGTCAGCAGGGTGGCGACGGCTTCCGGCGTGGTCCCGTCCCAGGTCAAGACGAGGAGCCGAGCACCGGGCTGGAGATGGGGAACGATCCGCTCCAGCGCCCGCCCGTGCAGAGTGAGGCACACGGTTTCGGCCAGCGGCCAGCCGAGTCGCGCCGCCGCGAGGCTGAACGCCGAAGGGTGCGGGAACACCCGCATCTCGGCAGCCGGCAGCAGCCGGGCGATCTCGGCGCCGATGCCGTAATGGAACGGGTCGCCGGTGGCGAGAATGCAGGTCGGCTGGCCGCGCCGGGCCAGAAGGCCGGGATAGGCATCCGAGATCGGGCGCGGCCAGACCCGAACGTCCGCATTCACCGGTGCGGCAAGGGCGATGTGCCGGCTGCCGCCATAGACCATTCCCGCCTCGTCGAGGGCGGCGATGGCAGCGGGGCTGAGGCCGGCGCGGCCGTCTTCGCCGATCCCGACGATGGTGAGCCAGGGTGATAGGCTCGACAGGGCGTCGTCGCTCATGGAGAAGGCTCCGTCTCCGAACGATGACCGGTGAACCGACGACGATGAGACTTCTGATCCTCGGTGGTACCAGCGAGGCGAGCGCCCTGGTGAAGGCGCTCGATGCACGGATCGATGCGATCCTGTCGCTCGCCGGACGCACCAGCGCGCCCAAGCGCGAGCCGGTGCGCACCCGCATCGGCGGATTTGGCGGCAGCGAAGGACTCGCGGCCTGGATCACCGATCACCGCATCGAGGCCGTGATCGACGCGACGCATCCGTTCGCCGCGCGGATCAGCGGCAATGCGGCGCTGGCCTGCCAACGCGCCGCGGTCCCGCTCCTGGCCGTCCGCCGTCCGCCTTGGGAGCGGTGTGAGGGAGATCGCTGGACCGAGGTCGATACCATGGCGGAGGCTGCGCTCACTCTCGGCCCCGCGCCCCGGCGCGTGTTCCTGACGATCGGCCGCCTTGAGGTCGGGGCCTTCTCGGTTGCTCCGCAGCACGATTACGTTGTCCGCGCCATCGAGCCGATCGGCGATGCCCTGTCGGTTCCCCGCCTCACGGAAATCGCGGCGCGCGGGCCATTCGACGAGGCCGCGGAGGCGGCGTTCCTCGCCGAGCGACGGATCGAGGTTCTCGTGAGCAAGAATTCCGGCGGCGGGGCCACCTATGGCAAGATCGCAGCGGCCCGTGCGGCCGGACTGCCGGTGATCATCCTGAGGCCGCCGGCCAAGCCGGACGTGGCCAGCGTGCCGGATGCTGCGGGAGCACTGGCGTGGTTGAGCACACGCCTGGATCCTTGCCGTTCCTCCTAGCACCTCGAGATACCCGCGAGGCGGGCGTCGCCGGGTGAGGCGATCGGGTTGGGTCGAGGGCGGCAGCAGGCGGCCCATTCTTACGCCGGCACGCTGCGCGGGGTGTAGACGAAGGGCGGTGCGTCCTCGCCACGTGCGATCAGGCGAGTGGCCGAGGCGCCGATGATCACCATCGTCGCCATGTCGGCCGTCGTCTCCCGTGCCTGTGCCAGGGTGAGGATGCGG
The DNA here is from genome assembly GCF_000372825.1 of Methylobacterium sp. 77. Classification (NCBI taxonomy): domain Bacteria; kingdom Pseudomonadati; phylum Pseudomonadota; class Alphaproteobacteria; order Hyphomicrobiales; family Methylobacteriaceae; genus Methylobacterium; species Methylobacterium sp. 77. The sequence goes on along the minus strand of NZ_KB910516.1, from coordinate 3,053,389 downwards.
ATCGCCTCGTCCGGCCGCGAGACGGCGCGAGCGAAGACGACCGGTGTCTCGGGTGAGCGGTATTCGGCGGCGAGGCCGAGCGCGGCGCCGAGCTGCCACGGCCGGGCCGAAGAGATCGGGTTGTAGAGCGAGATCACGAAATCCGCGCGCAGCACCGCGTCCAGCCGGGCGGTGATGACCTCCCACGGCTTGAGATTGTCGGACAGGGACATCGCGCAGAAATCGCCGCCGAGCGGAGCACCCAGGCGAGCGGCGGCCGCCAGCATCGCGGTGATGCCGGGCTCGACGGTGATGGCGAGATGACGCCATGCCGGATCGCCGTTCTCGACGGCCTCGAAGATCGCCGCCGCCATGGCGAAGACGCCGGGATCGCCCCCCGACACTACCGCGACCCTGCGGCCGGAGGCGGCGAGCTTGAGGGCGTGGCCTGCACGGTCGATCTCGACGCGGTTATCGGTGGCGTGCTTGGTCAGCCCCGGCCGGTCTGGAACGCGGGCGACGTAGGGAATGTAGCCGATGAGGTCCTGCGCCTGCGCCAGGGCTTCGCTCGCCGCCTGAGTGAGCAGGCGCGGATCGCCCGGCCCGAGGCCGACGACCGTCACGGAGCCGGTCACGGACGGCGCCCTTCGCCGGGCACCAGGACCATGGAGAAGTAGGGGGCCTCGTCGTCGGGCTTCTCGGCCAGTGCGATCACCTTCTCGCCGGCCATCGTGCCGCGCTCGACATAGACGGCACGGTCGAGAAGGCCGGTTTCGGCCAGTGCCTGACGGACCTTCGGCAGATGGCGGCCGAGCTTCATGATGACGGCGGCGTCGGTGATGCGCAGCCGCTCGACCAGGGCGTCATGACCAAGGGTCGCCGGCAGGATCGTCAGAACGTCATCGCCCCAGGTGATCGGGGTGCCGGCCCTCGTCCAGCAGCCGGACATTCCCGTCACGCCGGGCACCACTTCCACCGGGAAGCGGTCCTTCAGGCGGCGCCAGAGGTGCATGAAGGATCCATAGAAGAACGGATCGCCCTCCGACAGGATCGCCACGTCGCGCCCGGCGTCGAGATGGTCTGCGATCTGCGCCGCCGCGTCCTCGTAGAAGGCTGCCAGCGCCGAGACGTACTCGCCGTGCTCGGGCGGCAATTCCGTGGTGTAGGGATAAACCAGCGGCATTTCGCGGGCGGGATCGCGCATCACCGCGTCGGCGATGGTGCGGGAATTGCCGCGACGCCCCTTCTTGCAGAAATGCACCAGGACCGGTGCCTCCGCGAGAAGCTTCATGGCGCGAACGGTGAGATAATCCGGGTCGCCCGGTCCCATTCCGACGCCGTAGAGCGTGCCGGTGGTGACTGTCCGGGGAATGTCGGTGAACTCCGTCAAATCGGCGGGGCGAGGCCGCTCGTTCGAATCCATCACTCGATCTCGTTGGCGAGGGCGTTGATCGCCGAGGCGGTCATGGCGCTGCCGCCGCGGCGGCCGTGGACGACGATGAAGGGTATACGCCCGTCGCGAGCGAGCGCCTCCTTCGATTCAGCGGCACCGACGAATCCGACAGGGATTCCGATGACGGCAGCCGGCGGGGCCACGCCCTCGTCCAGCAGTTCGAGCAGCCGGAACAGAGCGGTCGGTGCATTGCCGACGGCAACGATGCTGCCGGGAAGATGCTCGCGCCAGAGTTCCATCGCGGCGGCCGTGCGGGTGGTGCCCATCTCTGCGGCGAGCCCTGGCACGCGCGGATCGGTCAGGGTGCAGATCACCCGGTTGTCGGCTGGCAGGCGGGAGCGGGTGACACCGTCGGCGACCATTCGGACGTCGCACAGGATCGGTGCGCCGGCCTTCAGCGCGGCCTCGCCGCTGGCGGCGAAGTCCTCGGAGGCCTCGACGTCCTTCGGCAGGTCGGTCATGCCACAGGCATGGATCATCCGTACGACGACGCGCTCGGCGGTGCCGTTGAAGCGAGTGAGGTCGGCCTCGGCGCGGATCATGGCGAAGGAGCGGGCGTAGATCGCCTGGCCGTCGCGCAGATAGTCGAGGCGCGAACTCATGTCTGTGTCCTGAAAGCGTGTGCGAGGGCGTCGAGCCGGGGGTATTCGGCACTCCTTACGCGGTCCAGCGCCGCGTCGAAAGTGAGGAGCGTCGTCGGCAACGCATCGGGCCGTCCGTCGAGGACGATGCCGTAGTACCCATCGCGTCCGACGAGGGTGAGCGAGGCGGCACCCGGATGCGCGCAGCCTTTGGAACAGCCCGAAACATGGGCCGACAAGCCTCTTGCCGCGAGGGGCTCGAAAACAGCAGCCAGCCGCGCTGCGTCGACGAGCGTCGATGTCGAGCCGGAACCGCAGGCCGGCGCGCCGGGGCAGGCGGCCACTGCGCGTCTCGGATCGTCGGGCTCGGTGATGAAGAGGTCGGCGAGGGCATCTCGGGCTGAGCGAAGGGCGGTTTCATCGGCCGCGAGGATGGCAAATCCGCGGGTCGGCGAGAGATGGATCTCGCTGTCCATGGCCTCCGCTTGATCCGCGAGCCTGTCGAGGGCGTCCGCCGTGCAGCGCCCGAAGGGCGTGTCGAGGAGGAGAGCGGTCCTGCCATCGGCCAATGGCGAGATGCCGGCAGGCCGCAACGGTGAGAGCGGTGGCATCGAACGGGAGCGAAGGCCGAGGGAGGCTGCCAGATCGCCCGTGTGAAGGTCGCGCATCCGCCGTTGACCGCTTGCCGCCAGAATGCGCAGAGCGGCACCGACGATCACCGGAAGCCGCTCCACCTCGATGTCGCCGTGCCAGTCCGAACCGGCAAAGGCCACGGCGAAGCGATCAGGCGCCACGACGACGAGCCGGATATCCGGCTCTGTTCCCCAAAAATCCCCAGCGCGTTCCGGCTGTCCACGAACGGGCAAGGTCGCGACGGCTTCGATCGTCACGACGGCTTTCGCCGGCAGGTGGGGGATGCCCACGCCGATCTGTTCGACCGCGTGCGCGAGGGCGATCACATCCCGTCCGGACAATGGTGCCGTCAGTGTCAGTCGCTGTGGACCGCCATCGTTGCGGACATCGCCCAGACCGGCCACATCGAGCAGCGCCGCGAGCTTCGGACCGGTCTCCTCGGACACACCCCTGACCTGCAGGTTGGCCCGCGCGGTCACATCGATATGGCCGTTCCCGTACCGGCGCGCACCTGTCGCTACCGTCCGTGCCTGGGTGGGCGAGATCACGCCGAGTGGTGGGTGGATGCGGGCCAGCAGCCCGTCTCCGGTCGGCATCGGGCGGGCCAGACTAGGGCACCAGCCCCGACGCGCGGGCTCCGGCGAGACCCGGCGCGGGGCGTTCATTCGGCCGCCTCCGGCATCAGCTCGTCGGCGGCGATGGCGTTGCGGCGGGTGGTCCAGAGGCCGCGACGGCGCGCCTCGTCGAACCGCTCCAGGATGGCACGGGCCGCATCCGCATTGGCGGCGCGCAGAGCATCGAACGTGTCGAGATCGGCGATCATCGCGCCGTAGAGCCGATCGAGATCCGCATCGGAGACCGCGTCCGTGGTCGCGGCGAGAACGAAGACGGCGTCGACCCCCTGCGCCAGCTCCTGTGCGCCGCGATAGCCGTGGCGGAGCTGGGCGGCGATCCAGCGCGGGTTCGAGAGCTTGGCGCCGATGAGGCGGGCGGCATCTTCGCGGGCCGTGCGGGCCTTCGGTTTCTCCGGGTCGGCCACGTCGAGACTGTAGAGGATGGGCGCGCGTCCAACGAGGGCGGCAGCGGCGGAGAACCCGCCCATCGCTTCCACCGCGGCGTCGCCGTCGAGGAGGTCGCGCTCCGCCACATCGAAGGCGTGGACATAGGCGTCCGCCTGGGTGACGCGCTCGGCGAAGCCGGAATCCGCCACGTCCTGCGCGCCGCCATAGGCATGCGACGTCGCCTCGAGATAGGCCCGTCCGAGATCGTCCCGGCTCTTCCAGGCTCCGTCGAGGGCGACTTCGCCGGCACCCGCGCCGTAGCGGCCCGGCGCAGCGCCGTAGACGCGGGAAGAGGCCTCGCCACGGCGGCGCGCGGCGGCGAGCGGGTTCTCGTCGTCCTCTTCGTCGCGTTCGCCGACGGCCGATGCCGCGCGGGCGAGGAGCGACAGGGTCTCGGGAAAGGTATCGCGAAACGCGCCGGAGACGCGCAGGGTCACGTCTATCCTCGGCCGGTCGAGGAGCGCCAACGGCAGCACCTCGAAGCCGGTGACGCGGGTCGAGGCATGGTCCCAGGTCGGGCGCACGCCCATGAGAGCGAGGGCGTGCGCCACGTCCTCGCCGCCCGTGCGAAGCGTTGGCGAGGCCCAGAGATCCATGACGATGCGGGCCGGATACTCGCCCTCGTCCTGCAGGTAGCGCCTCACCACCGCGTCGGCGGCCTTGGCCCCGAGCAAAGTGGCGGCCCGCGTCGGCAGGCTGCGCGGATCGAGGGTGGTGAGGTTGCGCCCCGTAGGCATCACATCCGTCCGCCCGCGCGAGGGCGAGCCGGCGGGGCCGGGCGGAACGAAACGACCGTCGAGGGCGGCGAGCAATCCCGCACGCTCGGCCGCCGCGCAGGCCCTCACGCTGTCGGGTGCCTCGTCCGCCGCCTCGCCGAACACGTGGAGGCCGTCGCGAGTCGTCACCTCGCCGAGGTCGCACAGATGCGCGTCGAGGGCCGTGAGCGCATCGGCCATGGGGGTGTCCGCGTCGATTCCGGCACCGCCGAGCAGGCCAGCATCGCGCGCATCGTCGAGGATCGCCTGGGCGATGATCGCGGCGCGGCGCGGATCGAGGACGCTGGCCGAGGAATATTCCTCCACGAGTTCGCGCAGCCGCGCGGCTGCCGGGGTCAGCCCGGCGCATTCGGTCTGCGGCGTCAGATGTCCCAGCGCAATGCCACCGAGGCGCCGCTTTACCGGGGCCGCCTCACCGGGATCATCGACGATGAACGGATAGATGACGGGCAGATGCCCGATCGCCCGTGCGGGCCAGCATGCCGGTGACAGGGCCACCGCCTTGCCCGGCAGCCATTCCGTCGTGCCATGGGTCCCGAGGTGGATCAGGGCGTCGAAGCGCTCTCGCAATCCGAGATGAAAGGCGAGATAGGCATGGGTCGGCGGCTCGTCCGGGTCGTGATACCCCGCCTTCCGGTCGGCCGCCCGGCCGCGATCGGGCTGAAGGAAGACGGCGAGACGCCCTCCCTTGTCGCCATCTGCAACGCCGTCCCGAGGTGGTTCGTGCGAGGCAGGCGTGGCCAGAACCATCGGGAAGCGGAACGCGCCCGTGACGCAGACAGGATCGGCCTCGGGCTTGCCCCATCGCTGCTCCAGCGTCTCGCGTTCGTCCTGCGCGAGCGTGGCGAGCCACTGCTGATAGACGTCGAGCGGCACTGCGAAAGTCGGACTGTCCTTCGTCAGCATGCGCATCAGCGCATCGGGGCCTGGAAGCGTTCCGAGGGAATAACCGGCGTCACCCAACGTCTCGGCGATCACCCCCGCGCTTGCCGGCGTGTCGAGCCCCACGGCGAATCCGGCCCTGCCGCCGCGGGCGGGATAGTCGGACAGGACCAGGGCGATGCGGCGCGCGGCGCGCGGCCGGTGCTTGAGGGCGATCCAGGCCGCGGCCCGGTCGGCCAGGGCGGCGATCCCGGCGGTGAACGGCACGGCACGGCGCTCGCTGAACCCGTCGATCTCCGGCCCGTCCTCCTTGAACGAAATCGGGAAGCCCGACAGCCGCCCGTCGAATTCGGGAAGGGCCACTTGCATGGCGAGGTCGGCGGCGTTCATTCCCCGAGCCGAGCCATCCCAGGCATCCTGGGATGCGCCGATCGTGAAGGCCTGAAGGATGGGCGCGTCGGCGGCGTCGAGGACGAAGGCGGCATCCTCCCGCGCCGAGAAGGCAGTGGCCGCGATGATGATGTCGGGCCTGCGCGCCGCGATGACCGCCTGTACGGGTTCCAGTGCGAGCGGGTCCTTGAGGCTCGCCACGGCGACCGTCGCGGCGCCGATCCCACGCTGCTCGAGGGCGGCGATGAGGTCCGCCACCGGCCGGGTGTCACCGCCAAGCACGGCCGAGCGATAGACCAGGATCAGGACGAGGGGACGGCCCGCCCCCGCCGCGGAAAGGGCGGTCTCGTGCGCAACCGGGCCGCAGGTCGGGCACCAGGCAAAACCGCGTGGCAGCGCAAGCGGCGGCGGCGCCTCGACACGATATCCGATCTCGAGAGAAAGCCGCCGGATCATCCGGCGCAGGTTGTCGACCCCTCCCGCCCGGCAATAGCCCTCCAGAATCTCCACCAGTTCGGGTGAGGCCGTCGAATAAGCCGTGAGCCGTGGATCGGGCTTGTCGCAGCCCGGGATCACGGCGAGCGTCACGCCGTTGGCGCGGGCGCTGGCTGCCGCGCGTTCGATGCCGTAGCGCCAGTAATCGAGGCCGCCGAGGCAGCGGATGACCACGATCTTCGAGCGCGCGATTACACCGTCCACGTAGAGATCGACGGACATCGGGTGACGCAGCCGCGCCAGCTTGGCGAGGCGGAGAGTCGGAAACTCGGCCCCGCCCCCGGCCGCATCCCGCTCCGCCGCATAGGCGCTCGCCATGCCGGACAGGTCCGAATCCGTGAAGGACAGGAACACGATGTCGCCGGGCGCCTGGCCCAGATCGATGGCGGCCTCGCCCTCGTCGAGACTGACCGTGTCGACGCGGATCAGATGCATGAGCGGCGCCCCGTCATGGCTGCGCCTCGGTCAACGGCTTGCCGATTCTGGCGCGTCGGCGACGGCGAAGGCGCCACAGCGCGCGGATCAGGAACACCGCGATCATCACCAGCGGCAGCCACGGCAGGCTGGCGATGGCGAAGCGCAGGGCCGATCCCGCACTGGCGCCGAAGGTCTGGCCCGCCTGAGCCCAGGCTTCCTCGACGGGGGCGAAAGGCCCGGCGCGAGCCTGGTCGGATTGCAGGGCGACGGACACGATCTCGGTGTCGACGCGCTGGTTCAGCCCGCGCTGCTTGGCCTCGATCTCCTCGATCTGCGATTGGACCTGCGCCAGTTCCTGGGCGATGCGGATCAGGTCCTCCGCGCGCGGATCGGGCTTGGCGGCGAGTTCGTCGAGGCGGCCGCGATAGGCGGTGAGCTGCGCCAACCGACGCCCGCCATCCTCGATGGCGGTGGTGAGGTCGTCGGCACGGGTCGACTGCCGCCGCAGCACGACATCGCCCGCCGCCTCGCCGGGAAGAGGGGCTGTGACGAAGGCGATGTAGGGCGCGACCGATTCATGCGGCAGCCGGACCTGGACCTGCGCCTGTGGTCGACCTGAGGGGCGTGGGCCGTCATCGATCGACGAGGCGACGAGGACGCAGCTCAAGGCGGCGTCCTTCAGACACCTGTCTCGCGCCGCCTCAAAATGCGCCGAGACCCGCTCCGGCGGCAAGCCGATGGTCAGATCGTGGGTATAGGCGAGCTTCGCATCGGTCTTCTGAGCGACCGGATTGAGGCGTGCCATCGTACGGGATTCAGAGGCGCCAGATTCCGGATTGCGGGGGCGCGAATCGGCGCAGCCGCCGATTGTGGCGAGGCACGCCAGTCCGAACGCGGCCAGGACGCTTCGACGCCCGCCATTCAGGACCTGTCGGACCATCCGGGCCGCCAACAGGCTCACCCCGCCAGGGCGGATGCCACCGCCCCCTGGTCGAAACCCTTCAAGCCGATCACGACGAGCCGGCCGTCACGATTCTCGGTGCCGCGCCAGGGGCGGTCGTAGTGATGGGCGATACGGGCGCCGACGCCCTGGACGACGAGTCGCATCGGCTTGCCGGTGACTTCGGCGAAGCCCTTGATGCGCAAGACGCCCGCGGTCTCGGCGGCACGGGCCACGCGGGCGGCCAGATCCTCGGCGCTCACGGTTGCCGGCACGGCGATGGCCACCGAGTCGAAATCGTCGTGGTCGTGGTCCTCGCCCTCGCCGTGATGGGAGGGGCGAGCGTCGAGATCGTCCTCGGCGGCGGCGCCGAGCCCGAGAATCACGCGCGGATCGAGGCGGCCGTGGTCGGATTCGACCATCTTCACCGCGCGGGGAAGCTGGCGCTCCACCTCGGCGCGGACCTTGGCCTTGCCGGCTTCATCGAGGAGGTCGGCCTTGTTCATCACGACGAGGTCGGCGCAGAGGAGCTGGTCCTCGAACACTTCCTCCAGCGGATTGTCGTGGTCGACGCTGGCATCGTCGGCGCGCTGAGCGGCCAGGGCCGCCGGGTCGTCGGCGAAGAAGCCGGCGGCGACGGCCGGTCCGTCGATCACGGCGATGACACCGTCCACCGTCACCCGCGAGCGGATCGCCGGCCAGTGGAAGGCCTGGACCAGGGGCTTCGGCAGGGCGAGGCCGGACGTCTCGATGAGGATGTGCTCGGGCGGGTCGGCCCGGTCGAGGAGCTTGTTGAGAGCCGGCACGAAATCGTCGGCCACGGTGCAGCAGATGCAGCCATTGGCGAGCTCGACGATGTCCTCGTCCTGGCAACCCTCGATGCCGCAGGCGGCGAGGAACGAGCCGTCGAAGCCGATATCCCCGAACTCGTTGACGATGATGGCCAGGCGCCGTCCGCCGGCATTCTCGACGAGGTGGCGGACGAGGGTGGTCTTACCGGCCCCGAGGAAGCCGGTGATGATGGTGCAGGGGATCTTCTCGACGATGCTCATTCGGCGGCGTCCGGAATTCTGTCCGCGCGGGGCGGAGGAAACGGGGGAATGCGGGCGACGACGCCTTTGCGGAACGCGTCCGGCCGCGCCTTCCAGGGCACGATACCGTCCGGTGTGGCCGCATACAGGCCGATGCCCGCGAGGATGGTCTTCGCGGATTCGATCGGGTCGAGGTCGCCGTAGACATAGGTCCAGCGACCTTCGGACGCCACGGCGACGGTACAGGGGCGCTTGCAGACCGAGAGGCATTCGACGCTCTCGACCGTGACGCCATCGGTGCCGGCCTCGGCCACCGCGTCCCGCAGCGCGGAGACGAGGCGGGCACCGGCGCGGGGCTCGGATGTATCGCCGGCCGTGCGGCAGGTGGCGCAGACATAGAGCACGACGGGACCGTCCGCCGGCAAAACCCCGTCGCGCATTTCTTCGTCAGGCATGCTTTCGTCAGGCATGGGACGACGCCGGGCTCTTGCGCCCGACGCTGTTCCAGGCCCAGCCGAAGGCGAGGCCGATCACCGCCCAGAACACGAAGGCGATGCCCAGCGAGCGCGCGGCGAATTGCGCCGCGTAGCCGGGCGGCAGGGCGGAGGCGGTGTGGCTCGTCTCGGGCGCCCCGGCGAGATGAGGTGCCACGAGCAGGACGATGCCGCCCGCGATGGCGATGGAGGAGCGCCGGATCGCGATGAGGTAGAGCCCCATGCCGGTCGCCGCCGCCGTCATGATCCACCAGAACTGGCGTTCGGCGAGCGGTGCCGCCTCCATGCCCGGAAGCTCCGGCGGCAAGCCCAGGGCCGGGGCGAGGGCCACGGCGAGGAAACCGGCGATGGCGAAGCGCAGGCCCGTCTCTGGGCTCGGCTCGCGGCCGCAGGCCAGAAGCACCGCACCGAGGAGGAGCGCGTAGCCGACGCCGCCGACGAGGGTCGCCAGGGCGGTGAAGGCCATGCGCGGCAGGCCGGGTGCGGGCTGCCAGGCCGGAGCGACCTCGCCGCCTTCGACGCCCTCGGTCTTGCCGCCATGCTCGTGGCTCGAATGAACCGGCACGATGAGGGAAGCCGGAGACGCGCCGCGCGGTATCCATTGCGCGGCCGGCGCCGTGGCCTCGCCGCTCTCGTAGCGCTCGGCCGCGATGATCAGCGGCGAGGTGAGGGCGAGCTGAAGCCCCGTCGCGACGACAGCCGCGAGGAAGCCGGCGACCAGGGCCGCCGACACGAGTCGGATGATCATGGGGTCAGGTCCTGCCTGAGCGCGAGGCGGTCAGTGGCAGGGAAAGTTCTGGGCGTGCCGGAAGTCGTGAGCGGCGTTGTGCAGCGCCATCGCGGGGGCGAAACCGGCCATGAACACGAGGCCGAGGCCCAGGAAGGCGGCCATGAGCACGGCGCCGAGGCGCTCGTTGGTGCGGGTGCCGGTGAGAACGAGGGTGTTCGTGTTCATCGTGTCAGGTCTCCAGCCGCCCCGCCGGCGGCATTCGAGGATAGAGCGGGAGGACGATCGGTCCCCTTCGGATGGCAGGTCTCCTGGCTCGCGGGTCGTCCGGTCCTGCCGCCTTCCCGGATTGCTCCAGTGGCCGATGGCAGGTCCGTCTCCGCTCACAGTTGCGGGGGCAGCTGCGGTTTCAGGGCTCGACGCCTCTCACCGCATTCCCTTTTCACCCCGTTTCCGGGGCACCGTCCGAACCTCGCTTCTACGCGCTCGCGCCAGCGCTGACAACGCGTCGCCCCGGCGTTTTACCGGCTTTGACCACGCAGCGTGATTTCGGGCTAAAGGGAGCCATGCGGCAGCTTTCCCCCCGGATGACCCTGGTGCTCGGCGGTGCGCGGTCGGGCAAGAGCCTGCATGCCGAGCGCATGATCGAATCCTGTCCCGCGCCCTGGCTCTACCTCGCCACGGCGCAGGCCTGGGACGACGAGATGCGGGAGCGTATCGCCCTCCACCGCGAGCGGCGCCCGCCCGAATGGATCACGCGGGACGTGCCGATCGATCTGGCGCAGGCCATCGCCGCTTCGGACGGGCCGGTCCTGGTCGATTGTCTCACCCTCTGGCTCACCAACCTGATCCTGTCCGAGGCCGATGTAGAGGCGGCGAGTGCCGCCCTGATCGAAGCCTGCGAGCGGGCACCGGGACCCGTGGTGCTGGTCGGCAACGAGGTCGGGCTCGGCATCGTGCCGGACAACGCACTGGCTCGTCGCTTCCGCGATGCCGCCGGCCGCCTGCACCAGCGCCTCGCCGCGCGCGCCGACCATGTCGTGTTCATGGTGGCGGGACTGCCGATGATCGTGAAACCCCAACCCGGAGCAGCCGCATGAGCGACGCAGAGGCCGACCGCCACCGCGAGAAGATGGAGAAGCGCAAGGCCGTCCAGGACGCCGAAGTCGCGGGCAAGACGATCGAGAAGGGGCTTCTCATCGTCAATACCGGCCCCGGCAAGGGCAAGACCACCGCCGGTCTCGGCCTCCTCCTGCGGGCTTTGGGCCATGGCTGGCGGGTCGGCGTGGTCCAGTTCATCAAGGGCGCCTGGGATACCGGCGAGAAGCACGCGCTCCAGGCCTTCGGCGACCGGATCGAGTGGCATACGTTGGGCGAAGGCTTCACCTGGGAGACGCAGGACAAGACCCGTGACATCGCCGCCGCCGAGCATGCCTGGGCCAAGGCCGAGGAGCTGATGGCCGATCCGACCATCCGCCTCGTTCTCCTCGACGAACTCAACATCGCCCTGCGCTACGATTACCTGCCCATCGACGCAGTGGTGGCCGCCTTCCGTGCGCGGCGTCCAGACCTCCACGTCATCGTCACGGGCCGCAACGCCAAGCCCGCCCTGATCGAGGCCGCCGATCTCGTCACCGAGATGGGAAGCGTCAAGCACCACTTCTCCGCCGGCGTGAAGGCGCAGGAGGGAATCGAGTTCTGAGGGGATGATGTCTCTCGACTCCGGTGGAGGGAGATCATCGTCCGATTGATCGCGCGCGTGAAATCTGCGCTCCTCGTCGCTCTGCAACCGGAAGGTGTGAACATGGTCCGCTGGCTTCCGATCCTGTGTATGGCGGCCCTGGTGTCACCCGCGAGCGCGGCTCCGCTCTGTGGGTACGAGGCGTCCTCCATCGATCGGATCGTCGGCGACATCACCCGCGCGGGCGGTCGCGTGGTGCTGGACACCGCCGACTTCATCGCCGCGGAGGAACCGCGCCGCATGATCCTCTGGACCTTCGCCAAACCGAAATCCGGTCAGTTTCCGGCCTTCATCTGCCGCCAGGTTGTTCAGACGGGGGATCGGATCGACGTCCAGTTGAGGGCCGTCTGCAACGGTGCGAAGCCGGAATGCGACGCCCTGATTGCCAGCGTGCTCGATCAGCAGCAGAAGGCGACCCAGCATCTTCGTCCCTGATGGATGGCATCCGCGATCCGGCGCGGCGCCCTCCACGAGAAACGCGATGGGAAAGATCAGCGCCACGGCGCCTCGCTCGAGCTCGGAGGCTGCGATGCCACATCCTGCGACGGACGGCCCTGGAAGGCATCGAAACATGTTGTGTCCCGCTTCGGCTGCGCGCCTGTTTCGCGCGCTCGCATCCGCGCCGATCCTCCTCCTGAGCCTGGCGACGATGGCGTCCGCGCAGCCCGCTGCCGCCTGGCCCGACACCTATCTCGGGCGGGTCGAGGCGCTGGCGGTGATCGAGGGGTTGAACGCCCGCCTCCTGGCGAGCCGCAGCGCCACGGCGACCCTGGAGGGCTGGTGCGGTGAACACGGCATGGCGGAGACGCCGCGCCTCGCGGCGACGCTCCTGCGCGATGTCGATACGCCCGCATCCGACGAAACGCGCCGGCGGCTCCAGGCCGGGCCGGACACCGTTCTGAAATATCGCAGGGTCCGGCTCGCCTGTGGCGACCACGTCCTGTCGGAGGCCGACAACTGGTACCTGCCCGAGCGGCTGACGCCGGAGATGAACCGCCTCCTCGAGACCACCGAGACGCCGTTTGGCCGGGCCGTCCAGGCGCTCGGAACGACGCGCCAGACCGTCGGTGCCGAATTCCTGTGGCAGCCTCTGCCGCCGGGATGGGACCAGGCGCCTCCATCCGGCCCGACCTGCGGGGCTCTCGCGATTCCCGATCGCCTGTTCAGCCATCGCGCGGTTCTGTTCACGGCGCAGCGGCTGCCGTTCTCGGAGGTGGTGGAGACGTACCGCTCGGCGATCCTCGATTTCCGGCGGGCCGCCCGGCCCGTCGATCCGGCCTGTGCCGCGCCGTCGCGGCCGTGAGACCGGCATGCTAGGGCCAGCGAACGCCCTTCCTTCCGCCGGAACCGATCCGACCGCATGACCGCACGCGCCTTCATGATCCAGGGGACCGGCTCGGATGTCGGCAAGTCGCTGATCGTGGCGGGCCTGTGCCGGGCCTTCGCCCATCGCGGGCTCAGGGTGCGCCCGTTCAAGCCGCAGAACATGTCGAACAACGCCGCCGTCACCGCCGATGGCGGCGAGATCGGCCGCGCCCAGGCGCTGCAGGCGCGGGCCTGCCGGGTGGCGCCTTCGATCCACATGAACCCGGTCCTGCTGAAGCCCCAGAGCGAGACCGGCTCGCAGGTGGTGGTCCAGGGCCGCATGGTCGGCACCGCGAAAGCCAGGGATTACCAGGCCTGGAAGCCGCGCCTGCTGGCCTCCGTGCTGGAAAGTTTCGACCATCTGAAGTGCGAGGCCGATCTCGTCATCGTCGAGGGGGCGGGCTCGGCCTCCGAGGTCAACCTGCGCCGGGGCGACATCGCCAATATGGGTTTCGCCCGCGCCACCGACACGCCGGTGATCCTGCTCGGCGACATCGACCGGGGCGGCGTCATCGCCAGCCTCGTCGGCACGAAGGCGGTGATCGACGCCGAGGATGCGGCGATGATCGCCGGGTTCCTCGTCAACCGCTTCCGGGGCGATCCTACACTGTTCGCGGATGGCATGGCGATGATCGCCGAGGCCACCGGCTGGCCGTCCCTGGGCCTCGTGCCGCACTTTCCGGAGGCCGCGCGCCTGCCGGCCGAGGATGCGCTCGGTCTCGCCGGTTCCGCGTCCTCCGCCCGGACCCGGATCCGCATCGCGGTGCCGGTGCTGCCGCGCATCGCCAATTTCGATGATCTCGATCCGTTGAGGGCCGAGCCGGAAGTGGAGGTGGTGCTGGTCCGGCCGGGCGAGGCGATTCCCGGCGACGTCGCCCTCGTCCTGCTTCCTGGCTCGAAGACCACGATCGACGATCTCGACGCCCTGCGCCGCGAGGGCTGGGACGTGGATATCCGCGCGCATCTGCGCCGGGGCGGCCATGTCCTCGGGCTCTGCGGCGGCTACCAGATGCTCGGCCGCGGCTTGAGCGATCCGCACGGGATCGAGGGCGAGCCGCGCAATGTCGCCGGGCTCGGATTGCTCGATGTCGAGACGGTGATGACGCCGCTGAAGCGTCTCGAGGCGGTGAGCGGCCGGACGGTGGCCGACGACCTGCCGTTCAGCGGCTACGAGATGCATGTGGGCGACACCTCCGGTCCCGATGCCGCGAGACCGCTGCTGCACTTCGCCGACGGACGGGCGGACGGCGCCGTCTCGCGGGACGGGCGGGTCTGCGGCACCTATGTCCACGGCCTCTTCGCCGATGACCGCCAGCGGGCCGCCTGGCTCGCGCGTTTGGGGGCCGCCTCGGACGGCCATTCCTACGAGGGCGAGGTCGAGCGCGTCCTCGATGCGCTCGCGCGACACATCGAGACCCATGTCGATTGCGACCGCCTGCTCAAGCTGGCGCGATAGCCGTCCGTCGGCTTAGGCTCGCCCGGCCAGGCTCCCGTCCGAGGGGCGAGCTTCGAGGAAACACCCGATGACGCCGCCGCCACCAGAGGTCGATGCGCGCCTCGCGCATGACACGGTCAGGACCGTGACGCTGCGGCTGATGCCGCTCCTCGGGCTGATGTACCTGATCGCCTATATCGACCGGCAGAACATCTCCTACGCCAAGCTCCAGATGGTCGGCGACCTGTCGCTCAGCGAGAGTGCCTACGGGCTCGGGGCGTCGCTGTTCTTCCTCGGCTATTTCCTTTTCGAAGTGCCCTCCAACGTCATCATGGAGCGCGTCGGGGCGCGGCGTTGGTTCGCCCGGATCATGCTGACCTGGGGCATCATCACCATCCTGCTCGGCTTTACCCAGAACACGGCGATGTTCTACGCCCTGCGCTTCCTGCTCGGCGTCGCGGAAGCGGGGTTCTTCCCCGGCGTGCTGTTCGCGCTGACCCTGTGGTTCCCGCAATCGCACCGGGCCCGCATGATCGGCTGGTTCATGATCGCGAGCGCGCTCGCCAACGCGGTCGGCGCGGCCATCGGCGGCGCGCTGCTCGATCTCGACGGGCTGCTCGGCCTCAAGGGCTGGCAATGGGTCTTTGTGGCGACCGGTATTCCGGCCCTGATCCTCGCCTTCGTGGTATTGCGCATCCTGCCCGACGGGCCGGAGCGGGCGCCCTGGCTCTCCCGGGAGGGCCGCGATTGGCTCGCCCGCACCCTCGCCTTCGAACGTGAGACCGGAGGTCAGGTCGAGCACGGCAACCCCTTCGCCGCGCTCCTCGACCGGCGGGTCTGGATGCTGGCCTCGGTCTACATCGCCTTCCCGCTGGCGGCCTACGGCCTGAGCTACTGGCTGCCGACCGTGGTGCGCAGCTTCGAGGTCTCGAACACCGTCAACGGTGTCATCAACATCATCCCCTGGCTGATCACCGCCTTCGCCCTGTGGTGGGTGCCGCGTCGCGCGGCCCGTTCCGGCGATCAGGTCTGGCACGTGGTGGTGCCGGGCCTCGTCGCGGCCCTCGCCCTGGTGCTCAGCGTCGTGCTGCCGGGGGCGGTGCTGAAATTCGCCTGCCTCTGCGTGGCGGCGGCGGGCGTGTTCTCGGCCCAGCCGGTATTCTGGTCCCTGCCCGCGACCTTCCTGAAGGGCGCGAGCGCCGCCGCCGGCATCGCCGCGATCAATTCGGTCGGCAATCTCGGCGGCTTCATCTCGCAGAACGCGGTGCCGTTCATCCGCGATCGGACCGGCAGCGACCTCGTCCCGATGTACTTCCTCGCCGCCTGCCTCGCCTGCGGGGCGAGCCTGATGTTCGTGGTGCTGTCGGCCCTGCGCCGGGACGCCGCGCGACGGAGCGTCCCGGCGCCGACCGTCGCCCCGCGCCCCGCCTGACCGGTGGATCGTTACGGCAGCTTGTATTCGAGCGGTCCGCCATCCTTCACGCTGTCGAACATCACCAGGATGCGCTTGTCGCCCAGCACTGCGACGCCCTCCGCCTTGGCGCCCGCCTCCGCCCCGGTGAGGCGTCCGATCGATTCGAGCTTCGCGTCGACGGACGCGCCGGCCGCGAACAGGCTGTAGGGCACGTCGGTCTGGCCCTGCGCCGGTCCGGTGAGGACGAGCAGCCGCCCGTCGGGCAGGATGGCGAGATCGCGGATGCCGGCCCCGCGCCCGACCGAGAGGGGGATCACCTGCGGAGCCGCTTTGAGGGGCGCGTGGCCCTCGCCGAACAGCGCATCGACATCCGCCTCCACGATGAAGGTCCTGCCGTCGCGGGACGGGGCGCGCAGGCCGGCGAACAGCCGCTTCCCATCGACGGCGACACCCTCGATGTTGAGCCCGTTCGGCGCCGCGTCGCCGCCCTCGGTCTGCAGATCCTGGGTGTAGTAGGCGCTCACGGCCTCCGCCGCGCCGAGGGCGTCGCCGAGGCGGTAGGTCGTCTCCACGGCGTCCGGCCCCACCGGGTCGCCCTTCGCATCGACGCGGATGCGGGCCAGCACGAAGGTGGAGAGCTTGAACTTCGCCTTGCCGCGCGAGCAGCCATGCGAGCCGACCACGTAGAAGTACGGGGCGGCGTAAGCGACGCCCTCGCCGTCGAGATCGTCGAACTTGCCCTCGCCGCCGGAGCAGCCGTTCTTCGAGGGCGGCGTGCCGAGCGTGTTCGGGTTCGGTCCCCCGCCGACGAGGTCGATATCGGCGCCGGGCGTGATCGTGTGCCCGTCGATGCTGATGAACTGCGCGCCGGTATTCTCGTCGTTGACCACGAGGCAGCGCCGCTTGCCGTCCCTCGGCGGCATGCAGGCGATGCCGCTGACGTCCTTGGCCGGCTTGCCGTTCTTGCCGCTCAGGCCCGAGGTCACCGTGTAGGGCGGATCGATCGGCACGAGGTCGGGCACCGTGCCGGCGGCGAAGGCCTGCGAGGCGGCGACTCCCGGCAGGAGCAGGATCGCCAGAAAACCAATCCGAATCATCGCCCGCTCGTCCCTTCGACTGTCAGTGACCGAAATTATATCAGAACAACCTTGAGTATAAGGGCGCCGAGGGTGACGAGCCCGAACAGCAGCGCGCAGGCGATGCGATACAGCGCCAGTGCCCGCTCCACGTCCCGAGGGCCGGCCTCGGCCCGGCCGTCGCCCATCCAGCCATCGTCCACGAACTCGGTGCCGTACCGGCGCGGCCCCGCCAGCCTCAGGCCGAGCGCTCCCGCCATCGCCGCCTCGGGCCAGCCGGCATTGGGCGAGCGATGTTTCCCCGCATCGCGCCGGACGGCACGACACGCCCCCGCCGCCGAGGCGCCGGGATGGAGGAGGGAGGCCGCCACGATCAGTACCGCCGAGAGCCGCGAGGCCGGCAGGTTGACGAGGTCGTCGAGGCGGGCCGAGGCCCAGCCGTAGGCGTTGTGACGGGGCGTGCGGTGGCCGA
Source organism: Methylobacterium sp. 77 (assembly GCF_000372825.1). Classification (NCBI taxonomy): domain Bacteria; kingdom Pseudomonadati; phylum Pseudomonadota; class Alphaproteobacteria; order Hyphomicrobiales; family Methylobacteriaceae; genus Methylobacterium; species Methylobacterium sp. 77. The sequence continues at coordinate 3,036,027 of NZ_KB910516.1, read as the reverse complement.
TCATGCTGTCGGCGGTGTTGATGGCCTTGTAGAGCGCGCCTCCCGGCAACCCGCCGATCCCGATCCAGAAGGCGGGGGCGACGATGCCGTCGGAGAAGTTCTCCGACAGGCTCTCGATGGCGGCGCGGCAGATGCCGGCCTCGTCGAGGCTCTCGGGATTGCGCCCGACGATCATCGAGACCTCGCGTCGTCCGCCCGCCAGCCCCTCGGCACGCAGGGCGGAGGCGACACGGCTCACGTGATCGTGGAGGCTGCGCTGGGCCGGCAGGGACGCGCAGGCGAGACCGAGCAGGAGCAATGCCGGCAGAGGGCCGGCCGTGGCGGCCAGAGCCGTCGCCCCGATGGAAACCGAGCCGACCGTCACCAGCAGGACGAGGAGACCGACGGTCCCGGCCGCGCGTCGTCGTCCTTCGCCGCCCGTATTCAACGCTCCCTCGAGCCCGCCGATCGCCCGGCCGATCCAGGTGACAGGATGGCCCAGCGCCCTGTAGAGCCGGTCCGGATAGCCGGCCGCCGCCTCGATCGCGAGGGCGAGGCCCAGCACGACGAGCGTATCCGGCGGATGGGAAAGAACGGTCCAGGTCATCGGTTCGAGGAGCGGGTCCAGGCTGGTGTGTCGAAACGTGACGGAGGCGCGATGAGCGGGAGCGAGGAGGCGGGCGAGCGGGTTGGGCCGATCGCCCATGGCGGCGATCTCGATGCCGCCGCGGCTCTGTTCCCGCATGCCGAGCAGCCCTGGATCGACCTCTCCACCGGGATCAATCCAGTCCCGTATCCCTGTCCGCCGCTGGAGGCCAGCGCGTTCCGGCGGCTTCCGTCCCGTGCCGACCTGCAATCCCTGCGCGCCGCCGCCGCCGAGGCCTATGGCGTCGCCGATCCGGATCGCGTGGTGGCGGCGCCCGGTACGCAGATCCTCATCGAGACGCTGCCGCGCCTGAGGCCGCTGTCGCGGGTGGCCGTGGTCGCGCCGACCTATGGCGAGCACGAGGCCGCCTGGCTCCGGGGCGGCCACGCGGTGACGATGGTCTCCGATGTGGAGGCGGCCGAGGGGGCGGAGGTCGTCGTCGTCGTCAACCCGAACAATCCCGATGGCCGGACCTGGGCACCAGCCCGGCTTCTCGACCTCGCGGCCGGACTTGCCGCGCGCGGAGGCTGGCTCGTCGTCGACGAGGCCTTCATCGATCTCGAGCCGGCCGAGTCGCTCGCGCCGCGCCCGATGCCCGGACTGGTGGTGCTGCGCTCCTTCGGCAAGACCTATGGGCTCGCTGGCATCCGCCTCGGCTTCGCCGTCACCGACCCGGCGCTCGCCCAGCGGATCGGTGAGGCTCTGGGGCCCTGGGCGGTGCCGGGGCCGGCCATCGCCATCGGCCGCGCGGCCTTGGCCGACATGCCCTGGCTGCGCGAGGCCGCGCTCGCCCGCCACGCCGATGCGATGCGCCTCGACCGCCTGCTGGCCTGTCGGGGAGGGCGCGTCGTCGGCGGCACCTGCCTGTTCCGCACCGCCGCATTCGACGATGCGCCCGGCCTGTTCCGACGCCTCGGAGCGGCCGGGATCTATGTCCGCCGGTTCGAGGCCGATCCGCGCTGGCTGCGCTTCGGCCTGCCGGCGGACAAGGGCGAGTGGTGCCGCCTGTCCCGCGTGCTCAAACCCGCCTGATCAGACGGGTCCGGCGACGGGCGTCCGGCCCGAGCGGTCGAGGATCGACACGAGAAGGCCCGCGCCCGAGAGCAGGGCGCCGACCGCGCAGACGCCGGGCCATCCCGCCATCAGGAAGGCCTGTGAGCCCGCGAAGGCGCCGAGCGCCCCGAACACGAACATCACCGTGAACAGCACGGTGTTGATCCGCCCTCTTGCGCCGGGGACGAGGGCATAGGCCCTGGTCTGGTTGGCGATGAGCGCGCCGTTGAGGCCGATATCGATGAGGAGCACGCCGATCCCCACCGCGATCAGCGAGACCGCGCCGCCGAGCCACAGAACCAGGAACGAGGCGAGGACCAGGGCGCCGCCGGTGACGACCACGGGCCGCGCGCCTTTCCTGTCGGTGTAGCGCCCCGAAAGCGGGGCGACGAAGGCGCCGCAGACCCCGATCACCCCGAACAGGCCGGCCCCCGCCGAGGTCAGATCGAAGGGCGGGGCCTCCACCAGCAGGGCCAGCGTCGCCCAGAACGCGTTGAAGCTGGCGAACAGCAATCCCTGGGACAGGCTGGCATTGCGCAGGATCGGCTGCGTCTTCACCAGATACAGGATCGACAGCATCAGCGCGCGGTAGCGCAGCGGCTTGGTCTGCTTCGTCTTCGGCAGGGTCGCGGCTGCCACGGCGGCGATGGCCAGAGCCACGAAGGCCGCGGCGAAGAACACGGCGCGCCAGCCGAAATGCGCCCCGACGAAGCCGCTCACCGTCCGGGCCAGGAGGATGCCGGTGAGGAGCCCGGTCATCACCTGCCCGACGATCCGGCCGCGGCTCTCGTCCGGCGCGAGCTCGGCGGCGAAGGGCACCGCCTGCTGGGCGGCCGAGGACAGGAACCCGATGAACAGGCAGGCGACCGTCAGGCATGCGAGGTTCGGCGACAGGGCGGCACCGAGCAGGGCCACGCTCAGGCCGATGAGCTGCGCCACGATGAGCGTCCGCCTCGGCCAGGCATCGCCCAGGGGAACGAGGCCGAGGATGCCGAGGCCGTAGCCCACGAGACACGCGGTCGGGACGAAGAGGGCCGCGCGGGCGCCGAACTCGTTCACCAGGACCGCCAGGAGCGGCTGGTTGTAGTAGATGTTCGCGACGGCGCCGCCTGCGATCAGTGTGAGGCCGAAACGCGCCCTGGCGGTGAAGCCGTGGCCCGGATCCGTGGCGGGAGCGCCGCTCACGCGCGCACCGAACGGTCGCGGCTCGTCGCGCCAAGCCCATGGCCAAGCTCTTGGCCAAGCGTAGAGATTGTCGTCATCCGGTGGGGCTTGTCCGTGGGCGGCGGGAGGGGCACCCGCTCCGGTTAGGGGCGGCGGCGCGCCTGGGCAACCCGCGCGGGCGGGAAAGGGTCCCGTGCCCGAAAACGGCGCGCGGCCTCGGGTCCCCCCGGCCCGCAACCTTTTATCGGATGCGGCGATCCCCATATACGGATCGTTACCGGACAAAGTCTTGGTGCGTCGCGTGCCGCAGAGTCCCTCTTGGCAACAGCCAAGTCCTTCTGCCACAGTCTCGACTGTCGAGACGAGTCGTTCCCAGGTCCGGTCAACAGAATCGCGTATCGACAACGGAGTTTGGAATGCCGAATTACCGCGTCAGTTTCGCCAAGCAAATTCTCGGTGTGCCGTTCACCGTCGGATCAGTAGAGATTTCGCGGGCTCGCGATCCGCGCCGGGCTCAGCGCGCGGCGGAACTTCGTTTCGCGCGCCAGCACGGTGTCGAAGATTGGCGGGAACGGGCGGATCACGTTGCCGTGGAATCCGCTCAAGCGTGAATCGCCGGCCGCTGTCTTGGCAGCCCATCCCGCTGAAACTGCGGCATGTTCTCCCTTGCAAAGCTCTGGCCCTTCGTCGCCCCGCATCATAGACTGAGGCCCGTGCCCGCCGCGTTCCGCGAGGCCGGCCGCTTCCGGTGCGGGTGACGAGTGAAGGGGCAGGCGGCGAGCCATGGCGGCGATCTCGTTTTTCGGCGACCTGCTGCAGACCATCAGCGACCGTGGTCGCGATCTCATCGGCATCGGCCGCGGCGACCTCGCCTCGCGGGCCGATGCACAGGAACTCATCAAGCTCTGCGAAGACCTGATCTCCCGGCGCGGCGAGGCGTCGGGCGTGGCTCTCGCCCGCCTGATCCTGGAGCGCTATTCCAGCCTCGCGAAGCCCGAGCGCCTCGTCTTCCTTCAGGGCGTCGCCACGGTGTTCGGCGCCGACCATGAGGCGGTGGACGAGGGGATCGCCGCCTATCGCCGGGACCCGACGCGGGCCGCGCTCGGTCTGTTGCACGAGGCGGCCGAGCCGCGCAGCCAGGAGCTCATCCGCCGGCTCAACCTCGCCCGCAACGGCACCCTCGCCCTGGTGCGGATGCGCGAGGACCTCTTCGCCCTACGCAAGGACTTGCGGGGCGATGAGGCCGACCACGACCTCATCGACGCCGTCGACAGTCTCGACAGCGATTTCGAGCATCTGTTCGCTTCGTGGTTCAACCGCGGCTTCCTGGTGCTGCGCCATATCGACTGGACCACGCCGGCCCATATCCTCGAAAAGATCATCCGCTACGAGGCGGTGCACGAGATCGCCGGCTGGGACGAATTGCGCCGGCGCATCGAGCCGTCGGACCGGCGCTGTTTCGCCTTTTTCCATCCGGCCCTGCTGGACGAGCCACTGATCTTCGTCGAGGTGGCGCTCACCGGCGGCATTGCCCCGGCCATCGCGCCGATCCTGGCGCATGAGCGCGAGCTTCTCCCCACCCGCGCGGCCACCACCGCCATCTTCTACTCGATCTCGAACTGCCAGAAGGGCCTCGCCGGGGTCACCTTCGGCAATTTCCTGATCAAGCAGGTGGTGGAAGACCTCGCCCGCGAGATCCCGAGCCTGAAGACCTTCGTCACGCTGTCGCCGGTGCCGGGCTTCTCCGCCTGGCTCGACCGCGAACGCCGCTCCGATGCGCCGCAGGGCCTCACCCGCGACGATGTCGAGGCGTTGCGCGCCATCGACGAGCCGGGCTGGCACGGCGACAAGGCCAAGGCCGATGCGGTGAAGAAGGCCATGATCCCGGCCGCCGCCGCCTATTTCCTGCGGGCGAAGAACGAACGCGGCAAGCCGCTCGACCCCGTGGCGCGCTTCCATCTCGGCAACGGCGCCCGGCTGGAGCGGCTCAATTTCCTCGGCGACGTCTCGGGCAAGGGGCTGGCCCAATCGCGCGGGCTGATGGTCAATTACCTCTACGACCTCTCGGCCATCGAGAAGAACCACGAGACCTACGCCAATCTCGGCACGGTGGCGGCATCCGGGACCGTGAGCCGCGAACTCAGGACGAACCTGCCGCCGATTCGCGCCGTCGCTCTGGCCGAGGCTTGATTTCGGAACGTCGTCCGGCCACGGCTGTCGGCTCGATCACGGTTGGACGACGTCATGCGTAACCATCTCTTCGACCTCATCCGGGCGAGCCTGCCCGCCGACCCCGCCACCCGGACCTTCCTCGAGACCGGCGACGGCGCGCGGATCAGCTATGCCGACATGCTCGACCGCTCGGCCGCCTATGCCTCGGCCCTCAAGGCGCTCGGGGTGAGGACCGGCGACCGCGTCGCCGTTCAGGTCGAGAAGAGCGCCGAGGTGGTGTTCCTCTATCTCGGCGCGGTTCGGGCCGGCGCCGTCTTCCTGCCGCTCAACACCGCCTATACCGCCCCGGAGATCGCGTATTTCCTGTCGGATGCCGAGCCGGCTCTGTTCGTCTGCGACTCGGCCCGGCTCGCCGCCCTGGAGCCGGTCGCCGCCGAGGCGAAGGTGTCCGCCCTGCGCACCCTCGACGCGTCGGGTCGCGGCAGCATGGCGGAGGCGGCGGACGCGGCGAGCGCCGATTTCGCCGATGTGGCGCGCGGTCCCGACGACCTCGCGGCGATCCTCTACACCTCCGGCACCACCGGGCGCTCGAAGGGCGCCATGCTCAGCCACGACAATCTCGCCTCCAACGCCGTCACCCTGGTGGAGGCTTGGCGCTTCACCGCCGACGACGTGCTGATCCACGCCCTGCCGGTGTTCCACACCCACGGCCTGTTCGTCGCCACCAACGTCGTGCTGCTGGCCGGCGCCACCGCGATCTTCCTGCCGAAATTCGACCCGAAGCAGGTGCTTCCGCTGATGGCGCGGGCGACGGCGATGATGGGCGTGCCGACCTTCTACACCCGCCTCCTCAGGGAGCCGGGCCTCACCCCGGAGGCGGTGGGCAAGATCCGCCTGTTCGTCTCCGGCTCGGCGCCACTCCTCGCCGAGACGCACCGGGACTGGCAGGCCCGCACCGGCCACGCCATCCTCGAACGCTACGGCATGACCGAGACCAACATGAACACCTCGAACCCCCATGACGGCGAGCGCATCGCCGGCACGGTGGGCATGCCCCTGCCGGGCGTCTCGCTCAGGGTGGTCGACCCGGAGACGGGCCGCGCGCTTCCTGCCGATGCGGTGGGAATGATCGAGGTGAAGGGGCCGAACGTGTTCCGGGGCTACTGGCGCATGCCGGAGAAGACGGCGGCCGAGTTCAAGGCGGATGGGTTCTTCATCACCGGCGATCTCGGCAAGATCGACGCGCGCGGCTACGTCCACATCGTCGGGCGCGGCAAGGACCTCATCATCACCGGCGGCTACAACGTCTACCCGAAGGAAGTCGAGAACGAGATCGACGCGCTTCCGGGCGTGGTCGAATCCGCCGTGATCGGCCTGGCCCATGCCGATTTCGGCGAAGGCGTCACCGCGATCGTCGTCGCCCGCCCGGACGCGCCGGGCGAGCAGGAGATCCTGCGGATCCTCGAAGGGCGCCTCGCCCGGTTCAAATGCCCCAAGCGCGTCCTCTTCGCCGACGAGCTGCCGCGCAACGCCATGGGCAAGGTGCAGAAGAACCTGCTGCGCGAGGCGCATGCGGAGCTCTACCGCCGCTGAAATCCGAGGCGGCGGAACGCTTTGACGGGCCAAGGGTTCTCGTCAGCGAACGGCCAAGCTCGCGCCGTCTCCGTACCGGTTGCCGTCATGCCCCCGTCTCAGCCTCAGCCCCCCGGCACATCCGGGCCGGGCGCCGCCCATTCCCTGCTCTGGACCCTGGCGATGGGGGCGGCGCTCGTCGCCCTGTCGCTGGCGCCCCGGTCGCGAAGCCCGAAACGGGACGATGGCGAGCCGGAGCCGCGCCGCAACGAGGGCGCCCGCTCGCATAGCGGCCGCAATGCGGAATGGGTGGCGGCGACCCAGGTCCATCGCGGCCGGGCGGCGGGAAGTCCGACCGAGATCACCCGCGCCGGATGGAAGGACATCGCCGTCCGCGTCTACCTGGAATTCAACAAGGACCGCGTGCTGGCGGTCGCGGCCGGCGTCACCTTTTTCACCCTGCTGTCGCTGTTCCCGGCCATCGCCGCCCTGGTCTCGTGCTACGGCCTCGTCGCCGATGTCGGAGCGATCAACGAACACCTCTCCAGCATGCAGGGGGTGCTGCCCTCCAGCGCCATCGACATCATCGGCGAGCAGGTGAAGCGCATCGCCGCCAAGGACAACGGCACGCTGGGCCTGACCTTCTTCTCCAGCCTCGTCCTCTCGCTCTGGAGCGCCAATGCCGCGATGAAGGCGATGTTCGACGCCCTGAACGTCGTCTACGAGGAGGACGAGAAGCGCTCCTTCGTGATGCTGAACCTGCGCTCACTCACCTTCACCGTCGGAGCGCTCGGCTTCACCATCCTCGCGCTCACCAGCATCGTCGTGCTGCCGGTCGTGTTCAATTTCTTCGGCTTCGGGCAGGGCGCCCGCCTCATCGCCCTGCTGCGCTGGCCGGGCCTCCTCGTCGTCCTGCTCGGAGGGCTCTCGCTGCTCTACCGCTACGGTCCGAGCCGCGAGCGGCCGCGCTGGCGCTGGGTCGGCACCGGCGGGGCCGTCGCCGGCCTGCTCTGGCTCGCCGCCTCGATCCTGTTCTCCTGGTATGTCGCCAGCTTCGGCAATTACAACGAGACCTACGGCTCGCTCGGCGCCGCCATCGGCTTCATGACCTGGATCTGGATCTCGACCACGATCGTGCTCCTGGGGGCCGAGATCAACGCCGAAATGGAGCACCAGACCGCGCGCGACACCACGACCGGACCGGAAAGGCCGATGGGCGACCGCGAGGCGCGGATGGCCGACACGATCGGCGCGGCAGCGTGACCGGGTGCCGGATGTCACTGGAATACCTATCTTACCGGGTCATCCCGACGAAGCGGAGGCCATGATGACCGAGACCCAGAACGGCACTGTCGAGCGGACGGAAGCCGAGTGGCGCCAGATCCTGACGCCGGATCAGTATCGCGTCCTGCGCGAGCACGGGACGGAGCGGGCGGGGACGAGCTGCCACAACGCCGAGAAGCGGCCGGGCACGTTCCACTGCGCCGGCTGCGATGCGCCGCTGTTCGAGAACACCACCAAATTCGAATCCGGCACCGGCTGGCCGAGCTTCTTCGATCCGATCGACGGTGCGGTGGAGACCAAATCCGACCGCAGCCACTGGATGGTGCGGACCGAAGTGCATTGCGCACGCTGCAAAGGTCATCTCGGCCACGTTTTCGACGATGGCCCCGCACCGACGGGCCTGCGCTACTGCATGAACGGCGTTTCGCTCCGTTTCGAGCCGAATACCTGATCAGTTTTGGATGAGGGGTGACAATTCGAGATTCGCGATCCGCTCGGCCTTGATTTGGGCCGTTTTTTCCTTAGTCCAAGAAGCTTGGTCTTCGGCAATACGCACCGAACTGGTCGTCACGCTGGAGAACGGCCGCATCTGGATGGCTCGGGCCACATGGTTTCCATAGGCCGAGCCGTTCCGTCGCTGCCGAAACAGGCTTAGGGCTTCGCATGGCGCCGTTCTCTGGCGCCCACGGCATGACGATCCCGAGGGACCGCCTGCCGTGACGAGCCGACTCGGGGGATAAAGCATATGAGTGTCGTTCGTCGGTTTCTGGTCGCCCCCTCCCTCGTCCGTCTGATCCGCAAGGAGCGCGGCGGTTCGAAGATCACCGAGGGCTACTTCGCCCCCCAGGCCGGTCGCACCTCCTACGTGCGCGTCGACGGGCAGAATTGCCATCTCGTCCTCGTCACCACGGCGGCCGACGGAACGTCGAGCGAGGAGCGGACCGATGTCCCCCGCGCCCATGGCGACGCACTCCTCGACGTGTGTTCGGGCAAGGCTGCCTATGACCGCGCGGTGGTGGGCCTCGGCAATGGCCGCGAGGCCCTGATCGATCGCTATGCGACGCCGGGCGCCCTCGACCTCGTCAGCGTCGTGTTCGACGAGCCCGGTCAGGCCGCTGCATTCACGGCCCCGGCCTGGTTCGGCGAGGACGTCACCGAGAACCCCGCCTACGATCGCCACTCCGTCGCGATCCAGGGCGTTCCGCAGACCGGCGAGGTCGCCCTCGACAACGCGGCCCTCGACGCGATCCTCGATCTCCTCGAGCCCCGCTTCGGCTTCGGCCGCTTCAACGCCCCGCCGCCGAAATCCGGCGAGTACACCGCTCCGTCGCAGAAGGTCGGCGAGGACGAGGCGACCTTGCGTGCGAACCGCCGTGCCGCCGCCCTCGCCGCGAAGGCCGCCGCGCCCGCTTCCGTCGCGGTGGAAGAGCCGACGCCCCAGCCGGTCGTCGAAGAGCGGAGCGAGGAACGCCGGGAAGAACCTGCCGCGGACGAAACCTCCACCTCCGAACACCAGCCGCGGCCCGACGCGCGGATCGACGACGTCATCGAGAGCCTGTCCCAGGCCCTGGGAGCGTCGCAGCAGCCCCGTGCCCCCGCCAGCGACGACGATCCTGCGGCCGAATTCGAGCGCTGGACCGTGCGCCCCCGCCGCACCCAGCAGACCTAAGTCGCCCCCGAGACGAAGGCCATCCGCCCTCGTCTCGGGCCAGGACGACCCCGCGCCGATCCGTCCTGCGACCGTCGCCGGTCATCGCGATGCGCTGGGCCGTTTCTTCAGTTAAGTTACAGAAACGGCCCACCCTCACCCTTTCGGCGAGAAACAAAGATTATCACCCGAAGTCTCGTTGAGCAGAAGGATTAAACTCGCTAGCGTCTCTACAAGACATACGAACATGCGTCCGGAGAGGCGCTAGTGAGGGAACATGGCTCAGACCACATTCCATGCCGGAGGCAGCGCGCCGACCGTGGCACCCCCTCATGAGCCTTGGTATAAAGTCCTCTACATTCAGGTGCTGATCGCCATCGGGCTCGGCATCCTGCTCGGCTACCTGCATCCCGAATGGGGCAAGTCCGTCAAATGGATGGGCGACGCCTTCATCGCGCTGATCAAGATGATGATCGCGCCGATCATCTTCTGCACCATCGTCCACGGCATCGCCTCCATCGGCGACCTCAAGAAGGTCGGCCGCGTCGGCCTGAAGGCGCTGGTCTATTTCGAGGTGGTCTCCACCATCGCCCTCCTGATCGGCGTCCTCGTCGGCGAGGTCGTCAAGCCCGGCGCCGGCTTCAATGCCGACGTGAGCAAGCTCGACGGCAAGTCGGTCGAGAAATACGCCAAGATGGCGGCCGACGATTCCGTCACCGGCCATATCATGGCGCTGATCCCGAAGAGCTTCTTCGACGCCTTCGCCACCGGCGACCTGCTCCAGGTCCTGCTGATCTCGATCCTCACCGGCGTCGTCGTCACCGGCATGGGCAAGCGCGGCGAAGCCATCACCCACGCCATCGACTCGATGGGGCAGATCTTCTTCCGCATCATCGGCCTCGTGGTGAAGCTCGCGCCCATCGGTGCCTTCGGCGCCATGGCCTTCACCATCGGTCAGTACGGCATCGGCAAGGTGGTCGATCTCGCCTGGCTCGTCGGCACCTTCTACGTCACGGCCTTCCTGTTCGTGGTCCTGGTGCTCGGCGGCATCGCCCGGGTGGCCGGCTTCTCGATCTTCAAGTTCCTGGCCTACATCAAGGACGAACTCCTCATCGTGCTCGGCACCTCGTCCTCCGAGACGGTGCTGCCGCACATGATGACGAAGATGCGCCGCCTCGGTGCCTCCGATTCGGTGGTCGGCCTCGTCATCCCCACCGGCTACTCGTTCAATCTCGACGGCACCAACATCTACATGACGCTGGCGTCGCTGTTCCTGGCCCAGGCCGTGGGCGCGGACCTGTCGTTCGGCCAGTATGCCACCATCATCCTCGTGGCGATGCTGACCTCAAAGGGCGCCTCGGGCGTCACCGGCGCCGGCTTCATCACCCTCGCGGCCACGCTCAGCGCCATCCCCAACAATCCGGTGCCGGTGGCCGCCATGACCCTGATCCTCGGCGTCGACAAGTTCATGTCGGAATGCCGGGCGCTCACGAACCTCATCGGCAACGGCGTGGCCACCGTCGTGGTCAGCCGCTGGGAGGGAGAGCTCGATCTCGACAAGCTGAAAGAGGTGATGGACAACCCCATCTCCATCGGCACGGACATCTCGGACCATTCGCCGAACATGGATTCGGAGCCCGCTCCCCGTCCAGCCGTCGCCGCCCAGTAGAGCCGCGTCATGGACCCGACGCGCCTGCGCATCGGGATCGACCTCGGTGGCACCAAGATCGCCGGCATCGTCCTCGATGCCGGCGGAGCCGTTCGTGCCGAGGCGCGGATCGCGACGCCGCGTCACGATTACGACGCCACGCTCGCCGCGATCCTCGCTCTCGTCCTGCGCCTCGAATCGGAGGCGGGCTGCCAGACCTCCGTCGACCAAGCCTCCATCGACCAGGCCTCCGTTGAACGAGCCCGTATCGGTATCGGGATGCCGGGCGCGATCACGCCCGGTAGCGGCCTCGTGAAGAACGCCAACTCGGTCTGGCTGAACGGACGACCCTTCGTCGCCGATCTCGAGGCTCGGCTCGGCCGGCCGGTACGCGCCGAGAACGACGCCAATTGCCTCGCTGTCTCGGAGGCCGTGGACGGCGCCGGCGCGGGTGCCCGGATCGTCTGGGCCGTCATCCTCGGGACCGGCGTCGGCTCCGGCATCGCGATCGACGGGGTCGCCGTGTCGGGCGCCAACCGCATCGCCGGAGAATGGGGGCACAATCCGCTGCCCGCTCCCCGCGACGACGAGCGGCCCGGCCCCGCCTGCTATTGCGGCCGTCACGGCTGTATCGAGACCTGGCTGTCCGGTCCGGGCCTCGCCGCCGACCATGGCCGGCGAGCCGGAATGGTCGGCTCCACCGGGGAGGCCGTCGTCGCCGCCGCGCGAGCGGGCGATGCGACGGCCCGCGAGAGCATCGCCCGCTACCGCGACCGCCTCGGCCGCAGCATCGCCGGGGTGATCAACATCCTCGATCCCGATGTGGTGGTTCTCGGCGGCGGCCTGTCGACGGTGCCCGAACTCACCGGCGATCTCGGCGGCCTCATTCGGCCGCACGTCTTCTCGGAGGAGTGCGCGACGCCGATCCGGGTGAGCCGCCACGGCGACGCCTCCGGCGTGCGGGGTGCGGCCTGGTTATGGGGCATTCCCGCCTGACACCCGGTCTCCGTGAGCCTGTCCCATAGGTCGGGCTCATCGAGGTCTGGTACGAACCCCTCCCCATCGGCCCCCTGAACCTTTAAGGACGGGGCACCGCATACCGACATGAGCGCATCCCCATGACGACCCTCGCTTCCCTCGATCCCGCCGCCCGCGAGGCGCTTCACGCCGAGACCCGCGACGCCTACGAGGCCTTCAAGGCCCGTGGCCTCAAGCTCGACATGACCCGCGGCAAGCCCGCGCCGGAGCAGCTCGACCTGTCGAGCGCGATGATGTCGCTTCCGGGCAATGGCGACCATTTCGGCGAATCGGGTGAGGATGCGCGCAATTACGGTGGCCTCCAGGGGATGCCCGAGGCCCGCGCCCTGTTCGCGCCCCTGGTTCAGGCGCCGCCGGCCCAGATCGTCATCGGCGACAATTCCAGCCTCGCCCTCATGCACGATTGCATTGCCTGGGCGCTGCTGAGGGGCGTGCCCGGCTCGCCGAAGCCCTGGGCGCAGGAGCAGGAGCCGGTCTTCCTCTGCCCCGTCCCGGGCTACGACCGCCACTTCGCCATCTGCGAGGCCCTCGGCATCCGCATGCTGCCGGTGCCCATGACCGGCGCCGGACCGGACATGGACGTGGTCGAGAGGCTCGCGGCCGATCCGGCCGTGAAGGGCATGTGGTGCGTGCCGAAATACGCCAATCCGAGCGGCGAGACCTATTCCGACGAGACCGTGCGGCGCCTCGCGGCCATGGAGACGGGCGCGCCCGATTTCCGGCTGTTCTGGGACAATGCCTACGCCGTCCACCACCTCACCGCGACGCATCACGTGCTCGCCGACATCCTGTCCCTCTGCGAGGAGGCCGGGCATCCCGATCGGGCCTTCATCTTCGCCTCCACCTCGAAGGTGACCCTGGCGGGAGCGGGCCTCGCCGTCTTCGCCTCCTCGCCGGAGAACGTGCGCTGGTTCCTCGGCCGCGCCTTCTTCCGCACCATCGGGCCGGACAAGCTCAACCAGCTGCGCCACGTGCGCTTCCTGAAGAACATGGCCGGCATCGAGGCGCATATGGACAAGCAGCGCGCCCTCATCGCGCCGAAATTCGAGGCGGTCCTCGACGCCCTGGAGGCCCGTCTGGGCGGAACCGGCGCCGCTGTCTGGACGAAGCCCGAAGGCGGCTATTTCATCACCGTCGATACGGTGGACGGCGCGGCCCAGCGGGTCGTCGCCCTCGCCAAGGAAGCCGGCATCGCCCTGACGCCCGCCGGCGCGACCTCACCCTATGGACGCGATCCTCACGACCGCACCCTGCGCCTTGCGCCGACCTTCCCCTCGCTCTCGGACGTGAAGGCGGCGGCGGAGGGGATCGCGCTCTGCATCCTGCTCGCCGGAATCGAGATCCAGTCGAAGCAGGCCGCCTGAAACGGGCGACCCCGAGCGGCTCTTCCTCTCGGGATCGTCGCCCTCGGTCTCGGATGAAGAGCCGGGACGTCGGCATTTACGGACGGCGCATCGGGCCATACGCATGACCCGTCGTTCCGGGGCGGCGCCCGGAATGACGGCATGGTTCGTCGGTTAAAATTCAGCCCCGCTCGGGAAGCCTCCGCCTCAGCGGAAGCCGCCGACGCGGCGGTCGCGCTTGCGCTCCGCAGCCGGCTGGTACGCGATCTGGGCGTGGTGGGTGCAATAGGGCAGGCCGGTGATCGAGCGATCGCCGCAATAATGGAAATCCGGCGAGGTCGGATCGCCGAGGGGCCAGCGGCACATGGATTCGCGCAGGTCCATGATCGTGACGCGCTTCGATGCGGCCAGCGACGTGCTCTGGGGCAGGATGACGGGAGCGGTCTCGGGAAACGACAGGCTCGGCGCCACGACGGGATCGGACGCGGCAGAGAGCTCCACCACGTTGTCCGCCTCGGTCTCGCGGGCGGGGGGCTTCTTACGGCCGTTGCCCGGCGAATCCGCCGCCTTCACGCGGCCGGACAGCCCGAGCCGATGGACCTTGCCGATGACGGCATTGCGGGTGACGCCGCCGAGCTGCGCGGCGATCTGGCTCGCGCTCAGCCCCTCGTCCCAGAGCCGCTTCAGAAGGTCGACACGCTCGTCCGTCCAACCGGAACTCGTCTCCGTCATCGCCCCCTCCGACATCCGCTCGATTCCCCCGACCGACAACGAACGAGCCCGGCGACAGGTCGCAGAACCAATTCGTGCACTACCGTACAGATGATGGCCGCCCAGGGCACCCTTCCGGCGACGACGAGAACCGTACAGGACGCCTCGACACCGATGCAAGAGCACGTGGAAGGAGGGGCGGACTTTCCACCGGCAAACCGGGCGGCGATGATCTCCGACTGAAGAAGCGCCGCCCGGTCCGGGGCGGCGTGTGGAGCTCGCAAGCGGCCCGGCAGGCCCCGGCGCTGAGGACGATGCCGGAGCCTCTCGAGGAGGCATCGCCGTTTCCGAAGACCGGTTCCGACGTTCCGGGGGGATGCCCTAGAACTTGTAGGTCAGCGTGCCGAGGACGGTCCGGCTGGTTCCCACGAAGCAATCGCCGCGGGAGAGGCAGGTCGAGACGTACTGGGTGTCGGCGATGTTCGATACGTTGATCTGCGCGCGCCAATGCGCGTCCTCCCAACCGATCATCGCGTCGGCGAGGGTCACGGCCGGCGTGTTGAAGCTGTTGGTCGATCCGTCGAAGGATTCGCCGAGGTAGCGGACGCCGCCGCCGACCTGGAAACCGGGGATGCCGAAGAGGGAGAAGCGATGCTTCACCCAGACCGAGGCCAGATGCAGCGGCATCGATTCCACCCGCGCGCCGATCGTGTCGCCGGAGAGCACCCTCGCATCGGTATAGGCATAGGCGGCGATGATGTCGGTATCGCCGGCGATGGTGACGAGCGCCTCGATCTCGCCGCCCTGGATGCCGACCTTGCCGGTCTGGATCGACAGGAAGCCGCCGGCCGGGTCGGAGGTCAGCCGGTTGCGCTCCACCGTGTCGTAGATCGACGCGTTCACGCTCAGCCAGGGCAGCGGATTGTACTTGATGCCACCTTCGATCTGCTCACCCTGCAAGGGCTTGCACAGGCCGCCGGAGCAGAGACCGCCTCCGAAGACCGGATTGAACGAGGTGGCGTAGGACACGTAGGGCGTCATCCCGTTGGCGAATTCGTACATCAGCCCGATCCGACCGGTGGTCGCCTCGTCGGTTTGGGCCGCGGACCCCCTCTGATTGCTGTTGACCCAATCGTGCCGGACGCTGGCGAGCACGATCCAGGAGCCGAGACGGGCCTGATCCTGGAGGTAGAGCCCGGCCTGGTTCTGCGCGAGGGCCGGCTCTGCCGACAGGGTCGGCGGCGTCACGCTGACATAGGTCGGCGTGTAGAGGTCGAAGGGCCGCGGATCGTAGCCGCCGCCGGACCGGGCCCGCTCGTAATATTGCCGAACATCGATGCCGCCGAGGAAGGTGTGGGACACCGGCCCCGTTTCCAGGCGGTATTGCGCGCTGGTATCGGTGCTGATCCGGTCCCGGATCGCATCGCGCCCATAGGTATAGCGCCCCACCGTCCGACGGGCCGCATCGAGGAAGGGCGTGTCGGCGCCGAAGACGTTGCCGTAGACGGACTGATAGGTGCCCTCGATATGGCTGTAGCGCAGGTTCTGCCGCAGCAGGAGCGCATCCGAGAAGCGGTGCTCGAACAGGCTCGTGACCGAGCTCGTCACCGTCTCGTATGTGTTGAAGTTCCGGTCGCCGGTGAAGCGGCTTAGCGGGATGAGCCCGTTGGGGCCGGGATAGAGGGTGCCCTCGCGCGGTAGGAACGCGTCGGAGGCGCCGTAGGCGTCCTTCTGGTGCAGGCCGATGATCGTCCAGTTCGTGCTGGCATCCGGCTTCCAGGTGAGGGACGGATTGATGACGTAGCGGTCGTAGGGAACGTAATCCGTCTGGCTGTCGCTGAGGCGGCCGAGGCCGACGAAGCGGTAGAGCAGCGTCCCGTCCTCGTTCAGGCGGCCGGTCGTGTCGCCACGGATCTCCTTGCGGTTGAAGTTGCCGAACTGGACGCCGATCTCGCTATAGGGAACGTCCTGCGGAAGCTTCGAGACGAGGTTGACGAGGCCCCCGGTCGAGGACGCGCCGTACAGCATGGAGGCCGGGCCGCGCAGAACCTCGAACCGCGAGAGGGTATAGGGTTCGGGGCGGGGTTCGTTGAAGGCGCCGGGATCGCTGAGCTTGAGCCCGTCGAGATAGATGGCGACATCTGAGCCGCGCAGGCGCGGGTAGTCGCCGCGGGTACTCGGGCCGTAGGCATCGGCGTTGACGCCGGCCGTGTAGCGCAGGGCTTCCTGGATCGTGGTCGCGGCCTGATCCCTGACCTGCTCCTCGCCGACGACGCTGATCGATTGGGGCGTCTCCTTGAGGAGCGCATCCGTCTTGGTGCCGGCGGCACTGCGCTTGGCGATGTAGCCCTGGACCGGGCCGTAGGCGCTCTCCACTCCCTGGCCGGCCCCGACGACGCTCAACGTATCGAGAGTGACGCTCTGGGCCGGTTCCTGCGCGAAGGCGCGTGTGGAGCCGAGAAGGCTGCCGACGCTTCCAAGCAGCGCGAATGCAAGAAGGGAAGGGCGGTGACGCTCGGAGTAAAAATACACGACACGACTCACTGAAGCACACGGAAGATGTTCAATCCGCGATACTCATCACTCCATGCGCTGGCAAACGTTATTGTGAGCAGAGTTTTTAACCGTTCCAGCGCATAACGCTAAGGCACAGAAATGATGCTTTTATGTAACTGCAATCATGCGATGCATCTACTTTGGTTCTCCTCCAAAGTGTGCCCGGCCGCTGGTCCGGTGTGACCTGTCGTGCCGCCTTTCGTCCTGTGGCGCGCGCAACCGGGCGGTGCAATTGCGGGCGAGACGGGCGCCGAGAGGGGACGCGGCAGCGTTTCAGGGGGGGCGGCCAGGGGGCGAACCCGGCCCCGACCTCACGCTAACCGATCGGCTATCCAGGCCTGTGCCGCGTCGAGATCGATGAATGGCGGGGGTTGCAGGCCGGAGAGCGGACCGAACCCGATTTCCAGACACCATCGTCCCGCGTCGTCCCCGTGCATGTCCGAGAGACGCACGAGGATCGCGAGCAGCAACCCTTCATCGAAGACCAGGCGGCCTTCCCGGTCCTGACAGCCCGTGGCGACCTGCACGGGCTGGAGGTGTAGATTCATATCGCACTCCCTCCTCCGAGGTGCAGATAGTTCGGCCTGAATTCCGCAAGGGCTTCGAGCCGCGCAAGGTCGAGAATCGTCAAGTGACGCCCCGATCGCTCGACCAGCCCCTGCAGCCGCAGGCTCGCAAGCGTGCGGTTCACGTGGACGATGGTGAGCCCGGCCGTGTCGGCCAGATCCGCCTGCGTGATCGGCAGGGCATAACCATCACCGATTGTCCGACCGACGGCGCGCAGCCGCAACAACATTTCGCACACCAAATGGGCGATGCGCTCCTCCGCCGTGCGGCGCCCGAGATTGACGACCCACTCGCGCAGGGTCGCTTCGTAAACGAGCGTGGCCAGCCGCAGGGCGTTCGCGATGCCGGTGTGATCCGCGAGGAGGGGGCGGATCGTGCCGAGGTCGATGCGAACCACCTTGCAGACCGACAAAGCGCCGATCGAATGATCCATCCGCTCCAGCAACGCCACGTCGAGGTCGCAATGATCGCCCGGAAGGAGGTAGGCCATGATCTGGCGCGCACCGTTCGCCCGCAGCTTGTAGCGGCAGGCGATGCCGTCCAGGATCAGGTAGACGCCGTCCGGCCTGTCTCCGATCCGGATGAGATCGGTTCCGGCCCCGACGATCTGTGGATGAGCGCAGATCCGTGTCAGGACCGATGTCTCTTCCTCGGATAGTTCGGCGAGGCTCTTGAGCTTCAGAATCAAGGGGTTCCGCGGGACGTCGTCATCGTCCGAATCGTCTTTGATGTGATCGTCGCGGTGCTCGTTGTGGCAGCCGTTCTTCTGCATTGCCTTTCACTCCCCTGTCAGATTGTTGAGTGAATCGAGTTGATTGGCCGTTGAGCTGCTCCATTGAACCGATACTGATCTCGTCGATCGGGAATTCATTATAGGATCGGTATTGTCCAGTTTCCAAATGCTGACGACTATGGAGCCTGCTGCCTCACGCACGGCCTCTCCGGCAGCCGGCGGGTGACCCGCTCGGCCCGGCGCAGGTCCGGTTGCGGTATCGTCCGACCGACCCTCCGCGCATCCGCCGCTTGACCTGACGCAGGATCGGGCGAGAAGCGCGAGGCTCATCACGATCCAGCAATCGAGAGACAGGTCATGGCCGAGACCGATCAGACCCGGGGCCATCGCTCCGGCGAGGTGCCCCCGCGCCTCGAAACGCGGGGCCTCGGTGTCGCCTTCGGCCGCAAGACCGCCCTCGACGACGTCTCGTTCTCGGTCCGGTCCGGCGAGATCATCGCGCTCCTCGGCGATTCCGGCTGTGGCAAGAGCACCCTGCTGCGGGCTGTGGCGGGCCTCGAACACCCCGGCACCGGGCATATCCTCCTCGACGGGCAGGCGATGAGCCCACGGGTGCCGCCTGAGGAGCGCGGCGTCGGCCTGATGTTCCAGGATTACGCCCTCTTCCCCCATCTCACCGTGATGCAGAATGTCCGTTTCGGGCTTCACCGGCTGGGCAGCGACGAGGCGGATTCCGTCGCGAAGGCGCGGCTCGAACAGGTCGGCCTCGCCGACCGGGCGTCGAGCTATCCCGGCACCCTGTCCGGCGGGGAGAGCCAGCGCGTCGCCCTCGCCCGCGCCCTGGCGCCCGGCCCGCGCGTGCTCCTGCTCGACGAGCCCTTCTCGAATCTCGACCGGCGCAACCGCGACAGAGTGCGGGCCGATACCGTCTCGGTCCTGCGCTCCACCGGCGCCACCGCGCTCCTCGTCACGCACGATCCGGAGGAGGCGCTGCTGGTGAGCGATCGGATCGTCCTGATGCGGGGCGGGCGCATCGTCCAGGTCGGCACCGGCGCGGACCTCTATCGCCGCCCCGTTTCGCGCTTTGCCGCGAGCTTCTTCGGGGATCTCATCACGTTTCCATCGCGCTGCACGGACGGCGTGGCCGCGACGCCGTTCGGGGCGTTCCCGGCGCCGGGCATAACGAACGGCGAGCCGGTCGTCGCCTGCGTCCGGCCGGAGACGATCGGTCTTTCCGGCCCCGGTTCGGGCCATCCGGCGCGCGTGATCCGGCGGCGCTTCCTCGGCGCCGTCGCGGAACTCACGCTGGCGGTGGAAGGGTTCGCCGACACCGTGCGGCTGACGGTCCCCGATGCGGTATCCGCGGGGGAGGGCGACGGCGTCGGCCTGCATCTCCCGGACGGCGCGGGCTTGGTCTTTGCCGCCGACTCGGATTAAACGAGGCTCTCCGTTCGTGCTTGCCGGCATTTGGAAGTATAGTTTTTAACTGTACTAAATCAAAGACATAAGTCTTGCTTTTCTCTCCCGGATGCCGCCCTGAACCGTTCGCCACGCAAATCGGATGGACGTCATGGTCGGTTGGGTCTCGAAATCTCTGCTCGGCGGTGCGGCGGCCTTCGCCTGGATCGCCGGTGCGGCGGCGGCCGAGGTCAACCTCTACACCACCCGTGAACCCGGCCTGATCAAGCCGCTGCTCGATGCCTACACCGCCAAGAGCGGCGTCACCGTCAACACGGTCTTCGTCGAAAAGGGGCTCGCCGAGCGTGTGGCCGCCGAGGGCGAGCGCTCGAAGGCGGACGTGCTCATGACCGTCGATATCGGCAACCTGATCGAGCTGGTCGATCGCGGCCTCGCGCAGCCGGTCCGCACCGAGGCCCTGGTCGCCGCTATCCCCGCGCCCCTGCGCGATGCCGACGGCCTCTGGTACGCCCTCTCCATGCGCGCCCGGATCGCCTATGCCGACAAGGACCTCGCCGAGACCGCCCTGACCTACGAGGATCTCGCCGATCCGAAATGGAAGGGCAAGCTCTGCCTGCGGGCCGGCCAGCATCCCTACAACACGGCGTTGATCGCCCATTACATCGTCAAGCACGGGCCGGATAAGGCGAAGGACTGGCTCACCGGGGTGAAGGCCAACCTCGCGCGCAAGCCCACCGGCGGCGACCGCGACGTCGCCCGCGACATCCTCGCCGGCACCTGCGCCGTCGGGCTCGGCAATTCCTACTATGTCGGCCTGATGCGCTCGGGCAAAGGCGGCCCGGACCAGCAGAAATGGGGCGACGGGATCAAGGTGGTGCTGCCGACCTTCGCCGGCGGCGGCACCCATGTGAACGTCTCCGGCGCCGTCGTCGCCAAATCGGCGCCGAACCGCGACGAAGCGGTCAAGCTCCTCGAATACCTCGTCTCCGACGAGGGCCAGGGCCTCTATGCGAAGGCCAATTTCGAGTATCCGGTGAAGGCCGGCGCGCCGATCGACCCGCTGCTCGTGGCGCTCGGCTCGCTGACCATCGACACGGTGCCGCTGGCCGAGATCGCCCGCAGCCGCAAGGCGGCGAGCCTGCTGGTGGATACGGTCGGCTTCGACAACTGACGCGCGACCGATGCCGGTCGCCATCGAGCTCGCCGAACCGCAGGCCGCGATCTCCTCACCGAACCCAGCGCCGCGCCCGCGGCTCGGCCCCCTCGCATGGGCGGCGGGGGCCATCGCCCTGGCCGCCGTGATTCTGAGCCCGGTGGCCTCCCTGGCGCTCACGGCGATGCAGGGCACGGGCGAGGTCTGGCCGCACCTGCTGGCGCATGTGCTGCCGCAGGCGACGACGACGACGACCCTGCTTCTCCTCGGCGTCGGCATCATCGTCGTCATGCTCGGGGCCGGCTCCGCCTGGCTCGTCGCGGCCTACGAGTTCCGGGGCCGGCGCCTTCTCGAGATCGGGCTGCTGCTGCCCCTGGCGGTGCCGACCTACATCGTCGCCTTCGCCTATCTCGACCTCCTGCATCCGATCGGCCCGGTCCAGAGCACCCTGCGCGATCTCCTCGGCTTCGCGCGGCCGAAGGACCTGTTGCTGCCCGAGATCCGCTCCCTGCCGGGCTGCATCCTGCTCCTCGGTTTCGTGCTCTATCCCTACGTCTACCTGCCGACGCGGGCGCTGTTCCTGATGCAGGCGGGCACGCTCATCGAGGCGGCGCGCATCCTCGGGCGTTCGCCCTCGGCGGTGTTCTTCAGGATCGCCCTGCCGCTGGCGCGCCCCGCCATCGCGCTCGGCACCAGCCTCGCCCTGATGGAGACGCTGAACGACATCGGCGCCGCGGAATTCCTCGGGGTGAGAACCCTCACGGTGCAGGTCTACGCCACCTGGATCAACCGCTCCGACCTGCCCGGCGCCGCCCAGATCGCCCTGGTGATGCTGGCAATGGTGCTCCTGCTCCTCGCGGCCGAGCGCTGGGGGCGGCGCGGGCGCGGCTATTCCGGCTCGGCCCAGCGCCCGCGCGGCATGGCCCGGCACGAACTGTCGGGCGCGGCGGCGATGGGAGCGCTCGGCCTCGGCCTCGTCCCCATCGCCATCGGCTTCCTGATCCCGGCGGCCTACCTCGTCCATTCGGCCATCGCCCGCGTCACCCGGCTCGGCTTCCCGAAGGACGTCATCGCCGAGGCGGGCAACACCCTGCTCTATGCCGGCCTCGCCACCTTGCTGGCCGCCGCCTGCGGGTTCCTCGTCGCCGCCGGCCCGCGCCTCGTCTCGCGCGGTCTCGGACAGGGGCTGATCCGCATCGCCGCCCTCGGCTATGCGCTGCCGGGCGCGATCCTGGCGATCGGCCTTCTCGGCCCCCTGGCCCTCGCCGACGGCGCCCTGTCCGGCGTCACCACGACGCTCTTCGGCGTCGCCCCCGCCATCGTCGGCGTCGGCGCGGGCGGCGCCCTCGTGGTCGCCTATCTGGTGCGGTTTCTCGCGGTCGGGGTCGGCGCCTGCGAGGCGGGCCTGTCCAAGGTGCCCGCATCCCTGGGGGAGGCCGGTCGCGTGCTCGGGCGCGGCCCCGTCGCCACGCTGATGCGCGTGCACCTGCCGATGGCGTGGCCGGCGGTGCTCAGCGGGGCGCTCCTCGTCTTCGTCGATTGCGTCAAGGAACTGCCGGCGACCCTGCTCCTGCGCCCCCTCAACGTCGAGACGCTGGCGACCCATCTCTACGGCGAGGCGGTGCGCGGCACCTACGAGGACGGCGCAGTCGCGGCCCTCCTCATCGTCCTCGTCGGTCTGATCCCGGTGGCGCTGCTGCTGCGGCTGGGTTCGCCGCCGGGCACGACAGGCCAGAACAGGTCTTGACGGGCGAGCGGGGCTCGCCCTAGAAGGCCCTCGGTCCGGGTGCGTAGCTCAGCGGGAGAGCATTCGCTTCACACGCGAAGGGTCACAGGTTCGATCCCTGTCGCGCCCACCATTCCCCTCAGACCGTCGCGGAAGCCGGGACGAGGGCATCGACCGCCTCCACCAGATCGTCGAAATGCTGGATCACCCGCGTCGGGCCGAGTTGCTCCACGGGCTGATCGGTATAGCCGAACGGCACCGCGATCACCGGAATCCCCGCTGCCTTGGCCGCGTCGATATCGGCACGGGAATCCCCGACCATGACGGCGCGGGAGACGTCGCCCTTCGCCTGCTCCACCGTCAGCGTGATATGGGCCGGGTTCGGCTTGTAGACCGGGAACGTGTCGCGGCCGCAGATGGCGGCGAAGCGTCCGGCGACGCCGAGTTCCTCCAGCAATTGCTTGGCATGAGCCTCGACCTTGTTGGTGCAGACCGCGAGGAGGAAGCCGCGCGCGCTCAGCGTATCGAGCGCCGCCTCGACGCCGGGGAACAGGTAGGAATGCTCGCTGAGATGCTGTCCGTAATGGTCGAGGAAGTCGACGAAGAGCGTCTGCAGGCGGGCGTCGTCGATGGGTTCTCCCGCAGCCTCGAAGCCGCGCTGGATCAGCGCCTTCGCGCCGGCGCCGATCATGTCGCGGGCCCGTTCGAGGGGCAGCGTCGGCAGGCCTTCGCGAGAGAGGATCGCGTTGAGGGTGCCGACGAGGTCGCCCGCGGTCTCGGCGAGGGTTCCGTCGAGATCGAACACGACGATGGGCGGCAGGCTTGGCATGGGGACTCGCAAGGTTGGTTGGGATGACGAGGCAGGCGGCATCGGACCCCGCGTCGCCGTCCTTCGGTGAAACTCCGATGCGAACACAAGGACTTACGTCATCGGCCCGGATCCGGTATCGGGTCCGAAGCTGTAGAATCCGCTGATGCTGCGATCAAGGCGGCCACGTGCGGGTCACGGTTGCGCCGCAAGGCCGCTATAGGGGAGCGGCATCGAGATTCCCCTGTCTTCATCCGGACACGAAGGCGACCATGCGTTCGACACTGCCGACCGATTCCGCATTCCCATCGCAAACTCCCGCCCCATCCGCCCGATCGGGCACAGGGCGCCGGAGCCTTGTCGGATGTCGGGCCGCGCTCACCCTGGCCCTGCTCGCCGGCACGGCCGGCGCTGCCGGTGCCGCGTCCTTCGAGTTCGTGCCCGCACCGCAGATCGACCTCAACCGGGTCTACCGCGTCGACAAGGTCACCGGCGAGGTCACGTCGTGCCAGTATGGACTGCGCGAAGGCGCGGTGGGCAGTGTCGGCCTCACCGTCTGCTACGGCTCGGGCGAGGGCGCCAGCGCCCAGGCGCCGTCGGAATACGGCCTCGTCGCGTCCCGGCACACCCGCGAGGCCGGGGTGTTCCGCGTCAATTACCGCACCGGCGAGATGAGCATCTGCTACGTCCAGCTCCAGAAGGAGGCGGTGGTCTGCACGGCGCAGGCGAACCCGGCCACCAGCGGCGCCGACGAAGCCGTGGCGACGGGGCAGGCGCCGGGCCGCGCGGGGCCGAGTGCCACGCCGCCGCAGAACACGCGCCCCTGACGGTCGCCGCCGATCGTCGCGCGTCATCGGCCCGGCCTGCGTTGGACGGCGTTGCCAGCCGTGCTAGGGCCTCCCGACTTTCAGCGGCACACGCTGCCGTAGCCCGAGAGCCCGACCATGCGCCTCGCCCCCTCCCTCCCTGCCGACGGGACACGACCGTGAGTGCTCCCGACCTGCGTCGCGCCGCTGCCGCCCGCGCCATCGATCTCGTCGAGGACGGGATGCGGCTCGGCATCGGGACCGGCAGTACCGCCAACGTGTTCGTGGAGCTCCTCGGCGCGCGGGTGCGAGACGGGCTCAAGGTGACGGGCGTCCCGACATCGGAAGCGACCCGGATCGCCGCCGAGCGCGTCGGCATTCCGCTGGCCACCCTCGAAGACCTTCCCGAACTCGACCTCACCATCGACGGCGCCGACGAGATCGACGCCCATATGCGCCTGGTCAAGGGCGGCGGCGGCGCGCTGCTCCGCGAGAAGATCGTGGCCTTTGCCAGCCGCCGCATGGTGGTGATCGCCGACGCGGCGAAATCCGTGACGACGCTCGGTGCGTTTCCCTTGCCGGTCGAGGTCAACCGGTTCGGTCTCGGCGCCACCCGCATCGCGTTGGCCCAAGCCATCGAGAGCGCCGGATGCGCGGGCGACCTCGTCCTGCGCGCCGGCCCTGGCGGTGCGCCCTTCGTGACGGATGGCGGCCATCTCATCCTCGACGCCCATCTGACGGCCATCGCCGATCCGGAGCGCCTGTCCGCCTCGCTCTGGGCGGTGCCGGGAGTGGTCGAGCACGGCCTGTTCCTGGGCCTCGCCACCGGCGCCATCCTCGCGGAGGCGCGCGATGGCCAAGCCCACGTCATCTGCCTCGGCGCCGTCTGAGCCGCCGCCAGACCTTTTCTCCGATCACGCCTCTTCTCCCATACCGACACGCCCTTCCGGAGCGCTCGCCATGTCCCGCCGCCCCCTCTTCTCCTCCCTTGCCGCCGTGATTCTCGCCGGGCTCTTCGCGGCCTCGGTTCCGACGGACGGCCACGCCCAGGCGCAGAAGCCGGCTGCACCGGCCAAGCCCGGCGCCAAGCCCGCTGCGCCGGCCCCCGTCACCCCCGCCGCTCAGCAGCCGACCTTCACGCCGAACCACCTGGCCCTCGCCCGTGAGGTCACCCTCGCTTCGGGCATCGCCCGCTCGTTCGACTCGATCCTTCCGGCCTTCGGCCAGCAGATCAAGCAGGCCGCCATCACCCGCCCGGACCTGACCAAGGATCTCGACGAGGTCCTGACCGGGCTGGCGCCGGAGATGGAACTCCAGAAGCAGATGATGATCGAGACGGCCGCCAAGATCTATGCGAGCCGGCTGTCCGAGGCGGAGCTCACCGAGATCGTCGCCTTCTTCCATTCGGCGGCGGGCAAGCGCTACGTCGAGACCCAGCCCCAGGTGCTCGACGAGATCGTCCAGGCCATGCAGAACTGGACCCAGGGCGTATCCGAATACATGATGGTCCGCGTGCGCGCCGAGATGGGCAAGCGCGGGCACGAGCTCCAGTAATCGCCGGCTCGTCCCCTTCCTGATGTCGGCGACCCTGCCTCGATCGGAGACGGCCGCGCGCCTGCGCGCCGCCGGTGCCGTCACGCTTGCCATCCTCCCCGTCGTGATGGCCCTGGCCAACCGGTCGAGCCCCGTCGTGGTCGGGCTCTGCGCCCTCCTGTTCCTCGCCGCCGGGCTGGTCGAGGATCGGCGCGGAACCGGGCGGCTGGTGCTGGCGCCACTCGCCACGCCCCTCGGCGTGGCCACGCTCGCTTTCCTCGGCTGGGCGATCGTCAGCATCGCCTGGGCTCCGTTCGCGGGATTGTCCTGGCGCAATGCCGGCGAGTTTCTGCCGAGCCTCGCCGCCGCCTATCTTCTCGCCCGCCTCGCGCCCGGCAACATGCCCGCCTTCGCGCCGAGGCTCGCCGCCTGGTCGATCGCGCTCGCCGGCCTCTACATCGTCGCGGCCCTGGCCGCCGACCTGCCGCTCCATCGGGCGATGGGGTCGCGGGTCGCGCTGTTCGTCCTCAACCGCCCGGTCCTGACGATTATGCCGATCGCGGGGCCGCTGGCCTATCTGCTCTACCGGCGCGGACATGGCATCGCCGCGCTGCTGGTGCTCGCGATCAGCGCCGCGGCGATCCTGCGGTCGATCAGCGGTGCCGCCGCCATGGGGCTCGCGGCCGGTGCCGGCATGGCACTCGTGGCGGTCCTGACCCCGAAGCGGGTGGGGCTCGGCATCGCCGGCGCGGCTCTCGCCCTGGCCTTCATCCTCGCGCCGGTGGAGGGCGACCTCCTCAACAAGGCGATGCCGGAGGCGATGCACGAGCGGCTGGTCCAGAGCAGTTCGCGCGCCCGCGTCGCCATCGCCCGCAGCTTCGGCGCGGCCGTGGCGCTCGATCCCTGGCGCGGAGCCGGGTTCGGCACGTCGGCGCGGTTCATCGAGACGCCCGTCGCGGCGCGGATCGAGCCGGACCTGCGGCCGATGCTGGCCGTGGGCCATCCCCACAACATCTTCCTGCAGATCTGGGCCGAGCTCGGCATCGTCGGCGCGGGCCTCGCCGGCGCGAGCCTGATGTTGATGCTGACGCGTCTCGCGGGCCTGCCACGCGGCGAGCGGGTGGTGGCGCTGAGCCTCGTCGGCTCCTGCGCGGCGGTGGCGTTCGTCGAGCACGGGGCCTGGCAGGGCTGGTGGATCGCGGCGCTCGGTGCCGCCATCGCCTGGGCCCGCGAGGCCGGGACATCGCCCCGCGAGGCCTGATGTCTCCGATCAGGGCCGCCCTTCCGGACCGATCTCAGGCGGCCTCGGCCTCGACCCGGTTCCGGCCGGCGGACTTGGCGCGGTAGAGGGCCAGATCGGCCCGTTTGAGCATGTCCGCCGGTCCCTTGTCGTCCGCATGGCGGCAGGCCACCCCGATCGAGACGGTGACGCGGACTTCCCGCGTCTCGCGCTGGATCAGGAACGGCACCGCCTCGATCCGTTCGCGGATGCGCTCGGCGATGAAATGGGCCGCATCCGGCTCCGCATCGGGCAGGATGATGACGACCTCCTCGCCGCCGTAGCGGGAGACGATGTCGACGTTGCGGGTATGCAGGCGGATGCGGCCGGCGAAGGCGCGGAGCACCTCGTCGCCGGCCTCGTGGCCGTAGGTGTCGTTGATCGACTTGAACCGGTCGATATCGAGCATCAGCGCCGAGACCGGGCGGTGGCGCAGGGCCGCGTCGCCGAACAGCACGGCGAGGTGGCTGTCGAGGTAGCGCCGGTTGTGGAGCCCGGTGAGGCCGTCGGTGACCGCCATCTCCATCGAGGCCTGGACGGCGCCGCGAAGGGTCTCCGAGAAGCGGCGGCGACGCACCTGGGTGCGGACGCGGGCGACGAGTTCGTTCCGGTCCACGGGGCGCATGAGATAGTCGTGCACACCGAATTCGAGGCCCCGGATCACCCGCGCCCGGTCGTGCTCCTCGGCGATCATCACCACCGGCATGTTGCGGGTGCGGTCGAGGGAGCGCAGCTGGCTGCACAGGCGCAGGCCGTCGAATCCCTGCAGGTCGAGGCTGACCAGGGCCAGCTCGAACTGCCCCTCGGTGGCGAGGACCAGGGCATCGTGCGGATCGGCGACGACCGTGACCTTGTGGTGGTGGCCGAGAGCCGCCGAGAGCCGCTCGGACGAGCTCTTCCGGTCCTCCACCAGCAGGATCGACGCGTTCTGGCCGTCCTCCGCCGTGGCGAGAGCGAGGGGATCGCCCATGCCGAACTCGCGCGAGGCCATCGCGCGGCTGCGAAGCTCGTCGGTGACGGCCTTCAGCCGGATGAGACTGCGCACGCGCGTGAACAGGGCGGTGTCGTCGACCGGCTTCGTCAGGAAGTCGTCGGCCCCGGCATCGAGGCCGCGCAGGCGATCCGCCGGCTGATCGAGCGCGGTGACCATGACCACCGGCAGGTGGGCGGTATCCGGATTGTTCTTGAGGCGGCGGCAGACTTCGAACCCGTCCATACCGGGCATCATCACGTCGAGCAGGACGAGGTCGCAGAGCCCCTTCTCGCAGATCGCGATGGCATCCGGCCCGTTCATGGCTGCGAGAACGTCGAAATACTCGAGCGACAGCTTGGTCTCGAGCAGCTTCACGTTCGGGAAGAGATCATCGACGATCAGGATTCTGGCCGACATCGTTCCTCGCAGACTAAAATGGGTTCGACGAGGCGAGCCTGCCGACGGTCGCAATCATGAACGGACACCGTCGCCGAGGTAGAGGCGGACGGTGGCGAGAAACTTGGCCACGGAAATCGGCTTCGAGAGATAGGCTTCGCAGCCGCCTTCGCGGATGCGCTCCTCGTCGCCCTTCATGGCGAAGGCGGTAATGGCGATGACGGGAATATGCTTGAGGTCGTCGTCTTCCTTCAGCCACTTCGTAACTTCGAGACCGGACACCTCGGGGAGCTGGATATCCATCAGGATCAGGTCGGGCCGGTGGGCGCGGGCGAGCTCGATCGCCTCGATGCCGTTGGCCGTCTTGAGCGTCGCGTAGCCGTGCCCTTCCAACAGATCGTTGAAGAGCTTCATGTTCAGTTCGTTGTCCTCAACGATGAGCACGGTCTTCGTCATGGCTCATTGTTCCCGGCAGGCTGGCGGCGCATTCTGGAAGGACCGACGTCCAGCTCCACAAGACCTTAAGTGATACATGTTGACGAAACGCAAACCTGACCGTCCAGACGACGCCGCGGAGCGTCTTGCCATCTCCGTGCTCGGATGGCTCGTGGAGGATACCGACAGGCTGCTTCCGTTCATGGCCGCCTCCGGCCTGACGCCGGACACGCTGAGGGAGAGTGCCAACGATCCGGCCTTCCTCTCGGCGGTCCTCGACCACGTCATGGGCGACGAGGCGGTGCTGGTCGCCTGCGCCAACGCCCTCGACGTCAAGCCCGAGCGCATCGCCGCCGCCTGGCGCCGACTCGGGCCGCCCGATCCCGACGCCGACTTCGCGTGACGCCGGTCTGCCGCGGCTGCCGGCGCATCCCGAAGGCGGGCGGCTGACCATCGCGCCGATGGATGGTGAGGCCTACTACGAGGGGTTCGAGACGTCCCGCCATCTCGCCCGCCTCTCGGGGCGGCATTCGGCATGCCGACCCATCGGTCAGGCTCCCCGCGATGCGGCGGGCCGCCCGCCGCTCGGTCGCGAGGGCAGACCTCGCTGCGTCACTGTCATCGCCGTCCGGTCCGAGCCGTCAGCCTCTCAGGGCTTGCACTCGGTCTCGGCTTTGGCGTCGGCTTTGGGAAGATCGAGCCGGCTGAGATCTCCGGCGATGGTGAAGTCGCCGTAGTTCAGGCTGAGGCCACCGCTCACGCCGTTTTCGTAGAGCAGGAAGGTCAGGACGTAGACCGGGGTGCGCTCGCCCTGGCCGGAGGTGAAGTAGCTCAACGTCACCGGCCAGCGCTTCATCGAGGCCATCTCGCCCTCCCGCAGCGGCTTGTCGCGGTCAGGGCCGTCGGAGCCCTTCGCCGGCTCGATGACGGTGATGGGCTTCCCGATCACGGCCAGCGTGTCGAAGATCTTGCGGCCGTCATCCGATCCGTCGAACACCTTGGCCGACATCGTCGTCTCGCCGGCCTGCGCCGCCTCGATCATGCGGCGCATATGGAAGGTCGGGAACAGCACCGGGCCGGTCTCGGTGTACTGGTCGCGCTTGGGCTCCTTCAGCTTCACCTTCAGGGACTCGGTGCCGCTCTCGGCCGTTCCATCCACCGCCGTGGACGGGCTGCCGTTCAGCATCGTGTTGGTCTTGAACCGGAAATTGTGGCCGTCGCCGCCCTCGAAAGTGGTGTTGCGCAGGTCGGAGAGGCGCTTGCCGGTCTCGCCGCTGTCGAGCTCGGTCACCTGCCGGGTCTGCATCGTGTAGCCCTTGCAGGCATCCCCGCTGAAATCGAGGACGATGCGCCCGCGCGCGCTCTCCACCGCCCGCGCGCCACGGCTCTCGACGAGCGACAGGTCGTAGACCGCGCGGTGGCTGGCCAGCCGCATCGGCGCCGCCTGGGCAACCGCCGTGGAAGCCGCGAGGATGCCGAAGGCGACGACGAGGGTGGAGTTTGGCAACCGCATGAGGTCTCCCGATGGACGCGCCGGACGAGGCGAACGGCGTGCCGATGCGCCGACACAGATAGGGGGTCGATGCCGGAGCGGCAACGGCGGCTGCGTCTTCCGGCTCCGGGATGCATGGCTGAGGAGGCGGGCGTGGAACCGAGCACCGCATCGCGACGCGCCGATCACGCTCCGCCGTAGCCCTCGTTCACCCGGAACCGGCCGTGCCGGATGAAGCGCAGCGAGGCGGTGATCGCGGTCCGGTTGAGGATCATCATGTCGTGGGTGGAGGGGACGGTGAGGTGATCGGCCATGCCCGCGACTCGCGTCCGCGCCACGCTGACGCGGCCGTCATTGGGACGCGGCAGGATGAGGAAGGATTCGATCAGCCAGATCGAGCGGGTCGCCGCGATGATCCCCAGCGGAAAGTCGACCTCGCCGAGGAGCGCGCGGAGTTCCTCCGTGCGGAAGGTGGTGAGCTGTGCTCCGGCCGGCCCGAAGAACAGCCGGTAGGGCAGCATCCGGTGGAGAAAGTTCGCGACCTCGCTGCCGCCATTCGGCGTGCCCAGCATGACCACGCGGCCGAGATTGTCCGGACGGTGCCGGGTGATGAGGCCGCGCGCCACGAGGCCGCCCATCGAATGGGTCACGAAATGCACGTGGCCGACGCGCGATGCGAAGGCCGCCACCTGCGGCGCCACGCCCTCGACGATGCTCTCGATGGTCGCCTTTCGCCCGGGGTAATCGATGTTGAGGGTCTGGAAGCCCTCGGCGCGAAAGGCGCGCTCCATCCGCCCGAGGGAGGCCGAGCGGCGCGCGATGCCGTGAAGGAACACGACGCCGTCCGTCCCTCGCGCATCCGTCTCTCGCGCATTCATACCGACGATCGTGACAGGCGAGGCCGTCATCGGGTTGCTCCGCGCAACGCATCACCCGAGGATGACCGGGCTGCGGGCGGGGTAATGCCGGCGACCGCCGCGACGCAAGGGACGAGACGCGCGATGCCGGCCACACTCTCGTGATCAGCGCTTCCGACGACCGCCGCATTCTCGCCGGGCATCTCGCGCTGTTCGTCGCGCTTTATGCCGGATACGGCGCCCTCTCGCCATTTTTGCCGCTGTTTCTCGATCGACGGGGCTTGTCCGCGCAGGAGATCGTCTGGCTGCTGGCGATGGCGACGCTGGTGCGGATGATCGCCGGGCCGCTGGCCGGACGGATCGCCGATGGACGAGGGCGCGTCCGCCCCATCCTGGCCGGTGCCGCCGCCCTGGCGGGCCTCGCCGCTATCGCCCATCTCGCCGTCTCTGGGTTCGCCGCCCTGCTCGTCGTCGGCCTCGCCTATGCCATGCTGACCGCGCCCCTGGCCCCATTCAGCGATGCCCTCGCCCTGTCCGCCTCGGAGAACGGCCGGCGCTTCGCCTATGGCTGGGTGAGGGGGGCCGGCTCGGCGGCCTTCATCCTCGCCACCAGCCTCGTCGGCTGGCTGGTGGCGGGTTTCGGCATCGGGGCCGCGATCTTCGTAGGGGGCGGGCTCTTCGCCGTCGCCGGCCTCGCCGCATGGGTCCTGCCGAACGGGACGGTGCCGTCGGCCGAGAATCCGACCCAGCGGCGCGGCGTCTCGGTGGTTCTGGCGAACCGACGGTTCCGGCGCGTCGTTCTGGCGGCCTCCCTGGTCATGGGCGCGCATGCCCTGCACGATGCCTTCGCGGTGATCCTGTGGAGCCGGAACGGCATCTCCGCCGGCATCGCCGGGCTGCTCTGGTCGGAGGCGGTGGCCGCCGAGATCCTCGTCTTCCTCGTCGCCGGGCCGTGGATTCTGGCGCGGCTGGAGCCGGGCCGGGCGATCGCGCTCGCCGCTGGTGCCGGGGCCCTGCGATGGGGTATCGCGGCCGAGAGCGTGACGCTCCCGGCGCTGGTGGCGATCCAGTGCCTGCACGGGCTGACCTTCGCGCTGCTCCATCTCGCCTGCCTGAAGGAGATCGCGCGTTGCGTGCCACCGGACCTCACCGCCACCGCGCTGACGCTCTACGGTCCCCTCGGCCTCGGCCTGTCCTCAGCCGTCTTCACCCTCGCCTCCGGCCCGCTCTTCGCCAGCTTCGGCGCCTCGGGATTCTGGGTGATGAGCGCGGCGAGCCTCGCCGCGGTGCCGCTGGCGATGGGATTGGCGCGTAACGATCCTTCGCACTCCGATGCCGGAGTACATAGATAGAACACGGTTCCGCTACAGAAGACCTCATGCCCAGTGTCGCCGACATCCTGATCCCGCTCGCGCTCGACAACGCCTACAGCTACGCCGTGCCCGCCGGCATGATCCTGGCCCCCGGCGACGTGGTGCAGGTGCCGCTCGGGCCGCGCGAGACGGTGGGCGTGGTCTGGCAGGTGACGGAGAGCGCCGGCGGGTCGAATCTGCGGCCGGTGACGGGCCGGATCGAGGCGCCACCCCTGTCCGATCCGCTGCGCGAGCTGGTCGATTGGCTCGCCCGCTACACCCTGGCGCCGAAGGGCTCGGCCCTGGCCATGGCCCTGCGCCTGCCCGACGAGGCCGCCCGCACCGAGACCTCGCGCGTCGGCGTGCGTGGATCGGGCAAACCGCCCTCCCGGCCGACACCGGCGCGGATGAAGGTGCTCGCCGTCGCCGAGGATGGCGCGATGCGCGGCAAGAGCGCGCTCGCCAAGGAGGCGGGCGTCTCGCTCAGCGTCGTGGACGGCCTGATCGACGACGGGGCCCTGGAAGCCGTGGCCCTGGCGCCCGAGCCGGTGGCGCTCCCGCCCGATCCCGATCACGAGCGCGTCCCCCTGTCGGAGGCGCAGGGCGAGGCGGCGCGGCACCTCATCGGTCTCGCCTTTCCCTCGGGCTCGGGCAAGGCCCCAACGATCCTGCTCGAAGGCGTGACCGGCTCGGGCAAGACGGAGGTCTATTTCGAGGCGGTGGCCGAATGCGTCCGGCGCGGGCGACAGGCGCTCATCCTGATGCCGGAAATCGCCTTGACGGCGCAGTTCCTCGACCGGTTCGCCGAGCGCTTCGGCACCCGCCCGGCGACCTGGCATTCGGGCATCGGTGCGAGGCGGCGCGAGCGCCTGCGCGCCGGGGTGGCGGCGGGCGAGGTCGCGGTGGTGGTCGGCGCCCGCTCGGCCCTGTTCCTGCCCTTCCGCGCTCTCGGCCTCGTCGTGGTCGATGAGGAGCACGAGGCCGCCTACAAGCAGGAGGACGGCGTCCATTACCACGCCCGCGACATGGCGGTGGTGCGCGGAAAGCTCGAGAACTGCCCGGTGGTGCTGGCCTCGGCGACGCCCTCGATCGAGACCAAGGTCAATGCCGAGCGCCACCGCTACAGCCACATCGTCCTGCCCGAGCGCTTCGGCGGACGGCGGCTGCCGGACATCCACGCCATCGACATGCGCCGCGACAAACCGGAGAAGGGCCGCTTCATCGCGCCGCCGCTGGTGAACGCCGTCCGCGCCACGATCGAGTCCGGCGATCAGGCTTTGCTGTTCCTCAACCGGCGGGGCTATGCGCCGCTCACCCTCTGCCGCGCCTGCGGCCATCGCTACCAGTGCCGCAACTGCTCGACCTGGCTGGTGGAGCACCGCTTCCGCAAGGCGCTGGTCTGCCACCAATGCGGCTATACCGAGCGCCGGCCGGAGGCCTGCACCGAATGCGGCACGTTCGACAACCTCACGCCGTGCGGGCCGGGAGTCGAGCGCATCGCCGAGGAGGTGGCCGAGCTGTTTCCCGACAAGCGCGTCGTCGTGCTCTCGTCCGACTTTCCCGGCGGGGCCGAGCGCCTGCGGGCGGAGCTGCAGAGCGTGGCGGACGGGGAATGCGACATCGTCATCGGCACGCAGCTCGTCGCCAAGGGCCACAACTTCCCGCACCTGACGCTCGTCGGGGTGCTCGACGCCGATATCGGCCTCACCTCCGGCGATCCCCGCGCGGCCGAGCGCACCTTCCAGCTTCTGCAGCAGGTGACCGGCCGCGCCGGGCGTGGCGAGAAGCCGGGCCGTGCCCTGGTCCAGACCTACCAGCCGGACCATCCGGTGATCGCCGCGCTCCTGTCGGGAGACGCGACGCGGTTCTACGAGGAGGAGATCGCCGGGCGCGAGGCGGCGAACCTGCCGCCGTTCGGGCGGCTCGCCGCCCTCATCGTCTCGGCCAACGACCGCGAGACCGCCGAGGCGCATGGGCAGGCCCTGGCGCGGGCCGCCGATCCGCCCGACGGCGTGATGGTGCTGGGGCCGGCGGAAGCGCCCCTCGCGCTGATCCGCGGGCGCTACCGTTTCCGCCTGCTGGTGAAGACCGACCGCGCCGTCGATCTCCAGTCCTACCTGCGCGACTGGCTGAAGCGGGGACCGAAGGTTCGCGGCAACGTGAAGGTCGCCATCGACGTCGACCCCCAGAGTTTCCTATAATCCTGGCCTGACGTTCGCTTGGTGCGTTCGCCCCGAGGATCGGCGACCCAACTTTAGGAGTGCTGCACGTGCTGACCTACACCAAGAAGCCGGATTCGACCGTCGCTGAAATCGTCGTGGACGGGCAGATCACCGATGAAGACATGAACACCGTCATCGCCGCCATGCAGGCCGACCTCGACAAGGGCGGCAAGCTCAAGCTGCTGGAGGACGTGCGCGAGTTCAAGGGCATGGAGCCCGCCGCCTTCTTCAAGGACGTGCGCTTCGGCCTCGCCATGATGAAGGGCGTCAGCCACGTCGCCCTGGTGACGGACGCTTCCTGGCTGCGCATGATCGCCGACACGTTCGGCAAGGTCTCGCCGGCCACGATCAAGACCTTCGACCGCGCCCATATCGACGAGGCCCGGACCTGGCTCCAGGCAGCCTGAAAAAGGCCTGCCTGAAAACTACTCGGCCTGGGCGGTGCGCGTGGTCTGACGCCGCGCCGTCCAGCGGCCCGAGCAGAGCGGGGACACCTTCCAGGTGCCGCTGCCGGAGCGGGCATCGAGCCGGCCGGACGCCGCGCCGCTGGCGCTCCCGTTCGAGACGTTGAGGCCCACGGTTCCATCCGCGCCGACGCGGCCGGTCATTGTCGCTCGCTCGGCCGATGAGACGAGCCGGACCTGCCCGTCCTGAACCGAGACCGAGTAGCTGTAACGGCTGTCGCAGATGCCGCTCTCGGTGACGAGTTCCACCGACCAGGCGCCGTTGAAATTGCCGGCCTCGCGCCCGATCGCCGGCTGAAGATGAGCCGACGACAATCCGGCTCCGAGCACCAGCACAGACACGAGTTTCGACATGTTTCCCCCTGGATTGACGATAGGCCACAGCATCCCGTGGGCAGCCTCGCGGCGCTCGTGGAAGGAATCGCAGGATCTGTGAATTCGTAGATTCTACAGATAACGGCGACTCAGGGCAAATGTGTGGCGTCTGCCAAGCTAAGCTTCGCCGTTCGGGCTTGGGAATAATGTCGATGGCCCGGATAAACTGTCCGTTTACAGGGCGAGACCGGGTTGAGCCCGACCCGACGCGCAAACTATAGCCAGGCCGATATCGGATCGACGCGCGACGCGCGGATTTTATTCAGCAGGGCGACGGGCATCACCGATCGAAATAAGCCTGCAACGCGTCACGGTCGCGCGTCACCGGCAGGGCGAGCAGGGCCAGGACGCGCGCCTTGTCCGGCGTCAGGTCGTCGGCGAAGACGGCGCCCGCCGCCTTCAGCGTGCTGCCGCCGCCGGGAAAGCCGTAGACGGGGAGCGCACGGCCGTTCTCGAGCTTGGTGGCGACGATGACGCTCACGCCCCCGGCGATGGCGCTCTCGATCGCGGCGAGAAGCGCGGCGTTGACGTTGCCCATGCCGAGGGCGGCCACCACGATCCCGTCGACGCCGCTCTCGGCGGCGTGGCGGATCTGGCCGCCATCGGCGCCGGCATACATCGCGACGATGGCGACTGTGGCGAGCCGCTCGGGCAGCGGCAGGGTCTGCCGGCGAAGAGGCGCGCGGCGGAGCACCACGCGGTCCTCGTCGATGGTGCCGAGATAGCCGGTCTCGCCCGAATGGAAGGTCTCGACGTTGTGGGTGTGGGTCTTCCTCACCTCGCGCGCGGCGTTGATCGCGTGGTTGAGCGTCACCGTGACGCCGAGCGAGGCGGCGCCGGGCGTCAGGATCTGGCGCACCGCGCCGAGGAGGTTGCGGGCGCCGTCACTGTCGGGATCGGAGGCGTTGCGCTGCGCGCCGATGACCACGACCGGCTTGTCGCTGCGCAGCGTCAGGTCGAGGAAATAGGCGGTGGTGTCGAGGGTGTCGGTCCCGTGCAGGACCACCACGCCCGCGATCCCGGGATCGGCGAGCAATCCCTCGATCGTGCGCGTGAGCGAGGGCCACAGATCCGGCCCCATCTCCGCACTCGGAATGTTCGAGAATTCCGTGACCGCGATGCGGGCGAGCATGTCCAGGCCCGGCGCGGCGGCGACGAGGTCGGCGCCGGACAAAGCCGGCACCGGCGCATGCGTCACCGGGTCGATCGTCATGGCGATGGTGCCGCCGGTGGCGACGACCGCGACCGTCGGGAGGGCGATGTCCGTCACGGGTCGCCTCAATCGTTGAGGGGCCGCGCTTCCTCGGGCAGCATGATCGGGATGCCGTCCCGGATCGGGTAGGCGAGCTTGGCCGAGCGGCTGATCAGCTCCTGGCGAGCGAAATCGTATTCGAGCGACTGCTTGGTCAGGGGGCAGACCAGGAGTTCGAGGAGCTTGGGGTCGACGCGCGTGGCTTCCACGGCGTTGGGGATCTCGTCTGCCATCGTGCTTTGTCCTCGGGTCTGCGAATTCACTGCAGGGTCGGCTCGGACCCCGATCCGCGCACCAACTCCATCTCGGTCACCGCAATCAAGACCTCGGCGCGAGTCTTGAGGTCGAGAGCCTCCAGCATCGCCTGTTTTTCCCGTGAACCGAACGGGCTCATCATGCAGAGCGCATTGACCAGGGCCTCGTTCGGCGCCTCTTCGATGCCGGCCCAATCGACCTTGAGATCGTTGACCTCGACGAAATCCCTGAGCGCCTTGAGCACGCCCTCGCGGTCCACCGCCTCTTCGCCGGCGCGAGGCTCGAAATCACTGAGGAAATCGTCGTAGGAGACCTGGCAGCGACGGTAGCGGGTGGTGGTGGCGAGTTCGCCCTCGACGCGGAACCGGGTGATTCCGGTGAGCGAGATCAGGTAGCGCCCGTCGCCGGTCTCGGCGAATTGCGTGATCCGCCCGAGGCAGCCGACACGGAACAGCTTTGGCGTCATCGGCGAGGAGCCGCTCTCCACGTCGGGTTGGATCATGCCGATGACGCGGTCGGTCTTCAGGGCGTCGTCCACCATGGCGAGGTAGCGCGGCTCGAAGATGTTCAGCGGCATCTGTCCGCGGGGCAGCAGCAGCGCGCCGGGCAGAGGGAAGACGGGGATGACGCCGGGGCAGTCGCCCGGTCCCTTGTAGCCCGAATGGGTGCTCATCGCGTCTCTCCGCCCTGGCGCCGGTCCGTCACGCGAAGACCAACGTCGACAATCGCCGCCGGCCGCGAATCGAGGCTTTGTCCATCAGGCCCCAAGCCTCGAAGAAGGTCAGGAGCTGCTTGCGCGCCGCGCCGTCGTTCCAGGTCTTGTCGCGACGCTCGATCTCGATCAGCTCGTCCACCGCCTCGTCGCGCTTGCCGAGACCGTTGAGTCCGAGCGCGAAGTCGAAACGGGCCTGGAAATCGGCCGGGTCGGCGGCGATGCGCTTCTGGAACACGCCGAGATCGCCGAGGGACGCCGCCTGTTCGGCGAGTTCCACCGCCGCGCGGATGCCGACGAGCGCCGGGTCCGCGGCCCGTTCGGGCGGCACCATGTCGAGGATCTGGCGCGCATTGGCGACTTCACCGGCATCGAGCTGGATCTTGGCGAGGGCCGCCAGCGCGACGAGGTTTCCGGGCTCCTCTCCGAGCACGGCGGCATAGAGTTCGGACGCCCCGGCCAGATCGCCCTCGCCGAGCGCGGCCTCGGCCTCGGCCATCATCGCCTCGACCGGCGTCGGGCCGGCGGGGCCGGTGAGCCGGCCGATGAACTCCTTGATCTCGCTCTCGGGCAGCGCGCCGACGAAACCGTCGACGGGACGGCCCTTGTCGATGGCGATGACGGCGGGGATCGATTGCAGGCCGAGCTGCTGGCTGATCTGGCT
This sequence comes from Methylobacterium sp. 77, assembly GCF_000372825.1. Taxonomy (NCBI): domain Bacteria; kingdom Pseudomonadati; phylum Pseudomonadota; class Alphaproteobacteria; order Hyphomicrobiales; family Methylobacteriaceae; genus Methylobacterium; species Methylobacterium sp. 77. The sequence goes on along the minus strand of NZ_KB910516.1, from coordinate 2,997,740 downwards.
CCAGATCGCCGGATTCTCGTCAATATTCACCTTGGCGAGGAGGACGCCGCCCTTGGCGGCCGTCACGATCTTCTCCAGCAGGGGCGTCATCTGCTTGCAGGGGCCGCACCACGACGCCCAGAAATCCACCAGCACGGGCTGCGTCATGGAGGCGGTGATCACCTCCTCGCGGAACGTGGCGGTGGTGACATCCTTGATGAGGGTCTCGGGACCGCCGGCGGGGCTCACCCCGGCGGTGGAAACGTCGTTCAGCATGCCATCCTCAACTCTAGTCTAGCGGCCGGATCGTCGGCACATCGGCTGGTCTGGCCGATCAAATGTATCCGTGCCCTAGATGGGCGCGAAGTCGCGGTGAGACCAGACTGCCCGCCAGCCTATTCCACGTCGGCATGGCGGCCCGGACGAAGGGTCGCCGTCAGGGCTTCGGTGCGCTGGGCGGCGTCTTCGCATCGGTCACGAACCTCGCCTCGTAGCGCCCCTTGGCGGCATTCGCCTCGCAGGTGATCGCCGTCTTGCCGTCGGACGGTGTGCTGAAGCTGCACGACCCGACGGCCACGAGCGGTCCCCGGACCACGCCGTCGTCGGTCTTCTCGCTCGGCACCACGAGATTGATCGGCTGGAGCGCGTCGGTCTCCTCGGTGCGCTCCTGCTGGGCCCCGCTTCCGCTGAAGCTCAAGCCGCGCCCGTCCCAGGCCGAGAAGTCGAAGCTCGCCCGGTTGCGGGACACGGTGTTCAGCATCGTGCCCTTGCAGTTCTGGGTGACGTCCAGCCCCGCGATGATCAGCTTCTCGCAGGTGCCTTCGAGCGTGATCGCGGTCTGCGCCGAGGCCGGACCGGGCGCCGCGAGCATGGCCAGTGCGAACGGAAGGCCGAGAGCGCTCGAGCGAAGGGCGGTCGGGATGAGAGAGGATCGTGTCGTCATAGCGCAGATGTATGGCCGCCATCCGATCTGTCGAGGGCCGATCGCGTCGAACATCGTCATCTCACGCTCCGAAGCGCAGGGCGCGGTCGTTGGGGGCATCGAGATCGATCTCGGGACCTTTCGGCACGATGCCGGTCGGATTGATGGTCGGATGGCTCTCGTAATAATGGCGCTTGATATGGGTGAGGTTCACCGTGCCGGCGACGCCCGGAAGCGCGTAGAGATCGCGGAGATAGTGCGACAGGTTCGGGTAATCCGCGATCCGGCGCAGGTTGCACTTGAAATGGCCGACATAGACCGGATCGAACCGCACCAGAGTCGTGAACAGGCGGATATCGGCCTCCGTGAGCGCCGGCCCGCAGAGGTAGCGCGCCCGGCCGAGCCGCTCGTCGAGGGAATCGAGCTCGGCGAACAGGGCGTCGAAGGCGTCCTCGTAGGCCTCCTGCGTGGTCGCGAAACCGGCCTTGTACACACCGTTATTGACGGCGTCGTAGACCCGCGCATTCACCGCGTCGATCTCGTCGCGCAAGGCCGCCGGGTAGAGGTCGGGACCGGTCCCACCGAAGGCATCGTTGAGCATGCGGATGATTTCGGAGGATTCGTTGGAGACGATGGTGCGGCGCTGCATGTCCCACAAGATCGGCACCGTGACCCGGCCGGTGAAGTCCGGCACGGCCGCGAGATAGACTTCGTAGAGCCGGCTCGCTCCGTTGACCGTGTCGGGCGTGGTGCCGGGGGTGTCGCCGAAGACCCAGCCCTCCGGACCCATCAGGGGATCGACCACCGAGACGCCGATCGCCCGATCCAGCCCCTTCAGGGCGCGCACGATGAGGGCGCGGTGAGCCCAGGGGCAGGCCAGCGACACGTAGAGATGATAGCGCCCGGCCTCGCCCGGGAACCCGCCTTCGCCGGACGGGCCGGGCTCGCCGTCGGCGGTGACCCAGTTGCGGAACTTCGCCTCGGTCCGCTTGAAGCGACCACCGGTCTCCTCGGTGTCGTACCATTTGTCCTGCCACGTGCCGTCGACCAACAGGCCCATCCGCGAACCCTCCCTTCGTGCTCCGCTACCCAGATGGGCCACGCATCTCGGCAGAGAAGGGTCGGACGACTGGATTGCAACCCGTCCCGCTCCATCTGGCGACGATGACCGAATCCTCTCATGCCCCGACACCCGATCCCCTGATCGTCACCCTCGAGATGGACCCGGCGACCTTCGCGCATTTCGACGGCCTGAGGCGCCGGCATTTCCCGGAAAAACTCAACCACATTCCGGCCCATGCCACCCTGTTCCACCATCTGCCGGGAGGTGAGGAGGACAGCGTCGCCGCGACCCTCGCCGAACTGAACGCGGCCGAGGAGCCGGTCGCGGTCGAGGTGACCGGCCTTCGCTTCCTGGGGCGCGGCGTCGCTTACACCCTGGCTTCCGACACGCTCGCGCGCATCCGGGGCAGCATCGCCCGGCGCTACGACGATGCGCTCACGGCACAGGACCGGCAGGGCTGGAAGCCGCACGTCACGATCCAGAACAAGGTCTCGCCCGAGGTCGCCCGCAGCCTGCATCATGCGCTGGATCTGGATTTCGAGCCGTTCCGTTTCACCGCGACGGGCCTCCTGCTCTGGCGCTACCTCGGTGGACCGTGGCAACAGCGGGGACGCTTCGCTTTCGGGCGGGGCCGATGATCGAGGGACGACGACCGGATGACGAAGACAGCAGCATGAAGGCGCCGCTCCCGACCTATCTCGACCATCCGCTGTTCAGCCGGGCCACCGCGCTCTGGATCCGCCTTCGCCTCAATGAGGTCGGTCCCCTCATGGCGCTGCTCGGTGTGAGCTTCCTCGGCTACGCTTTCTTCTACCTCGCCGACGAGGTCGGGGAGGGCTCCACGGCGGCGCTCGACCGCAAGATCCTGCTGTCCCTGCGCAACCCGGCCGACCTGTCGGACCCGATCGGGCCGCGCTGGCTGGAAGAGACCATGCGCGACATCACCGGCCTGGGGAGCGTCTTCACCATCACCTTCGTGACCTTGAGCGCGGTCGCCTATCTCGCGCTGACCCGGCGGCACCGGATCGCGCTCTTCGTCCTCGGCGCCATCGGCGGCGGGCTGCTCGTCTCCACCGTGCTCAAGATGTTCTACCACCGGCCCCGGCCGGACCTCGTGCCCCACGGGATGGACGTGTTCACCGCGAGCTTCCCCAGCGGCCACGCCATGATGTCGGCCATCGCCTACCTGACCCTGGCGACGCTGCTGGCCCGCGTCGATCCGAACCGGTCGGTGAAGGTGCTGGTCCTCGTCCTCGGGGTCGGGATGACCCTCCTCGTCGGGGCGAGCCGGATCTATCTCGGCGTCCACTGGCCGAGCGACGTCCTCGCCGGCTGGTGCATCGGCGCGGCCTGGGCCTCCCTGTGCTGGTTCGTGGCCCTCATCCTCCAGCGCAAGGGAGAGGTCGAAGCCCCCGATCCGCCGCCGGGTTGACGCCATTCCCGGCTTTCGGCGCCCGAACCGCCGCTTGCCGCATTGCGGGCCGTCGATCCCCTGACCTATGGTCCGGCCGATGAACCCTCCCGTGCCCGAATCCGATCTCGACCTGCCGTACCGGCCCTGCGTCGGGATCATGCTGATCGCCCCATCGGGACGGGTCTTCGTCGGCCGTCGCCGCAGCGAGGCGGGGCCGGAACACGTGGATGGCGAGCTCGCCTGGCAGATGCCGCAGGGCGGGATCGACGATGGCGAGGATCCTCTCGCCGCCGCCCTTCGTGAACTGCACGAGGAAACCAACGTCTCGCCCGGCTCGGTCACGCTCCTCGGTGAGATCCCCGGCTGGCTCGCCTACGACCTGCCGCCAGCCGTGCTGAAACAGGCCTGGAAGGGACGCTATCGCGGGCAGACGCAGAAGTGGTTCGCCTTCGGCCTCGTCGGGGCCGAGGACGAGATCGACGTCCTCTCGCCGGGCGGCGGCCTGCACAAATCGGAATTCGACGCCTGGCGCTGGGAGCCGATGGCCGGGCTGCCGGATCTCATCGTGCCGTTCAAGCAGCCGGTCTACGAGGCTGTGGTCGCGGCATTCGCAGGGCTCGCCGGTTGGAGCGAGCAGGCGCAGAGGGCAGTCAGATCGCGATGATGCGATTGTGGTGGATTCCCATTTCCCTGATGCTCGCGTGGTTCACCTACACGCTGACGCCGTTCTGGATGCTCTACGATCTCGCAAGGGCGGTGCAGGCGCGGGACGTCGGCTATGTCGAGCGGCACGTCAATTTCCGCACCTTGCGCCAATCGATGATCCGGCAGGCCGCGTCTGCCGCCACCCAGACGCGCGGTGAGCCCGGCGAGGAGGTCGAGGTCCCGAAGGACCGCCAGCGACTGGTCGAGGCGGCAGCCGCCCTGGCCGAGCCGCTCGCCGAATCTCTGGTGACGGCACGGTCGGTCATCGATCTCCTCGACGACGGCATTCCGCAATCCCTCGACCTCGCCCCGCTCGCGGCCAATGCCCCCGGTTCGACGGCCGAGCCGGTCGGTGCCGCATCCGGGCTGAGGATCGAGACGATCACCCGGCTGATCCCCTATTACTTCGCGTCCGAGATGCGCGGCTTTCGCACCGTCGTCATCGCCGTGCCTCCCGAAGCGCCGCGAGCCCAGCAATTTCGGCTTCGACTTCGCCTGCGCGGATGGTCGTGGCGGCTGGTCGAGATCGAGCTGACGAGCGACTTGCGCGCTCGCATCGCCAGCAAGGCCGCCCGCTCGCGCAATCGCTCGGACCAGGGTCAGGAAAGCGCACCGGCCTTTCCGTCGGCACCGGCCGCGCGATAGGGCGCCGGTCTCCGAAGCCAGGCGCCGCGCGTCGAAAAGGCCGCCCCGGAGCGAGGTTTGGGATCCGGCGGCGAGTCCTCAATGCACCGTATCGGCGCTCTTCGTCTCGGGGATCTTGCGGTTGGTGAAGCGCGCATTGCCGAGGCCGGTGCCGATGGTGAGCACGCCCCAGCGCGTCACGCCGGTCATGTCCGACATGGCCGAGAGGCCCTGCACCACGGCGTCGTTGTGCATCAGCACCATGGTGTCGTGATCGCCGATGGCGGGGATGGCCTCGACCAGCCGCTCCGCGAGGTTGAAGCGGCTGCTCTCCCAATTGCCCGGCAGGTTCTGGCCGCCGCGTTCGATGGTTCCGTCCGCCGCGATCACGCCCGGGCATCCGACACCGATGAAGGGCGCGAGCTTGAGGCGTGAGCGCTCCGCCCGCGTGATCAGGTCGTTGAGCATGGCGATGAGGCGGTCGACCGCTTCGTCCCGGCTCGGGGCCGGGTCCTCGTCGCGGTGGCGCCAGAGTTCCGAGCGCCAGATCTCGGCGCGCGACAGGTCCGACGCCTTCTTCAGGTTCGTGGAGACCACGCCGGCCCTGATGTTGCTGCCGCCGATATCCACGGCGAGCAGGCTGTCGTAGCCGGAGAAGATCCAGGACGGGGCGAGGTGGACGGCGCCGATCAGGCCGGCCTCGTCGGGATGGTGGCGGATCGGTTCGAGGTTCAGGTTGAGCCCGCCGGCGCGGAGGATCACGCTGGCCCGGTCGATGGCGAGCCGTCCCGCGAGGCTGTCGCTGAAGCCGCCGCCCACGACGATGCTCTGCGTGTCGCGCCAGCCCTTCTGGCGCAGGAAGCGCCGGACGACGGTGGCGAGTTCCTGCGCGAACTCCTCGATCGCGCCGAAGACCACGCCGGCCGCCAGCGGCGGGCCGTCGATCAGGAAATCATCGAGGCGGCGCTTGCTGAAATCGCGGCTGCCCTTGCTGCCGAGCGGATCGGGGCCGAGCTTGCGCAGCTTCTCGCGCCAATCTTCCACGAGATCGCGGAAGGCGGCTTTCGATACCCGGTCGCCGACGAAGCCTTCGCCGTTCTTCAGCTCGATATTGTAATCGTCGAGGACGACCGAGGGCAGGTCGTTCGCCGCGTGAACCAGGCTCGATCCGCGCGTTGCCGTATCTGTGCCCATGCTCGATCGACCATTTCAGAAGGAGTGAAGTGCGGGACGGTCGGGCGCAGAGATGGATGCCCGACCGTCTCGTTCGATGGCGCCCGCGATACGGGCATCCCTGTGGCAAGCGCCGAGCTTGCCGAGCGTTCCGCCCGTCGGGACGGTGATTACTTCGACTTGGCGGCGGGCGCCACGGGGGAGGGAGCCTCGGTGGCCGGTGCCTTCGGCTGGCGGGCCTCCATCAGGTCCTCCGCCTTTTCCTCGTCGGTATCGCCACTGCGCTCGATCGCCTTATCCGGGTTCGCCGCCAGCGTCTTGATGATCGTGACGAGGCGCTCGCATTCGGGCTCGTACTGGTAGGTCTCCAGGATGATCGCGGCGTCGCGCAGGGTGCGCAGATCGCGCACGGCCTGCTTGTTGGCGCTCTCGCGCAGCTCGGACTTGCCGGCGATGGCCTCTTCGAGCTTCGCCCCCTTCACGTCGCAGGCCGCCTTGGCATTCCCCGTCGTGTAGGCGCTGAGCGTGGTGCAGAAGAGAACGAGGGCGGTGGCGAGCAGGGTACGCATCGGGGGAGAGGCTCCGGGAGGGGGCGGGCGCGACGATGCGCTCAGGCGTAGTGGGGAAAGCGGCGCAGGAGACCGTTGGCGAGCGCGATGAGCTGGCTCGGGCGATAGGGCTTCGGCACGAAGATTGATTCAGCAACCGCGTCCGCCTGCGAAAGGCTCCCGCGTCCGCCGGACGTGTAGATGACCGGCAGGTTCGGGCGCAGGCGGCGCGCCCTGCGTGCCAGGGCGAGGCCGTTGGTGTTGCGGGCCAAATCGATATCGGTGAAGAGCAAATCGACGCGCTCCCGCGCCAGGATGTCCTCGGCTTCCTCGGCATCCGCAGCGCTGAGGACGCGATAGCCTTCGTCGATGAGGGCTTCGACGGCCAGTTCGCACACCATGGATTCATCCTCCACCACGAGGACGGTTTCGGCTCCGCGGAGGGAGGAGAATTTCGGCAACGCAAGGGCAGCGCAAGCGAAAGGGATCATGACGCAACTCCAACTCACCCGGCCTGGGACGACCATCCCGACGCCGGATCGTCACACCAACGGGTGCTACGGGTCGGATGTTCGCCCCCGTTCATTCGAATTGCGCGGACTTGGTAAGCAATGCCTTAACCCTGTCGGGCCGGCCTCTTCCGTCGCGGGACGGATCGGGGCGGACAAGGCTTCTCGCGCTGTCACGGGCCGGACGCGGTCATGAGTCGGACCCTGCCATGAGCCGGACTTTGTCATGAGCCGGCCCCCATCATCAGCCGGACCTGGCATCTCGGCTTCGGCCTCATCCTCACGGCGCTCGCCGGCTATGTCGACGCCCTCGGGTTCATCCGGCTCTGCGGCCTCTACACCTCGTTCATGAGCGGCAACACGACCCAGTTCGCCGTGGCGCTCGGGCACGACACCCCCCTCGTCGCCATCCTGCCGGGCCTCCTGATCCTCGCCCTCGCCATGGGGGCGCAGAACGCCGTGCTCGCCCATGTCCAGGGGTTCCGGGCCGGCACGACCTTCGTCACGGGAGCGCTGTTCAGCGTCGGCCAGAAGCTCGCTTCGGCCCTGGCGGGGCGAGGCCGCGCTTCGGCTGGGTCGGCGACAGCCTGGTCTGGCTCTCGCTGCTGTTCGGCTCCCACACCGGAACAGTCGCCTATAGCCGCGTCGCGTTGTATGCCCTCGCCATTCCCGCCGGCATCGCCGGCTGTCTCGCCCTGGTCGCGACGGTGATGACGGTGCTGAGATCGGCGCCGGACGCCGTGGCCGCGTCCTGAGAGGTTTCCGCCGATGAGCGCCAGCGCTCCCTCACTTGCCGACCACGTCGTACCGCTGGATGCCGGAGCCCATGTCTCCGGTGCCGTCTGGCTGAAGGAGGTCCTGGCCCTGGCCCTCGGCGATGGTGCCGTGCTGCTGATCGGCCCCGAATCGACGCGGCGCGTCGACGCCCATCCCGATGGCGCCATCCTCGTCGCGGCGTCCGACGGAAAGCGGATCGTGACGGGGGGCGACGACGGACGCATCGTGGCGACGGCGGCGAACGGAGACAGGACCGAGGTCGCCGCCGCCAAGGGCGGGGCCTGGATCGACGCCCTGGCGCTCCATCCCGATGGCGGGCTCGCCTATGCCGCCGGCCGCAACGTCATCGCCCGCGACGCGAAAGGCCGGGAGAAAATCTTCGCCGCTCCCTCGACGGCCCGTGGCCTCGCCTTCGCACCCAAGGGCTACCGCCTCGCGGTGGCGCATTACAACGGCGCCACGCTCTGGTACCCGAATCTCGAGACCGCGCCCGATTTCGTGGAGTGGAAGGGCTCGCATATCGACGTGTCGTGGTCGCCGGACGGACGCTTCGTCGTGACCACGATGCAGGAGAACGCGCTCCACGGCTGGCGCCTCCAGCCCGATCGCGGCCACATGCGGATGTCGGGCTATCCCGGCAAGGTCCGCTCGGTGAGCTGGTCCGGGGACGGCAACTGGCTCGCCACCGGCGGGGCGGAGGCGGCCATCATCTGGCCCTTCGATTCGAAGGAAGGCCCCACCGGCAAGGCGCCGCGCGAATGCGGCATCCGTCCGGCCCGGGTCTCGCGCGTCGCGTTCCACCCCAAGGCCCTGGTCCTCGCCATCGGCTACGAGGATGGCTGCATCCTGCTCGTGCGCTTCGTCGACGCTTCGGAACTCCTGGTCCGGCCCGCCACCAAGGGCGGTGCGATCTCGGCCCTTGCCTGGGACGGGCGCGGCGGCCGGCTCGCCTTCGGCTGTGCCGACGGCATGGCGGGCATCCTGACCTTGCCGGGTTGAGGCCGGGCGATGGTCTTCCTCGGATTGGGACGCCGGCGCGGGCCGGCCGACGACGATGCGCGGCGCCGGGTCGAGGACTGGGTCCGTGCCCGCGTCGAACCGGACGCCGTGGTGAAGGTCAACGAGATCCTGTGCCCCGACCCCGCCTGTCCCGGCCTGGAGACGATCATCCTGGTCATGCGGCCCGGCCGGAAGACACAAGCCGCGAAGGTGGCGAAGCCCTTGCCCGAGGTGACTCAGGCCGAGGTCGAACAGGCCCTGAGTGAGCTGGACCTGGGCGATCCGGCTTGACCGTTGGGGAACCGCCATGCGGCTCGCCCTTTTGTCTGACGGCCTCATGAGGAATGAACCGTGCTGCGTGTGATCCGGACCCTTGGCCTCGCTCTCGGCATCCTCGGCGGCATCGTCGCCGCGCAGGGGCCGGAATTTGCCCAGCAATACGCCCAGCGCCTCGGCGGCACCCTCGACGAGCTGCGACGCTCCCTCGCCACGCTCGATGCCGATGCGGCCGCGACAGGAACCAACCGCGAGGGCGCGGTGGATCGCCTCCGCAGCAACGGCGATGCCCTGGTCGCGCGGCGCGGTGAATCGGCCCGCGCCGATATCGAGCGCCTGAAGCATCTCGATGCGCAGAGGCAGGCCCTCGCCGAGGCGGGAGGCCCGATGGGCCGTTTTGCGGCACTGCTGCGCGACCCCGACATGGCGCTGGCCCGCGCCACCTACCAGGATTACATCCCCGCCGTCCCGGCGAGCGCGGACGGAATCATCGCCGGCCTCCTCGGCTTCCTCGCGACCTGGGCGGGCTGGCGGGTGATGATCGATGCCGGCCGGAGGCTGACCCCGCGCCGACGGCAACCGAACGTCACCTGATGCACGCGGCGGAGGAGGCACAGGTGTTGCACGACATCTACAGCGCGCGTCCGCTCCCTGCACTACGACTCCATCGGTAGCGCACGGACGGTCTCGTGGCGCCGTTCAACGGCTACAATCGCAGCATGGCCCGTGCGTCCACGTCCAGACCTTCCGTCGACCCGGCCCTCGATGCGGCGGCCCTCCTGCGCCGCGTCGGCTTCTTCGGGCTGTTCGTCGTGCTCCCCGTCTCCGCGCAGGTGGCCCGCCGCGCCACGGTGATCCTCGCTCCCATCGCGATCGCGCTCCTCGTCATCGCCAGCGCGATCGACGGAAAACAACGGCCGCTCCGGGCCACGGCCACGCGTCTCGTGACCTCGACCGCGTTCCTCGCCGGCGGGCTGGTCATCGTCTGGTCCGCCCTCTCCCTCGTCTGGACACCGTTTCTCGGTCAGGCGACCGAGCGCCTGCTGAACCTCGTCGCCACGATCCTGATGACGCTGGCCGCCTATCTCGCGCTGCCGGACCGGATGCGCTCGGCCAACCTCTATCTCCTGCCGCTCGGCGTGATCGCCGCCGCGATCGTCTCGATCCTGTTCGGGCTGTTCGGCGACACACTCCTGCGTAACATGCCCGAGGACCAGAGTTCGGTCGATCGCGGGCTGACGCTCCTCGCCCTGCTGGTCTGGCCCTCCGTCGCATGGCTACGCTCGCGCGGCCGCGACATGGAGGCGCTCGGAACCGCGATCCTCGTGGCCATCGCCCTCTCGATCTCGCCCAACATGACCCAGATCCTGGCCCTGGCGGCCGGCGCATTGGTGTTCCTGTTCGCCACCTACCGTCCCCTCGTCGCAATCCGCTCCGTTGCCCTGGTCTGCGCCGGCCTGCTGGTGACCGCGCCGTTCCTGCCGTTCATCGCCCGGCCCATCGGCATCGTCGCCTTCGGCCCGACGGCGCCCGGCGTGCTCACGATCAAGGCGTGGCAGAAGGTTGTGACCACGGAGCCGGTCCGGCTCGTCACCGGGCACGGGTTCGAGACCGCCTTGCGCGGCCGATTCGTGAACCTGCTGCCCAACAATGCTCCGACCACGATGCTGTTCGAACTCTGGTACGAACTCGGGATCGTCGGCGCCTTGGCCGCCGCCTTCGCCCTCCACGCGGCGATCCGGCATAGCGGACGCGGGGCGACCGCGACGGTTCCGGGCGCGATCGTGCCCGGCGCGATGGCGGCCTTCGCCAGCGCCTTCACCATCGCCTGTATCGGGGTCGGACTGACGGTGATCTGGTGGATCACGACGCTCACCATCACGGTGCTCGTCTTCATCGCCGTCGAGCGCGGCCAGTTCCGCACGCGGCGCCCGAAGGCCAGCCTGCTCAGGCCGCGCGCCGCGAGCCCCAGTCCCGCGAACGACGACTGACGTCGGGCGCGTTGCGGATCAGCTGTCCGCAGCCGCCTCGATCGCGGCCATGTCGTCGTCGGACAGGCCCATATGGTGCCCGATCTCGTGGACGAGGACGTGGCTGACGAGATGGCCGAGACTCTCCTCGTGCTCCGCCCAATAGTCGAGGAGCGGCCTGCGGTAGAGCCAGACCCGGTTGTGCATCTGACCGGTCACCGTCTCGCCGCCCTGCGCGAGTCCGATCCCCCGGAACAGGCCGAGCAGGTCGAACTCGGTCTCGCAGTCCATGTCCCGCAGCGTCGCGTCGTCGGGAAAATCCTCCACATGGATCGTCACGCCGTCGCAGAGGGCGCGAAACCGGGCCGGCAGACGGGCCAATGCGTCGCGCGCCAGGATCTCCACGTCGTCGAGGGAGGGCGCGCGGATCTCCGACCAGTCCTGAACCGGATCGCTCATCCGACGGCCGGAAGGACGCGTTCGCTGAGGAAGGCAGCGAGATCGTTGGTGATGTGGTCGATATGCGGCTCCTTCACCGCCTCCTGCTCGAACGCCTCGCGGAACGGATCGATAATGCGGGGCACGACCAGCACCGTCGCCATCCCGATCTCGTGGGGCACGACGAGGTTGCGGGCGATGTCCTCGAACAGGGCCGCGCGGTGCGGGTCGACCGCGTGCCGATCGAGGAAGCGCTCATAGGTCGAGCGCTCGGGTTTCGGGACGAAGTCGGCGGCGGCGATGTCGAACACGTCCTCGAAATGGTCGAGGATGCCGAGCTTGGCGGCCACGTTCTCGGCATGGCGCCGAGAGCCGTTGGTGAGGATCAGCTTGCGGCCCGGCAGCTTCTCGATGGCATCGCCGAGCGCCGCGTCGAGGCGGATCGCGGAATGGTCGATGTCGTGGGCGAAGTCGAGGAAGTGGTAGGGGTCGACCTTCTCCTCCACCATCAGAGCCTTCAGCGTGGTGCCGTAGCGATGGTAGAAATACTTCTGCAGCGCCCGCGCCGAGAGCCCGTCGAGCCCGTAGAGTTGCATGACGAACAGGGTGATCCGCTCGTCGACCTGCGGCCAGACTCGGGCGTCGCTCGGATAGAGCGTGTTGTCGAGGTCGAACACCCAGGTGTCGACACGGGAGAAGCCGCGGGATCCGGCGCTGGTGAGGTGGCTTTCGCCGGGAAGAAACAAAGCGGTTGAACGGGGTTCGAGGCGATCGGAGCGGTAAGGTATCGCGGATGGAGCCCAAGATTACGATGAAATTGTGCCCCGCGAAAGGAAGCTCGGCCATTCGTTCCGACCATATGGCAGATCAATCATTCACGCTCTTTCCTGCCCGGCGAAATCAGCCGAGGCAGCGTCTTTTCTGAATCGGTAGGAATATCGCAACGCGCGCCAGCCTAACCTGACCTCCGAAGCTTTCGATTTGCGGCGTCGAGCACGACCGACTGCAGGACCGTTAGCCTCGACATGGCCCTCTGGATGGTGCGACGTGCAAGATCAGGCACAGGACCAAAGCGACGAACCCCTCAGCGCCGTCGGCTGCGATGTCGTGCACCTGATCGACGGTGGTCCCGAGCCTCACCTCGATGCCGTGTGCCGCACCGCGGCGGCCCTGTTCCGGGTCCCCATCGTTCTCGTGCCGCTCATCGATGCCGAATCCCTGCGTCTGAAGGCCAGGCTCGGGGTCGAGGGGCCGCCGCCGAGCCGGGACGATGCCTTCTGCAAGCACACCATGGCCGGCTCGCCGGACGAGCCGATGGTGGTCCACGACCTCCGCGCCGATCCGCGCTTCGCCCACAACCCGCTGGTGCAGGGCCCGCTCCAGGCCCGTTTCTATGCGGGCGTCCCGCTCGCCCTCCGTCCCGGACAGAACATCGGCACGCTATGCCTGATCGATACCGTTCCGCGTCCCGATTTCGGGGAGGAGCAGGTCGCCCAGCTCCATGACCTCGCCCTGGTCGTGACCGCGCATCTGCACCTTCATGAAGCCAATGCGGAGCGCGAGGCCGAGCTGCGGGAGCGCCAGCGCGTGGAGGCCGTTCTGGCCGGCCGCGAAGCCCGCCTCGCCGCGGCGCTGGAAACGCAGCGCATGGCCGAGGAGATCGCGGGTTTCGGGCATTGGCGGATCGACATCGCCGGACGGCGCATCGAGTGGTCGGAGGGCATGGCGCGGGTCTATGGCCGCGCCCCCGCCGATCTCTCCCGCATCCCCCTCGACGAGCATCTGACCTTCTATCATCCCCAGGACCGGGATCGCGTCCGCTGGCATCTCGACGATGCCGTGGCGGTCTCGGGGGCCTTCGCGCGCGACGATTACGAGCATCGCTCGCGCATCCTCCGCCCCGGCGGGGAATGCCGCACCGTCGCCGAACGCGGCATCATCGAGCGTGACGCCAGCGGGGCCGTGCGCGCGATCTCCGGCATCTGCCTCGACGTCACCGAACTCGCCCGCTCGGACCAGCACCTTCGCGAGACGACGGACCTCCTGCGCATCACGCTGGAGAGTATCGACGAGGGCCTCGTCATGGTCGATGCGGATGACCGGATCCGGGTCCATAACGAGCGCCTGCACCTTCTCCTCGACCTGCCGCAAGGCATGCTCCACGACGGCGCTCCCTTCGAGGAGGTCCGTCATTACATCGCCGAACGGGACGGCTCGCTGCCGGAGACCCTCGACAGGCGCAGGCGCGATCACGGTGAGGCCGGCGCGGCGGGCGAGCATCTGCCCCTCAACGACACCATCCTCGAACTCTTCGGCGTCCCGCTGGCCGACGGCAGCATCGTCTACACCTTCGCGGACGTGACCGCCCGGCAGATGGCCGAGCGCTCCATGCGCGAGAGCGAGGCGTCCTACCGGCTCCTCGCCGACTTTCTTCCCCAGATGCTCTGGATCACGGACGAGCAGGAAAGGACGACCTACTCGAACCGTCATTTCGAACGGTATTACGGTCAGAATCCCGGCACCTTCGAGGAGCGGTTGGCGTTCTTTCACCCGGATGACAATGCGCGCCTTCGCGGCGCGGTGTGTGACGGCCATCGCGATCGAAAGGACTTCGACTTCGAGATCCGCATCCGCCGCGCCGATGGCGTGTACCGCTGGCACAAGGTCAACAAGCGCCCGCTCAGGCTCGTCGACGGGCAGCACGGCTGGCTCGGCACGGCCCTCGATATCGACGACATCATCACCGCGAGGATGGAGCTGGAACGCACCAGCGCTCTCCTGCGCCTCGCCCAGGACGCGGCGGAAGCGGGGGTCTGGGAATGGGACGTGGCCACCGGCCGGGTCTGGCAATCTCCCGAGAGCGCCAGGATGCAGGGATTGCCGTTCGACGAAGCGAATGCGGCCGCCGGATTGTCGATGAGCATGGCGGAATGGGAACGGAACGTTCCCGAGGACGATCTCGTGCGGGTTCGCGCGGAGGGCGTTCGCGCCATCACCACGCGCACCAACCACCGGGTCGAGTTTCGCGGGATCCACCCCAGAACGGGCGAATGCCGCTGGTTCCAGGGGTTCGGCCGCGCCGTCCTCGATCCGCAGACCGGGGAGGTCTGCCGCTTCGTCGGCATGAACCTCGACATCACGGCGCGAAAGGAATCGGACCAGCGGATCGCCCATCTCGCCTGCCACGACGCCCTGACCGGGTTGCCCAACCGGGCGTTTTTCCACGACCGTCTCGAACAGGTCCTCGCGTCGGTGCGGAGCGGCAAGGGCGCGACGGCGGTGCTCTGCCTCGATCTCGATCGGTTCAAGGCGATCAACGACTCCCTCGGACATCTGGCGGGGGACACGCTGCTGCAGGTGGTCGCCGAACGCCTCGGCACGGTGCTGGGTCCGCGCGATGTCGTATCCCGCCTCGGAGGCGACGAATTCGGCATCATCCTCGTCGATCTCCGCGAGATCGACGAGGCCGTCACCGTCGCGCGCAAGGCGATCGACGCGATCGCGCAGCCGATCAAGCTGAACGGACATCTGGCCAATATCGGGATCAGCATCGGCATCGCGCATGCCCCGGTGGACGGGCTGGAGGCCGATCCTCTCCTGCGGCACGCCGATCTCGCGCTGTATCGGGCGAAGGCCGCGGGCCGCAACACCCTGCGCGTCTACGAGGCCAGCATGGATGCGGCGATCGAGGAACGCCTCCAGATCGAATTCGAACTGCGCCAGGCCGTGCTGAATCGCGACCTCAGCTTGCATTACCAACCCGTGGTCGACCTCGCGACCGACACGGTGAGCGGCTTCGAGGCGCTCATGCGCTGGTCGCATCCCACCCGCGGCATGATCCCGCCCTCGACATTCATCGAGATCGCCGAGGAGACCGGGTTGATCGTCGAACTCGGTAACTGGGCCCTGCGGGAGGCCTGCCGCGAGGCCGCGTCATGGCCGCAGCCCGCACGGATCGCGGTCAACGTGTCGGCGATGCAGTTCCGCGAGCCGGGCCTCGAGCAATCCGTGATCATGGCCCTGTCCGCATCGGGGCTCGCCGCCGACCGGCTCGAACTGGAGATCACCGAGAGCGTGCTGATCCAGGATACCGAGGCGGTGATCATCTCGCTTCACCGCCTGCGCTATCTCGGCGTCCGCATCGCCCTCGACGATTTCGGGACGGGATACTCGTCCCTGAGCTACCTGCGGCAGTTCCCGTTCGACAAGATCAAGATCGACCGCTCCTTCATCCGCGAGATCGCCGATGCCGACACGGCGGCCATCGTGCGCTCCATCGTCGGGCTCGGCGAGCGTCGCGGGACGACGATCACCGCGGAAGGCGTGGAGACCCGGGCGCAACTCGATCTGGTGCGGGCGGAGGGGTGCAACGAGGTCCAGGGCTTCTACTTCAGCAAGCCCGTTCCGGCACGGGACCTGCCGGGCATCTTCACCCGCCTGTCACGCGCCGAGAGAGCGGCCTGACGCGAGGAGGCGGGGACCGGCTCGCCGCCTCACCCGGCGATGCGTTCGAGATATCCCGGCGCGAACCGCAGGCCGAGGGGAAGGGTCGAGACCGGCGGCGGGGTCCGGATGCATTCGTCGAGGAAGCTCATCGTATCCCCGATGATGGCTTCCGAGAAAGGCTTGGCGATGACCGCTGCCGCGCCGGCGAAATCGTCGCGGAAGCGGCTGGCATTGGCCGTCAGGAAGATCAGCGTCATCGCGGGCTCGTCCGCCAGATCCTTCGCGACGTCGAGACCGGAGGAGCCTCCCTTCAACTGCAGATCGATGAAGACGATGTCGGGCCGTGTCCGCCGGGCCACCGCGATGGCATCGCTGGCGGATACCGCCGTCCCCACGACCTGATGTCCCGCTTCTTCGAGCAGGATTTCGAGCTGCATCACGATCAGTGCTTCGTCCTCGACGATGACGATCCGCAGAGGCTGACTCACGGTGTCTCCCTGTTGCCCATCCCATCGCGGGGCATGCGAATGTCGATCCACGTCCCGGGATTGGCCGGATGCCAAGCGATACTGGCATTCAGCTGGCGCGCAAGGCTTTCGATCAGGCGCTTGCCGAAGGTGCGGTTGCCGATGACTTCGCTCGGCATGCCGACACCGCCATCGATGATGGTGATCCGGATGTCGTCGTCCTCGGGTTTCACCGAGACCGAGAGCCGTCCGCCGCTGTCGTTCGGGAAGGCGTGCTTGAGCGCGTTGGTCAGCAACTCGTTCATAACGAGGGCGACCGGCGGCGCCTGTTCGACGGGGACTTCGACGGAGACGAGGTCGAAATCCAGATCGATTCCCTGTCGCCCGGAGCCGCGCACCAGATCGATGGTGAGTTCTCGCGCGAAGGCCGCGACGTCGAAGCGTTGCACGTCGTTGGATTGATACAGGCGCTTATGCACCGTGCCGAGGGCCTCGACGCGGGTCAGCATGGATTTCAGCGACGCCTTCGCATCGGGATCGGTGATGGTCCGCGTCTGCATGGTGAGCAGGGACGCGATCATCTGGAGGTTGTTCTTGACCCGATGGTCGACCTCGTGGACCAGCATGGTCTTCGCCGCCAGGGCCTCGGTCAGCTCACGCGTCCGCTTCTGCACCTCCCGCTCGAAATGCTCCTTCTCGTTGCGCGTCTGCATGTGCGCGTCGACCCGTTCGGTCACGTCGAGCTGCGAGGCGAAGAAGTAGACCGTCTCGCCCTCCCGGTTGATCACCGGGCTGACGTAGAGGGCGTTCCAGAACTGGGTGCCGTCCTTGCGGTAATTCAGGATGTCGATGGCGATGTCGCGCTCGGAGGCGATCGCATCGCGGATCTGGCGCACGGCGTTGGGATCCGTCTCGCTCCCCTGGAGGAACCGGCAGTTCTGGTTCATGATCTCGGCGCGGCTGTAGCCGGTCATGTTCAGAAAGGCATTGTTGACGAAGACGATAGGATTATCATCCTGTCGCGGATCCGTGATGATCATCGCCATGCGCGTCGCGCGAATAGCCGCCGCGAAGGGGTCGCCCCTGCCGTGCTCGACGCTCAGTCGATCGGTGAGGTGCCAGGCATCGTCCGCTTCCATCTTGCCTTCCTGCGTTACCCGGCACGTCGCGATGCCGGGCCATCTGTCGTCGAAACCGTCCAAGCCCGTCCGCCGCAGCTGAGGGCGCATCGGTTCGCAGGCCGACCCGTTCACCGGGAAGGCCCGTTCGCCGTGACAACCCATCAGGACGCGCGATCGGCGAGCGTGAATGTCGATTTCGGTTGATGACCTTGACATAGGAAGCCTGATCCGTTCGACAAGCTTCAGCTTACGGCACGTCTTCCACCGATCGATCGGCTCCATGGAGAGCCGATGCGGAGGAACGTTCGGGGCGGCGTTGCCGATCCGTCACTGAACGTGCCGACGAGCACTGCCCGGCCGGCCGATGATTGCTCGCGACTGCCCGGAACGGTAGTATGGTCAAGCTCGTTACCGTTCAGCTTGACTGCTACGCGTCGGTCGCGATGCGGTGAGAACGCCAGGATCACGCCGACATGTCGACATCTCGCCGGTTCGGATGGGCTCGGGGCGCCGCCGCTCTCCTGATGGCCGCACAACTGGCCGCCTGCGGAACGATTCCGCGCGTCGCCTACACCGCCGACCAGGCGGCGGCGGCGGTGCCGGCCGGGATGGATCTCTCCGTTCGCGCCTATGCCGATGCGTCGGAAAGCACCTTCACCGAGATGGTGGCGAGGCCGGAACGCTCGAAACAGGCCTTCGCCTACCTCGCCCTGTCGGGCGGCGGCGGTGACGGGGCCTATGGCGCGGGCGTCCTCAACGGATGGACGGAATCCGGCAAGCGGCCTGAATTCGCCCTCGTCTCGGGAGTGAGCACTGGCGCCCTGATCGCGCCGTTCGCCTTCCTCGGACCGGCCTACGATTCCACCCTCACCGATATCTATACGAGCGGCGTCGCCTCGACCCTGGTGCAGTCGCCGAGCGTCACCAACATCGTGTTCGGGTCCGGCCTGTTCGGGGATGGCCGCCTGCGCGACCTCGTGCGCCGCTACGTGACGCCCGATCTCCTCGCGGCCATCGCCGAGCAGCACGCCAAGGGGCGTCGCCTCCTCGTCGTGACGACGAACCTCGATTCCCAGCGGGCGGTGATCTGGAACATGGGCGCCATCGCGGCCAATGGCGGACCCAACGCCGTCTCGCTGTTCACCGACGTGCTGACCGCATCCGCCAGCATTCCCGCCGTGTTCCCGCCGCAACTGCTCGAGGTGCAGGCCGAGGGCAAGGCTTTCCAGGAGATGCATGTCGACGGTTCGGTGGTGACGCCGGTCTTCACCTTGCCGCAATCTTTCCTGCTGCGGGACAATCGCCTGCGGACCGCCGGCAAGACCGACATCTACGTCATCATCAACGGGCGCCTCGAGCCGGAATTCGACGTCGCGCAGAACAACACCCTCTCCATCGTCGAGCGCTCCTTCACCACCGCGAGCCGGGCCCGCAGCCGGGCGACCCTGGCCGCGACCTACGCCTTCACCCGCGGCAGCGGGATGGGCTTCAACCTCACCTATATCGACGAATCCGCGCCCAACACGACGGCGGCGCGGGGCTTCGACACGGCGTACATGCGCAAGCTCTACGAGGCCGGAAAGGAGACCGGCCGGTCCGGCACGTTCTGGCGCAAGAACGTTCCCACCGCGCCCCTGGTGAAGGCCATCGCCGCCGGCGTCGAGCGCAACTGAGCGGCAGCGCATCATCCCTGCAATGAGGTGGTGCCCTGCGTCGCCCGCCCTCGCGCTCGATGCTGCACTGCGATAGGGAGAGGTCGTCTCTCCCGTGTGGCCATCGGCCCGCATCTCCCCTGCGTTTGGCCGCTGACCCATGATCCAGATCGAAGACCTCACCTTCAACGCCTGGGGCAGGCGTTTCTTCGACCGCGCCAGCGTGGCCGTGCCGCCGGGATCGAAGGTCGGGCTCGTCGGCCGCAACGGCGTCGGCAAGTCGACCCTGTTCAAGATCATCCTCGGCGAGTTCCAGCCCGATAGCGGCGTGATCCTGCTGCCGAAGAATGCCCGCGTGGCCTCCGTCGACCAGGAACACCCGGCGACGCCGGTGAGCCTGATCGACACCATCCTGGCCGCGGATATCGAGCGCGAGGCGCTCAACCTCGAACTCGACACCGCCGAGCCCGAGCGCATGGGCGAGATCTACGGCCGGCTCATCGAGATCGATGCCGACCGGGCTCCGGCGCGGGCCGGCGAAATCCTCGCCGGTCTCGGCTTCTCGGTGGAGGATCTGAGCCGGCCGATGTCGGAATTCTCCGGCGGCTGGCGCATGCGCGTGGCGCTGGCCGCCGCGCTTTTCGCCGAGCCCGACATGCTGCTGCTCGACGAGCCGACCAACTACCTCGATCTGGAGGGCGCGCTCTGGCTGGAGGCGCGGCTCAAGCGCTATCCGCACTCGGCGCTGATCATCAGCCACGACCGCGAACTCCTGAACAACTCGGTCGACGCGATCCTGCACGTCGCCAACGGCAAGCTCGAACTCTACACCGGCGGCTACGACGATTTCGAGAAGCGCCGCGCCGAGAAGGCACGGCTCCAGGCCTCCACGAAGATGAAGCAGGAGGCGGAGCGCGCCCATCTGCAGAGCTTCGTCGATCGCTTCAAGGCGTCGGCCTCGAAGGCGGCCCAGGCCCAGTCGCGGATGAAGCGTCTCGCCAAGATGGAGCCCATCGCCACCACCATCGAGGAGCATGTGGCGCCGTTCCACCTGCCGTCGCCGAAGCGCCCGCTGGCGCCGCCCTTGATGCATCTCACCGACGCCACCATCGGCTACGGCGCGGACGAACCGGTTCTGCGCGACCTCAACCTGACCCTCGACGTCGACGACCGGATCGGCCTGCTCGGCGTCAACGGCGCGGGCAAGTCGACCTTCGCCAAGATGGCGGCGGGCGCGCTGAAGGTGCGGGACGGGCGCATGGTGCGCGAGGGCAGGGTGCAGGTCGGCTGGTTCCACCAGCACCAGATCGAGGCCCTCGACCCGAAGGACACGCCGCTCGCCATCATCCGCCGCGAGCGGCCGGACGACAGCGAATCCGGCCGCCGTGCCAAGCTCGCGAGCTTCGGCCTCGCCTTCGACAAGCAGGAAACCACGGTGGATGCGCTCTCGGGCGGGGAGCGGGCGCGGCTCCTGCTCAACCTCGTGGCGATGCAGGCACCCCACCTGCTCATCCTCGACGAGCCGACGAACCACCTCGACATCGACAGCCGGCGGGCGTTGCTCGACGCGCTGAACGATTACGGCGGTGCCGTCATCCTGATCACCCACGATCGCTCGTTGATGGAACTGGTGGCCGATCGTCTCTGGCTCGCCGCCGACAGGACGGTGAAGCCGTTCGCCGGCGACATGGACGACTACGCCCGCTTCGTCCTCGACCGCTCGAAGACCGGCAAGACCGCGCCCGGTCAGGGCCGCGAGAAGAAGAACAAGCGCAAGGCGGCGTGAGGAGTCTCGCTTTACGTCGAAAGGTTATCGCCCCGATTCTTCCACCTCATCCCGAGGTGCCGGCGTCAGCGGGCCTCGCAGGAGGCGTCCGGTTCGCGCTGCGGCATCTCAGGATGCGGCAGAGTCTGGGGCAAACATTGAAACGCCGCCGACCCTGTGGCCGGCGGCGCTCGAAGAGGCGTTACTTGCGCAGGATCTTGGTGACGAGGCGCCCGATGGCGTTGCTCGAATCCGAGTTGCGGTCGTCGCGAACCACGGTGCGGTCCTCGTTGCCGAGGATCTTGGTGACGAGGCGTCCGATGAGGCTCATGGCTGTCTTCCTTCAAACCGTTTATGCGCCGCATTACGGCGCAGCTTGACGGTCAACACGCCGGACGTCTTCCCGTTCCGGATGAGCCCGACATGATGCGCGCCTGCCCCGGCATCACCCTTGCTCCGCCACCCGCAAGAGGCGGGGCCCGATGACCGACAGAGTGTTCCATGCAGGCGCGAGTCTGGCGCTGCTCCTTGCCGTCGCGATCCTGTTCTCCACCAATCGCCGGGCGATCCGGCCCCGGACCGTAATCTCGGCGCTCGCCTTGCAGATCGCCATCGGCGCCGTCGTGCTGTTCGTGCCGCTCGGCCGGCAGGCCCTCGATGCTGCGGCGACCCTCGTGCAGACGGTACTCGCCTACGGCGATCGCGGGGTGCTGTTCCTGTTCGGCGGCCTCGTCGAGCCGCGCATGTTCGAGCTGTTCGGCGGCAGCGGGTTCATCCTGGCCCTGCGGGTGCTGCCGCAGATCCTCTACGTCTCGGCCCTGATCGCGATCCTGTATCATCTGAAGGTGATGCAGACCCTCGCCCGCATCATCGGTGCGGGGCTGCGGCGGGTGCTCGGCACCTCGCCCATCGAGACGTTCTCGGCCGTCATCACCATCGTCATCGGCCAGAGCGAGATCGCCGTGGCCCTGCGGCCCTTCCTCGCGCTGCTGACGGGAGCGGAACTGTTCGCGGTGATGACGAGCGGGGCCGCCTCCACCGCTGGATCGATCCTGGCCGGCTATGCCGCGCTCGGCGTGCCGATGGAGTACCTGCTGGCGGCCGGCGTCATGGCGATCCCAGGCGGGCTTCTCTACGCCAAGATCCTGATGCCCTCGACGGAGCCGACGCGGGTGACGACGATGCAGGTCGAGTTCGGCGAGACGCGGGCGGTGAACCTGATCGAGGCGGCGGCCGACGGCACCCAGAAGGGGCTCGTCATCGCGGTCTCGGTGGGGGCCATGCTGATCGCCTTCACCGGGCTGATCGCCCTGCTCAACGGCATCGCCGGATGGGGTGGCGGCCTCGTCGGCTATCCGGGCCTGAGCATCGAGGGCGTGCTCGGGCTGGCCTTCTCGCCGCTGGCCTGGCTCATGGGCGTGCCGTGGAGCGAGGCCGGTCTGGTGGGCGGCGCCATCGCGCAGAAGATCGCGTTCAACGAATTCCTGGCCTATGCCCAGCTTTCGCCGACGCTGAAATCGGGTGTCCTCGACGCGCGGACGACCGCCATCGTCTGCTTCGCCCTGTGCGGCTTTGCCAATCTCGCCTCCATCGCGATCCAGCTCGCCAGTCTCGCGAGCCTCGTCCCCGAACGGAGATCGGAGATCGCACGCTATGGAATGCGCGCGATCCTCGCTGGTACCTTGTCGAACCTGACCAGCGCCACCATCGCCGGCCTGTTCATCGGATGACGGGCAGCGGTCACGCCGCTGCGCGCTTACCCGAAGGCTTGGCTGGCGCCTTCGCCGGTGACTTGGCCGGCGGTTTGGCCGGGGCCGTCATCGGGAGTTCGATGTCGACGCCGAGGGTCGACATGTCCTGGCCCCGTTCCAGGCGGATCTGGACCTTGTCCCGCTCCACCGTGACGTGCTTGGCGATGACGGCGAGGATCTCCTCGCGCAGCAGCATCACCAGATCGGAGCCGCCGGCCCCGGCCCGCTCGTGGGCCAGGATGAGTTGCAGGCGGTCACGGGCAGTGGGGGCCGAAGCACGTTTGTTGAAGAGGTTGCGCAGGCTCATGCCGCCCTCCGTGTGAACAGCTTGTTGAGGAGAGACTTCTTGTCGGAGGGCACGGTCATCGGCACCGAATCGCCCTTCAGGCGGCGGACGGCGTCGATATAGGCCCGGGCCGGAGCGCTGAGCGGGTTGTTCATCGTCACCGGGCAGCCGACATTCGAGGCGCGCAGAACTTCGAGGCTCTCCGGGATGATGGCGAGCAGCGGGATCGAGAGGATCTCGAGCACGTCGTCGACCTTGAGCATGTCGCCGCGGTCGGCGCGGGCGGGGTCGTAGCGGGTGAGGATCAGGTGCTTCTCCATGATCTCGCCGCGCTCGGCCTTCAGCGTCTTCGAATCGAGCAGCCCGATGATGCGGTCGGAATCGCGCACCGAGGAGACTTCCGGGTTCGTGACGACCACGGCGAGATCGGCGTGGCGCATGGCCAAAGTGGCGCCGCGCTCGATGCCGGCCGGGGAATCGCAGATCACCCAGTCGAACTTCTCGCGCAGTTCGTCCATCACCTTGGCGACGCCCTCGTCGGTGAGCGCGTCCTTGTCGCGGGTCTGCGAGGCGGGCAGCAGCGAGAGATTCTCGAGCCGCTTGTCGCGGATCAGCGCCTGGTTGAGCTTGGCGTCGCCGTTGACCACGTTGATGAGGTCGTAGACCACGCGCCGCTCGGCACCCATCACGAGGTCGAGGTTACGCAAGCCGACGTCGAAATCGACGACGGCGACGCTTTGGCCCGCTTGCGCGAGTGCCGCGCCGAGAGCCGCTGTGGTGGTCGTCTTGCCGACGCCACCCTTGCCCGAAGTAACGACCAGAACCTTGGCCATATTCGTATGTCTCCCTAATCCAAGGTTGCCATTTTGATGGAGCCGCTATCGAGCCAGATCTGCACGGGTTTCCCGCGCAGAGTCGTGCCCATGTCCTCGGCCGTGCGGACGAGGCGATCGATCCCGAGCAGTTCGGGTTCGAACTTGCGGCAGTAGATACGTGCGCGTGGGTTGCGGGCGGCGCCGGCGATGGCACGGCCGCGAAGCGCCCCGTAGACGTGGATCGAGCCGCCCGCCAGGATCTCGGCGCCGGATGCCACCGAGCCCATGACGGTGACGTCGCCGGTAGGGTGCACGATCGACTGGCCGGAACGGACCGAACCCTCGATCATGAGAGAGGTCGTCTCGGGATCGGCATCGGTGGGGACATCGATGCTGGTGGCCGGTCGTCCGCCCACCAGAAGCGGGGGGATGGCGAGACCGTCGAGCAGGCTCGTCCCCGAGAGCGACGCCGCGGCGCCCTCGATGCCGAGGATGCGGATGCGGCGGGTGCCGAGATCGGCCAGAAGCTTGCCGAGCACTTCGGGGTCGGACCCGAGCGCCGCGATGTCGAGGATGAGTGGGCGGCCGTCGAGCAAGGTCGGCGAACGCTTCAGCGAAGCATCCAGATCGGCGAACCAATCGGGAAGCGGGGCTTCCGGGGCCAGGACGAGTGCCTTGAAGGCGCGGCCACGAAGCTGGACGGATCGGCGGGATGGAGGGGCGTGTGTCACGGGCTCTCGCGATTCCTTACCGAACCATTGACGTCCGTTATGGTTACCGCTTCGTTAACGAACCTCGGTTCCTTGGATCATGAGATGCTGTGACGGGGCGTGACGGCCATAAATCGATAACGGCCGCCCCGCCGAACGGACGCTGCCTTACTCATATCGAGTGGATCGGGCCGAAATCGCCCGAGCCTTCGCCGGACTTCACACCAATCGCCGCGATGAGGCTGCCGCCTCACTCCAATCCGGCGACCTTGATGGAATCGCCGTCCAGGCGGACCTGCGCCGGCTGGCCGCGGCGTTCCGCTCCGAGATCGTCCGCCGTCCTGTAGAGGCCGTCGATGGCGAGCAGTTCCGGCTCGAACTTGCGGCAGGTGATGCGGGCATCCGGATTGCCGGAAGCGCCGGCGATGGCCCGTCCGCGCAACGCCCCGTAGATGTGGATCGAGCCGCCGGCGATCACCTCTGCGCCCGACGCCACCGACCCCATGATGGTGATGTCGCCTTCGAGGTGCAGGACCGTCTGGCCCGAGCGGACCGGCTGGTCGAGGATCAGCGAGCGGGGCGCACGAGGCGCCTCGGTCGGCATCGGCGCGTCCGGCGTGGCGACCTCCTCCACCGGCCGACCTCCCGCCGGGGCAGGGGGCAGACCCTCGCCGAGGCTGCCGGATTTTGCTCCCTCGATCCCCATGACCGTGACGTCGCGTGCCTTGAGGTCGGAGACCAGGGCCGTGAGATCCGCCCGATCGAGGCCGAGGCCCGCCACGTCCAGGATCACCGGCCGTCCGACGAAGAAGGCCGGGGATCGCCGGGCCAGCGCATCGAGGTCTTCGAGCCAGTCATGGACCGGTGCCGAGGGGGCCAGCACGAGGGCCATGAACGAACGGCCGCGGAAACGGATCGGGGGACGGGAATTGGTCTGGGTCACGCGGTGGCGTTTCTGTTGTTCCGGGATCGAAGGACGACGACGGAGCGCAGCATATCGGCAGAAATGCCGGAGCGCTCCCCTCGGAAGAGCTTCGTTTGCGTCTCTCCACCGGAACGGACGCGCTCGGTCCTCGCGCGAGGTCGCCACGATAGGGTGAGGCCGGCTTGCTCTCGCTCCGGGCCGGTATCCTGATTGATTCCCCTTGCCAGGTCGCGAGATCGAACATAAAGATATCTTTATGTCTCAAGACAGCGCCAAGGCGACGACCGCCCTCCCTTTCGCCGATGCCCTCGGCGTGCTGCGCGCCACCGCCGAGGAGACGCGCCTGCGCATCCTCGCACTTCTGATGCAGGGTGAACTCTCGGTCTCCGATCTCACCGACATCCTCGGTCAGTCGCAGCCGCGAATCTCGCGCCATCTCAAGCTTCTCGTCGAGGCCGGTCTGGTGGAGCGGCACCGCGAGGGCGCATGGGCGTTCTTCCGCCTGATCGAGGCGCGGACCGGGCTGGTGGAGCCGCTGGTCGGCAGCCTCGACCGGGCGAGCCCGCCTCTGTCCGAGGACCGCGCCCGTCTCGACGGCGTACGGACCCAGCGCGCGGATGCCGCGCAGACCTTCTTCGCGCGCCTCGCCCCGAAATGGGACCAGCTCCGCTCGCTCCACGTGCCGGAGGCGATGGTGGAGGCGGCGGTGATCGAGGCCCTCGGCTCGGCGCCGGTGCGAAGCCTGATCGATCTCGGAACCGGCACGGGGCGGATGCTCGGCCTGCTGGCCCCCCGGGCCGGCCGCGCCACCGGCCTCGATTCGAGCCACGCCATGCTCTCCGTCGCGCGGGCCAATCTCGAACGGGCCGGCCTCTCGGGCGTCGACCTGCGCCAGGGCGACATCCATGCCCCGCCCTTCGGGCGCGGCAGTTTCGATCTCGTCGTGGTGCATCAGGTGCTGCATTATCTCGACGATCCGGCCCGCGCCTTGCGCGAGGCGGCGCGGCTGGTCGCGCCGGGCGGACGGCTTCTAGTGGTAGATTTCGCGCCGCACGATCTCGAATTCCTGCGCGAGGATCAGGCCCATCGCCGCCTCGGCTTCGCCGCCGAGCAGGTGACGGGCTGGCTCGCCGATGCCGGTCTCGGCGCGGTCGCCACCCGGCATCTCTCTCCCAATGGGGAGAGCGACGATCAACTCACCGTCACCCTCTGGCTCGCCGCGTCCGCGGTCGAGCCGGCACTCGCTTCCGAGGTGGAGCGCGCGGTAGCCTGAGCGGCTACCTACCGCTCTCCGTCTCGACCAAGACCGTCTGAACCGAAAGATCTTGAGGACGCCCCGATGCCCACCGCTTCCCAACATCGCGCCAGCCGCGACGGCTACCGTCCGATCCAGGTCTCCATCGAGTTCTTCCCGCCGAAGACCGACGAGATGGAGAAGGTTCTGTGGTCGTCGATCGAGCGTCTCGCGCCACTCCAGCCGAAATTCGTCTCGGTGACCTACGGCGCCGGCGGGTCCACCCGCGAGCGCACGCACAACACCGTGGCGCGGATGATCACAGAGACCAGCCTCCGGCCGGCCGCCCATCTCACCTGCGTGGATGCGACCCGCGAGGAGATCGACGAGGTCGTGCAATCCTACTGGGATGCCGGCGTGCGCCATATCGTGGCCCTGCGCGGCGATCCGCAGGACGGCGTCGGTACCGCCTACCGTCCCCATCCCGGCGGCTATGCCCGGACCAGCGATCTGGTGGCGGGCATCAAGCGGATCGGCGACTTCAAGGTCTCGGTCTCGGCCTACCCGGAAAAGCACCCCGAGGCCGCCTCCCTCGATGCCGATATCGACGCGCTCAAAGCCAAGGTCGATGCCGGCGCCGATCAGGCGATCACGCAGTTCTTCTTCGAGAACGAGGTGTACCTGCGCTACGTCGACAAGGTGCGCGCGGCCGGGATCGACATCCCGATCATCCCCGGCATCCTGCCGGTGCAGAATTTCAAG
Source organism: Methylobacterium sp. 77 (assembly GCF_000372825.1). Taxonomy (NCBI): domain Bacteria; kingdom Pseudomonadati; phylum Pseudomonadota; class Alphaproteobacteria; order Hyphomicrobiales; family Methylobacteriaceae; genus Methylobacterium; species Methylobacterium sp. 77. The sequence goes on along the minus strand of NZ_KB910516.1, from coordinate 2,970,409 downwards.
CAGGCGGCCAATTTCGCCCGCCGCACCGGCGCCTCGGTGCCGTACTGGCTCGCCGCCCGTTTCGAGGGGCTCGACAACGACGTCGAGACCCGCCGCCTGATCGCGGCTGCCGTGGCGGCCGAGCAGGTGCTCGATCTGGTGGATCAGGGCGTCAACGACTTCCATTTCTACTCGATGAACCGCTCCGATCTCGTCTATGCCATCTGCCATCTGCTGGGCCTTCGTGCGCAGGCACCGAAGGTGGCGGCGAAGGCGGCCTGAGCGATCGGGCTACCCGTCATCCCGGAACGCCGAAGGCGAAACCGGGATCGAGACGCGCCGACCCTGCCGACGCTCCCCGTCCGGCAGCCGAAACCGACCTTCCGGACCCGTCGCGGTCCTGGATTCCGGGCGCCGCGTCGCGGACCCGGAATGACGCGTGAGAGACACGATGACCGACCTTCGCCCCGTCGACGGCAAAGAGATCGAAGCCGCCCTGCGCCAGCGCGCGGCCGAAAAAATCCTCGTCCTCGACGGTGCGATGGGCACCGTGATCCAGCGCCTCGGCTACGGAGAGGCGGATTTTCGCGGGGACCGCTTCACCGATCACGCGCACGACCAGAAGGGCAACAACGACCTCCTGATCCTGACGCAGCCCGACGCGATCCGGCAGATCCATCTCGACTACTTCCTGGCCGGGGCCGATCTCTGCGAGACCAACACCTTCTCCGGCACCACGATCGCCCAGGCCGATTACGGCATGGAATCGATCGTCCATGAGTTGAACGCCGAGGGCGCGCGTCTCGCCCGCGAGGCGGCCAAGCTCGCCGAGGAACGGGATGGCCGCCGCCGCTTCGTCGCCGGCGCCATCGGCCCGACCAACCGCACCCTGTCGATCTCGCCGGACGTGAACAATCCCGGCTACCGCGCCGTGACCTTCGACCAGGTCAAGACGGCCTACGAGGAGCAGGTGCGCGGCCTGATGGAGGGCGGCGCCGAACTGATCCTGATCGAGACCATCTTCGACACGCTCAACGCGAAAGCCGCCGTGGCGGCCGCCTGGGCGGTGTTCGAGGAGCGCGGCATGGTGCTGCCGATCATGATCTCGGGCACCATCACCGATCTCTCCGGCCGCACCCTGTCGGGCCAGACGCCGGAAGCGTTCTGGAATGCGCTGCGCCACTCGACCCCGCTCACCATCGGCCTCAACTGCGCGCTCGGCGCCAAGGAGATGCGCGGCCATATCAGCGAGCTCTCGCGCATCGCCGACACGCTGGTCTGCGCCTATCCGAATGCGGGCCTGCCCAACGAGTTCGGCCTCTACGACGAGAGCCCGGAGGCGATGGGCCGGCTGGTGGGCGAGTTCGCCACGTCCGGCCTCGTCAACATGGTCGGCGGCTGCTGCGGCACCACGCCGGACCATATCCGCGCGATCGCGCAGGCCGTCGAGGGCGTGACGCCCCGCGTCATCCCGGACGTGCCCCGCCTGATGCGCCTGTCGGGGCTGGAGCCGTTCACGCTCACGAAGGAGATTCCCTTCGTCAATGTCGGCGAGCGCACCAACGTCACCGGCTCGGCCAAGTTCAGGAAGCTCGTCACCGCCGGCGACTACGCCGCGGCGCTGGACGTGGCCCGCGATCAGGTGGCGGCGGGCGCCGCCATCATCGACGTCAACATGGACGAGGGCCTGCTCGATTCCGAGAAGGCGATGGTCGAGTTCCTCAACCTCGTCGCCGCCGAGCCCGACATCGCCCGCGTGCCGGTGATGATCGATTCCTCGAAATTCCACGTCATCGAAGCCGGCCTGAAATGCGTCCAGGGCAAGGCCATCGTGAACTCGATCTCCATGAAGGAGGGCGTCGAGAAGTTCATCCACGATGCGCGCATCTGCCGGTCCTACGGCGCGGCGGTGGTGGTGATGGCCTTCGACGAGAAGGGCCAGGCCGATACGCTGGAGCGCAAGGTCGAGATCTGCACAAAAGCCTACAAGGTACTCACCGAAGAGGTCGGCTTCCCGCCGGAAGACATCATCTTCGATCCGAACGTGTTCGCGGTGGCCACCGGCATCGAGGAGCATAACGGCTACGGCGTCGCCTTCATCGAGGCGACCCGGATCATCCGCGAGACGCTGCCGCATGCCCATATCTCGGGCGGCATCTCCAATCTCAGCTTCGCCTTCCGTGGCAACGAGCCGGTGCGCGAGGCGATGCACGCGGTGTTCCTCTACCACGCAATCCAGGTCGGCATGGATATGGGCATCGTGAATGCGGGCCAGCTCGCGATCTACGACGAGCTTCCGGCGGACCTGCGCGAGCTCTGCGAGGATGTCGTCCTCAATCGCCGCGACGATTCCACCGACCGGCTGCTCGATGCGGCCGCGCGCTTCAAGTCGGGCGGCGGTGTCCAGGCCAAGAGCGCCGACCTGACCTGGCGCGAGGCACCGGTGACGAAGCGCATCGAGCACGCGCTGGTCAACGGCATCACCGAGTACATCCTCGCCGATACCGAAGAGGCGCGCCTGGGCGTGGAGCGTCCGCTCCACGTCATCGAAGGCCCGCTGATGGCCGGCATGAACGTCGTCGGAGACCTGTTCGGATCGGGCAAGATGTTCCTGCCGCAGGTGGTGAAGTCCGCCCGCGTGATGAAGCAGGCGGTCGCCTATCTCGAACCCTTCATGGAGGCGGAGAAGCTCGCCAATGGCGGCGACGGCAAGCGTCAGGCCGCCGGCAAGATCCTGATGGCGACGGTGAAGGGCGACGTCCACGACATCGGCAAGAATATCGTCGGCGTCGTGCTCGCCTGCAACAATTACGAGATCATCGATCTCGGGGTGATGGTGCCGGCGGCCAAGATCCTCGACGTGGCGCGCCGCGAGAATGTCGACATCGTCGGCCTGTCCGGCCTGATCACGCCGTCGCTGGACGAGATGGTGCATGTCGCCGCCGAGATGGAGCGCGAGGGCTTCTCGGTTCCTCTGCTCATCGGGGGCGCCACGACGAGCCGCGTCCATACCGCCGTGAAGATCCACCCGTCCTACCATCGCGGACAAACCGTCTACGTCACCGATGCGAGCCGGGCCGTCGGCGTGGTGTCGAGCCTGCTGTCGAAGGAGACGCGGGACTCGACCATCGAGAAGGTCCGCGCCGAGTACAGGAAGGTCGCCGACGCGCATGCGCGGTCCGAGCTCGACAAGCAGCGGCTGCCGCTGGCGAAAGCCCGCGCCAACCCGTTCAAGATCGACTGGACGGGCTACCAGCCCAAGAAGCCGAGCTTCACCGGCGTGCGGGTCTACAGCTCCTACGAGGTCGCCGACCTCGTCCCCTATATCGACTGGACGCCCTTCCTGCAGACCTACGAGTTCAAGGGCCGCTACCCGGCGATCTTCGAGGACCCGAACCAGGGGCCTGCCGCCAAGGCCCTGTTCGACGACGCGCAGGAGATGCTGGCCCAGATCGTCGCCGAGCGCTGGTTCAACCCGAAGGCGATCATCGGCTTCTGGCCGGCCAACAGCGTGGGCGACGACATCGCCCTGTTCACAGGCGAGAGCCGCTCCGAAAAACTCGCGACCTTCCACGGCCTGCGCCAGCAGCTGTCGAAGCGCGACGGGCGCGCCAATACCTGCCTCTCCGACTTCGTGGCACCGGAAGGCTCCGGCATCGGCGATTACATCGGCGGCTTCGTGGTCACGGCCGGCCTCGAGGAAGTGCGCATCGCCGAGCGTTTCGAGCGGGCCAACGACGATTACCGTTCGATCCTGGTCAAGGCGCTCGCCGACCGCATCGCCGAGGCCCTGGCCGAGCGCATGCACGAGCGCGTGCGCCGCGAGTTCTGGGGCTACGCCGCCGACGAGACCTACGCGCCGGAGGACCTGATCCGCGAGGAATATGACGGCATCCGCCCCGCGCCTGGCTATCCGTCCCAGCCCGACCATACCGAGAAGGTCACGCTGTTCGACCTCCTCAAGGCGGAATCGCGCATCGGCGTGAAGCTCACCGAGAGCTACGCCATGTGGCCGGGCTCCTCCGTGTCGGGTCTCTACATCGCCCATCCGGAGGCGCATTACTTCGGCGTCGCCAAGGTGGAACGCGATCAGGTGGAGGATTACGCCCTGCGCAAGGGCATGGACCTTCGAGAGGTCGAGCGCTGGCTCGGACCCATCCTCAACTACGATCCCGCCCGCTATCTCGCGGCGGCCGCCGAATAAGCCGTCTGATTCGGTGGAATGGAGCGGGGGTGTGTCCGTCGGAGGCTTGACCGTCGGAGCGCCCGCGCTTCAATGCACCCCACCTTGATCGAGCGAGCCAGCGGAGCGCGACGACGTTGAACCGGAACACCGGAATCCTGGCCGTCGCCGCCATCCTCGCCGTCGGTGTCTCGGGCTGCACCGGGTTCTCCTACCTGTCGAAGAACTACGCCTCCGTGGGCGCCCAGGTGGTGACCATCGGCTGCAACGATCCCTATACGGTCTACGACCAGCGCCGCGTGAGCAAGATGCTGGTCGTCTCCGATGGCGTGCGCGAGATCACGGGCTGCGGCATCGACGAGCGCTACGACGGGCAGGGCGGCCCGGCCGCCACGCGTGCCAAGCGCCTGCGCGAGGCGGCGCGCACTTTCCTCGATGAGACCGCTCGGGATTATTGCAAGATCACCGGGGAATCCGTCTTCACCGACCTGCAGACCGAGTTCACCTACGTCTGCACCCCCGCGCCCGAAGCGCGCGGCCTGAAGGTGCCGAGACTGTCGGGACGCTGATCCGGAACGAGCGCTGGCGCGTCAGTTTCCCTCGGCGGAGGAGGGACGCGGAAAGGTCCGCTCCGCCGCGTCTCCCGAGGCCGCGAGCAAGGCACGGGCGAGGTTGCGCGCCTCGCGCCTGTCGAGGGCGAGAATGGCGGTGAAGGGGGCTCCGGACAGGTCCGCGAGGCCGAGTTCGAGCCGAACTCCGTCCGGCAATGCGGCGACGGCGAGGCTCCAATCCCGTTCCTGCTGCCCGTTCATTGACCCATCTCCCGTTCGGCTTGGTGCACCGGCCGGAAGATGGACGCCATCTTCCGAAACGAGCCGATGCCGCAGGCGCCGAACCGCGCATGGAATGACCGATTGCGGCCTGCGAGGCCAGAGCGGAAGCGCGTGTCGCTCAACTCTCTCGGCTCCGGAGATTGACGGGCGGCGGCGGAACGGTGTTTGTCCGCCCGCGAAACGGCCCGACTACCGGTCCGACAGCCAACTTTCGAGTGAGGGAAACGCCGACATGTCAGAGATCTGGTTCCGCACGGGCGAGGCCACCGTGCTCGCCGCCGATGGCCAGTTTACCGACGCGATGCCGGAGGTGCTGATCGGCTCCACCCGCGGCCCCGTGGGCCACGCCTTCGCCGGCATGCTCGGCCAGGTCCAGGGGCACACCCGCATGTTCGTCGTGCGCGACCTCAACCAGCTCGTGCGTCCGTCCACGATGATGACCACCAAGGTCACGATCCACACCGCGGAATATGCCGAGCTTCTCGGCGGCGTGGTCCAGGCGGCGACCGGCGATGCCATCATCGACTGCGTGATCGAGGGCATCCTGCCGAAGGACGGCCTCGAGGAGCTCTGCATGATCATCACGATCTGGCTCGACGAGCGCTGCGGCAAGGACGAGAACCTCGACCGCAAGGACCTCTACCGCACCAATTACGAGGCGACGAAACTCGCCATCGCCCGCGCCATGAAGGGCGAGCCGACGATCGACGAGCTCATCGCCAACCGCAAGACCGTGAAGCACTACGCGCTCGAGGACATCATCGAGTATTGAGGTCGGCCTCCGACCGGGGCGGTTCCTCCCGCTCCGGTCACCCCGGCGGAATGCGGCCCACCGAGCAGAGGGTTCGGATGGAGCCCGATGGATCGGTGTAGCAGCTCGCCGACCATCCGTTCTGCTGGATGAACGACTTCCGGCGCTCGCGCAGCGAGGTCTCGTAGGCCTTGCCGATTGCGCTCTGGACGGTGCCGGCCGTCTCACCGATCGCGGCCGCGCCGGCAATCGACAGATCCTGGAAGTAGACCGCCGAAGGGGTGGGATCGCTCGAGGCCGCCTGGACGATCGGCTCGGCCCGGCAGGTCAGATCGATCTTCGTACTGTTCGGGATCTTGAGATCGATGCTCGGCCCCTGCCGCCGTCCGACCTTCGCACCGAGCTCCGCCGCGATCCGAGCCGCCAGGGCGTCGCATTCGTCGGCACGGGCCGCCGCCGATGCGGAGAGGATCACGGCCGCCAGAATCAATCGAAGCATGGTTTCGCCCTGCGCCGTTCCCGCCCCTGCGTCGGCATCTCCACGGACCGATGCGTCAGGCCGGCACCGGTGTCAAAGCCCTCGGCTGCATCTCGTCCTTGCCGGCGCCACCGCGCGGATGCGCGCCCGACGCTTCGCGCAGGGAGGCCACGGTCTCGTCGGAATTCTCGGCGACGAGTTCGCGGCGCCGTTCCGCCGTCGGCATCGGCATGCGCACCATGATGATGGTGCCGAGGCCTTCCTCCGAGCGGATGCGGAGTGCGCCGCCATGAAGTTCCGCCATCGAGCGCGCGATGGCGAGACCGAGGCCGGAGCCCTTGTGGGTCCGGGTCAGGTTGGTCTCCACCTGCTGGAACGGCGAGCCGAGGCGGCGCAAAGCCGCCTTCGGAATGCCGATCCCGGTATCCTCGATGAAGATATGGACCTGATCGCCCGACGGACGCGCCTTGACAACGATGCGTCCATCCCCGCCCGGCGTGAACTTCACCGCATTCTGAAGCAGGTTCAGCAGGATCTGGTGCAGGGCTCGCCCATCGGCCAGCAGGGTGAGGTCGGCCACCGTGTCGACGTCGATGGTCAGCGACTTCGCGCGGGCCGCCTCCGTCACAAGCTTGAGCGCCCCCTGGATCGCGCCGTCGAGGGGAATCTCCCGGAGAGCGAGGCGAACGCTGTGTGATTCGATGCGCGACATGTCGAGGATGTCGTCGATGACCGAGAGCAGGTAGTCGCCGCTGGTGCGGATATCACGGCAATATTCGGTGTAGCGCGAGGAACCGAGGGCGCCGTAGACCCCGCTCTCCATCAGTTCGGCGAAGCCCATGATGGCGTTGAGCGGCGTGCGCAGCTCGTGGCTCATGGTGGCGAGGAATTCCGATTTCGCCTGGTTGGCGGTCTCGGCCTGGGCCTTCTGGTCGAGGTAGCGCTCGGCGAGATCCGCGAGCTGCTGGGTCTGCAGTTCCAGGGTCCGGCGCGAGCGCTTGAGATCCTTGACCGTTTCGATCAGCTCGCGCTCCGAGGCGACGAGCTGCTCCTGCTGGCGCTTGAGGTTGGTGATGTCGGTGCCCACCGAGACGTAACCGCCATCCTTGGTCCGCCGCTCGCTGATCTGGAGCCAGCGGCCATCGGTGAGCTCGGCTTCGAAGGTTCGTGCCGTGGCCGACGAGGCCTCGATCTCGCGCAACTCGCGGCGGACCGGAGGCAGGACGCCACGGCCCATGATCTCGTGGTAGCGCTTGCCCGGCGTCGCGTCGTCGGGGCTCAGCGCGTGGAGGTGGCGGAACTTCGAATTGCACAGGACGAGACGGTTGCTCGTGTCCCACAGGACGAAGGCTTCCGAGATCGCTTCCACCGCGTCGCGCAGGCGCATGTCGGCGGTGGCGTTGGATTCGGCGAGTTGGCGTTGTTCGGTGACGTCGAGGGCGATGCCGACGAGGTGGCGGCCGCCGTCGATCTGGTCGGGCACGATCTCGGCGCGGGTGCGCAGCCAGATCCAGCCGCCATTGGCGCCGCGCATGCGGAACTCGTGATCGACGGTGGATTGGCTCGCGGCCAGTTGGCGGGCCAGGGCGTAGAGGTCGCCGTCGTCGGGGTGGACCAGGGCGTTGACGTCGCCGAAGGACAGGAACTCCCGCTCGCGGCGATAGCCGAGCAGCGCGTACATCGAATCCGACCAGTAGATCCGTCCGCGGGGGATATCCCAGTCCCACAATCCGCAGCGACCGCGGCCGAGCGCCGTGTCGAGCCGCTGCTTGATCTGCTCGCAGAGCCTGTCCACCGCATAGGCGCGCTGGGTCTGAAGGGCGTAGGCGATGCCGATGCCGATGATGACGAGGGCGGCGGCGGCGTAAAGCACCGCCTGGTTCCGCATCCGCGTGGTCCAGGCGTCCAGAACAGGACCGATGGGCTGGATCACCGCGATCTGACCGCGCCCCTGGGGAAGCGTCCGCAGGGCCGAGAAGGCGGGCTCGCCGTTGGCGAGGGTCAGGGCCATCACGCCGGCGCGTTCGCCGAGCGTGCTGAGAGCCTGCATCTCGCCGATCCGGTCCGTCAGGGTTCCACTCGAATCCGTCAGTGCCGGATGGGCGCCGAGAATGGCCTCGGAGGCGGAGGTGACGAGGATCTGCCGTCCGGCCGGCATCATTGAGACGGGAAGCAGCATCTCCAGGCGCGAGCGAATGGCGGGCGAGGTCGACTCGACATCCGACAGAGCTGCCGTGACGAGCCGCGTGAAGGTCTCGATCTCGGTGACGGTGTCGCGCAGGATCTCGTTGCGCTCGCTGCGCAGCTGGAGCGCTGCGCCGGCCGCGAGGCAGACGAGGAAGGTCGCCAGGAAGGCGGGCACCGCATAGCGGAGCCAGATCTCGGCACGGACGAAGCGGGCATGAGCCGCGGTTTGAGGGCGGTGAATACCGAGGATCGTGTCCGCACGTGCGGAGAGGGAAGCGGAATCCGCCTCCAGCATGACAAGTCTCCGCAGCTGCCGGTGAGTCGCTTGGAAACGTGTTGGTGAGTCACGCTTCGAATCGTATTCAGTTCAGCATTTCCACAGGTAACTTGTCCACGGAATTCTTAACCATATCCTTGACTCTCGGCTCAGTGTGGCAACCGAATCGAGAGAATCGGTGGATTCAATTTATCCATCCCTGGCAGTAGGTTAGCCGGTTCCGAGAGTCCGTCCGAGGATGTCGGCCACATCGCGCGAAAGCCCCGGCGCGGATACAATTTCGCCAAGCGTGGCTTTGGCTTGCGCCTGCCGCCCGGGTTCCAGCATCCGCCATGAACCGAAGGCGGTGAGAAGCCGCGCGGCGAGCTGCGGATTCGTTCCGTCGATCATCCGAACCGCGTCCGCCATCAGCCTGAAACCCGCGCCGTCGGGTCGGGCGAACTGAGTCGGGTTCGCCATGCCGAACGTGCCGATGAGGGCACGCACCCGGTTCGGGTTGGTCATCGCGAAGGCCGGGTGATCCTGAAGCCTGCCGACGCGCGAGATCGTGCCCTCCTCGGGGATCAGCGCCTGGATGGCGAACCACTTGTCGAGGACGAGCGGTTCGGCCGCATAGCGGGTGCCGAAGGCATGGAGCGCGTCCTCCCTCGCTTCGCCCGGGATCGCGGCCAGGGCCGAGAGGGCGGCGAGGCGGTCGGTCATGTTGGTGGAATCGGTGAATTGAGCGGCCGCGAGTTCGGCGCCTCGCCCTTCATCCGCCGCCGCGATCAGGTCGAGGGCAGCGTTGCGCAGGGCGCGGCGGCCGGCGGAGGCCGCGTCGGGGCTGAATGCCGCGTCCGGCCCGTCGGCCATGGCCGTGTGAAGGGCCTCCAGGCGCGATCCGAGCCCCCGCCCGACCTGGCGCCGCAGGGTTCGCCTCGCCGAGTGGATCGCATCGGGGTCGATATTGCGGCCGATCTCGTTGGCGACGTCGCCTTCGCTCGGCAATCCGAGGACGAGGGCGGCGAAGGCCGGGTCGCTCAGAGCTTCGGCATCGAGGAAAGTGGACAGGGCCGCGATGAAGGCCTCGGCATCCGGCCCCGTGCCATCCGCCGATGGGGCCTCCGCCTTCGTCCGCTCGACGATCAGGCGCATGGCGATGCTCTGGCCGGCCTGCCAGCGCGTGAAGGCGTCGGTGTCGTGCGCCAGCAGCGTCAGGCGTTCGGCATCGCTCGAGGCCATCTCGATCCGCACCGGGGCGGAGAATCCCCGGAACAGCGACGGGACCGGTCGCGCGTCGACGTCGGTGAAGACGATCTCGTCCGAAGGCCGATCGAGCACGAAGACGCCTTCGACCACGCGCTCGCAGGACGCGGCGATGGGGCCGTCCTCGCCGACGAGGCCGAGGGCGATCGGGACGGCGAGGGGAGGGCCGTCCTCCGCGCCCGGCAGGCGCTGGCGGAAGCACAGGCGGTAGGTCCGCGCCGAGGAATCGTAATGCCCCTCGACCCCGATGACCGTCGTCCCCGGCCGCTCGTACCATTGCGCCAGGGCCGAGAGGTCGCGGCCGGTCTCGGTCGCGAAGGCGGCGAGGAAATCCTCCACCGTCGCCGCGCGCCCGTCATTGTCGGAGAAATAGCGGTCCATGCCGGCACGGAAGGCCGCCGGGCCGATCAGCGTGCGCAGCATCCGCACGATCTCCGCGCCCTTCTCGTAGACGGTGGCCGTGTAGAAGTTGTTGATCTCGGCATAGACCTTAGGCCGCACCGGATGGGCCAGCGGCCCGGCATCCTCCGGAAACTGGCGGGCGCGGAGCGTCCTGACCTCGCCGATGCGATGGACCGCGCGCGAGCGCATGTCGGAGGAGAATTCCTGGTCGCGGAAGACCGTGAGGCCTTCCTTCAGGCAGAGCTGGAACCAGTCGCGGCAGGTGACGCGGTTGCCCGACCAGTTGTGAAAATACTCGTGGGCGATGATCCTCTCGACGGCCGCGTAATCCGCGTCGGTGGCGGTTTCGGGCGAGGCGAGGACGTACTTGTCGTTGAAGATGTTGAGGCCCTTGTTCTCCATGGCGCCCATGTTGAAGTCGGACACCGCCACGACGTTGAAGACGTCGAGGTCGTAGGCGCGGCCGAACGCCTCCTCGTCCCAGGTCATCGAGCGGGCGATGGCGTCGAGGGCATAGCCCGCCCGGTCCGCCTTGCCCGGCTCCACGTAGACGGCGAGGGTGACGGCGCGGCCGTCCACGGTGGTGAAGTCGCGCGAGACCCGGTCGAGCCGTCCGCCGACCAGGGCGAAGAGATAAGCGGGCTTCGGGTGGGGGTCGTCCCAGACCGCGTAGTGACGGCCGGGGCCGGCGGGGCCGGATTCTCTCAGGTTGCCGTTGCCGAGAAGGACCGGCGCCTCGGCCGCGTCGGCCTCGATCCGGGTCGTGTAGACCGCCATCACATCGGGCCGGTCGAGGAAGTAGGTGATCCGGCGGAAGCCGTCCGCCTCGCACTGGGTGCAGTAGACGCCGCTCGACCGGTACAAGCCCATGAGCTTGGTGTTGGCGGTGGGGTCGATCCGGGTCTCGATCGTCAGCGTGAAGGGGGCTTGCGGGGGCGCGTGCAGCGTCAGCGCCGATGCGCTCGCGGAATAGGCCGCCTCGTCGAGGACCGTGCCGTCGAGGGTGAGCCCCACCAGCACGAGGTCGTCGCCATCGAGCACCAGGGGAGCGTTCGGGCGTCCCGCCGGGTTGGGGCGCAAAGCCAGGGTGGCGACGACCCGCGTCTCGCGGGGGTGGAGGCGCATGTCGAGCTCCACCGTGTCGATGAGGTAGTCGCTCGGCCGGTAATCCTCGAGACGGATCAGGATCGGGGTTTCGGTGCGCATGCGGTCTGTCCCGATCGGTGAGGAGGAGGAGGGCGGCCCCGCATTCCCGGACCGCTCGGCTTTGCGCCTTCAGAAGCGGAGCGGTTCGACGGCGTGGAAGGCCTCGCGGCGTTGACGCCCGGCATAGCCGGGCCACATAGGCGGCATCAACCGGAGAACGGAACAACCATGGAATACCTTCACACGATGGTCCGCGTGGCGGATCTGGACAAGGCGCTCGCCTTCTACGTCGACACGTTCGGCCTGCAGGAGACGCGCCGGATCGACAACGAGAAGGGTCGTTTCACCCTGGTCTTCCTCGCCGCACCCGGCGATTACGACACCGCCAAGGAGACCAAGGCGCCCCAGATCGAGCTGACCTACAACTGGGACCCGGAGACCTATTCGGGCGGGCGCAATTTCGGCCATCTCGCCTATCAGGTGGACGATATCTACGCGTTCTGCGCGCGGCTTCAGGACAAGGGCGTGACCATCAACCGGCCGCCGCGCGACGGCTACATGGCCTTCGTGAAGTCGCCCGACGGCATTTCCATCGAGATCCTGCAGAAGGGCGAGGCGAAGCCGCCGCAGGAGCCCTGGGCTTCCATGGAGAATACCGGCTCCTGGTAGGTCCGCCCGACGATGCGGGGCGCGGCATCGCGCGCCCCGCTCGATATCCGCCTGCGAGGGCTCCTCGCTGGGCGGCCGATTCCGCGGCGGCCTACTCGCCGCCGACGTCGCTGACCGGCGTGATGCCGAGTTCGGCGAGCTTGGCCGAGACGATGTCGATCGGCCGTTTGAGCTTCAGGCTGATGATGGAGACCGGCACGCGCTCGCGCGCCAGCGTCCGGAGTTCCTGAACGTTCTCGAGCGTCCAGGCAAAATCCGTGATGGCCATGGTCATCTCCTCACGTTGGCGGAGGCGGCCTTTCGGGCGCGACCTCCCTCCGGGGAGCTAGGGCCGCCCGGAGGGCCGAACAAGCCGATGAACAAAATCACGGCGTGGCGCCTCGATGGGCATGGCGCTCCTTGACCTTCCGCCCGATGGCGGCGCACATCCGCACCGGATCAGTCGGCCGGGCGGCCGCTCCGGTGAGAACCGGGGAGGAAAGTCCGGGCTCCATGGAGAGACGGTGCCGGATAACGTCCGGCGGGGGCGACCCCAGGGACAGTGCCACAGAGAGCAGACCGCCCCGCGCGAGGTCTTCGGACCTCATCGGGGTAAGGGTGAAAGGGTGCGGTAAGAGCGCACCGCGGACGCGGCAACGCGGACGGCACGGCAAACCCCACCGGGAGCAAAACCGAATAGGGGCGACACGCTTCTTCCCGAAAGGGCAGGGGCAGGCCCTCTCTCCAGGCTCGTCGCCCGGGTTGGTTGCTCGAGGCGTTCGGTAACGATCGTCCCAGAGGAATGGCCGCCACGTCCGGGAGTTCGCTCCCGGGCCCTACAGAACCCGGCTTAAAGGCCGGCTGATCCGCTCCTTGTCCGAACCTGTCTCGCGTCGCCCATGCGATGGCGCGAAGACGTTGGGGTTCCGAACCGAACGGGTGTGATACCTCCGACCGGAGACAGGCGCGGTCCAGGGGAGTTTCGAATGCCATCATACCCGGCGATCGAGCCCTTCGATTGTGGCCTGTTGGCGACCGCGGACGGCCAGGACATCTACTGGGAAACATCGGGCAATCCGCACGGTACGCCAGCGCTCTACCTCCACGGAGGACCGGGAAGCGGCCTGGGTCCTGGCGGCTATCGACGCCATTTCGACCCTGAGCGTTATCTGATCGTCGGAATCGACCAGCGCGGTTGTGGCCGGAGTCGCCCGCGCGCCTGCGAAGCGCTCGATACGCTGGGGTCGAACACCACGCAGGCGCTGATCGTCGATATCGAAGCGATCAGACGGCATCTCGGGATCGAGACGTGGGTGGTCACGGGCGTCTCGTGGGGAACCACTCTGGCTTTGGCCTATGCCCAGGCTCATTCCGGAAGGGTTTCGGCCCTGATCCTCGTGGCGGTGACGACCACCAGCCGCAGGGAGGTGGATTGGATCACCGAAGGCGTGGGCTGCGTCTTTCCGGAGGCTTGGGACGCTTTCGCGCGGAGCGCCGAAGCGGAGGCCGGAGAACGGATCGTCGAAGCCTACGCGCGTCGACTGCGATACGACGTGCGCGAGGATCGCCTCCGTGCTTCGCGAGCCTGGAATACCTGGGAGACGGTACACGTTTCGCTCGATCCTCTTCGCTCTGCGATCGCCGACGCAGCGATTCCCTCCGGGCATTCGGACGAAAGTCTGAATTTCGCGACTCTCGTGGCCCATTACTGGGCGCAGGATGCGTTCCTGTCCGGCGCGGATATCATTCTCCGGCGGATCCCATCGATCGTCCATATCCCCGTCCACCTCATCCATGGGCGGCACGATATCAGCGGGCCCGCCGTGACCGCGTGGCGACTTCATCGGAATTGGCCGGCGAGCCGTCTTTCCATCGTCGAGTCCGAAGGGCATGGCGGGCCGGTCTGCATGGAACACATGCGTCTCGCTCTCGATCACCATGCGGATCGGTCGGGGGCTCGGCGCTCCCCGGCGATGTAGGCGGAACCTTTGACTGACCCTGCTTCAGCGCACAGATTACGAGTGAAAACTTACCGTCGGTTAACCTTGCTGAGGTCTGATCGCTGTCGGCGGCTCCCATCCGGGTCCTCGCGTTGACGGTGCTCAGAGGCTCATGTTACCCGGAATCACTTCGTCAGCGGCGATTTTGGGAACGGCGGACGCGCTGCGCGATCGCCGGGGGCCGAGAGCGGGCCGCGTCCGCGACGTCTCTTCCTGCCTTGCCGTTCCGTCTCTTCCGGCCGCCTCGGAGCGGTCGATGCCCGCCGCAGGGACGCATGCGCCACATCCATTTTCCCGTCGCCGCCCGGCGTCCGAGATTCGCTTCTCCCAGATCCGCGTGGCTTCGGCCCGCCCCGTTCCGGGCCGTCGATCGGGTCTCGGCATGACGATCCGCGGTCGCGACGTTCCCGGCGCTTCGCCCGAGGCAGCGCCCCACATCCCCGTTCTCCTGGCGGAGGTCGTGGAATCCCTGGCGCTCGGCGATGCGTCCCTGGCCGTCGACGGAACCTTCGGTGCGGGTGGCTATACGAGCGCGATGCTGCGGGCCGAACCCGGCCTGCACGTGCTCGCCATCGACCGCGATCCCAACGCCATCGCCGGCGGTGCGAGCCTCGTGGCCGCGTCCGAGGGTCGCCTGACCCTGGTCTCCGGCCGCTTCGGCACTCTCGATACCCTCGTGCGCGATCAGGGCGCCGAATCGGCCGATGCCGTGGTCCTCGATATCGGCGTCTCCTCGATGCAGATCGACCAGGCCGATCGCGGCTTCTCCTTCCGCAACGACGGCCCCCTCGACATGCGCATGGAGCGCGCCGGCCAAAGCGCCGCCGATCTCGTCAACGGCGCCGAGGAGGCGACGCTCGCCGACATCATCTTCCATTACGGCGAGGAGCGCCGCTCGCGGGCGGTGGCGCGCGCCATCATCGAAGCGAGGCGGAAAGGTCGGATCGAGACCACGGCGGCCCTGGCCGAGATCGTGTCGAGCGTCGTCTGGGCGGATCCCGCCAGCGGCATCCATCCGGCGACGCGGACCTTCCAGGGCCTGCGCATCGCCGTGAACGACGAACTCGGCGAACTCGTCCAGGCCCTGCATGCCGCCGAGCGGATCCTGCGTCCCGGCGGGCGCCTCGCGGTGGTCACCTTCCATTCGCTCGAAGACCGCATCGTCAAGCAGTTCTTCTCGGCACGCAGCGGACGGGCCGCCCAGGCGTCGCGCCACATGCCGAGCGCCGACGCGCCGACGCCGCGCAGCTTCGCCATGGTGACCAAGGGACCGGTGACCGCCTCCGATTCCGAGGTCCATGCCAATCCGCGCTCGCGGTCGGCCAAGCTCCGGGCCGCCGAGCGCACCCATGCGCCCGTCGCGCCGCCGCTGGCCGCCATCGAAGCGCTTGCCGCACTGCCGGACCAGCGCGGTCACCTCGTCTCGAAGAGCGGTGGAGTGCGGCGGTGATCCGTTTGCTGAACGTCGTCGCCATCCTCGGCCTGATCGGATCGGCGATCTACGCCTACTCGATCAAGTACGACACGCTGTATCAGGCCGGTCAGGTCTCGAAGGCCAAGAGCCAGCTCCACAAGGAGCGGCAGGCCATCGCGGTCCTGCGTGCCGAGTGGCAGCTCCTGACCCGTCCCGACCGGCTTCAGGCGGCGGTGGAACGCCATCTCGCCCTCGAGCCGATCGGCGTGAACCATCTCGGCCGTCTCGCCGACCTGCCGGTGCGTCCCGACCGGGGCGACGAGATCGGCCGCCTGCTGGCCGCCACCGCGACGCCCAAGGAAAAGTCGTCCGCGAAGAATGCGGACGAGCCCCGGACGACGGGGTCGATCACCCCGCGCACGACGACCACCAAGCCGGCGACGATGGCGAAGCCCACGACGACCGCTTCGACGACGACGACTAAGACGACCACCGTCCAAACCACCAGAACGCCGAATACGGTTTCGAGGTAGTCCCGTGTCAGACGAGACCGTTCACGATCACGCCCCCCTCGACGCGCAGGATGCGGGCGAGGCCGAGCCGCAGGCCGCCGCCCCCGAGGCGGTCGCGGCACCGCGCCCGCCGCGCACGCTCCGAGGCCTGCTGCGGGTGATGTTCCACCTCGCGATCGAGCGCTCCTACGCTCGCGTCGGTCTCGTCGGCCTCGGCTTCGCGCTGGTCTTCCTCACCATCGCCGGACGCCTCGTGGCGATGGCGGCCTTCCCGCAGGCCGATAACGGCGACAACCGCGTCGCCGCCGCCGCGACCACCGCGATCCGCCCCGACATCGTCGACCGCAACGGCGAGATCCTCGCCACCGACATCCGCACCGTCTCGGTCTTCGCCGAGCCGAAGAACATCTACGACAAGGACGAGGCGGTGGAGCTCCTCACCGCCGTCCTGCCCGAGCTCAACGCCACCGACCTGCGCGCCAAGCTCTCGACGAAGAAGGGCTTCGTCTGGGTCAAGCGCGAGATCACGCCGAAGCAGCAGCTCGAAGTGCACCGCCTCGGCATCCCCGGCATCGGCTTCCTGCCCGACCACAAGCGCGTCTATCCGAACGGCACGGCGGCGGCACACATCCTCGGCGTGACCAACCTCGACAATGTCGGCATCGCCGGCATCGAGAAGTACATCGATTCGACGGGCCTGAAGGACCTCAACAGCCTCGGCTTCGTGGCCAAGTCCACCGATCTCAAGCCCGTCCAGCTCTCCATCGACCTGCGGGCGCAGTTCGCGCTTCGCGACGAACTCGCCTGGGGCATCGATCACTTCAAGGCCAAGGCCGCGGCCGGAATGATCCTCGACGTGACCACGGGCGAGGTGATCGCGCTCGCCTCGCTGCCGGATTTCGATCCCAACAACCCGGCCGAGGCGAACAATCCCGACCGCATCAACCGGATGAATGTCGGCGTCTACGAGATGGGTTCGACCTTCAAGGCTATGACCCTCGCCATGGCGCTGGATTCCGGCAAGTACAACGTCAACTCCACCTTCGACACCCGTGGCGGCGTGCTCACCTGGGGCCGGCAGAAGATCCACGAATATCACGGCACCAACCGCACCATCACCATGCCGGAGGTGTTCACCCACTCCTCCAACATCGGTTCGGCCAAGATGGCGCTCGGCATCGGCGTGCCCGGCCACAAGGCCTTCCTGAAGAAGATGGGGCTCACCGACCGCATGCGGACGGAATTGCCCGAGAGCGCGGAGCCCATCGTTCCCTCGCGCTGGACCGAGATCAACACCATCACCATCGCCTTCGGCCACGGTCTCGCGGTCGCGCCGCTCCAGGCGGCGGCGGCGGTGGGCGCCATCACCAATGGCGGCAACCTCATCGTGCCGACCTTCCTCAAGACGACCGAGTCCGAGGCGCTGGCCAAGGCCACCCGCGTGCTCAAGCCGGAGACCAGCGAGGCGATGCGCTTCATCATGCGCCTCAACGCGGTGGAGGGCTCGGCCAAGAAGGCGGCGATCCCGCTCTACTATGTCGGCGGCAAGACCGGCACGGCCGAGAAGGTGATCCACGGCCGCTACGTCAAGAACCGCCTGTTCACGACCTTCATGGCCGCCGCGCCCATGGACAAGCCGAAATACCTCTTCGTCACCATCATGGACGAGCCACAGGGCCTGCCGGAATCCGGTGGTTACGCCACCGCCGCCTGGAACTCGGGCGTCGTCACCGGCCGCGTGATCGAACGCGTCGCTCCGATCATCGGCCTGCCGCCGCAATTCGAGCCGCCGGTGAAGCCGTTCCCCCTGATGGTGAAGCTCGGCGCGTATCACGCGACGATGCTCGACGCCCGATGAGCGGCGCGACGCTCGGCGGCCTGTTGCCCGAGGCCGAGACCGGAGCGGCCGCCGGCCGGATCGTCCACGGCGTCACCGCCGACAGCCGCCGGGTCATCCCCGGCGGCGTCTTCGTTGCGGTGCCGGGGACCAAGGTCGACGGCAAGGCGTTCGCCGCCAAAGCCTTCGCGGATGGCGCTTCCGCCATCGTTGGAGAGGGCGAGCGTCCCCGCGATCTGCCCGCCGACGCACTCTGGATCGCCGTCGCCGATGCGCGCCGGGCGCTCGCTCTGGCTGCCGCCCGGTTCTCGGGGCGCCAGCCGGAGACGGTCATCGCGGTGACCGGGACCAGCGGGAAGAGTTCCGTCGCCGACTTCGTCCGCCAGATTCTCTCGCGCCTGACCTTCGCCTCGGCCAGTCTCGGGACCGTCGGCATCGTCACCGATCGCGGCGCCGAATACGGCTCGCTCACCACGCCCGACCCGGTCTCGCTGCACGAGACCCTGGCGCGGCTGGCCGAAGACGGCATCACCCATCTCGCCATGGAAGCCTCGTCGCACGGGATCGAGCAGCGCCGGCTCGACGGCGTCAGGCTCGATGTCGCCGGCTTCACCAATCTCGGCCGCGACCACCTCGATTACCACGCGACCATTGAGGAGTATCTCGCGGCCAAGCTGCGGCTGTTCACGACGCTTCTGCCGGCAGGCGCCCCGGCGGTGATCAATGCCGATGGCCCCTATGCCGAGCGGGTCATCGAAGCCGCCAGCGCGGCCGGCCACGGCGTCCTGACGACGGGCGCGAAGGGCGACACGATCCGCCTCGTCGATGCCCGCACCGAGGGGTTCTCGCAGGCCCTGACGATCCGGCTCGCCGGCGACGACGCGAGCCATCGCGTCGACCTGCCCCTCGTCGGCGGATTTCAGGTCGAGAACGCGCTGCTCGCCGCCGGCCTCGTCGGTGCCGCCATCGGCCTCGACCGGATGGTGGATATCCTCGCCACCCTCGACCATCTCACCGGCGTACCCGGCCGCATGGAGCGGATCGGCGAGGTCAACGGCGCCCTTTGCCTGGTGGATTACGCCCACAAGCCCGAGGCGCTGGAGAGCGTGCTGATCGCCTTGCGCCCCTTCGCCTCCGGCCGCCTCGTCTGCGTCTTCGGCTGCGGCGGCGACCGCGACACCGGCAAGCGCCCGCTCATGGGCGCCATCGCCGCGCAGAGGGCCGACGTCGTCATCGTCACCGACGACAACCCGCGCAGCGAGGAGCCGGCCTCGATCCGCGCCGCCATCCTCGCCGCCTCGCCCGGCGCCGTCGAGATCGGCGACCGGGCCGAGGCGATCCGCCATGCCGTGCACGGGCTAAAGCCCGGCGACGTGCTGGTGGTCGCCGGCAAGGGTCATGAAACCGGCCAGATCGTCGGCCTACAGGTGCTCCCGTTCTCGGATCACGACGTGGTCCGGTCCGCGATCGCGGAGGTGAGTGCGTGAGATCGACCGAGAGAGAATCGCTGATTTCCGCGCGTTTCACCTTCCCCCTTTGTGGGGGAGGGTACGCGCCCGGCCGCTCCATGCATGAGTCCGCCCGATGACCCCCCTCTGGACCCCCGAGGCCCTGGAAGCCGCCACCGGCGGCACTCTGCTCGGCAACCCCAAGCCGATCACCGGCGCCTCCATTGATACGCGGACGCTCCAGCCGGGCGACCTGTTCTTCGCCATTCGCGGCGAGGCGCGGGACGGCCACGACTTCGTGCGCGATGCCCTTGCCCGCGGCGCGGGTGCGGCGGTGGTCGATGCGGCACGGGCCGAGGAGTTTTCGGGGGCGGGCGGCGTGCTCGCCGTGTCGGGGGCCGGCGAGGACCCTATCCTCGATGCCATGCGCGCGCTCGGCGAAGCGTCGCGGGCGCGCAGCCAAGCTGGCATCGTCGCCGTCACCGGGTCCGTCGGCAAGACCGGGACCAAGGAGGCCCTGCTCCACGTTCTCTCGGCGCAGGGGACGACCCACGCCTCCATCGCCTCCTACAACAACCATTGGGGCGTGCCGCTCACCCTGGCGCGGATGCCCGCCGGCAGCCGCTACGGCGTGTTCGAGATCGGCATGAACCATCCGGGCGAGATCGTGCCGCTCACCGCCATGGTCCGGCCCGATATCGCCCTGATCACCACCGTCGAGCCGGTGCATATCGAGCATTTCGCCTCGCTCTCGGCCATCGCCGACGCCAAGGGCGAGATCTTCTCGGGGCTGAACCCAGGCGGCACGGCGATCATCAACCGCGACAATCCGAGCTACCCGCGTCTGCTCGCCCATGCGCTGGCCTCGAAGACCGGCCGCGTCGTGACGTTCGGAGAGCATCCCGAGGCCGATGTCCGGGCGCTTCGCATCGTCATGCGGCCCGACCTGTCGGTGGTGGATGCGGTGGTGATGGGCATCCCCGTCACCTACCAGCTCGGCACGCCGGGCCGGCACGTGGCGATGAACTCCCTCGGTGTCATGGCGGTGGTCCATGCCCTCGGTGCCGACCTGGCCCGGGCCGCCCTGTCCCTGGCGGCGCTGAAGCCGCCCGTGGGGCGCGGCGAGCGCACGGCCTTGAAGCTCAAGGACGGCGAGGCCTTCCTGGTGGACGAGAGCTACAACGCCAACCCGGCCTCGGTCCGTGCCGCTTTGGCGACCCTGTCCGGGATCGAGACCGGGCCGCGCGGGCGCCGCATCGCCGTGCTCGGCGACATGCTCGAGCTCGGCTCTGCCGCCGAGGAGCACCATCGCGCGCTCGCTTCCGCCGTGGACGAGGCCAAGGTCGATCTCGTCTTCACCGCCGGCCCGATGATGCGCCACCTGTTCGAGGCGCTGCCGATGAATCGGCGTGGCGTCTCGGCCGGCATCTCGTCCGATCTCGTCGATCCGCTCCTCGGCGCGCTGCGTCCCGGAGACGCCGTGATGGTCAAGGGCTCGAACAGCATCCGCATGGGTCGGATTGTCGAAGCCCTCAAAGCCCGCTACGCGGGCGCCGTGGACCGCGCCGAGTCGGCGCAGGCCGCGATCCGCCAATAGACCTCCGTGTCAGTTCCGGCTCAGGCCGGAAGCGCCCGCAAGCCGGGCGACGCGGCGGGGATGGAAAGGCGCGCGGCCTCCTCCAACCCCGAAATGTCCATCGTCAGCTAAACCGCGGCCGGGTGCTGGATGCTGTATCTCCTGTCGGACCTGAGCGGCACGCTCACGCCCCTCAACGTCTTTCGCTACATCACCTTCCGCACCGGGGGCGCGCTGTTCACGGCAGGCCTGTTCGTGTTCTGGTTCGGGCCGCTGATCATCTCGCTGCTGCGCCTGCGCCAGGGCAAGGGCCAGCCGATCCGCGAGGACGGCCCGCAGACCCACCTGACCAAGCGCGGCACGCCGACCATGGGCGGCCTGATGATCCTGGCCGGCGCCATCGTGGCGATCCTGCTCTGGGCCAACCCGCGCAATCACTACGTCTGGGTGACGCTCGCCGTGACCCTGGGCTTCGGCGCCATCGGCTTCTACGACGATTACCTGAAGGTGACGAAGCAGTCGCATAAGGGCTTCTCGGGCAAGTTCCGGCTGCTGCTCGAAGCCGCCATCGCGATCGCGGCCTGCCTGCTGATCTCGATCTATTCGGCGCCCGCCCTGCAGAACCAGCTCGCCTTCCCGGTCTTCAAGGACGCGCTCCTGAATCTCGGCTGGTTCTACGTGCTGTTCGCCGGCTTCGTCATCGTCGGCGCGGGCAATGCCGTGAACATCACCGACGGGCTCGACGGCCTCGCCATCGTGCCGGTGATGATCGCCTGCGGCACCTTCGGCGTCATCGCCTACCTCGTCGGCAACGTCTTCACCGCCGGCTACCTGCAGGTGAACTACGTCCGCGATACCGGCGAACTCGCCGTCGTCTGCGGCGCGGTCATCGGGGCCGGCCTCGGCTTCCTGTGGTTCAACGCGCCCCCGGCGCAGATCTTCATGGGCGATACCGGCTCGCTGGCGCTCGGCGGCCTTCTCGGCACCGTGGCGGTCGCCACCAAGCACGAGATCGTGCTCTCCATCGTCGGCGGCCTGTTCGTGCTGGAGATCATGTCCGTGATCATCCAGGTCGCCTCGTTCAAGCTCACCGGCAAGCGCGTCTTCCGCATGGCGCCGATCCACCACCATTTCGAACAGAAGGGCTGGAAGGAGCCGCAGGTCGTGATCCGGTTCTGGATCATCGCCGTGATCCTCGCGCTGGCCGGCCTTGCGACGCTGAAGCTGCGCTGACCGCTCGCCATCTCCCCAACTCTCCCGCTCATCCTGAGCTGCATCGGCGAAGCGGATGCGTCGGGATGAGGTCGCGGGACGGATGGGGTAGAGGGTAGGGGCAGGCCCGAAACTCAAGGCGTCCGAGACCGCGCATGACCCCCGTCACCACCTTCTCAGGCCGCAAGGTCGCCCTGTTCGGCCTCGGCGGCTCCGGTCTCGCCACCGTCCATGCGCTGTGCGCGGGCGGCGCCGACGTGCTCGCCTGGGACGACAGCCCCGAGAGCCAGGCCAGGGCACGGGAGCAGGGCGTCACCGTCTCGGATCTGCGCAGCGCCGACTGGTCCGGCTTGTCGGCCCTGATCCTGGCGCCCGGCGTGCCGCTCACCCACCCCGTGCCGCACTGGACCGTCGATCTCGCCAAATCCGCCGGGATCGAGATCATCGGCGACGTGGAACTGTTCTGCCGCGAAAGGGCCAGGATCGCTCCCGATGCGCCCTTCGTCGCCATCACCGGCACCAATGGCAAGTCCACCACCACCGCATTGATCGCCCATATCCTGCGCGAGGCCGGCCGCGACGTGCAGATGGGCGGCAATATCGGCACGGCGATCCTGTCGCTGGCGCCCCCCGCCGACGACCGGGTCCACGTGATCGAACTGTCCTCGTTCCAGATCGACCTGACGCCGTCGCTGGCGCCCAGCATCGGCGTGCTTCTCAACATCACGCCGGACCATCTCGACCGGCATGGGACGATGGAGAACTACGCCGCGATCAAGGAACGTCTCATCGTCGGCTCGTCCCTCGCCGTGGTCGGGGTCGACGACCTGCCGAGCCGCGCCGTCGCCGACCGGCATTCCGGCCCGCTCGTGCGGGTCGGTGTCGCGAGGCAGGATGTGGATGGGCTCACCGTCCGCGACGCGAGCGTGAGGGGCCGCTCCGGCGAGATCATCGCCGATGTCTCCGGCATCGGTTCGCTGCGCGGCGCGCATAACTGGCAGAATGCGGCTGTCGCCATCGCTGTCGCCCAGGCCCTCGCCGTCGCCGATGGGCAGATCGATGCGGCGCTTCACAGTTTCCCCGGCCTACCGCACCGGATGGAGGAGGTCGGCCGGCGCGGGCGGGTGCTGTTCGTCAACGATTCCAAGGCGACCAACGCCGATTCCACCGAGAAGGCGCTCACGGCCTTCCACGACGTCCATTGGATCCTCGGCGGCAAGCCGAAGGAGGGCGGGATCGAGATGCTGGAGCCGCTATTCGGCCGCGTCGCCCATGCCTATCTGATCGGCGCGGCGAGCGACGCCTTCGCCGCGACGCTGGAGGGCAGGGTGGCCTATACCCGCTGCGTCACCCTCGAAGTCGCGACGCGGCGCGCGGCGGAGGCGGCGGGCCTGTCGGAGGCGCCCGAGCCGGTGGTGCTGCTTTCGCCGGCCTGCGCCTCCTACGACCAGTTCAGGAGCTTCGAGGATCGCGGCGACCAGTTCCGGACGTTGGTGCACGCGTTGGTGTGAGACGAATCCTTCCCGAGGACTTCGCGAAATCTCAACACTTCCCGCGCTTTGCTGAATGTCGAGGTGGTCCGTCGGCCGCCTTCCTTCGGGGAATGGCGCGGCGCGCATGAATTCCATCACCGCGGGACCCGGATCGCGCTGGCGCGCCGGGGCCTGGTCCAACGTCCAGGTCGTCGATGTCCTTCGCGGTTTCGCGAGCCTGCTGCATGCGGCGTTCATCTTCTTCGCCTGTTTCGCCTTCAGCGCCGCCTCGCCCTACGACATCATCGCGATTCCGACGATCCTGCTCTGGCTCTGCCTCGGCATCCGGCTCCATCGCGGCGCGCTGCCCCTGGCCATTCTGCTCGTTCTCTATGTCGGGACGATCGTAGTCGCCCTGATGCCGTATCTCGGTGAGCCGGACCCGGTGGCCTGGACGATCCAGCTCGCCTACCTCGCCATCACCGCCATCTTCTTCTCGATGCTCTATGCCGACCGTTCGCAGGAGCGGGTCGAGATCGCCCTCAAGGCCTATCTCGCGAGCTGCCTCTTCAGCGCCACCCTCGGCATCGTCGGTTATGCCGGGCTCTCCGGTTCGGACGAGCTTTTCGCCCGCTGGGGCCGCGCGGCGGGAAGCTTCCAGGACCCGAACGTCTTCGGCTCGTTCCTGACCCTCGGTGTCCTGTATCTCCTGCACGGCCTCCTGCTCGGAACGTCGCGCCGGCCCCTGCTCGCCTTCCTGGCGCTGCTGTTCCTACTCGTCGGAATCCTGCTGTCCTTCTCCCGGGGCTCGTGGGGCGGTTCGCTCGTCGCCATCGTCGTCATGGTCTCGGCGATCTACAGGACGAGCGCCTCGCGGCACCTGCGCCGGCGCATCGTGGCCCTGAGCCTCGTTGCCGGCCTCGGCGGCGCCATGGCGATCGGGGGCGTGCTCTCCATCGGCAATATCGGTGAGACGTTCACGCAGCGCGCCTCGGTGACCCAGGATTATGACGAGGGTGAAACCGGGAGGTTCGGAAACCAGCTCCGGGGTCTCGCCCAACTCACGGAGGAGCCGATGGGAATGGGGCCGCTGCGCTGGCGGAGGACCTACGGGCTGGAGCCCCACAACTCCTACATCGGCAGTTTCGCCAATGGCGGCTGGGTCGGTGGCATCACCTTCATCGGCCTCGTCCTGGCCACGACCTTCGTCGGGTTCCGGCTGATGTTCTACCCGTCACCGTTCCAGCGCCATGCCCAGATCGTCTGGCCCGCATTGCTGATGTTCTTCCTTCAGGCGGTCCAGATCGACATCGAGAAATGGCGCCACGTCTACATGATGCTCGGCATCGTCTGGGGGCTCGAAGCGGCGCGCCTGCGCTGGGCGACGAGCCAATGGCGCCTCGACCGCCACTAGTCTGGCCGTCTTCACCGTGTCGGCGAAGCCTCACCCAACGACGGAGTGGACCCGGTCGGGAGACCCAAGGTTGAACGCCCCGGCAAAAACCGCTCCGATAAATCGGATGTTATCCTGACGGCCGACATTGCTGATGCCCTGCAAGGCTATCGACCCTGCTAGGCCGTCACCGCACCTCAACGAGGCCCGATCCTTGACCATGCCGTCTCAGGAGGCCGAGCGCGTCGCCGCGCTTCACGGCCTCGGCATTCTCGATACGCCGCCCGAGGAGCATTTCGAGGCCGTGTCCCGCACGGCCAAGCGCTTGTTCGGCGTCGAGAAGGCCTTCGTCTCCTTCATCGATGCCGACCGCCAGTGGATCAAATCGGATTGCGATCTCTCGGTGAAGGAGATGCCGCGCCAGCAATCGTTCTGTCACCACACCATCGCCGGCGGCGACATTCTCGTCGTGCCGGACGCGCGTCTCGATCAGCGCTTCGCCGAGAACCCGCTGGTGACCGGCGCCGACCCCATCGTCTTCTATGCCGGCGTGCCGCTCTGCCTCGCCTCGGGGCATCGCGTCGGCTCGTTCTGCCTCATCTCCAGGAACACGCGGGATTTCAGCACGGAGGATGCCGCCTCCCTCAGGGACCTCGCCGCCACCGTCACCGCCCATCTGCGCCTCGCCGATGCGCATGTGCGTCTGGTTCGGGAGGCCGAGGACAGGGCCGCCCATCAGGCGACGATCGCCGGGCAGCGCGATGAATTGCAGCAGCGCCAGACGGCTCTCGCGAGCGCGCATCACCTGCTCGCCATGGCCGAGGAAGTCGCCGGCATCGGCCATTGGCGTGTCGGGATCGCCGACGGTCAGACCCTCTGGTCCGACGGCGTCTATCTGATCGCCGGGCTCGATTCCTCGGGTCCGTCGCCGTCGCTCGGGGATGCCATCGCCCTGTATCATCCCGACGACCGCGAGGTGGTCCAGGCCAGCATCTCGGATGCGCTGTCGCGCAAGGGTGATTTCACCTTCGAGGCGAGGATGATGCGCCCCGACGGAGAGCCCCGCATCGTCGTCGTCCGCGGCATCTGCGAGCTCGATGCGAGGGGAGAGGTCACGGCCCTGTTCGGGGCGGCCCTCGATATGACGGATGCGCGCCAGTCCGATGCCGCGCTGCGGGAGCGGACGAGCCAATTCCGTCGTCTGGTCGACGCCGTGAGCGATTGTGCCTTCGTCACCCTCGACCGGACCGGCCATGTCTCCAACTGGAACAGCGGGGCCGAGCGCATCACCGGCTATTCCGCGACCGAGGCCATCGGCCGCCACGTGTCGCGCTTCTACACGCGCGAGGGGCTCCAGGCGGGCGCGCCGAGTATGGCTCTCGCCACGGCGGCATTCGAGGGACGGCTGAAGTTCGAGTGCTGGCGCGTTCGCCGCGACGGGTCCGAATTCTTCGCGAGCGTCGCCATCGATGCCATCCGCGACGAGGGCGGCGCCGTGATCGGCTATGCCGAGATCACCCGTGACATCACCGAGCGCCGCGCGGCGGAACTGGAGCTGAAGCGGAGCGAGAATCGCTACCGCACCCTGTCGGAGGCGTTGCCCGTCCTGGTCTGGACGACCCGCCGTCCGCGAGGCACCGCGAATTACGTCAATCCGGCCTTCACCGCCTTCTACGGCGATATCGGCCCCGAGCGGAGCGAACGCACCGCGCGCAACCATCCCGATGATGCCGAACGCATGGAGCTCGCCTGGCGGGACGCGCATACCCATGGGCGGACCTTCACCATCGAAGGGCGTCTCTGCCGGCATGACGGCGTCTACCGCTGGCACAAGATCGTGATGATCCCGGTCCCGACGCATGACGACCGGGTGCCCGATGCCGCCGAATGGCTCGGCACCGCCCTCGACATCGACGACATCATCACCGCGCGCCAGCGGCTGGAAGAAACCACGGACCTGTTGCGCATCGCCCAGAAGGCGGCCGATGCGGGCACCTGGGACCTCGACCTCTGGACCGACGTCATCACCCTTAGTCCGAAGGCCGTCGGACTGTTCGGCCTCCCCGGCGAGGCCGCGCGCGCCATGCCGGCGCGGGACTTTATCGGCGTCGTCCATCCCGACGATGTGGAGGCGGTGCGCGCGGAGGCCATGCGCGCGATCCGGAGCCGGACCAACTACATTGCCGAATACCGCATCTTCGTGGATGCGGAGGTGCGCTGGATATCGACGCGCGGGCGTGTGCTCTACGACGCCGCCGGTGCTCCCTACCGCATGGTCGGCCTGCATTTCGACATTACCGAGCGCAAGGCGGTGGAAGCCGCCCTGCGGGCGGCGACCGCCGAGGCCGAGCGGGCCAGCGCGGCCAAGAGCGATTTCCTCGCGGCCATGAGCCACGAGATCCGCACGCCGCTCAACAGCATCCTCGGCTATGCCGACCTCCTGCTTGAGGATCCGAGCCGGACGCCGGAGGACCGGCGGCGCCTGGAATTGATCCAGGGGTCGGGCGCCGCCCTGCTCACGATCGTCAACGATGTCCTCGACTTCTCGAAGATCGAGGCGGGCCAGTTCACTCTGGAATTGCTGCCGTTCCCCTTGCGCGACCTGATCGAGAACACCGTCGAGATCGTGCGCGGCAGCGCCCTCAAGAGCCCGGTGACCATCCTGTCGCGACTGGACGGCGCGTTGCCCCTGTTCGCCATGGGGGATGCGAACCGGCTCAGGCAGGTGCTGCTCAACCTGCTCAACAACGCGGTCAAGTTCACCCCGGCCGGCTCCGTCAGTCTCAACGTCACCCAATGCGGCGAGAGCGCGGCCGGCCCCCTCCTGCGCTTCGAGGTGGTGGATACCGGAATCGGCATCTCGTCCGAGCAGCAGGAACACCTGTTCCAGCGCTTCAGCCAGGTCGATTCCTCCATCAGCCGCCGCTTCGGCGGCACCGGCCTCGGCCTCGCGATCTGCCGCCGCCTCGTCTCGATGATGGATGGAACGATCGGGGTCACCAGCAGTCCCGGTGAGGGATCGACTTTCTGGTTCACCCTCGTCCTGCCCCGTGCGGAGGCGGCGGGCGCCGTCAGGAAGCAGCGCGAGTCCGGCACGCCGGCGGACGGGAGCGCCAGGGATGCCGGCGCGCCGAAGCGGGCGCGGATCCTCGTCGCCGAAGACGTGCCGGTGAATCAGGCACTGGCCCGCGCGGTCCTCGAACTCGCCGGTCACAGCGTCGAAGTGGTGGGAGACGGTGCCGAGGCTGTCGCCGCGATCCGGGCCACGGCGGGCGGGCCCCATGCCTTCGATCTCGTTCTGATGGACGTTCAGATGCCCGGCATGGACGGGCTAGCCGCGACGCGCCTGATCCGCGCCCTGCCTGCACCGGCCTGCACGGTGCCGATCGTCGCCATGACCGCCAACGTCCTGCCCCAGCAGATCGCATCGCTGACCGCCGCGGGCATGGATGATCACGTCGGCAAGCCGTTCAAGCGCGATGCGCTCTATGCCGTCATCGCCCGGTGGACCGCCCCGTCGGCCAGCGCTAATGCCCCGGTTCCGCCGAAGGACCCGACCATCCTCGATCACGAGGTCTACGATTCGTTGAAGGACATGGTCGGGCAGGAGCGGGCGAGAGCCTTGCTGTCGATGCTCGCCGACGAACTCGTCGACCGGTTCGGACCGTCGCCGAAGGCCGCCGACTTGATCGGTATCGATCGGTCGGAACTGGCCTACGACGCTCACGTCATGGTGTCGGCCGCGGGGCTGCTCGGCTTCGTCGGCCTGTCGGATCTCTGTCGCGAGATCGAGGTGGCGTGTCGCAACGACGACGATCTGGCGCCGTTGATCCAGCGCCTCACCACCGTCCGGGACGGCACTCTCGGAACGATCAGGAGGCTGCAGGCCGCCTGATCGTTCGGGCCCTCGTCACTCCTCGTCCGGCTCGGGGTCGACCGTCCAGACCGTGGCGAAGGCGGCGAGCTGCATCGCATCCTTAAACGCCATGACTGATACGCTGCGCTCGGCCGGCATTGCTCCCGGATAGGGGGCGATCAGCACGGTCTCCTGCGACAGGCGCGCACCGGGGGCCTTCTCGGCGATCCAGGCTTCCGCCTCGGCGCAGAGCCGGGCCGGATCGGACGGATCGCGTGCGCGGGAATCGGAGCGCAGCACGAGGAGGTAGGGGCCGAGGGTCGGGTTGCGCTGCTGCAATCCCTGGATGATGTCGATCATGGTCGCTTCTCGTCGCGTTCCTGCCCGGGAGCCGACGAACGACTCCCGGGTGAAATCCGGCGTCTAATTCGGATGTGGCTCAGTGCAGCTTGACCCGTGGCTCCGTCCGTCTCGTCAGCGCGCGGGCCAGGGTGTCGAGGCCGGTCTTGATCGTGCCGTGCAGGGCCTGCTCGTGCATCTTGTAGAGCGAACGGTACATCATCCGCGCGAACAGCCCGGCGATGAACATGTTCTTGCCCTGGATGAACCCCATCAGGTTCCCCACCGCGGAATACTCCCCGAGCGAGACCAGCGAGCCGAAGTCGCGATACTTGAACGGCTTCAGGGGCTCGCCCGCCATCTTGATCGGGATTTGCTTGACGAGATGGCTCGCCTGCTGGTGCGCCGCCTGCGCGCGGGGCGGGATCGGGGTGTCCGAGCCCTTCTCCACGAGATAGGCGCAATCGCCGATGGCGAAGATGTCGGGGTCGCGCGTGGTCTGGAGCGTCGGCGTGACCACGAGCTGATTGTTGCGCGTCGTCTCCAGGCCGCCGATGTCGTGCAGGAACGGAGGCGCCTTCACGCCGGCCGCCCAGACCACGAGTTCGGAGGGAATGAACCCGCCATCGGCGAGCTGGACGCCTTCGGGGCGGACTTCGGTGACGCGCGCCTCGGTCCGCACATCGACTCCGATCTCGTTCAGCAAGGCCATCACCTGGAACGAGAGCCGCTCGGGGACGGCCGGCAGGATGCGGCTCGCCGCCTCGACCAGGGTGATCTTCAGGTCCTTCGCCGGGTCGATCCTGTCGAGGCCGGTGGAGGCCACGTCGCGGGTGGTGCGATGAAGCTCGGCGGCGAGCTCGGTGCCCGTGGCGCCGGCTCCGATCACCGTCACGTGGAGCTGGCCGGGGCGTACCGGACCGACCTGGGTATGCGCGCGCAGCATGCCGTTGACGAGGCGCTGGTGGAAACGCACCGCCTGGTCCGGCGTGTCGAGGGCGATGGCGTTCTCCTTCACGCCCGGCGTGCCGAAATCGTTGGTGGTCGAGCCCACCGCCAGCACCAGCGTGTCGTAGGGGACGGACCGGACCGGGGTCACCTCGCGGCCTTCGGCATCGTGGCTCGCGGCGAGCTGGATCGTGTGCGCGGCGCGGTCGAGCCCGGTCATCGAGCCGATGCGATAGCGGAAATGATGGTGGTGGGCATGGTGGAGGTAGTCCACCGCATGATGGCCCACGTCGAGGCTGCCGGCGGCGACTTCATGCAGCAGCGGCTTCCAGATATGGGTGCGGGCCCGGTCCACGAGGGTGACGTGGGCCTTGCCCTTCCTGCCCAGCGTATCGCCGAGCTTGGTCGCGAGCTGAAGACCCGCCGCGCCTCCGCCGACGACTACGATGCGGTGGAGGTTGTCCACGGTTTCGCCCGGTACCATGCGTTCCCTCATCCTCAACGTTCAGCGGCAGGCCGTTCGGCTTTCGTCCGCACGGGTAGTATAGGCAAAAACCGAGCGCACGGCAGCGTCGGTGGCAAGCGACCGCCAACATTCTCAGGCGAATCTTTCACCTATGATATCCTGCCGAGTCATCGCGGCGGGAACTTCGGCGGAACTCTGGGCGAAATCTTGGGCGGGATTTTGCCGCCGATCGGTTCAGGCCGGCGCTCCGGGCTGGCGCAGCGGGTGTGCCTTGGCGAAGGCGTCCTGGGACAGGCAGTCCTCGGCGATCCGCTTCACCGTGGGATAGGGCGCGGTCTCCACGCCGAAGATGCCGGTGCCGACCCAGAGGCTCACGAGGCACAGATCGGCATGGCTGATCGCATCGCCTTGCGCGTAGCGGCCGGTGCCGGGCTCGTTGGCGAGGCGGGTCTCCAGCGTCCCGAGGCCCATCTCGAACCAGTGCCGCACGAAGCCCATCATGCGGTCCTTCGGGATGTCGTAGGCCGACATCAGGTAGGTGCGGACCCGGGGCACGTAGAGCGGATGGGTGTCGCAGGCGACCACCTGCGCCAGCGAGCGGGCGCGGGCACGGGCCTTCGGCTCGCTCGGCAGCAGGGCGGGTTCGGGATGGATGTCCTCGAGATAGTCGAGGATCGCCAGCGACTGGGTCAGGGGTGGGCCATCGCCGTCGAAGAAGGCCGGCACCGCGCCTTGCGGATTGATGGCCAGAAAGTCGGGCTTGTGCTGGTCGCCCGCATCGAGGTCGATGAAGGTTTCCTCGCAGGCGAGACCCTTGAGGTTGAGGGCGATGCGCACCCGGAAGGCGGCGGCCGAGCGCCAATTGCCGTACATCTTCATGGCCGTAACCTCCCTCGTCCGATCCGGGCGCGGACAACACCCGACAACGGTGCCGGCCGCAAGTGCCGATTGCGTCAGGGGTGTCCGAATGCCGTGGTTATGACTGGCGTGGCCATGATCATGCATTTGGCAGCGGCGGCGCCTTCGCGCATAGACGGCGCGAACCGGCCCTCACAGCTCAGTCCGCGGGTGAATGCGAGATGCAGATCGAAACGCCCTACCTGATGTTCCTGGGCGACGTGCCCGATACGCTGGCCGCCAAGACGGCCTACGGCATCGCCGACTGGCGCCCGGAATGGTGCGTCGGCCAGCTTCGCCTGGACGGATGCGCCGCCGATCTCGGCATTCCCGACCTGACCCTGGACGAGGCCGTGGCCAAGGGCTGCAAGACCATGGTCATCGGCGTCGCCAATGCCGGCGGCGTGCTGCCGCCGCATTGGGTGTCCGAAGTCGTGGCCGCGCTCGATGCCGGGCTCGACATCGCCAGCGGCCTGCATGTGCGCCTCGGTTCGGTCCCCGAGATCGCCGAGGCGGCGGAGCGGAACGGCCGGCAACTCCACGACGTCCGCCACACCACCGAGACCTTCGACACCGGCAAGGGCACGAAGCGGACCGGCCGCCGGCTCCTCAGCGTCGGCACCGATTGTTCGGTGGGAAAGAAGTACACCGTCCTCGCCCTGGAGCGCGGCATGCGCGAGCGCGGCCTCGACGCGGATTTCCGTGCCACCGGTCAGACCGGGGTGTTCATTTCCGGGCGCGGCGTCGCCATCGACGCGGTGGTGGCCGATTTCATCTCCGGCGCCGTCGAATGGATCTCCCCGGCGGCGGACCCCGATCATTGGGACCTGATCGAGGGGCAGGGCTCGCTCTACCACCCTTCCTTCGCCGGCGTCAGTCTCGGCCTGCTCCACGGCGCCCAGGCCGATGCCTTCGTCGTCTGCCACGAGCCGAGCCGCACCGCGATGCGCGGGGTGAAGCATCCGCTCCCCTCGATCCAGGAGGTGATCGACCTGACGATCCAGCTCGGCAGCCTCACCAATCCCGGCATCTGCCCGGTCGGCATCGCGGTGAACACGCAATCGCTCGGCGAGGACGAGGCGCGGACCCTGCTCCAGGACCTCACCCGCGAGCATGGGCTGCCCACCACCGATCCGGTGCGTTTCGGCGTCGACGGGATCATCGACCGGATGCTGGCGGAGTTTCCCGCCGGGAGCGCCGCATGACCCGCCGCCTCACCGTCGCGGTGGAGCGCTTCCCGATCGCGGGCGCCTTCACCATTGCCCGCGGCAGCCGCACGGAAGCGGTGGTGGTGCTCGCCACCATCGCGGACGAGGCGGACGGCCATGTGGGACGCGGCGAATGCGTGCCTTATCCGCGCTACGGCGAATCCCCGGAGAGTGTCTGCGCCCTGATCTCCGAACAGGCCGGTGCCATCGCGTCCGGCGCCACCCGCACCGACCTGCTGACGCTGATGAAGGCGGGCGCCGCCCGCAACGCCCTCGACTGCGCCCTGCTCGACCTCGAGGCCAAGCAGCTCGGCCGTCCGGCCTGGGAGATCGCGGGCCTCAGCCCGCCGCAGGTCGCGACCACGGCCTACACGCTGAGCCTCGGCACGCCCGAGAGCATGGAGGACGCCGCCCGTTCCGCCGCCCATCGTCCGCTGCTCAAGGTCAAGCTCGGCGGTGAGGGCGACCCGGCGCGCATCGCCGCCGTGAGGCGCGGCGCGCCGGATTCACGCCTCATCGTCGATGCCAACGAGGCGTGGCGGGCGGAGACCATCGAGGCGAACCTCGCCGCCTGCGTGGCGGCGGGCGTCGGCCTGATCGAGCAGCCGCTCCCCGCCGGGGAGGACGACCTCCTCGCGCACATCCCCCGGCCGATCCCGATCTGCGCCGATGAGAGCCTGCATGACCGTGCCGGTCTCGACGCCCTGAGCGACCGCTACGACGCCATCAACATCAAGCTCGACAAGGCCGGTGGCCTCACCGAGGCGGTGATGCTGGCGCACGAGGCCAAGGCGCGGGGTCTCTCGCTGATGATCGGCTGCATGGTCGGCACCTCGCTCGCCATGGCCCCGGCGATGCTGCTCGCCCATCACGCCGATTACGTCGACCTCGACGGCCCCCTGCTGCTGGCGCGGGACCGCGAACCGGCCCTGCGCTTCGACGGCAGCCTGATCCATCCGCCGACGCCGGACCTGTGGGGGTAGGACGGCGACCGATGGCGGAGCCGACGGGTTCCGGGGAGAGCCCCCCTTACGCCCCGCCTGCCTTTCAAATCGGCCGAGTTGATCCGGCAAAATGGTGCCGATCGGCCCTGTCGAGTTGACGGAATGGTGCCGGGGCGGGCATGGCCCGATGCCTGCGACCCGTGTTCGGCCGCAAGCGTGACAGGTCCACCATGTTGAAGACCCGTATCATCCCCTGCCTCGACGTGAAGGACGGACGCGTCGTCAAGGGCGTCCAGTTCCTGGAACTGCGCGATGCCGGCGATCCGGTGGAGGCGGCCAAGGCCTACGATGCGGCCGGGGCGGACGAACTCTGCTTTCTCGACATCACCGCGAGCCACGAGGCACGCGGCACCCTGCTCGACGTGGTGAGCCGCACGGCCGAGGCCTGCTTCATGCCGCTCACCGTGGGCGGGGGCGTGCGCACGGTGGAGGACATCCGCACGCTTCTGCTTGCCGGGGCCGACAAGGTCTCGATCAACACGGCGGCAGTGAACGACCCGTCCTTCGTCGAGCGCGGCGCCCTCAAATTCGGCAGTCAGTGCATCGTCGTCGCCATCGACGCCAAGCGCACCTCCGCTCCGGGCGAACCCGATGCCTGGCAGATCTTCACCCATGGCGGCCGAACGCCGACCGGGCTCGACGCCATCGCGTTCGCCCGCACGGTGGCCGCGCGCGGCGCCGGCGAACTCCTCGTCACCTCCATGGATCGGGACGGGATGCGCTCGGGATACGACATCGCGCTGACGCGGGCGATCTCGGACGCCGTCTCGGTGCCGGTTATCGCCTCCGGCGGCGTCGGCGGCCTCGACGATCTCGTGGCCGGCGTACGAGACGGCGGCGCCAGTGCCGTCCTCGCCGCCTCGATCTTCCATTTCGGACAGCACACCATCGCCGAGGCCAAGGCGCATATGGCGGCGGCCGGCTTGCGCATGCGGCTCGATCCGTGACGCGTTCGACCCCGCCGCGCCCTCGTCCCCCGCGCCCACGCTTGCCCAATTCCGCCTTGTGCCGCAGGCTCCGCACCGTCGCGCGTGAGGCCCCGCTCGCCAACGTCCCTAGGATCGCATGACCGATTTCAGCTTGAGCGACCTGGAGGCCTTGGTGGCCGACCGGGCCGCGGCGCCTCCGGACCAGTCCTACACCGCCAAGCTCCTCGCGGGCGGCCCGGCCAAGGCCGCCAAGAAGCTCGGTGAGGAAGCCGTGGAGGCGGCGATCGCGGCCGTCCAGGGCGACCGTGCCGGCCTGGTGAGCGAGGCGGCCGACGTGCTCTACCACCTCCTCGTGGTGCTGCGCTCCGGCGGCATCGGCCTGCCCGAGGTGATGGCGGAACTCCAGCGCCGCACGGCGCAGAGCGGCATCGCCGAGAAGGCGGCCCGGAGGCAGACGTGACCATCGAGCCGCAACGACCCATCGCCGCCGTGTCGGGGCATGAGCCGGTCCTGCGCGACCCCGTCATGACCCGCGACCTGGCCCTCGGCCAGGACCCGGTGACCGGGATCGGGCCGGAGCGGCTGTCGCCCTATCGGCTGTTCCCCCGCGAGGAATGGGCGCAGTTGCGCGCCGAGACCCCGCTCACCCTCACCAGCGACGACGTCGCCCGCCTGCAATCGCTGAACGACCCGATCTCCATCGAGGAGGTGGTGGCGATCTACCTGCCGCTGTCGCGCCTGCTCTCGCTCTACGTCGCGGCGACGCAGGGGCTGTTCAAGGCGACCCAGCGCTTCCTCCTCGCCGAACACGAGGCCAAGGTTCCCTACATCATCGGCGTCGCCGGATCGGTGGCGGTGGGCAAATCCACCTCCGCCCGTGTCCTCAAGGCGCTGCTCGCCCGCTGGCCCAACACGCCGAAGGTCGATCTCGTCACCACGGACGGGTTCCTGCTGTCCAATGCCGAGCTGAAGCGCATGGGCGCGATGGAGCGAAAGGGCTTCCCCGAGAGCTACGACACGGCGGCCCTCCTGCGCTTCCTCACCGACATCAAGGCCGGCAAGAAACGGGTCGCCGCGCCGCTCTATTCCCACCTCGTCTACGACGTCGTGCCGGGCGAGGAGCGGGTCATCGAATCCCCCGACATCCTCATCGTCGAGGGACTCAACGTCCTTCAGCCGGCGCGTTTGCCCCGCGACGGCACCGCGATTCCGTTCGTCTCCGACTTCTTCGACTTCTCGATCTACCTCGACGGGCACGAGGACGACCTTCACCGCTGGTACGTCAACCGCTTCCTGCGCCTGCGCCAGACCGCCTTCCGCGACCCGCTCTCCTACTTCCGCAAATATGCCGAGGTGACGGAGGCCGAGGCGCTCGACATCGCCGATACCCTCTGGACCACGATCAACCTGCCGAACCTGCGCGACAATATCCTGCCGACGCGCCAGCGGGCGAGCCTGATCCTGGCCAAGGGCGCGAGCCACCGGATCGAGAGCGTGGCGCTCAGGCGGCTGTGAGCGCCTTCAGCCCATGCAGGCATCCTCCTTCTTCTCGAAGGCTTCTGACTTTGGCTCGTGCTCGCCCGGCCGGCCACGGCCGATGACTCCGTCGGACCGGGCGCGCAGATAGACGTAGACGTCGTCGATGTAGCACATGACGTTCCTGTCCTCGCCGAAAGCCGGCATAACCAGCTGCTCGGAGGCGTTCACGTCCTTCTTGCCGCCGACGACGATCCCCACGAAGGTCGCGTAATCGTCGTGCTTCAAGGCGTCGACGAGGGAGGGGGCGTAGGTCGAGCCCGCCCCATCCGGGCCGTGGCAGACGATGCAATTGGCGTTGTAGCGCAGGTAGCCCACCATCGAGCTCCAATCGACCCGCTTGCCGCCATCGCTGACGCGGTAGGTCGGAACGCCGTCCTTATCGAGGTAGCGGATGCCGTCGAACCGTGTCGGCCGGACCGGGCCTTCGCTCGTCAGGGCGGCCGGCGGCATGGGATCGGCCCTGACGCTCGACGATGTCGGCACCGCGCCCAGGCAGAGGAGGGCCAAGCCAATCAGCGAGATGCAGCGCACGGGAATTCTCCGATCCGTCCTGGGACCGGACAACGTTGCCACAGGTGGCACGGCTTTGCAGCCGGTGCCCGCTGGACGTCACCCCATCGGATACGCCGCCTCCGCCACATAAGGCCCGCCGCCCCGCGACTCCCGCGCCGAGAACAGCGCCACGCGCGTCGCGGTGAACCTCAACGTCGGGAACAGCCCCATCTCCGCGAGGTAGTCGGCCACGTCCGGTGCGCCGGCCTCGCGCCGGTTGAGGCGGGCGAGGGTCACGTGCGGCGTGAACTTGCGCCGTTCCGGTTCGGCGCCGGCGGTGCGGGCGAGGCGCTCGTGCTCCTCCTGCAGGTCGAGGAGGTCGGCGCCGGGATGCACGCTGGCGATGATCGCGCGGGGCCTGTCGCCGCCGAACGCGTCGAGGCCGCCGAGTGTCACCTCGAACGGCGCGCGCCGGCGCGCCTCGACCAGCCCCGCATGGAACGCTCCGGCCACATCCTCGTCGACGTCGCCGAGGAAGCGCAGGGTGATGTGGAGGTCGCCGCGCTCGATCCAGCGCGCGCCGCGAAGGCCGCATTGATGGCGCGCCAGCGCGTCCGCGATGGGGGCCGGGATCTCCAGGGCGGTGAAAAGGCGGGGCATCGGGTTATTTCGGGGCCGGACTGAGCTGGTCGAGGAAAGTCTCGACGGTGGGCAGGATGCCGGCGACGATGGTCTCGACGCCCTTCACGTTGGGGTGGAGCCCGTCCTCCAGGTTGAAGCGCCGGTCGCCGAGGATGCCTTCAAGGAAGAACGGATAGAGGATGAGCCCGTAGCGCGCGGCGAGATCCGGATAGATCGCGTCGAACCGCGCGACGTAATCCGGGCCGAGATTGGTCGAGGCTTTCATGCCGGCGAGCAGAACCGGGATGTTGCGGGCCTTGAGGCGCGAGACGATGGTGTCGAGCGCCTTGCGCGTCACGGCGGGATCGGTGCCGCGCAACATGTCGTTGGCGCCGAGTTCGAGGATCACGCCATCCGTCCCGTCGGGGACAGACCAGTCGAGCCGGTCGAGGCCGCCGGTGCTGGTATCGCCGGAAACCCCAGCATTGGCGATCGACACGGCGCGGCCCCTGGTCTTGAGCTCGCGCTCCAGTACGCTGGGGAAGGCCGCCGCCGAGGGCAGGCGGTACCCGGCGGTGAGGCTATCGCCGAAGGCCACGAGGTTGAGCGGCCGGGACGCAGCATGTCCGATGCCCGTCCCGGCTCCCAGTGCGGCAAAGAGAGCCATCGTCAGGGCCGCCCGGCGCGTATGCTGGCGCGGGCGGCCTCCACCAACCATATCGACGCCGATGCGTGACGTATGACACAGACCCATTCCCGCACAGCCCCGACCTATGGTGTTCATGACGATGGTCTCACACAGATCGGTTCTGCCTTGATGCCCGGCAAGGTCCAGAGCCCGGCGATCGCCCTGTCGCGGATCGATCTCAGCCTCGGGCGGGGCGCGGCCCGGGTGCATGTCCTGCGCGGTATCTCCCTTGACGTGGCGCGCGG
The DNA here is from genome assembly GCF_000372825.1 of Methylobacterium sp. 77. Lineage (NCBI taxonomy): Bacteria > Pseudomonadati > Pseudomonadota > Alphaproteobacteria > Hyphomicrobiales > Methylobacteriaceae > Methylobacterium > Methylobacterium sp. 77. Next base: position 2,932,184 of record NZ_KB910516.1, on the reverse strand, counting down.
TGAAGCGGTGGGCCTCGTCGGCCCCTCGGGGTCCGGCAAGTCGACCCTTCTCATGGTGATGGCCGGTCTGGAACGGCCGGAATCCGGTCGCATTGAGGTGGAAGGCACCGATCTCGGAGCCCTCGACGAGGATGCGCTGGCGCGGTTTCGCGGCCGACGTATCGGCATCGTGTTCCAGGCGTTCCATCTTGTGCCGACGATGACGGCGCTGGAAAACGTCGCGCTTCCCCTCGAACTCGCCGACAAGCCCGATGCGCATCAGCGAGCGAGGGCCGAACTCGACGCGGTCGGTCTCGGCCACCGCCTGCACCATTACCCGGCCCAGCTCTCCGGCGGCGAGCAGCAGCGCGTCGCCATCGCCCGCGCTATCGCCCCGGACCCGGCGATCCTGGTGGCCGACGAGCCCACCGGCAATCTCGACGAGGCGACGGGGCGCCAGATCGTCGATCTGTTGTTCGCCCTGAAGCGCGACCGGGGCGCGACCCTCGTCCTCGTCACCCACGATCCCGGCCTCGCCCGGCTCTGCGACCGGACGGTTCGCCTGCGCTCGGGTTTGGTGGACGAGACGGTGGCGGCGTGAGGATGGATGGTCCTGGCGCATCCATCCTTCCCGCAGAGGCGGGGAGGTCGCCCGCGCGGACGTCTCGTCCGCTTGCGGCCGAGGGCCTGACCCATGCACGGTAGCCTGCCTCAGGCCATTCCGACCCCGCGCCCCAGTCGCGTCCCGCTCACCCTCCGCCTCGCCTTGCGCGAGTTGCGCGGCGGCCTGTCGGGCTTTGCGGTGTTCCTCGCCTGCATCGCGCTCGGCGTCGCCGCGATCTCCGGCGTGGCTTCGATCTCGCGCTCACTCACCGACGGTCTCGGCCGTGAGGGGAAGCGCATCCTCGGCGGCGACGTGACCTACAGCCTCATCAACCGCGAGGCGACGCCGGACGAGCGGGCCGCGCTCGATGCGCAGGGCAAGGTCTCGGTGCTGACGACCCTGCGTGCCATGGCGTTGGCCGGGGACAAGGGCGCGGCCCTGGTGGAGTTGAAGGCCGTGGACGGCGCCTATCCCGCCGCCGGAGACCTCGTCACCGATCCGGCCTTGCCGCTCGCGGATCTTCTGGCCGAGAAGGACGGCGCGTTCGGCGCCGTCGCCGACCCGCTCCTGCTCACGCGCCTCGACCTCAAGGTGGGCGACCGGATCGAGATCGCCGGCAAGGCGATCGCGATCCGTGCCACCCTGGTCTCCGAGCCCGACAAGATCGCCAACGGCATCGGCTTCGGCCCCCGCCTGCTGGTCTCCGCCGCGACGCTCCGGGCGACGGGCCTGATCCGGCCGGGCAGCCTCAACCGCTGGAGCTACCGCATCCAGGCGCCCGAGGCCGACGATGCCGAGTTGGAGCGGCGGACGGCCGCAATCGCCAAGGCGGCCCCGGATGCCGGCTGGGAGATGCGCTCCCGCTCCAATGCCGACCCGCGCTTCGCCAAGAGCGTCGAGCGCTTCACCCAGTTCCTCACTCTCGTCGGACTCACGGCCCTGATCGTCGGCGGGGTCGGCGTGGCGAATGCCGTGAACGCCTTCGTGGCGCGCAAGCGCGGATCCATCGCCACCCTGAAGTGCGTCGGCGCGCCGGGGGGGCAGGTGGTCGGCCTCTACCTGACGCAGGTGATGCTCATCGCCGGCCTCGGCACCGCGATCGGACTCGTCATCGGCGCGGGCCTGCCCTTCCTCCTCGACGCCCTGTTCCACGATGCGCTGCCGCTGCCGCTGAACCCGACCCTGGCGCCTGTGGAATTGCTGCTCGCGGCCGCCTACGGGCTCCTCACGGCGCTCGCCTTCGCCATCATTCCGCTCGGCCATGCCCATGACGTGCCGGTCTCGGGCCTGTTCCGCGATGTGGTCGATCCCGATACCCGCAAGACGCGGCTGCGCTACCGGCTCATCCTCGTCGCGGCGCTCGCTTCCCTGGTGGCGCTGGCCCTCGCCACCGCCTTCGACCGCAGGGTGGCGCTGATGTTCATCGTGGCGGCCGGCCTCGCCTTTGGCCTGCTGCGGCTGGTCGCTCTCGGTCTCATGGCCCTGGCGCGGCGTCTTCCGCGTCCGCGCTCCGCCGCGCCGCGCATGGCGCTTGCCAATCTCCACCGCCCCGGCGCGCTGACGCCGGCCATCGTCCTGTCGCTCGGGCTCGGCGTCACGCTGCTGGTGACGTTGAGTCTGATCGACGCGAATGTGCGGCGGACGCTGACGAGTTCGCTGCCGGCCCGCGCGCCGAATCTGTTCTTCCTCGACATCCCGGCGGCCGAGGCTGACGGTTTCCACACGGCCCTCGGCACGCTCGCGCCCGGCGCCAAGATCGAGCGCGTGCCGATGATGCGCGGGCGGATCGTCGCCATCAACGGCGTTCCGGCGGCCGAGATCAAACCGCCGGAGGATGCCGCCTGGGTGCTCGATGGCGACCGCGGCATCACCTATTCCGAGGATCTGCCCGAGGGCTCGAATCTCGTCGCCGGCGCGTGGTGGAGCGCGGAGGAGGGGGCAAAACCCCTCGTCTCGTTCGATTCTGAACTCGCGCGCGGCCTCAACCTCGGTGTCGGCGGCACCGTCACGGTCAACGTGCTCGGGCGCAACCTCACGGCCACGGTCGCCAACCTGCGCAAGGTCGAGTGGCGCAATCTCGGCATCAACTTCGTCATGGTGTTCTCGCCCGGCACGTTCCGGGGCGCGCCGCATTCGGACCTCGCCACCCTGACGCTGGCCGGCGGGCCGGACGCCAAGGCCGAGGCCGTGATCCTGCGCGACGTCGCCCGCGCCTTCCCGTCGGTGACCAGCGTGCGGGTGAAGGACGCCCTCGACACGGTCAACGACATCGTCGGCAAGCTGGTCCTGGCGATCCGCGGCGCCAGCGGCGTCGCCGTGGTGGCGAGCCTGTTCGTGCTTGCCGGCGCCATCGCCGCCGGTCATCGCGCCAGGCTCTACGATGCCGTGGTGCTCAAGACATTGGGCGCCACGCGCGGGCGCCTGCTCCTGGCCTATGCGCTGGAATACGGTGCCTTGGGGCTCGCGACGGCCGTGTTCGGGCTCCTGGCCGGGACGCTCGCGGGCTGGGTCATCGTCACCCGCGTGATGAAGCTCGACTTCGCCCTCGATCTGTCCGGTGCTCTTCTCGCATCCACCCTCGCGGTGGTGTTCTCGATTCTCCTCGGCCTTGCCGGGACGTGGCGGATCCTCGGGCAGAAGCCGGCTCCCTATCTCCGTCAGTTCTGAGCCGGGCGGACATTCGGCCGGCCGGTCGGTCGACACCGAGGCGGCATCCCCGGCCGGGTCGAGAGGAGGCCGGAAGTCATGGTTTATGTCTCGTCACCACAAATTCGCGCCGCCGCGAAGATGAAGACCGAGATTTAATCCGTGATTGTCCAAATAAAGATCGCGCTCAATGACCTCGATTCTTGGCCCACAAAGCTCGGCCGCCCCCTTGTGCAGAGCGGCATGACGGAACATATTTCGGCCAAGGCGCGGTGTCGCGCCAGAGGTCATGTGCGTGAGCCTCGGTTCCAAATCACACGCTGAGAGAGCTTCCAAGGGAAACTCCCATGGCATTCGATAATAGCCCCTTCCGCTACGGCGCCCAGCCTCAGGGCTATGCCGGCTCCCAGGTCGATGTCGACCAGGGCCTGCGCGCCTTCATGCTCGGCGTCTACAACAACATGGTCATCGGCCTCGGGATTTCCGGCCTGGTGGCGCTCGGCCTGAACATGGCCGCGACCGCGCAGACGGCGACGGGCAAGCTCGCCCTGACCCCGTTCGGCCAGATGCTCTACACCAGCCCGCTCAAGTGGGTGCTGATGCTCGCTCCGCTCGCGTTCATCTTCATCTTCACGATGCGGATGGACAAGATGTCCGCCTCCTCGGCACGCATGACCTTCTTCGCCTTCGCGGCGGTGATGGGCGCATCAATGTCGACGCTGCTCCTCGTCTTCACGGGCGCCAGCGTGGTCCGGGTCTTTTTCATCACGGCGGCCACGTTCGGCGGTCTCAGCCTCTACGGCTACACCACCAAGCGCAGCCTCTCCGGGATGGGGTCGTTCCTGATCATGGGCGTGATCGGCATCCTGATCGCTTCGGTCGTGAACATCTTCCTAGCCTCGAGCGCGCTTCAGTTCGCGATCTCGGTGCTCGGTGTCCTGATCTTCGCGGGCCTTACCGCCTACGACACGCAGAAGCTCAAGGAGATGTTCCTCTACAGCGGTGCCGATGCCGAGGGCGCGGCCAAGCTGTCGGTGAACGGCGCTCTGACCCTGTACCTGGACTTCATCAACATGTTCCAGTTCTTGCTCCAGCTCCTCGGCGACCGCCGCTAAGCGAGCTTTCAGGACACGGATCGAAAGGCTCCGTCGGAAACGCCGGGGCCTTTTGCATTTCAACAACGGCGGTGATGCGAGGATAGCGCGTTGGGTAGGCCGGTAGTACCGCAGATCGGGCTCGGCCCGGGACGGGATACGCCGCCGCCGAGCGACGTGCCGACCTACCTCGTCGTCGGGGCGAGCGTCGCCGCCGCGATCAGTGCCGGCGCATGGGCGGGTCTGGGAGCCGCGATCGTCGCGGGCGTCGTCGCGCTGGTCGTATTCGGCAGCCTGTATTCCATCGCCGCGCGGAAATGGGGCTGGCCTCCGATCCGGTGGGACGCGATCCCGTTCATCATCCCCTGATGCCGGCGATCACACCACGCGAAGGGGCTTCTCCAGAGCCACCAGGACGCGGGCGAGGTCGTGGCCGCGTTTGAGCACGGTGCCGGCGGCCGAGATCACCGCGAAGGCGCCCTGGCGCCGGGCGAGTTTCGGGTCCTTCTCGACCCGGAACAGCGGGGTCTCGGACGAGCGTCGGTAGATCGAGAACACCGCCTTGTCGCGGCGAAAGTCGAGGGCGTAGTCGCGCCACTCGCCGGCCGAGACCATCCTGCCGTAGAGGTTGAACAGGGTCCTGAGCTCGCTGCGGTCGAAGGCGACCTGTGGCACCACCGGGGCCGTCGGGAAGGGCACCACGCGGCCGCTGGAATCCTGCGATCGCGGCTCGGCTCCGGTCCTCTCGTCCATCCTCGCTCCTCGGTTTAGCATTGAGCCCCGTCGACCGTAACCGGGACGACGCCCCCGGACGCACGTGCGATTTCGGCATTCCCGGACGCGACGTCGCCGTCCCGGCCCGATGCCATGGCGGATCACGGCGGGCGCCGGCTCCGGGATGATGGGCCTCCACCCGAAGGGCCGCAAGCCCGGCGCGCCTCGAACGTCGCCTGTCTCGCGCCGGCTCACGACGGCGAGGCGAGACACCGAACGGCAACACATCATCACGATTTCGCCGCCAAACCGCCCATCGTCGGCCTTGATAGAAGATGATACCTGTGGCCGAACCTCGTCGGTTCCGTGCTCGGTCGGGCGACCGATATCCATGCTCCCCAGCTTTCGGGAGCCTGCCGATGTCACGGAGGCGACACTCCAGAGGTTTCGAGACCCAAGGACTTCAGGCCGCCTCTTCGGAGTGCGGCCTTTTTTTCTGCCATGCCGGCGCTCCGTGGTCTAAAATCATCCCTCGCGGCGATGGATCGCTCGTTTCCTTCCTCTCACCGCCCTTGAGGCCGGTGGTCGAGGACGGGATCGAACCGGCCGGTCATGTCAGTGAGGGGCGGCAGGTTGTGGTGAGTTTCGATCCCGGCTTTCGCGAGACGCTCGGCGACCTGTTGGCCTGGCGTCGCGACGTGCGCCGCTTTCAGAGCCAGCCGGTCGATGAAGCCCTGCTGCGGCATTGCCTCGCCCTGGCCCGGCTCAGCCCGTCCGTCGGCAACAGCCAACCCTGGCGCTTCGTCCGGGTCGCCGACCCGGCCCGGCGCAAGGCGGTGATCGCCAGTTTCGAGCGCTGCAACGGGGCGGCGGCCGGAACCTACGATGCGGAGCGCCGGGAGACCTATCTCCGCCTGAAGCTCGCGGGATTGCGCGAGGCACCGATCCATCTCGCGGTGTTCTGCGACGAGGCCACGGAGGACGGCCATGGCCTCGGCCGCGCCACCATGCCGGAAATGCTGCGCTATTCGGTCGTGACGGCGGTGCACGCCTTCTGGCTCGCCGCGCGGGCGCACGGCCTCGGTGTCGGCTGGGTCTCGATCATCGAGCCCGAATGCGTCGCGTCGCATCTCGACGTGCCGGCGGAATGGCGCCTCGTCGCCTATCTCTGCGTCGGTCACCCGGTGGAGGAGCATGACGACCCCGAACTCGTCCGGCACGGCTGGCAGCAGCGGGATGCGGCGGCGGCGCTGCTGGAGCGCTGACCGGCGTCGTCCTTAATCAAAGCTTGGGCACGTCGCTCGCATTTATCGCGAGAGCCATGGGCTGTACTTAACTGCACTCCACGATTTCAGTGCGTATCCGACAGATGAACCTCGCCGGTAACCGGAACGGCAACGTCGACAGCGGCTTATCGTGAAGCTCACGGTCACGCTTTCGAGGATGACGACAGATGTTTGCGCGGAATGGTTTCACTGCTTTCTTGACGGGTACGGTCCTGAGCGCCGGTCTGGCGGCGACACCGGCCGCATCGCGCGAACTCGTGGCCTTCGATCAGGCCGCCATGCCCGGCACGGTCGTGATCCGCACCTCGGAGCGCCGGCTCTATCTCGTGAACGGCGACGGCACCGCGATCCGCTATCCCGTGGCGGTGGGCAAGCCCGGCAAGCAATGGACCGGTGCCACACAGATCGACGGCAAGTATGTGGAGCCGGCCTGGTCGCCCCCGCGTGAGGTGAAGCGCGACAACCCGCGCCTCCCCGACGTGATCGCGGGCGGTTCGCCGCACAACCCGATGGGCGCTGCGGCGATGACGCTGTCGGGCGGCGAATACGCCATCCACGGCACCAACCGCCCGAACTCGGTCGGCACCTACGCCTCCTACGGCTGCATCCGTATGTACAACCAGGATGTGGTCGATCTCTACGAGCGCGTCAGGGTGGGCACGCAGGTCTACGTTACACGGTAGAGGCGGTCTCAGAAATCAACGGCGATGCCTTTGACTTCCCAATCGTCGTAGCGGACGGGCTCCAGGCCGCCGCGACCCTGGCGCTCGCGGGCGGCGGAGATCTCCGCCGCCTTCGCGTCGATGGCGCTCCGGCGCTCGGCGGCCTCGGCCAAGGCCCGTGTCGCGGCCGGGGTGAGGGTGGGCCGGGGCGTGATCACGGCGTTTTCCGCGTCGTCGGGCGTCGTCATGGCTTGCATCTCGATGGGCCGGATGGGAGGGCATCCGTTGGGAACGGCTCCGGGTGACCGGGCCTCTGATACGGAAAGTGGCACTCATGGCGACACGCCGCAACGCGGATGGGCCGACGACGACGATCGACCGCACGGTTCCGGGCCTCGCCGCCCGACAGGTGGCACATGCCGCCGTGGCCGATCTCCTCGTGCAGGGCCGCGCCTTCGCCCTGGAGGACGCCCTCGCCCAGGCGGGCCGCGACGCCGGGTTGGATGCCGCCGATGCCTCGCTGGCGCGCGCCATCGCCACCGCCACCTTCCGCCGCCTCGGTTTCCTGCGCCGGATGCTGGCCGCGCGGATGAACCAGGGCCTGCCGCCGGACCAGCCCCGGCTCGTGGCCCTGCTCGTCACGGGCGCGGTCCAGATCCTCGATCTCAACGTGCCCGACCACGCCGCCGTCGATCTCTCGGTCCGTCTCGCCAAGGGCGACCCCTACCTGCAGCACACGCCCGGCCTCGTGAACGCCATCCTGCGCCGGGTCATCCGCGAGCGGGAGGCCATCGCGGCCGAGGCATCCGATCCCCTGGCGCAGAACACGCCGGACTGGCTCGCCGCGCGCTGGGCCTCCGCCTACGGGCCTGAGACGGCACGGGCCATCGCCTCCGCCCATCTGTCGGGGGCCTCCCTCGACATCACACCGCGCGGATCGGCCGAGGAATGGGCCGGGCGCCTGGGCGGCGTCGCCCTGCCCACCGGCAGCATCCGTTTGCACGAGGTCCGCTCGGCGGTCTCCGAACTGCCCGGCTATGACGAAGGCGCGTGGTGGGTCCAGGACGCCGCCGCCGCCATCCCGGCGCGCCTCCTCGCCGTGAAGCCCGGCGAGCGCGTCGCCGATCTCTGCGCGGCCCCAGGCGGCAAGACCGCCCAGCTCGCCGCCGCGGGCGCCGACGTGGTCGCGGTCGATCGCTCGGCCCAGCGCCTCGAACGGCTCGGTGAGAATCTCGGCCGCCTCGGTCTGACGGCGGAGATCCGCGTCGGCGATGCGACCCAGCTTCCGGAGACGGATGCCGAGACGTTCGACGCCGTGCTCCTCGATGCGCCGTGCTCGGCCACCGGCACCATCCGCCGCCATCCGGACGTCGCCTGGACCAAGGCCGGGGGCGATGTCGGGCGCCTCGCCGGTCTGCAGCGCCGTCTGCTCGACCGTGCCGCGACCCTGGTGAAGCCGGGCGGCCGCCTCGTCTACTGCACCTGTTCCCTGGAGCCGGAAGAGGGGGAGGGTCAGATCGCCGCCTTCCTCGCCCGCAATCCCGCTTTCGAGCGCGCTCCCATCCGGCCCGATGAGGTCGGTGGGCTCGCCGAACTCGTCAACGGCGACGGCGACTTGCGGACGCTCCCGTCGCATCTGAGCGGCGAAGCGGTCGCCGGCGAGGTGACGCCGCCACCGGTCCGCGGCGGAATCGACGGGTTCTTCGCGAGCCGCCTGGTCCGGAAGGGTTAGGCCGCTTGGTGCATCCCGCCTGCCGTGCCATTGCCAGGCTGGCCGGGGCCCTGTCCCTCGTCGGCCCGGCCCCGGCCGACGAGGTCGACCGTCGCATCCTGCCGGCGCAGCCGGCCTATCTCCGCAATCCCGGCTGCGCCCCGGTCGCGGCCACCATCCCCTTCGAGATCCATACCGGCACCCGCGATGTGGGGATCTCGCCCGCGCCCAGCGAGCTACCCCTGAACCAGGGCGAGAGCGCCATCTGTTTCGCCTACGCCACCGCGGACATGATCTCGCACCGGATCGGCAAGCCGGTCTCGCCCCTCGACGTGGCGACGAAATTCTATTTCGCCGACCCGGCAAAACTGCCCGCAATCCCGGTCCCGCACCTGAAACGGCATCTGAAGGCGCATCCGGCCTACCGTGCCGACATCGCCTGGAGCCGCAACAGCGCTGAGGTCACCAAGGACGGCAACCCGGCCCTGGAACCGTATTTCGACAAGATCGAGGGCGGCGAGGAGGATACGGCGGCGCTCCTCTACAATATCGGCGGGTTCTGTGAGGACCGCGACCTGCCGTCCAACGACGGCTACCGCTACGTGATGCCGGTCTTGCGATCGTTGCGCTACCGGACGCGCCTGCATGCCACGAAGCAGAGCTACCGCTCGGTCGCCGCCACCGCCGCGCATCTGCGCAGCCGGCGGGCCGATCCGTTCAACGCGGCCTGGATCGCCCATGTGGAGACGGTGTGCCGACGCGCGCCGTTGCCGGTGCCGCTCCTGCCGGTCTCCTACCGCGTCGCCGCGAGCCAAGCCGATTTCGCCGACATGCTCGAATCCGGCCGCCATCCGAGCAGGGCCAAGCTCGACCGCATCCTCGCCATGGTCGATTACGCCCTGGACAATGGCCGCGTCCCGACCGTTGGCTACAGTTGGTACCTGCTCGAGGCCCGCGATCCGAAGGACCCCGACCTGTTCGCCGACCATGCGAGCCCGGTCATCGGTCGCCGCAAGGCGGGGAATGCCTGCCAGTACCGCATCCAGGACAATACCGGCGAGTATTGCGGGCGGTTACGCGACGGCATCCGGGAACGCTGCGACAATGGCCGGATCTGGGTAACCGAGGACGAGTTGCGCCGGACTTTGTACAGCGTCACCTACCTCAGATAGTCATCATCGGGGGAGACTTCGTCTCTAGGGCGTGATGATCCGCATGGAGACGGTCTGGACCCCGCCTTCGGCCTGGAGACCCGTCTGCGGGGTCGATGTTTTCAGACGCGCCATGAACTTGCGCACCTCGTCCGGCGGCAGCGCGCCGACCGGGGCGATCATCATCGACAGCAGCGCTTTGGTCTTGCGGTCAACCATGGCGGAGCGGCTCACCGGTTCGAAATCCCGGACACTGTGAGTCTTGTCCTCGTTGCCGGTGAAGACGCGGGCGCCGTCCTTTAGCACGACGATGTCGCCGGGCCGGAGGGTCGGGTCCTTCAGCAGGGCCGTCATCGGCCCGGAGGAAATGGAAATCGGTGTCTGGCGGTCGCCGACATGCAGTTGCAGTGGCTCGCTCTTCGGCAGGGCCGCGTAGCGGATCTTCAGGCGAGGGCGGCTCGCTTCGCGCCGTGACGGAAGCCTCTGCTCGATCGCCAAAGCGGGCGAGACCGGCTGCGCTTCGACCACGGGACGTGCCGGAGAAAACAGAGCCTCGAAGAGACCGCCCAATCCACGGTCTCCGGAGCTCTGCGCCATCGCCGCGCTGGTACTGCACAATAACGCAGCAGCGGAAACTAAGATTCCAGCCCGCTTGAGAACGCTGATGACAGTCATAGGCACGCTGCCATTGCTGGATGCTGCAGGAACGACGCTCGGTCGGCGCTGTGTATAACCTGTGCAGCATTCAAGCGTTCCGGCCGCGCTTGGTGAAAAATACACTTTGCCGGCCTGCGCCTTCTATGCGCCTTGCAGCGAACGAGGGCGGGAAAACGCGAGCCCGATGACGATGATGCCGTCCGACGAGTGTCGGCATCCTTAATTGTTGGTTAATAGGCACAGCCTAGCTTCGGACTGGGCGACATCCGGCATCATGCCCATACGGGTCGATGGGCTGGAGGAAAGGCGTGCGTGGGTTGGGGGGCTGATCGCTGGCGATTCTATCGGCTCGTCGGGCGCGAGATCGCGCGCTCGGCGCGCGGCGTGTCCGCACGCCTGACCGCGAGCCCGGATCTTCTCGCCCGCGCACGGGTCAGCGCCCTGGTCATCGCCCCGCACGATCTGCGTACCAGCGATGCCACCTTCGCCGACGACATCTATGCCGGCCTGTTCGTCTTCGCTGGACGCTCGCTCTCGGTGAGCGGTCGGTCGCCGTTCGATTACGCACCGCCTTCGCCGGAATGGGCGGATGCGTTCTACGGATTTGGCTGGCTGCGCCATCTCCGTGCCGCCGACACGGCATTGGCCAGGGCCAATGCCCGCGCCTTCGTGGCGGATTTCATCACCGGCCGTGGCGACGCGACCCTGGCCGAGCCGGTGCCCGTGGCGGCACGGCGGCTGATCTCGTTCCTGTGCCAGTCGCCGCTGGTTCTGGAAGGAGCGGACCACGCCTTCTATCAGGCCTTCCTCAAGGCGGTGGGCCGCGGCGCCCGCGACCTCGAACGCTCCCTTCGACGGGGCCTGCCGCCGCAATCGCGTCTCCTGGCGGTGGTGGCACTCTGCTATGCCGGCCTGTGCTGCGAGGGCGTCCAGCCAATCCTGCGTCGGGCCACCCGCATCCTGTCGCGAGAACTCGATCGGCAGATCATGGCCGATGGCGGCCATCGCAGCCGCGATCCGCGCTTCGCGATGGAATTGCTGCTCGATCTCTTGCCCCTGCGCCAGAGCTTCCTCAGCCGCAGCCTCGATCCGCCGGAAGCCCTGCTCCACGCGATCGACCGGATGCTGCCGCTCCTGCGTCTCCTGCGCCATGGCGATGCGTCCCTGAGCCATTTCAACGGCATGGGTGCCACGGCGGCGGATCATCTCGCCACGCTGCTGGTCTATGACGGTGCCATGGCGCAGCCGATGATGCATGCGCCGAATTCGGGCTACGAGCGGCTGGAAAGCGGGCGCGTCGTCGTCGTCGCCGATGTCGGCGCGCCGCCGCCCTTGCCCTATTCGATGAATGCCGGGGCCGGCTGCCTCTCCTTCGAGATGTCAAGCGGCCCACAGCGGGTGGTGATCAATTGCGGCCTGCCGGCGAGCGGTCCGGAATTGCGCCGCCTCGCCCGCAGCACCGCCGCGCATTCCACCGCCACGGTGGGAGATTCCTCGTCCTGCCGCTTCCTCGGCGCCGCCGAGGGGTTGGGCAGCCGCCTGGCCGCCGACTGGCTCATCGGGCGGATCGGGCCCGTGCTCGTGCGTGGGCCGCGCGCGGTGAAATCCGAGCGGACCAGCGAGGCCGGCGCATCGATCCTCGCCGGACGCCATGACGGCTATGTCGTCGAGTTCGGGATCGTCCACGAGCGCCGCTGGCGCCTCCTGCCCGATGGGGCGGGCCTCGAGGGCGAGGACGCCTTCGTGCCGGTGGCCACCAAGGGCAACCGCATCCGTCTGCGTCCGCCGGAGGCGGCGATCCGCTTCCACCTGCACCCCGCCATCGCCGCCACCGCCGCCGAGGGCGGGGGGATCGATCTGGCATCCCCGCTGGGGGAGGTCTGGCGCTTCGAAGCCGTGGGAGCTGCCGTCGCCCTCGAGGAGAGTGTGTATTTCGCGGGCCTCACCGGCGCGCGGCGGACCGACCAGATCGTCCTCTACGTCACGGCCGGGGAGGGCGCGCGGGTCCGCTGGCGGTTCCTGCACCTCGCCCAGGCTCCGAGCCGGAGCGAGCCCGCCAGACTCGAGACTCCCGTGGCCGATGATGCGGCGCGGTAGCCGATAGGGCCGCATCTGTGATACCGGGCGCGCTTGAAGGGCAGGATCTGCCCTGTCCCGGACGGTTTACGACGATGTCGCATGATCAGGTGCGGGTTAGCCGCGCGCTTCTTTCCGTTTCCGACAAGACGGGCCTCGTGGACTTCGCCCGTTCGTTGTCCGAGCGCGGCGTCGCCCTGGTCTCCACCGGCGGCACCCATCGGGCGCTCAGCGAGGCGGGATTGCCCGTCACGGAAGTGGCCGAGATCACCGGCTTTCCCGAGATGATGGACGGGCGGGTGAAGACCCTGCACCCTGCGGTGCATGGCGGCCTCCTCGCGGTGCGCGACGACCCGCAGCATCAGGCGGCGCTCGCCGCCCACGGCATCGGCGCCATCGATCTCCTCGTGGTCAATCTCTACCCGTTCGAGGCGACGATCGCGAAGCCGTGCGCCTATGACGATGCGGTGGAGAATATCGATGTCGGCGGCCCGGCCATGATCCGCGCTGCGGCGAAGAACCATGCCGACGTGGCGGTGGTGGTGGACGTGGCCGATTACGGCGCCGTCCTCTCCGAACTCGAAGCCGGCAACGGCATGCTCGGTGCGGCGACCCGCAAGCGCCTGGCGCAGAAGGCCTTCGCCCGCACCGCCACCTACGATTCCGCCATTGCCTCCTGGCTCGCCGACCATGTGGAGATGGAGGAGGCGCCCGCTTTCCGCGCCTTCGGCGGCACCCTCGCCCAGTCCCTACGCTACGGCGAGAACCCGCACCAATCGGCGGCCTTCTATCGGACGCCCGGCTCGACCCGGCCCGGCGTGGCGACGGTGCGCCAGCTCCAGGGCAAGGAGCTGTCCTTCAACAATCTCAACGACACCGACGCGGCCTATGAATGCGTCGCCGAGTTCGATCCGGCCCGCGCCGCCGCGGTGGCGATCATCAAGCACGCCAATCCTTGCGGCGTCGCCGAGGGTGCGAGCCTCGCGGAGGCCTATGAGCGGGCACTCGCCTGCGACCCGACATCGGCCTTCGGCGGCATCGTCGCGCTGAACCGTACCCTGGATGCCGAATCGGCCGCTCGCATCGTCGAGATCTTCACAGAGGTGATCATCGCGCCGGACGCCACCGAGGAGGCGATCGCCATCGTCGCCGCCAAGAAGAACCTGCGCCTGCTTCTCGCGGGCGGTCTTCCCGACCCGCGCGCCAAGGGCTTCGCCATGCGCAACCTCGCCGGCGGCATCCTGGTCCAGGGCCGCGACGCGGCTGTCATCGACGACATGGCGCTGAAGGTGGTCACCAAGCGCGAGCCTTCCGCGCAGGAATACGCGGATCTGCGCTTCGCCTACCGCGTCGCCAAGCACGTCAAGTCGAACGCCATCGTCTATGCCCGCGACGGCGCCACCGTGGGCATCGGCGCCGGGCAGATGTCGCGGGTCGATTCCTCGCGCATCGCTGCCTGGAAGGCGGCGGAGGGCGCCAAGCGCATCGGCGCGGCCGAGAGCCTCGCCAAGGGCTCGGTGGTGGCCTCGGACGCGTTCTTCCCCTTCGCCGATGGCCTGATCGCGGCGGCCGAGGCCGGCGCCACGGCGGTGATCCAGCCCGGTGGGTCGATGCGTGACGTCGACGTGATCAAGGCCGCCGACGAGGCCGGCCTCGCGATGGTGTTTACAGGGCATCGCCACTTCCGGCACTGATGCCGCGCGGTGCGCGGCGGACGACCTGCGCGCATCGCCCTGTCGAGGCTTTCTTCCATGACCAACACTCACATGTCTTCCGATCGCGCCCAGCGCCGAGCGGCCGGCAAGCGCCTGCGCGATTCGGTGCCGCGGGAATCCCACGCCGATTGGCATCCGGCGGAGGGCCGCGATCCGTTCGCGATCCTGCACGCCAACGATGTCGGCCGGCTGATCGAACTGATCCCCCTGCGTTACGAGCGGATGCGGGCGAACCCGTTCGCCTTCCTGCGCGGGGCCGCCGCGATCATGGCCGCCGACCTCGTCGGCGTTCCGGTTCCGGGCATTCCGGTCCAGGCCTGCGGCGACTGCCACATCGGCAATTTCGGCGTGTATCGCAGCGCCGAAGGTCAGACCCTGTTCGACATCAACGATTTCGACGAGACGCTCTGGAACGTCGATTTCACCGTCGACGTGAAACGTCTCGCCGCCAGTGTCGCCGTCGCCGCCATGGCGCAGGGCGAGGACAAGGCCCATCGCGCGGCCCGGGCGAGTGTCTGCGCCTATCGTGAGCACATGCGCGAGCTGTCGCATCTCTCGCCGCTGGCGATCTGGCACAGCCGGATCGATCTCGATCACGAGATCGGTCGTCTCGGCGACGGGGACCTGTGCCGGCGTCTCCTGGCCGACGCTGCCTCCGAGACCGCCGGCGGTCTGAGCCACGGCGACGCCCCCGACCTCGATCCGGACAGCTTCCATTCCGATCCGGCCCAGTGGCGCATCGCGGACAAGGCCCCGACGATCTTCCATGACGGGCCGAACGGACTGACCGAGGCGGTGCAGGAAGCCGCCGCGGCGCTGCTGGCCTATCCGCAGAGCCTCCAGGCCGACCGCAACCTGCTGGCCCTGCGCTACGTGCAGCGCGATGTCGCCTTCAAGGTCGTCGGGATCGGCTCGGTGGGCACGGTCTGCGCCGTGGGGCTCTACACCGATGCGGATGGCGCGCCGCTCTTCCTGCAGATCAAGGAAGCCCGGCCTTCGGTTCTCGCTCCGCTCGCCCTGAGCCCGTTCTTCCTCGCATCCGAGGGCCAGCGCGCGATCGACGGGCAGCGCATCATGCAGGCGGCGAGCGACATGTTTCTGGGAACCGCCTATTCCGAGGTCAGCGGGCGTTCCTTCTACGTTCGCCAGTTGAAGAATAAGAAGCTCTCGGCGGTCGGCGAGATCCTCTCCGAGAGTGGCCCCAAGGCCTATGCCCGTCTGTGCGGCACCACGCTCGCCCGCGCCCATGCCCGCTCCGGAGATGCGGCGATGATCGCCGGCTACCTCGGCAAGGGTGACGCATTCGACGAGGCCGTCGCCGAATTCGCGATGCGCTATGCCCGGCAGACGAAGTCCGATCACGCCATGCTGCTGGAGGCGTATGAGGACCAGGCCCAGCCCGAATGACGAGGGGCCGACGATAATCCTTCGAGGCAAGGCAGTGCCGACATGGAAAGGGCCCCGTCGCGAGATGGGGCCCTTTCCATTTCACCCTCCCGCTCGCCGCCTGCGGAAAGCGGGAGCGAATGGTCGTGGAAACCGAGGCTTCCGCGACCGGTGCCGGCATCGGACCGGATCGACAATCCCGTCCGACGCCGACGTCCCGCGATTACCGCGCCGGGCGGTCGTCCCAGGTGAAGATGTCGCGATCCTTGGTCTCCGGGATGAACAATGCACCGATGATCGCGGTCGCGATGGCGATGACGATCGGGTACCAGAGGCCGAAATAGATGTCGCCGGTCTGCGCCACCATGGCGAAGGCCGTCGCCGGCAGGAGGCCGCCGAACCAGCCGTTGCCGATATGGTAGGGCAGCGACATCGAGGTGTAGCGGATACGCGTCGGGAACAGTTCGACGAGGGCCGCCGCGATCGGGCCGTAGACCATCGTCACGTAGAGGACGAGGATCGTCAGGATGCCGATGATCGTCAGTTTCTGCACCGAGAAGATATCGATCATCTTGGCGAGGTTCGACAGGCCGTCCTTCGGTTCGATGACGATCTTCACGATGCTCGGATTGGCGGCTGTGGGGTAGCCGGCGGAGGTGAGCGCCGCGCCGATATCCTTGGCGAAGGTCGGGTCGGCGGCGGCGAACTCCTTGCCGGCGACGGTGACGGTGGCCTTGGTGCCGGGAGCGGCCGGCTCGGTGGTGTAGTTCACCGCGGACCGGGCGAGCAGCGCCTTGGCGATGTCGCAGGAATTGGTGAACTTGGCCGTTCCAACCGGATTGAACTGGAACGAGCAATCCGCCGGGTCGGCCTTGACCACCACCTGCGTGCTCTGCTGAGCCGCGTGCAGGGCCGGATTGGCCGCAGCGGTCAGCGCCTTGAACAGCGGGAAGAAGGTCAGCGCCGCGATCACGCAACCGCCGAGGATGATCGGCTTGCGGCCGATCTTGTCGGAGAGCGCGCCGAAGAACAGGAACCCGCCGGTGCCGAGG
The DNA here is from genome assembly GCF_000372825.1 of Methylobacterium sp. 77. Classification (NCBI taxonomy): domain Bacteria; kingdom Pseudomonadati; phylum Pseudomonadota; class Alphaproteobacteria; order Hyphomicrobiales; family Methylobacteriaceae; genus Methylobacterium; species Methylobacterium sp. 77. Next base: position 2,915,451 of record NZ_KB910516.1, on the reverse strand, counting down.
ATCAGCGACCAGGCGATGAGCACGTTGGCCGTGAACTGATCGACCTTCAGGATCGTCTGCAGGAAGAACAGAGCGTAGAACTGGCCGGTATACCAGACGACGGCCTGGCCGGCGGTGAGGCCGAGCAGGGCGAGAAGCGCCCACTTGGCGTTGCGCCACTGGCCGAAAGCCTCCGAGAGCGGCGCCTTCGAGCCGGTGCCCTCGTCCTTCATCTTCTTGAAGGCCGGGCTCTCCTGCATCTGCAGCCGGATCCAGACCGAGACGCCGAGCAGCACGATCGAGACCAGGAACGGAATGCGCCAGCCCCAGGCGGCGAAGGGCGTGATCGTGCCGGCCGAGCCATCGGCGAGGGTGGTGGCGACGGGCGCGTAGTTCGCGTTGACGTAGATCTGGGTGAACAGGATCACCATCAGCGAGAGCAGGAGGCCCAGCGTCGCCGTGGTCTGGATGAAGGCGGTGTAGAAACCGCGCCGGCCGCGAGGAGCGTGCTCGGCCACGTAGACCGCCGCGCCGCCGTACTCACCGCCGAGGGCCAGGCCCTGGAGCATGCGCAAGGCGAGCAGAGCAACGGGGGCGATCCAGCCGACGCCGTACTCGTTCATCGTCGCGTAGGAGGGCAGCAGGCCGACCACGAAGGTGGAGATGCCCATGATCAGGATGGTGATGAGGAAGGTGTACTTGCGTCCCACCAAGTCGCCGAGGCGTCCGAACACGAGCGCGCCGAAGGGGCGGACGAGGAAGCCGGCGGCGAAGGCGAGCAGGGCGAAAATGTTGCGCGTGGCTTCCGGGTAGGCCGAGAAGAACTGGGCGCCGATGATCGCGGCGAGCGATCCGTAGAGATAGAAATCGTACCACTCGAACACGGTGCCGAGCGATGAGGCCAGGATGACCTTCTTCTCGCCCGCACTCATCGGCCGGGCGGCTTCCGTCGGTAATGGCACTGCTGACGACGCAGACATGGAAACTCCTCCAGATTTTTTTACTTCCAGGCTTTTACAGGCCTGGCTTCCATCACGTCGAAGACACGGCCGCTGCGGTGGCGTTCGCAGTTGGCTAAGTCCCGGCGCGCATTGGTCTTCACGCTCACATGAATGAGAGCGGTCGACGCTACCTCACGCCTTGATTTCGCCCAAGAGTGAAAACGCTGCGCGAGTGCACGGTGCTCACGTTTTTGTGTGCAGATGTCTCTTTCTAGTCTCTAAGCGAACTTGTCCCGCGGATGAGTACTGAGAACGGGAAAGGGCGCGGCTCGCGCCGCGCCCTTTCAGGGACTCGATGGGGGGGCTCGGAGGGTTCAGTGGGCGTTGGCGCCCGACGCGCCGATGCCGGTCTCCGACCGCACGAACTGCGCATCGAACAGCGCCCGCTCACGCTTGGCCCTGGCGGTGTTGTCGAGTTTCGACACGACGTAGATCGTGAGGAAGGCGAGCGGCATCGAGAACAGGGCCGGGTTGTCGTAGGGGAAGATCGCCACCGGATTGCCGAAGGTCGTCACCCACACCGCCTTCGACAGGATCACCATCCCGACGGCCGCGGTGAGACCGACGAAGCCGCCGATGAGTGCGCCCCAGGTGGTCGTGCCCCGCCACAGGATCGACATGGTGAGGATGGGGAAGTTGCAGCTCGCCGCCACCGAGAACGCGAGGCCGACCATGAAGGCGACGTTCTGGTTCTCGAAGACGTAGCCGAGATAGATCGCCACGATGCCGATGACGACCGCCGAGATCTTGGAGAGCCGGACCTCCGAGGCTTCGTTGGTGCGCCCGCGGGCGATGACGCTGGCATAGAGATCGTGGCTGACGGCCGAGGCGCCGGCGAGCGTCAGGCCGGCCACTACCGCGAGGATGGTCGCGAAGGCCACCGCCGAGATGAAGCCGAGGAAGTAGGGACCGCCGACGGCGTTGGCGAGGTTCACCGCGACCATGTTGGTGCCGCCGACCATGCCCTTGAGCTTGTCGAAGGCGCCCGCCGCGTCGAGCTTGAAATAGGCCGGGTCGGACATCAGCAGGGCGATGCCGCCGAAGCCGATGATGAAAGTGAGGATGTAGAAGTAGCCGATCAGGCCGGTGGCGTAGAACACCGACTTGCGGGCTGCCTGGGCATCGGAAACGGTGAAGAAGCGCATCAGGATGTGCGGCAGACCGGCGGTGCCGAACATCAGGCCGACGCCGAGCGAGATCGCCTCGATCGGGTTCGAGACGAGGCCGCCCGGCGCCATGATGGAATCGCCCTTCGGGTGGGTCGCGACGGCCGCCGAGAACAGCGCCTCGGGATTGAAGCCGTACTTGTACAGCACCGCGCCGGCCATGAAGGTGGCGCCGCCGAGAAGCAGGCAGGCCTTGATCACCTGGACCCAGGTGGTGGCCTTCATGCCGCCGAACGCCACGTAGACGATCATCAGCACGCCGACGATCACCACGGCATAGAGGTATTCGAGGCCGAACAGGAGCTGGATCAGCTTCCCCGCGCCGACCATCTGGGCGATTAGGTAGAAGGCCACGACGACGAGGGTGCCCACCGCCGAGATGATGCGGATCGAGGTCTGGTCGAGGCGGAACGAGGCCACGTCGGCGAAGGTGAACTTGCCGAGGTTGCGCAAGCGTTCGGCAATGAGGAACAGCACGATGGGCCAGCCGACGAGGAAGCCGGTGGAGTAGATCAGGCCGTCGAAGCCCGACGTGTAGACGAGGCCCGAGATGCCGAGGAACGAGGCCGCCGACATGTAGTCGCCGGCGATCGCCAGCGAGTTGGTGCCGGCCGAGATGCCGCCGCCCGCGGCGTAGAAGTCGGAGGCCGACTTTGTGCCCTTGGCGGCTTTGTAGGTAATGCCGAGGGTGAAGAGCACGAAGAACGCGAACATGCCGATGGCCGGCCAGTTCGTCGGTGCCTTCGTGACGGCACCGATATCCGGGCCGGCGGCATAGGCCGCACCGGCGAGGATCACGGCGAGGGTGGTGCCGAGAGCGATGGGATGCGCTGAGCGGATCATCGGCCGAGGTCTCGCTTGAGCGCGGCGGTCAGATCGTCGAAGCGGCCGTTGGCGCGCTGGACGTAGATGCCGGTGAGAATGAAGGCGAAGACGATCACGGCGACGCCGAGGACCAGGCCGAGGGAGGCGGTGCCGCCGCCGATCTTCACCGCCAGCAGCGACTTGTCGAAGGCGATGAGACCGATGAAGCCGAAATAGACGAGCAGCATCAGGATCGTCAGCGTCCAGCCGAACCGCGTGCGCTCGTGGACGAGCTCCTTGAAATGCGGGTTCTGCGCGATCCGCGCAGTCTCGATATCAGACATGGCGTTACCTTCCCTAAATGCCGTTGCTCTTCTGAGCGGAGCTTTCGGCTTGAGTTGTCGTGTGATGATGGGGGCGAATGCGATCGATGCGGCTCAAAACGGTCCCGTGTCCCAAGTCCCTTTGACGCAGGCATCGGGACACACGAAACGGCCGAGGCGATCATTCGAAGTTGGAATAAGCGATCGTCCGGCGCACCCCATGCGAGGCGCGCCGGTTCGTTGCGGAAAACGCTGCGTTCAGGATGCGCGGTTCTGACGGTTCTCGATCAGATCCTCGACCACGGCCGGCTCGGCCAGGGTCGAGGTGTCGCCGAGCGAGGAGAACTCGTCCTCCGCGATCTTGCGCAGGATGCGTCGCATGATCTTGCCCGAGCGGGTCTTGGGCAGGCCGGGCGCGAACTGGATCAGGTCCGGCGAGGCGATGGGGCCGATATCCTTGCGGACCCAGGCCACCAGTTCCTTCCGCAGTTCGTCCGAGCCGTCCTCGCCCTCCATCAGGGTGACGTAGGCATAGATGCCCTGTCCCTTCATGGAATGGGGGTAGCCGACGACGGCCGCTTCCGAGACCTTCGGATGGGCGACCAGGGAGGATTCGACCTCAGCGGTGCCCATGCGGTGGCCCGAGACGTTGATGACGTCGTCGACGCGGCCGGTGATCCAGTAATAGCCGTCCTCATCCCGGCGGCAGCCGTCGCCGGTGAAGTAGAGGTTCGGGTAGGTGGAGAAGTAGGTCTGTTCGAACCGCTCGTGGTCGCCGTAGACCGTGCGCATCTGGCCCGGCCAGGAATCCTTGATGCAGAGGTTACCCTCGCACGGACCGTCGAGCTCCTTGCCCTCGGCATCGACGATCAGCGGCTGCACCCCGAAGAACGGCCGCGTGGCCGAGCCGGGCTTCAGCTTGGTGGCGCCGGGCAGCGGGGTGATGAGGATGCCGCCGGTCTCGGTCTGCCACCAGGTATCGACGATGGGGCAGCGGCTGTCGCCGACCACGCGGTAGTACCAGTCCCACGCTTCCGGGTTGATCGGTTCGCCGACGGAGCCGAGGATGCGGAGCGAGGCGCGCGAGGTCTTCTTCACCGGGCCTTCGCCGCCGCCCATGAGCGAGCGGATCGCGGTGGGCGCGGTGTAGAAGATGTTGACCTTGTGCTTGTCCACCACGTCCCAGAACCGCGAGGTGGACGGATAGGTCGGGATGCCCTCGAACATCAGGGTCGTCGCGCCGTTGGCGAGGGGGCCGTAGACGATGTAGCTGTGCCCGGTGACCCAGCCGACATCGGCCGTGCACCAGTAGACCTCGCCTTCGCGGTAATCGAAGACGTATTGGTGGGTCATCGACGCGTAGACGAGATAACCGCCGGTGGTGTGGACCACGCCCTTCGGCTGGCCGGTCGAGCCGGACGTGTAGAGGATGAAGAGCGGGTGCTCCGCCTCCACGGCCAAGGCCGGGCAGTCGTCGGTGACCTGGGCGGCGGCCTCGTCATAATAGACGTCGCGGCCGGGCTCCATCGGCACGCTCGTGCCGGTGCGGCGCACCACGACGACGTGATCCACGGCGTCCTTGCCGAGCCGCGCGATCGCGGCATCCACATTCGCCTTCAGCGCGACCTTGCGGCCGCCGCGCAGGCCTTCGTCGGCGGTGATGACGAGCTTGGAGGCGCAGCCCTCGATGCGGCCGGCCAGGGAGTCCGGGGAGAAGCCGCCGAAGACGATGGAATGGACCGCGCCGAGCCGGGCGCAGGCCAGCATGGCATAGGCGGCTTCCGGGATCATCGGCAGGTAGAGCGTGACGCGATCACCCTTGCCGACGCCGCGATTGCGCAGCACGTTGGCCATGCGGCCGACTTCCGAATGAAGCTGGCGATAGGTGATGTGCTTGGATTCGTTGGGGTCGTCGCCTTCCCAGATGATCGCCACCTGGTCGCCGCGCGTCGCGAGATGACGGTCGATGCAGTTGTAAGCGACGTTGGTCTTGCCGTCCTCGAACCATTTGATCGAGACTTTGCCGGGAGCGAAGCTGGTGTTCTTCACGGTCGAGTAGGGTGTCGACCAGTCGATCCGCTTGCCGTGCTCACCCCAGAAGGCAGCAGGGTCGTCCACCGAGGACTTGTACATCGCCTGATATCCGGCGTCGTCTACATGCGCACCGTCGATCCAGGCCGCGCGAACGTCGACCACCTTCTCGCTCATGACGTTTTCCCTGTTGGTGACCGATCGTATCGCGAGAACCGCGCAGCCGGGACTTCCAATCTGTTCTTAGGCGCAGGGACAGACGGATCGCAAGCGCGAAGGGGACGGATGCACCGGCGCCTGTACCCCCCTTTTGGGGGAATACTCCTCGGCATCGCCGGCGCAAGGATCAGTTGCAGCCGATGCAGATCCCCTTGATCCCGGAACCTTCGGTCTTACGCTGCTTGCGGCGCTCGGCCGGCTTCAGCGGCGTGTCGGCCGCGGCCGCCGCACCCGGGGGCTTGGTGACGCCGGTGGGGGCGATGTTTCGAAATTGGCCGGCGGATTCGACGTTGCCGCCGGAGGGCTGCGACGTGCCGGCGCCCTGGGCGTAGGCGGCGGTGCCGCTGAGGGACAGGCCCGTCGCCGAAAGCCCGGTCACGGCAAGGGCCGATACGAGGGCGAGGATGGACGCACGCATGGACGTTCTCCTGAAGTTCTTCGCAAGTATGGACAGAAGAACGGGTGCGGGCGTTCCCGGTTGCCTGTGCTCCTCGCTTCCCGGAATCGCCACAGAATTCAAGGTGGCGGCGCGCAGGGTTCGGTCCTGGCCGGCCAGTCCGGGTTTGCGGTGCGGAAATCGGCCACCACCGCATCGAGGCGGGCTTCCACCAGATCGTTCATCTGCGGCACGGCCCCCGCTGCCCGAAGCCATTTGGCGCCGTCCCAGACCTGTATGAAGCCGGCCGGGCGGCCGCCATGGTCGCGGCAGGTGAGGGTGACGGAATGGGCGAAGCCCGCCAGCCCGAACACCTTCCAGCGGCTTTCGTCCACGGACAGGCTCTCGAAGCTGCGGCGAACGTCCTCGCCGCGCACCGGCGCGCCGCGCCGCGCTCTCTGAGCCTCGGCGATCGCTTCGGCGGCCAGCACGGCGTTGTAGACGCCACGGTTGTAGTGGGTTTCGCCCGAGCCGTCCTTCGGCGTCGAGGACAGCCCGCGATCGGTGACGAAGAGGTCGATGGCGTCGAAAGCCGGAAAGGCATCGCCGAAAGCGTGGCGGCTGACCTCCTTGAAGCCTCGACTCGCCGACCCCGTGCGGCGGATGCCATCCTGGTCGGGCCAGCGCAGGGCGATCATCCGATCCGGCGGGAAGCCGACCTTGAGGGCCTCCTCGACGGAGGCGCCGCTCTGCGTCCCTTGTCCGAGCAGCAGGATGTGGTCGGGGGGCGAGGCGGCGATGCGCGTCCACAAGGCGGCCTTGCCGGCTTCGGTCTCGTCATCCGCGAAGAGAGGCGTCGAGAAGCCGTAGCGCGTGGCCAGCTCCCGCAGGACGGCGAGGGCGGAAGGGTCGGCGCGCGCGTCGCTGTAGACGAGGCCGATGGAGAGGCCTTGCAACTCGGACAGACCTCCGAGCCTGTTCGCGAGATATCGGATGGCGATCGTCATGCCGCCGAGCACGGTGGCGGAGGGGTTGAACACCCATGGGAGGAGGTCGCCGCGCGTGCCGGCAGGGAAACCGTCGGCGAGGGACAGGATCGGGATCCGGTCGCGCGAGGACGGCTGCAGCAACGCCAAGGTGACGCCCCTGTCGGGCGTGGTGATCAGGACCGACCCGGCCTCCCGGGCCGCGGCATAGCAGTTGCGGGCGCGTTCGACGTCCGAGGCCACCTCGCATTCCTCGACCAGGATCGGCACAGAGCCGATCCCGCCGTCGCGCTGGTTCAGCAACTCCAGATAATCGTGCATGCCGTTGGCGACTCGAGCGCCGATGGCGGAGTTGGGGCCGGTGCGATTGGTGAGGAGGGTCACGCGGACGGGCTCGGCCGCCGCGGCCGGCAGGCAGAGCGTGGAGAGCAGGGCCGCAACGGCCAACGGCCGCAATCGGTGCCTCGTCATGGGTGCTGCATCGTGGCCGCTCCTCGATGGCCGCATGGTCGGCCCCCATCGATCGCGCGATGCGCCGCACGATGCACTGCGCATGCCCGCCGGATGATGCCAGATGCAAGGCCGTGAGACGAGCCGGGCTCGTCTCTTAAATCACGCGGTTTTCGTCACTGCCTGCGGCGGGAACAGCATCTCGACCAGGGTGCCTTCGTCCTTCCGGCTCTCGATCCGGAAGCGCCCGTGATTGGCCTCGACCAAGGCCTTCGTCAGAGGCAGGCCGAGGCCTGTCCCCGCGCTTCGCCCGTCCGGCCTTCCCTTGGCCGGCCCCGATACGGCGATCTGCCGGAACGGTTCGAGGGCGGTCTCGACCTCGTCCGGCGTCATTCCGATCCCGGTGTCGCGCACCCTGAGGGCGATCTCGCCCCGGTCGGCCAAGGTGGTGGAGACGATGACCTGTCCGCCGGCCTCGGTGAAGGCGATTGCGTTGGCGATGATGTTGAGCGCAGCCTGCCGCACCGAGCGCTCGTCAGCGACGAGGATCGGAAGGTCGTTGGAGAAGCTCGTGCGCACGACGATCCGGTCGCGCAACGCCTGGGGCTGCAACATCGCGACGCAATGCGTGACCACGTCGTTCAGAGGCACTTCCGCGAAAGTCAGGTCGAGGCGTCCCGCCTCGATCTTGGCGAGGTCGAGGAGATCGTTGACGAGACTGAGCACGTGCTTGCCCGAGGCGTGGATGTCGCCGAGATAGTCGCGGTAACGCTCGTTGCCGATCGGTCCGAACGGCTCGGCGAGCATCATGTCGGCGAAGCCGAGGATGCCGTTCATCGGCGTGCGGATTTCGTGGCTGATCCGGGCGAGGAAGTCGGATTTGCGCGCGCTCGCATATTCCGCCGCGCGCCGAGCGCTCGAGGCCTCGGCGGCGACGCTTCTCGCGACGCGGACATCCCGGACCGTCATGGCCATTCGGCCATCGTCGCGCCCTGCGAGCGGGGCGACCCTGATCACCATCGGCAGCATGCCGGCGGCCGTGCAGCCGATGACATCGGGAGTGGTGTGCGCGCCAACGTCCCGGTCCGGGCCGGCGACGCCGTGAATGCTGGCGAGCACGTCGACGGCGCTCTCCGGCGCGAACAGGCTGAGGATGCCGGCGCCGACGATCTCGCGCGGATCGAGACCGAAGGTGGTCGCCGCGCTGCGGTTGAGCCCGATGATCCTCGCATTCCGGTCGAGCGTGATGATGGCATCGTCGAGGCTGTCGAGCACCGCCTGCGCGTCGGCGGCACGGGCTCCGGCGAAGGCATCGGCGATCTGTAGCGCGACCCGTTCGCGGGCGGGTTCGCTCGCGGCCGCGTCGCGGATGAGGAGGAGTTGGGCAGGCGTGCCGCCCCAATCAAGCTCGGAGGCCTGCATGTCGACGCTCAGGCGACTGCCTGCCGCCGTCGTGAGGATGGCAGGCGCACCGCTCACGGTGCGCTCGTGCGGGACGAGCCCCCCGAACAGCCTGCCGATGCCGCCGGACGCCGCGAGGTCGGCAAGCTCGGCAAACCCCGCCATCGTGAGCAATCGGCGGTTGGCGAACAGGACGCTGGACCCGCGATAGACCATCACGCCATCGGGCAGCCGCTCCAGCGTCGCCGCCACGGCCATCGTGGGGTCGTCGGATGCCGGCTCGGCAGAGCGCGCCATCATGGTCGGGAACGGAGTCACCGATCCGCTCGCCACGCGCTCGTCGCCCGACTTCACCGCTGCGGACGGCTCGTCGGTTTCGGCATCGCCGGCAAAGCGTGCACCGAGGGCGCGGGCGATCTCGCGGAACGCAGCATGCTCGTGGCTGGACAGGTGAGGGTCCTGGAACGCCGTCCAGCCGCCGTCCTGCGAGGGCGCCACATCCTGAGAAAGAACCGGGGAGGACTCTGTTGCGAAGCCGTTCTCGTCCAGGGGCTTTTCGGACGCTGCGACGATGGGCTCTCGGGCTGGCACATTGTCCTTCGACGGGGCCGCATCCGCATGAGGGGTGACGAACTCATTCCAGTTTTCGGCCACCGGCAGGAAAACCGCCTCCGGCGTCGCTTCCGTCCTGGGAAATTCAGAGGCTTCGGAGGCCGGCGCGCGCGAGGAGTCCGGCGCCTTGCCCGCATCCGCCTCGGCAATGCCGTGCGCATCGCGCTCCCGCTCAACCTGAGGCGGATTGGTTGGGCTGTTGCTGGCGGAGTCCTCGGGGGCCTCTCGTTCTTGCTGCGTCTCCGGCTCCTGTGCCGGTGGCGCGAGCGATAGGCGCACCAGGGCAAAACCGTTGAAGCCGCTGAAATCGGCGCCCGGACGCTGGATCGGCGTGCCCGAGATGTCGAGGTCCAGCGCGCCCGGGGCACCATCGGTCCGCAGGGTGACGGAGATCGCGCGGAAGGTGCGGCGCTGGGCGAGGGCGAGCAGGAGCCCTTCGGCGTCGAGCAGCGCGCGGGTCTGGGACAGGGCGGCCCATGTCTTGCCGATCAAGGCCGGCCTGATGGAAGCGGCGGCGGCGCCTGAAATGTCGGTCAGCCTGTCGTCGGCGTCGCTTTTCCAGACGACGCGGCCGGTCGGAGACGGCAGGTTCTCGAGGAGGGGAGTCTCGATCGGCGCCGTGGCCTCCGTCTGCGGCATGTCCGGCTCGGCGACGGCTTTGGGAGCCAGTGCGCGGAGACCCGGCACGCGGTCGAGGGGCGCGAGGATGAGCAGATTGCGCCCCGACCCGTCCTTGGTCCGCAGAACCAGGCATGTCGTGGCCGGCCCGAGACGGCGTGATTCGAAACGCAGCTTCACCAAGGTCGGCTTATCGAGCGACAGGCCGCGCGGGCGAATCTGCTCGGCCAGACGAATCACCTCGGCAATCCGACCCGAATCATCGGTGGCGATCGCCCGCTGAAGCCGCTCCGCCGCGGCCGATGCCAGCAGAATCCGCTCGCCTGTTCCATCCAGAACAAGCCAAGTGGCGTCTGCCGCGCTCAAGCGGGGGCCGAACCGCGAATCACGGCTCCAGTCCAGGACAAGCTTGCCGAGGTCCGGTTCAGAGTCAGAGGTCGGCTTTTCAGTCCCTTTTTCGAACATTCGCACTCGTTTCGCGTGACACGCCGGTGATTCGCGCCCTTTTTTAACCGCAACGCACCGCCGATGTGGACACCAAGCGTCTCCGGTGCGCGTTTACCTTTTGTCATCCTTAATGCCACGCCCGAGGGTGGCATAGGGCGGGCGGTGTGTTATTGTGCAGCGCACAACAAACGATCAACAAGCAAGTTCAGAGGAGACGGATATGAGCAATACCCCGAACTATGAAGTGCCTGCCGAGATGCGTGATTTCGCCGAGAAGAGCGTCGACCAGGCGCGCAAGGCCTTCGATTCGTTCATCGGCGCCGCTCGCAAAACCGCCGACACCGTCCAGGGCTCGGCCGAGACGGCCCGCACCAGCGCGCATGACGTCTCCGCCCGCGGCTTCGAGTTCGCCGAGCAGAACGTGAACGCCGCTTTCGATCTGGCCCAGAAGCTGGTTCGCTCGCGCGACCTGCAGGAAGCCATGCAGCATCAGGCCGAGTTCGTTCGCAGCCAGTTCGCCGCGATCCAGGCCCAGGCCAAGGAGTTCGGCGGCCTCGCACAGAGTGCGATGCAGCAAGGCGCCGAGAAGGCCAAGGCCGCCATGCAGGAGGGCGCCGAGAACACCCGCAAGGCGATGGAGCAGGGTACGGAAGCGGCTCGCAAGGCCGGCGCCGATGCCGAGCAGGCCATCCGCAACGCAAACAACTGAGTCTTGCGACTCGGTTCTGATCTTGTCCCGGCGGGCTCCCTGTCCGTCCGCTGAAAGAGCCCGTCCCGCCGTCAAGGCGGGGCGGGTTTTTTGTTGCACCGCGTTCGAGAGCGGGAGGGTCCGCGATGCCGTGTCGACTCGTCCGCCCGCGAACGCGCCACTGAAGCGGCGCTGACGAAGCTGGCTGGCCTATCCCGACGCCCAGCCAGTCGCTTGGGATGCCACTACTTCTGTCGATGACGATGACTTCGTAGGCGTGTCGGTGAGGGCGGCCTGAGGCGTTGGGCATCGACGGCCCGTTCCCGACGAACGATCTCAGAGCTGCATCACGGTAGCCCCCGACATCGGCTGTCCGGGGTAGGATTGGCAAAGACCCGGCATCTGTGGTTCGAGGAAACGAGGACAGCGAGGGACGAGACGATCCGTGGATATCAAAGTGGGTGACTACGTTGCGTCGGACGACAACGAGGCGACCATGAGTGTGATCGGGATCGAGGGCGACAGAGCCCTGTGCCGCTGGTTCGTGGATGGCGATGTCGATGGCGAGGAGCGGCAAGCGTGGCTGCCGGTTGCGTCGCTGACGGTCCTGTAGCGGCCGACGGCCGGACACGAGGTCGTGTCTTCTTACCCCCGCGCCTTGCCGGCGGCGGCGGACGTGCGACGACACGCTTGCACCGCGAGGGCCGGTCTCATAACCCTGGCGCCCCGCCCGGATTTCGGGCTCGTCGAAGAGGGCGATCCTTCATGCGACCTGGTTTCACGCGCTCCGCCCAGCGTCTCGGCCTGATGGCCCTCGCACTGGCCGGCGTCCTTTCCGCAGGCGCCGCCAGCGCGCAATATGACGATGACGGCTACGATCGGCCGCCGCCCCGTCGCGGCTATTACGACGATCGTGGCCCGCCGCCGCCCCGCCGGGCCGTCGGCCTGAATTGCGATGCGGTGCAATCCGGCTTCAGCGGGCCTCAGCCCTATTCCTGTCCGCTGCCCGGGCCCCGCCCTCTGGGCGCCCGCTGCTTCTGCGACCTGCCGCTCGCGCCGTTCAGCCCGGCACAGACGGCAGTGGGCCGCGTCGTCCCGTAAACGGACGTCGGACGCTATATCTCATCGACGCCGAACGACGACGCCGCACCATCGTGAGATGGCGCGGCGTCGTCGGTTATCGATCGATGTAGGGCTCAGTTCAGGACGACGACCTTGGCGCCGACCTTCACGCGCTCGTAGAGATCCGTGACGTCGTCATTGGTCATCCGGATGCAACCGGAGGAGACGGCCTGGCCGATCGTGTCGGGCTCGTTGGAGCCGTGAATCCGGTACTCGGTATTGCCGATATACATGGCGCGGGCGCCGAGTGGGTTCTCGACACCGCCTGCCATGTAGCGCGGCAGGTCGGGACGGCGGGCGATCATCGCGGCCGGCGGCGTCCATGACGGCCATTCGCGCTTGGCGGTGACGGTCTTGGTGCCCGACCATGTGAAGCCGGGACGGCCGACGCCGACGCCGTAGCGGATGGCCTCGCCGTTCGGCATCACGAAGTAGAGACGACGCTCGGCCGTCGAGACCACGACGGTCCCCGGCTTGTACTCGCTGCGGAAGCTCACGATCTCGCGCGGGATCGGTGCGACCTGAGCCTGGGGAGCGGCCTGTGCACCCTGACCGACCGTGCCCTGATAGCCGTAAGGATTGTACGACGGCTGGCTGTACTCGGTCTCGGGGTAGTAATCGTCGCCGCCCGTTCCGAACGGATCGTAGGAGGAGGCGGCGAGGACGGGGGTGGAAACGAGGAGGCAGGCACCCATCATGCCTGCAAATGCGGTCGCCAACGTCTTCATGGTCGGATGCCTTACCTGTGCGGTAACCTTTGCTATACAAGCGTAGGCGTAGCCCGGTGGTTCCACCCCCTTTTGCAGATTTCACGCCTCGTTAACGTGGGCCTATGAAATCAGTAAACCTCGTCGGTATGGACGTCGAAACGGGCGAGATGCGAGTAGCCGAAATTGGTGGTGATCGCGACATCGGTGGCATCGCGACCACGGGCCATGACGATACGGCCGATGCGCGGCGTGTTGTGGCGGGCGTCGAACGTGTACCAGCGGCCATCGAGATAGACCTCGAACCAGGCCGAGAAATCCATCGGGTCCGGCACGGGCGGGATGCCGATATCGCCGAGATAGCCGGTGCAGTAACGCGCCGGGATGTTCATGCAGCGGCAGAAGGCGACGGCAAGATGCGCGAAGTCGCGGCAGACGCCCTGGCGCTGCATGAAGCCGTCCCATGCCGTCCGTGTCGCGTCGGCCAACATGTAGTCGAAGCGGATGCGGTCATGGACGTAGTCGCAGATCGCCTGGACCCGCGACCATCCCGGCATCGTCCCGCCGAACAGTGACCACGCCGTCTCGGAGAGCTTGTCGGTGTCGCAATATCGGCTGCCGAGGAGGTAGACGAGCACGTCGCTCGGCAGGTTCTGCACGTCGACCTGTTGCGCGTAGGGAGCGTATTCGTCGGGCAAGCCCGTATCGTAGACCGTGAAATCCGCCGAGATGTCGAGCCGGCCCAAGGGCGTGACGATGCGGGTGCAGATGTTGTCGTAGACGTCCCGGTACTCCTGGAACGGGATCGGCGGATTGAAGGTGATGACATGCGGCGTCATCACGTCCGGCATGCGAGAGGGGTGCACGCTCAGTTCGAGGATCATGGGCGTCGGCTGAACCGATTCGAAGGCAATGTCGAACCCAGTTCTGATCTTCATCGTCATCGCCCCATATTCAAGAAGGTGTGGTCTGGACCCTGCTGCGTCAGGCGGCACGGGCCTGTTCGTCGTCAACGCACGAGCATTGGATCCGGTGTGCGGTGCTCGAGAGAACTCAGTTCGACTTCGTCGACCTCGACGCTGACGGACATGCCGAGATCGTCCGCCGGAAATCCGAAGAAGGAGCCATGCAGCGGCACCGCCTGGCGCGGGTCGCGCGCGACGGCGACGCGGATGAGGTCGCGGTTGCCGACGATGCCGTTGGTGGGATCGAATTCGATCCATCCCGCGCCGGGCAGGTAGACCTGAACCCAGGCATGGGTCGAGCCGCCGCCGACATGGCGGTCGCGGTCGCCGCGCGGGTTGTAGAGGTAGCCGGAGACGAAACGGGCGGCCATGCCGAGGGCGCGGACCGCCTCGATCATCAGCACCGCGAAATCACGACAGCTTCCGCGCTTGAGGCGCAGGGTGGTGACGGGATCCTGCACGCCCTTCTCGGAGCGGGCGAGGTAGGCGAAGTTACGCCGGACATGCCGGGTCATGTCCGCCAGCAGCTCCTGCGTGCTGATGCGGCCGGCCGGCGGAATGAAGCTGCGCGCCCAGGTATCGACCTCGTTCTTCGGGTCGCGATGCTCTCGCTCGATGGAGCGGCTGAGGTCGGGCATGTCGTCGGCGCCGTAGCCGAAGGGATAGAAGGCGGCGTGCGGTGCGATCGGGAATTCCGGCGCGAGTTCAGGCGTGTGGTCGAGGGTGATCGAGCATTCGAAGGTCAGCGAGGAGGCGCGACCTTGGAACGTGGCCACGGCGACGCAATTGCCGAACACGTCGTGCAGCCAGCGCAGGGACGAGGGTTCCGGTGTTATCTTGAGGGTCGCTGCGAGCAGGCGCTGGTCGTAGCTGTCGCGGGGACGGAACATGATCCGGTGCTCGCCCAAACCCACGGGCTGGCGATAGCGGTACGTGGTAATGTGACGGACGGACAGAATCGGCACGTTCACGGGCTCCGCGGCACCGGTCGGTACCACTCTCTCGGATCGATGCAATGCAAGAGGTGCGCCCAAGCCCCTCACGCCCCGTGATTTCGCGTCCGCTCCGCCCTAAGCGGAACCGATGTTCAGGGGACGGCGGGCGGGGGTTCGTGGGTGGCGCGCTCGGCTTCCACCAGCACGTCCTTGGGGCTCCAGGGCTTGGGGATGAAGACGACCCGCTCCGGCAGGAGGTCCGGTCGCGGTGAGCGACGGCCGGAGGTGACGATCATGTGCGCCGTCGGCCACAGCATGGCGACGGCGCGCGCCAACTGCAGGCCGTCCATGACCCCGGAAAGCTGGATATCGGCGAAGACGAGGGCGACGTCGCCGCCCCGGTCCCGCATCACCGCGAGGGCCTCTTCCGCCGAATCGCAGCCGATGGCCTCGAGCTCGGTCTCATCCAGCAGCGAGACCGCCAGTCGCTGCGTCGTCGCTTCGTCCTCGACCACGAGGGCGAGACGGCCGGATTTTCGGACGGGCATCGGTACGACGGGATCGGGCTCGCTCACGGGCTCCGGCGTGTGGACCTGGCGGACGAGGGCGGCGAGGTTCTCCGGAATGCCCTCGGCGATCAGGTCGTCGTAGAAGGAGGCGAGCGCTTCGCCGATCTGGTCCAGGGCGAGACCGGGGGCGAGCGTATCGTGGCCGGCATGCCTGCCGGATGCATCGATTGCCCGCGCATCCATCGACCCCGCCTTCTTCAAGGCAATGGGCGAACGATGGTTCGACGGGCCTTTTGGATCGAGCACGTCATCCCTCCGACTTTCAATAGTTCGCGACCGCACCACGATGTGCGGCTGCAAGTTCAACGTCGGGACTTCGGCGTCAGTTGCTCTCGGCGGTCAATACGTGCGGGGTGAAGGGGGCGATCGACCCGGCCTCGGGCTTCACGCAGCGCGGAAAGGATTGGCGTCGCGCGCTTATTCCGCAGACGCGTCGGCATAGGCCATGACGCCCGAGAGCGAGCGGACGTCGCGGTAGCGGGCGCCGCGGGTGCTCATCATGGTCTCGAACTTCTCGTGGACCTGGGCCACCGACAGGCTCGCCGCCTTGCGACGACCGCGCTGTGCCGCGAAGAAGATGGTGCGGTTGGCGCGCGCCGGACCCGGCAGCATCTGGGCCGCGGCGGATTTCGGCTTGTCGACCACGCTGGCGAGGAACTCCTCGGCATCGTCCGGGCCGAGGAAGTGAGCGAGGTAGACTTCGCCGAGGGTGAGTTCGCGGCCGATGCGGAGTGCGATGCGGGCCGCATCGCGCTTGAGCATCTCGCCCGCCATCAGGGCGGCGAGATAGGGGTCGCGACGCAATTCGAGGATGCGGGTCCGCTCGGCGGCGTCCGTGATCGACGGCTTGCCGTTGTCGCCGGAGACAACGAGGGCGGCTTCCTGTGTCAGGCCGTATTTCGGGCCGAAATCGCGCACGACGCCGAGCCAGGTCCGCTCGATGAACTGGAACAGCCCGGTCGCCGAAGAGGTCTTGGCCTGCACCTCGGTGATGAAGCTCGATTCCTTGTCGGCCACCGCCATCAGCAGGACCGGGTCGGTCTGCACCGCCTGAGCGGCGCGGACGATCTTCTGAACCAGGTGGCGACGGATCTTCATCGGCCCGAATTCGAGGATGTCGTTCGGATCGCCGACGGCGCTCTCGGTCAGCAGGTAATCGTAGGACACCCGATCGACGGCATTCGAGCCGATTTCGGTGTCGAGGTCGTGGATCGGGGCGAAGGCCGAGGAGGCCGTGAGGACGGTCGGCGCCGCGTCGAGGACCGCCGGTACCGCCGAGTGAATCCTGGGCTTGGGCATCGACAACTCGGTCATCGCCTGAGCCGATTGCACTACGGAGCCGAAGCTGCCGGTGCCGCTGCCGTTGAGGACGACGGCGCTCAGGCCGCCCGCGACCAGCATCATCGCGAAGACCGAGCGGGTGAGGGCAGGGCGGCTGCCATGGTCGCGCCCGACCCGATTCGTCAGAGTCAGGGCATCGGAGGATTTCGCCGCATCACCGCCGGCGCCGAAGCGGCGCGAGGGAGGGGCAATCCGTGATGATCCGACCTTCTGAACCCGCATGTGATCGACTCGTCTCCGTGTGGTGGCGCACATCGGCATTTGCGAGGACAGATGTGGCGACAAAACGGCTAGGCTTGTGATCATCCCGTGACGCCGATGGCTGCTTTGAGGCAGCTTGGCCGTTTCGGTGCGGCAAAACGTCGGTTTTGACCGGCCGGAGGAGTTGCCTCCGCCACATCGGCGACGCTCATGTCGCGCCAGTTACAGGATCGTCAGGAGATCACCTTAGCCCGCACGACCTCGACGCTCGAGAGTGTCGGATCGATGGAGCGTGTCCGGTTGGTCGAAAACCGGTTGCCATGAAGCGTCGCGACGGACGCTTGAGGACTGAATGGTACCACTGCCCCGGCTCGAACGGGGGACCTCTTGATCCACAATCAAGCGCTCTAACCAACTGAGCTACAGCGGCACTCGGGCTGCGATGTATCCTGAGGCCGCGGGCATTTCAAGCGTCAGCGGCCTCAGGAATGCAGAATGGGGAAAACTCACCCGCGAGGCGATGCGACCGGGTGCCGAAATCCGGTCGACGGCCGTCGCCTCTCGACCCTAGAGTGCCGCCTGTTTTCCTGTCCCAGTTTATCCTCCGGTCGATGAAGCCATTGAGCGCGCAGCGGCGCGAGTCCCCAGCCGGCCAGGTGCTGGTTCATGTGCCCGGTCGCCTGCGGGCCATGGTGCGCGGCAGCGAGCTCGGCCTCGTGATGCTGGCTGCCTGTGTCGGCGCCGTTGCCGGAATCGCGGTCTCCGTCATGAGCCTCACGACGCAGGCTCTGCGCGAAATCCTCTACCACCTGCCGCACGGGGCTCGCCTCAGCGCATCGACGGATGTGGCGCCGCTCCTCATCCTGTTCGGCCCGGCCGTGGGTGGGCTCGTCCTCGGCCTGATCGCCTTCGGACTCGCCCGCTGGCGCGGCAGGCCGCAGCGGCCCATCGTCGACCCGATCGAGGCCAACGCCCTGCATGGCGGACGGCTCTCGGTGAGGGGGTCGTTCGCCGTCTCGGCCCAGAATGTGATCTCCAACGGAAGCGGCGCCTCGGTCGGTCTCGAGGCCGGCTATACCCAGATCTGCGCCGGCATCGCCTCACGGCTCGGCCTCGCTTTCGAACTGCGCCGGTCGGATCTGCGTACCCTGGTGGGCTGCGGATCGGCGGCCGCCATCGCCGCCGCCTTCGGTGCGCCGCTCACCGGGGCATTCTACGCCTTCGAGCTGATCATCGGCACCTATTCCATCGCGACCCTGACGCCGGTGGTGGTGGCCGCCCTATGCGGGAGCCTCGTCGCCAAGGCGCTGGTGACGCAAAATCCCCTCGTCACCGCCAACGGGCTCGACGCCCTGACGACCGGGCCGATCACGGGCATCGACACATTGCCGAGCCTCGCCCTCGGCCTCGCCTGCGCCGGGCTCGGCATCCTGATCATGCGCGGCGTCACGCTGGTGGAGCAGGGGGTGCGGGCGAGCCATCTGCCGTCCTTTCTCGCTCCGGCCTTCGGTGGCCTCTGCGTCGGCGCCCTGGCGCTGGAAGTCTCGCCGCAGATTCTCTCCGGCGGACACGGCGCCCTCCACCTCCATCTCGATGCGGAGATGCCCGCCATGGGGATCGGAGCCCTGGCGCTGCTCTTCCTGGCCAAGGCCTCGGCTTCGGCGATCTCCATCGGATCGGGCTTTCGCGGTGGGTTGTTCTTCGCCTCCCTGTTCCTCGGCGCACTGGCGGGGAAGCTCTTCGCCGCGCTGATGGCGGAAGCGATCCCCGGCCTTTCCGGGCTCCACGGACTTTCGGGTCTGCAAGGCCTGACCGTCTTCGGCCTGACGCCGCTCGCCTATGCCGTGATCGGCATGAGCGCGCTCGCGGTGGCGGTGATCGGCGGCCCGCTGACGATGACCTTCCTCGCTCTCGAACTCACCGGCAGCTTTCCCATCACCGGCCTCGTCCTCGTGGCGGTGATCGCCTCGTCGATCACCGTGCGGAAGACGTTCGGCTATTCCTTCGCCACTTGGCGCTTTCATCTGCGCGGCGAGAGCATTCGTAGCGCGCACGATATCGGCTGGATCCGGTCCCTCAGCGTCGGGGCGCTGATGCGCCGCGAGGTCGAGACCATGCGGGTCGACATGCCGCTCTGCGATTTTCTCGCCGCGCATCCGCTCGGTTCACCCTCGCGCGTGGTGCTGGTCGACGGGGAGGGCCGCTATGCCGGGATCGTGCTGGTGCCCGAGGCTCATGCCCTGGCAACGGCCAATGGCGAGGCCGCGCTGGCGGAGGCGATGCGCTACGCCGATGTCTTTCTCACCACGGAGATGAACGCCAAGCAGGCAGCCTCCGCCTTCGACGGTGCCGAGAGCGAAGCGTTGGCCGTCGTGGATCATCCGGTCTCGCGCCGGGTGGTCGGGCTGCTCACCGAGAGCCACACCCTCAAGCGCTACAGCGAGGAACTCGACCGGCAGCGGCGGTCGATCATGGGCGAAGCCGCCTGAGCGCACCGCCCTCACAAAACGAAGGCCTCGAAGGATGGCTCCTTCGAGGCCGGTTTCGGCGTCCGGGGAGAGGCGGTGGACGCCTCTCCGATCCGACTTCAGGCCGGCACCACCCGGCGCGACTTGCGCATCAGCGCCTCCTCGACCGTGCCGTCGCCGTCGAGATAGCCGTGCCGCTTCGGGTTCGGCATGATCAGCGAGCCGATGAAGGCGATGCCGAGCATGACGGTGACGTACCAGAAGAAGCTGCTCTCCGAGCCGATCTGCTTCAGGTACAGGGCCACCGCCTCGGCCGTCCCGCCGAACAGCGAGTTCGCCACCGCGTAGGAGAGCCCGACCCCGAGCGCGCGGACCTGGGTGGGGAACAGCTCGGCTTTCACGATGCCGCTGATGCCGGTGTAGAAGCTGATCACCGTCAGGCCGATCATGATCAGGCCGAACGAGACATACGGGTTCGTGGTCGAGCCGATGGCGGTCATCAGCGGCACCACCATCAACGTGCCGAGGCCGCTATAGAGCAGCATGTTGGTCTTGCGGCCGATCCTGTCCGAGAGCCAGCCGAAGAAAGGCTGGATGATCATGTAGACGAGGAGCGCCGCCGTGGAGATCTGCGAGGCGGTGATCTTGTCGATATGCGCCGTGTTGAAGAGATATTTCGGCATGTAGGTGGTGAAGGTGTAGAAGCTCAGGGAGCCGCCCGCGGTATAGGCCAGCACCACGCAGAACGCGCGCCAATGCTTGAACAGGGCGGAAAAGGTGCCGGATTCCTTGTTCGCCATGTCCTCCTTGGTCGCCGTCTCGGCGAGCGACGAGCGCAGGAACAGAGCGACCACGGCCGCCAGAGCCCCGATGACGAACGGGATGCGCCAGCCCCAGGCGGTGAGCTGCTGCGCGGTGAGGAAGCTCTGCAGGATGATCAGGACCAGCGAGGCGAGGAGCTGGCCGCCGATGAGCGTGACGTACTGGAACGAGGCGAAGAAGCCGCGCTGACCCTTGAGGGCGATCTCGCTCATGTAGGTGGCGCTGGTGCCGTACTCGCCGCCCACCGACAATCCCTGGATCATGCGGGCGAGCAGAAGCAGGGCGGGGGCCCAGTGCCCGACGCTGGCATAGGTCGGCAGCAATGCGATCATCAGCGATCCGCCGCACATCATCAGCACGGAGATCATCATCGAGGTCTTGCGCCCGAGCCGGTCGGCGATGCGGCCGAACAGCCAGCCGCCGATGGGACGCATGAAGAACCCGACCGCGAACACCGCCGCGGATTTCAGGAGCTGGCTGGTGTCGTCGCCCTCGGGAAAGAAGACCGGCGCGAAGTAGAGCGCGAAGAAGGCGTAGCAATAGAAGTCGAACCACTCGACGAGATTGCCCGACGACGAGCCGACGATGGCGAAGATGCGCCGGCGGCGATCCTCCGCATCGTCAGGCCTTGGGGGATCGATCGCGATAGCGTCGGACATAAGGACTCCCAACCATTCTCACCGGGACCCTGTCGGGCCTCTTGGTCGGCGACGTTAAGCAGCGATCCGAAATTCACAAGGGGTTGGATGCGGCTTTCCTACAGAGCGCCGAAAATGTCAGCCGCTCGCCTCGCTGGAAACGGGCGGCCTCTGTGGTTGGAAGATGCCGGGACGGTGAGCCCCAGTGAAAATCCATCTTCTTCAAGCTTGAGCATGATGGGTCTCAGCAGATGTCGTGTTGACGAACGACATCATCGGAATTTGAGGAACGGTTTTGCCGGTGTTTCCGTTTGGGCTTCGCGTCGGCGCCTCGTGGCGTCAGTGTTCAACATGAAAATGGACTGAGCGACATGAGCAAGCTCTTGCGGAGTACGGTGACGGCTGCCGTCCTGGTCGTCGGCGCGGCAACGGCCTTCGCCCAAGGCGGACCGGGCGCCGGTGGCGGACCCGGCGGTGGCGGCGGTGCGGGTGGCGGCGCAGCGGGCGGTGCGGCCGGAGCCGGGGGTGGACCCGGCGGCGGTGGCGGCATGCGCGGCGGCGCTGGCGGCGCTGGCGGCGCTGAACGCGGCGGAGCCGGCGGCGGAATGGAACGTGGTGGTGCCGGCGGCGGAATGGAACGTGGTGGTGCCGGGGCCGAGCGTGGTGGTGCCGGGGCCGAGCGAGGCGGACCGGCGGGAGAGCGCGGCGGGGCCGCTGGCATGGGACGCGGCGGCGATGATTCCGGCGGTGAGCGGGGTGGCCGCATGGATCGTGGCGATCGCCCCGATGCGGGTGGCAAGGCCGATCGGGACGGAAAGGCGGATCGCGGTGATAAGTCCGATCGGGACGGGAAGGCTGATCGCGGCGATAAGTCCGATCGCGGTGACCGCATGGACCGTGACGGCAAGGGCGACCGCGATATGAAGCGCGGTTCCGATGGCAAGGCCGATCGGGGCGACCGCATGGAGCGTGACAAGGGAGATCGGGGAGACAAGGTCGGGCGTGGCGAACGAGGCGGACGCGGTGACCGCGGCGCGGTGCGTGGTGCTTACGGACGGCTCGGTGCTCCCCAGCGTACGGAATTCCGCCAGAGCGTGTTCCGTCGCGGCATCCCGCGTCTCGCCGCCGGTGTCTTCGCTCTCAGTGTGGGCACCGCCATCGCCCGCAGCTACACGCTGTACGACCTGCCGCCGGACATCGTTCGGATCGCGCCGGAATACGAGGATTATCGCTATGTCCTCGTCGACGACGACATCGTCATCGTCGATCCGGATACTTACGAGATCGTCGACGTCATCCGCGGCTGATCCAGCACGTCGGTGAGGCAATGGCTCAATGCCTCACCGATGACAGTGCTTCTTCGGGTGCCGAGAGATCGCGGTGAAGTAAATCTCTCGACGCAAAGTCATCTCAAAGACCATTTTTGCAGAATCGGGCCGAAGTTCATCTTCGGCCCGATTTCTTGTCGAAATCGGAGCATCGACGTCGGTTGTTTGGTGCGCAATCGAACGGCCACGAACGTAAACAGCATGGCTGTCTATTTACCGGATTTCATCTCCTGGCTCACTGTTTCCGCAGCCCGTATGGCCTGATCTTGAACGAAGATCTTGATCTTATGCGGTGTCACCGCCCATGCCGCAGACATCAGAAATGTTACGGCCGCTAATCCGTAAGCAAATCCCTGCATGATGCTGAGCCATCCGAGCAGCAATGGAATCAAGCTGATGACCAGGGCTGCGCTGAAACTCTTTGTAAGATAGTAGACAGAGACGGCGCATATGACAGCCAAAGCGATCGGCTTAAAAAATCTGACGATGTAGTTTTCCACAATCCGAGCTTTCTAAGCAAAATACTTACCGAGGAGCTAATGTTTTGGCCTCAAGCCTTGCATTGTAAGGCGCTTCACTGACTTGACTGATGAGGTTCTATCCGACGAATCGTCAATGCCTCCTGTGGTCGACCGGACAAAACGACTTGTTATCTCGATAAATTGGGACAAATTGTCCGAAAGTCGTTTGAACGAGATAACGCGCCCATGACGTCGGCCACGGTCAGGCATTCCATCCGGTTATCCGACGGCGATGCCGCCTATCGGGTCGCTGCCTGGCAGGAACTGATGGTGACGTCGGGTGAGATACGCGTCACGCCCGCGGAAGCGGAGCGATTCACGTGTGAATCATCTTGGCGTCGTCTTGGGCCGGTGATGGTCGGACGCATCAGGGCGACGGATTTCGACTTGGTTCGTAGCAATGAGAGCGCCGCGCGTGCCGGGCTCGACCATGTCTTCTTCAACGCTTTCGAAGCCGGCCGAGGTCACGGTGTCTGCGGCCGGCGGCAGATGGTCTTCGAGGTCGGCGCCCTCTCGATCACGACGATCTCCAGCGCGGCCGCTTACCGGCTGGAAGACATCACCTTTACCGCTCTCGTCGTGCCGCGCAGGCTTCTCGAAGCCGCGATGGGCCCGGTCGATCCGATCGACGGGCTCGTCTTCAAACCGGAAACTCCGGAGGCGCTGATCGTCAGCGCGCATATCCGCACCCTTCTCGACCTGCCGGAACTGCTCACATCCGCCAAAGCCGCGCTGGCCGGACGGAGCAGCCTTCAACTCCTCGCGGCCTGCTTCAGCAAGACCGCTCCGAACCTCGCCATCGGGGTCGATCTCGATGCCGAGATCGCCAAGGAGATCCGGCGCTATATCGAGGATCACCTCGCCGATCCCGACTTGGACGCCGCCCTGATCTGTCGGCATTTCGGCCTGTCCCGCTCGCGGCTCTACCGGGTGATGAGCGCGACGGGCGATGTCGCTGCCGTTATCCGACGGCTGCGCCTGGCGCGTGCGCATCGCGAGATCGCCGCGCGACGGAAGACCGATATCCCGATGACCGAGATCGCGGCGTGTTTCGGTTTCAAACAGGAGCGCAGCTTCCGCAGGGCCTTCCAGCAGGCCTTCGGTTACTCACCCACCGACCTTCGCGGACGGGTGCGCAACGGCGCTTCGACCTCGCTCCCCGAAGCCGGCGCCGTCATCGATGACTGGTTCAACGATCTCTAGGCCGAGGCGAGGCGATCGGCACCACCTCGCTCAAGCAAGTGCTGCAGCGACGCTTCTCAGCGCCCGCCGCGATCCAGCATCCGCGAGACCACCCGCGCCGTGTAATCCACCATCGGCACGATCCGCGCGTAATTGAGCCGCGTCGGCCCGATGACGCCGACGACGCCGACGATCTTCTGGGAGCCGTCGCGGAACGGTGCCGCGATCATCGAGGAACCGGAGAGCGAGAACAGCTTGTTCTCCGAGCCGATGAAGATGCGCACGCCCTCGCCGCCCTCGGCGCGGGAAAGGAGTTCGATCACGTCCTTCTGCGTCTCGAGGTCGTTGAAGAGCAGGCGGATCCGTTCGAGATCTTCCACCGCACGCAGGTCGTCGAGCAGGTTGGCCTGACCGCGCACGATGAGCTGGCGCGCATCCGACGGCCCGACCGTGGTGGCGAGGCCCGCATCGACCAGACGCTCGGTGATGGCGTCGAGCTCGCGCTTCATCGCCTCGCGGCCCGCCTCGATCTCCGCCCGCAGGTTCCCGAGGGTGCGCCCCTGGAGGCGGGCATTGAGGTAATTCGAGGCTTCCTGAAGGGCGCTGGCCGGAAGGCCTGGTGGAAGATCGAGGATGCGGTTCTCCACCGAGCCGTCATCGGAGACCAGCACGACGAGGGCGCGGGCGGGGTCGAGACGAACGAACTCGATGTGCTTCAGATGCACGTTGGTCTTGGTGGTGAGCACCACACCGGCCCCGCGCGAGATACCCGACAGCAAGGTCGAGGCTTCGGCGAGGGCACTCTCGAAAGTATGGCCCGAGGCGGCGGCGCGCATTTGCGCCTCGATCCGCTCCTGCTCCTCGCGGCCGACATCGCCGATCTCCAACATCGCGTCGACGAAGAAGCGAAGGCCCATCTCGGTGGGCAGGCGGCCGGCGGAGGTATGGGGGGCGTAGATCAGCCCGGAATGCTCCAGGTCCGCCATGACGTTGCGGATCGAGGCGGGCGACAGCGCCATCGGCAGGATGCGGGCGAGATTGCGCGAGCCCACCGGCTCGCCGGTCGTGAGGTAGCTCTCGACGATCTGCCGGAAGATCTCGCGGGTGCGATCGTTCAGGGCCGCGAGGGCCTGAAGTTGCTGCTGTGACGAGAAGGGGCGCGCGCGTTCGGTCAATGGGTTCTTCCTGAAGCGCGATTGTGTCCGGCTCCGCGTCTGCGCACAACCTTTACCGCCGCGGCATCGACGTTGTCCTCGTCCGAGGCGGGGTGTTCGACGAAGCCGCGACCCTTTCGGCGAGCCATCTCGCCCAAGCGGAATGCCCTTTGCGTTGCGCTGCCGCCCGTTGCCAAACGCTGCCGCCCTTCGGCATGTGCCGCGACGAGGTTCCGCGGGTCTGGCGAAGGCCCGCATCGTGAACGTTCCCCTCGGAGATGAGCGACGCCGTGCCCGACCTCGATAGTGTCGTCAGAGAGATCGCCGAGGAGATGGCCGACCGGCAGGACCGGGGGGATGTCGCCACCTACATCCCCGAACTCGCCAGGGTCGATCCGAAGGGCTTCGGGATCGTGGTGATCGATGCCGATGGGCATGTGGCGGCGGGGGGCGACAGCGATACGCCGTTCTCGATCCAGAGCATCTCGAAGGTCTTCACACTGACCCTCGCACTCGGCATGGCCGGCGACAGGCTGTGGCGGAGAGTCGGGCGCGAGCCCTCGGGCAGTCCCTTCAACTCCATCGTCCAGCTTGAGCGCGAGCGCGGCATCCCGCGCAATCCCTTCATCAATGCCGGCGCCATCGCGGTCACCGACGTGATCCTGTCGGGGCACCAGCCGCGCGAGGCGCTCGGCGAAATCCTGCGCTTCATGCAGTTCCTCGCCCAGGACCCGACCATCACCATCGACGAGGCGGTCGCGGCCTCCGAGCTGCGCACGGGCTTTCGCAACATCGCGCTGGCCAACTACATGAAATCCTTCGGCGTCATCGACAATCCGGTCGATTTCACCCTCGGCGTCTATTTCCACCACTGCGCCATCAGCATGTCGTGCCGGCAACTCGCCACGGCGAGCCGTTTCCTCGCGCATTCCGGCCGCAACCCGCTGACCGGGCATTCCGTCGTCTCGCCCGAGCGCGCCAAGCGCATCAACGCGGTGATGCTCACCTGCGGGCATTACGACGGTTCGGGCGAGTTCGCCTATCGCGTCGGCCTGCCCGGCAAGAGCGGCGTCGGCGGCGGCATCATCGCCGTAGCGCCGGAGACGGCGTCGATCGCGGTCTGGTCGCCTGGGCTCGATGCGTCGGGCAATTCGCATCTTGGCCGGATCGCCCTCGAAATGCTGACGAAGCGCCTCGGCTGGTCGATCTTCGGCGCATGATCGGCGCCCATCAGGTCCCGCCCTGAGGTCGGCCCGGCTCCGGCGCGGTCGAGGCCCCGCGCCTCAACTGGCCGAGATAATCGCGGAGCAGCGCGACCCGCCTCGGCCGGAAGCTCGTGCCGGCCAGTTCGGCGGCGACGATACGGTCGGCGCGGAACATCCGGTGCGCCTCGCGCAGGCAGCACCAGGCGAGGACGACCAGCTTGCGGTCGAGATAGACGATCGCGAGCGGCCAGATCGTCCGATCCGTGCTGCATTCGTCCTTGTCGGTGTAGCGGATCGTCAACGCTTCCTCGCGCCAGCAGCCTTCGCGGAGGGTCGCCATGCCGAAGGATGGCACATAGCGATCCTCGAACCGGCGGACCTGAGAGACCGCATGGAGAAGGTGCTGCTGGCTCGCATCCGGCAGGGTCGCCGCCACCTTGGCCAGCACTGCGGCAGCCGCCTTCGCTAGTGCCGGATCGCCCATATGCGCGACCTCGGACAGACCGAGCACCAGGGCTTCGATCTCGATCCGGTCGAACATCTGCGGCGGCAACGCGCCGTCCTCGATCAGGCGATAGCCGTAGCCGCGCTCGCCCTCGATATGGGCTCCGGCCGCCCGCAGACCGTCGATGTCGCGGTAGAGCGAACGGAGGGACACGCCGGTTTCCTCCGCCAGCCGAGCCGCCGTCACCGGCGCCGGAAGCATGCGCAGGGCCTGCAGCAATCGGAAAAGACGGTCCGTCCGGGGCATCGTTCAACTGACGCAAAGTGGCAGTTGCCCTACGCTATAAGCGGCGACGTCGACCCCGCCAACAGGAATGCCGCCGATGCTGACCCTCTATCATTCGCCGAAAAGCCGCTCGACCCGGATCGTCGCGCTGCTTCGCGAACTCGATGCTCTCGACGAGGTGACGATCGAGATCGTCACCATCCCGCGCCAGGACGGCTCCGGTCACCGCGATGCCGGCAACCTGCATCCCGAAGGCAAGGTCCCGTACCTCGTCCATGACGGCGTCGCGATCTGGGAGAGCAGCGCGATCATGCTGTATCTGGCCGACCTCTTCCCGAAAGCGGGGCTCGGCATCCCGCCGGGGCATCCGCAGCGCGGCGCCTATCTGAGCTGGTTCGCGTGGTATTCCGGGGTGGTCGAGCCGGTCATGCTGCTGGAAGCGATCGGGGTTTCGCATCCCGCCATCGCGTCGACGTTTCGAAGCGGTGCGGAGGTCAGGCGACGACTCGCTGCGGCGCTCGCCGAGGGGCCTTTCCTGTTCGGCGATCGCTTCACCGCGGCGGACATGCTGCTTCACTCGCCCTATGCCTGGTTCGGCAAGCCCGGCGAGCCGATCCTCGATGCATGGATCGAGCGCTGCATGGCCCGTCCCGGCCCGGCCTTCGCCGCGGAGTTCGACGCTGGACACGCGCTCTCATGATCTGAGACCGTAGGGCCCGGCGAAGCCTTGGGTGCTCGGAAGCGAGGCAAAAAGAAAGCCTGCCGCAGGTTTTGCGGCAGGCTTCGATGAAAATATGGGCAGATTGCCCGCCGTTGAGCCTAAAACTTAGGCCGCAGCCTTCGCCTCATCGGAGGTCGGGACCGACGCGACGGTCTTCAGGATCTGCGAAGCGATCTGGTAGGGGTCCCCTTGGCTGTTGGGACGGCGGTCTTCCAGATAGCCCTTGTACTCGTTGTTGACGAAGCTGTGGGGCACGCGGATCGAGGCGCCGCGATCGGCGACACCGTAGCTGAACTCGTTGATCGCTGCGGTCTCGTGCTTGCCGGTCAGACGCATGTGGTTGTCCGGGCCGTAGACGGCGATGTGGTCTTCGAGGTTGTCCTTGAAGGCGGCCATGAGCGCCTCGAAATAGGCCTTGCCGCCCACCGTCCGGAGGTGATCCGTCGAGAAGTTGGCGTGCATGCCCGAGCCGTTCCAATCGGTCGCGCCGAGCGGCTTGCAATGGTATTCGACGTCGATCTCGTAGGTCTCGCACAGGCGCTGCAGCAGGTAGCGGGCGACCCACATCTCGTCGGCGGCCCGCTTGGAGCCCTTGCCGAAGATCTGGAATTCCCACTGGCCCTTGGCCACTTCGGCATTGATGCCTTCGTGGTTGATGCCGGCGTCGAGACAGAGGTCGAGATGCTCTTCGACGATCTTGCGGGCGATGCTGCCGACTTCCTTGTAGCCGACGCCGCAATAATACGGACCCTGAGGGGCGGGGTAGCCGGTGGCGGGGAAGCCGAGCGGGCGACCGTCCTTGTAGAAGAAGTATTCCTGCTCGAAGCCGAACCAGGCGCCGTCGTCATCGAGGATGGTGGCGCGCTTGTTGGACGCGTGCGGGGTGACGCCATCCGGCATCATCACTTCGCACAGGACCAGCACGCCGTTCTTGCGGGTGCTGTCGGGGAAATGGCGCACGGGCTTCAGCATGCAGTCGGAGCTTCCGCCCTCCGCCTGCAGCGTCGAGCTGCCGTCGAAACCCCACAGCGGAAGCTGCTCGAGGGTCGGGAAGCCGTCGAATTCCTTGATCTGGGTCTTGCCACGCAGGTTCGGCACCGGCGTGTATCCGTCGAGCCATAGATACTCGAGCTTATATTTCGTCATTTCGAGCCTCTCGTCCCTCAAGCGATACGACGGCCGGGATCCCCCTCACATCGTTCGCGGCCGTTCGTAGCCGGAATCGCCGTTAGCATATCGTGTGCCACCGAAGTCATCGGTCCCGCCTCCGATCCGGCAACTCCGACGATAGGACGATCCGCATGCCGGTGGTCGGACGTCTTGCGCGATCCCGGCGACAGGTTGATCGCCTAGGAGGCAGACATCGCCGGCTGGGTGCAGGGAGGAATGAATGGCACCGGGCGCGGCTGCACAATCTCCCGGCAACGTTCCAAGCGCGCGTTGACCTTGGCTAAAGACCGAGCAGATTCATCGCCCTTTGGGCATCGTGCAGGCGGCGCACCTGCCCATGTGCTTAATCCCAAAACAAATAATAAAAATTCGGGGCAGCACGTGCGGCTTTTCTCGGCAGACATGCGTTGCATGGCCTCCGCTCCCCTGCGGTCGGTCACACCAACAACTCACGGAACGGAGTCCGTCCTGATGAAGAACCCAACCCTCTCCGCCATGGCGAAGACCTTCGCCATCATGCTCGCCCTGGTGGGCGCGATGATCCTCGGCGCCCCGCGCAGCGCGGATGCCGCGCCGATGGCGGTCACGAGTGAGGTCGCCGGCTCGGTCAACACCGCTGCCACGCAGGTCCAGTACGGCGGTGGCCATTGGCGCCATCACGGCCGTCATCACCGCCGTCACTTCGGCCACCATCGCGGTCGCCACTTCGGCCATCACCATGGCCGTCGCTTCGGTCACCACCATCACCACCGCCGTGGCGTCTATCATGGCCGCACCTACCGCTACTGAGACGTGATGCAGGGGCGCGCCGCATGGCGCGCCCCTCTCTCATGGCTGCGCTTGCCGGTGGACGAGCCGGAGCCTAAGAGCCCGGACAACCAATCCGGAACTCGATCTGAGGAGAGCGCCCATGCGGCCCTCGAAGCGCGCGAACGACGAACTGCGCAACGTCACCCTGGAGCGCGCCGTCGCCCGCTATGCAGAGGGCTCCTGCCTCGTCACCTTCGGCCAGACCAAGGTGCTCTGCACCGCCTCCCTCGAAGAGCGCGGCCCGCCCTGGCTCCGCGGCTCGGGGAAGGGTTGGGTCACAGCCGAGTATTCGATGCTGCCGCGCGCCACGCATGAGCGGACCCGCCGCGAGGTGAATTCCGGCAAGCCTTCCGGGCGCACGCAGGAAATCCAGCGCCTCATCGGCCGCTCGCTCCGCGCGGTCACCAATCTTCCCGCCATCGGCGAGCGCCAGATCACCGTCGATTGCGACGTGATCCAGGCGGATGGCGGCACCCGCACCGCCGCGATCACCGGAGCCTGGGTCGCCTTGCACGATTGCTTCGCCTGGATGCGGGGCCGCTCCATCATCTCCGTCGATCCCCTGCGCGAGCACGTTGCCGCCATTTCCTGCGGCATCTACAAGGGCACCCCGGTGCTCGATCTCGAATATGCGGAGGATTCCGCTGCGGAAACCGACGCGAATTTCGTCATGACCGGCTCGGGTGGCCTCGTCGAAGTCCAGGGCACCGCCGAGGGCAAGCCCTTCTCGGAGGCCGAACTGATCGAGCTGCTGCGCCTCGCGCGCGGCGGCGTCGAGCAGCTCGTTACCCTGCAAAAGCAGGCCATCGCGTGAGCGAGCCCCGCATCCTCACCGGGCGGGTCGTCATCGCCACCCACAATGCCGGCAAACTCGTCGAGATGCGCGAGCTCCTGGCGCCGTTCGGCGTCGAGGCGGTCTCGGCCGGCGAGCTCGACCTCCCCGAGCCCGACGAGACCGGGACGATGTTCTCCGAGAACGCGGCGATCAAGGCCATCGCCGCGGCACAGGCCTCGGGCCTGCCGGCTTTCGCCGACGATTCCGGCCTCTGCGTCAACGCCCTCGACGGCGCTCCCGGATTGTTCTCCGCGCGCTGGGCCGGTCCGAACAAGGACTTCTCCGGCGCGATGTCCCGCATCATGGCCGAGCTCGACAAGCGCGAGGCGACGACCCGCCGGGCTCACTTCGTATCCGCCCTCGTCATCGCCTGGCCCGATGGGCACACCGAAACCTTCGAGGGCCGCGTCTTCGGGGAGCTCGTGGAGCCGCGCGGCTCCCAGGGCTTCGGCTACGACCCGATGTTCCTGCCCGACGGCTACGACCGCACCTTCGGCGAGATCTCGTCGGAGGAGAAACACGGCGTGGATTGGCAGAGCGGGAACGCCCTGTCGCACCGGGCCCGCGCCTTCGTGGTGTTGGCGCGGAACTGCCTGCGCCGGCCCGGCTGAAGGCTTCCTCGGCTCCCCGTGATCCGGGCGCCTCGTAAGGGGCCCCCGGAACCAGGGCCGACGGTTCTCGATGTTGCGACCTGGCCCGAGTGCCTGGACCACGAGGGCGTCTCCGGCGCTCGCGGATGACCGGTTGAGTGGATCGGCCATTGCCAAAATCCCCAACCGCGCGCACATCCGCCCGATGACCGACCGTTCAGGCCCGGATCACCCAACCCGCGATGCCGGGTTCGGTGTCTATGTCCATTGGCCCTTCTGCGCCTCGAAGTGCCCCTATTGCGACTTCAACAGCCATGTCCGTCACGCGCCCGTGGACGAGGGCCGCTTCCTGGCGGCATTCCGGGCCGAGATCGCCCATGTGGCCGCGCGGATTCCGGGGCGGACCGTCTCCAGCATCTTCCTCGGCGGGGGCACTCCGTCGCTGATGCAGCCGGCCACCGTGGCGGGGCTGCTCGATGCCATCGGCGAGGCCTGGGGCACTGTCCCCGATGTCGAGGTAACGCTGGAGGCTAACCCGACGAGCGTCGAGGCCGGCCGTTTCCGTGGCTATCGGGCGGCGGGGGTCAACCGCGTCTCGCTCGGTGTCCAGGCGATGGACGACGCCTCCCTAAAAGCCCTCGGTCGGCTTCATACGGCGGCCGAGGCGATGGCGGCGGTGGAGACGGCGGCCGCGCATTTCGAGCGCTATTCCTTCGACCTCATCTACGCCCGGCCGAACCAGACCGCGTCGGCATGGCGGGCCGAGCTGACGGAGGCCATCGCGCGGGCGGCCGAGCATTTGTCGCTCTACCAGCTGACCATCGAGCCGGGGACACCGTTCTTCGGCCTCCATGCCGCCGGCAAGCTCGTCCCGCCGGATAACGACATGGCGCGGGCGCTCTACGACGTGACGCAGGACGTCTGCGACGCGGCCGGCCTCTCCTCCTACGAGATCTCCAACCACGCACGCCCCGGCGCGCAATCGCGCCACAACCTGCTGTACTGGCGCTACGGCGAATATGCCGGAATCGGTCCCGGTGCGCATGGACGGCTGGTGACCGGCGAGGGGCGGATCGGCACTGTCACGGAGCGGATGCCGGAGGCGTGGCTCGCGCGGGTCGAGCGCGACGGCCACGGCATCGTCGAGACCGAAACCCTCTCGGCGGCCGACCAGGGCGACGAATTCCTGATGATGGGCCTGCGCCTCCGGGAGGGCGTCGACCCGGCCCGCTACGCGATCCTCAAGGGCCGGCCCCTCGATCCGGCCCGTATCGAGGCCCTGATCGGCGATGGGCTCGTCGCGCGGCTGGATGGGGGGCGCATCGCCGCCACCGCGCGTGGCGCGCCTGTGCTGAACGCCGTCGTGGCGGAACTCGCGGCCTGATGCAGGGTCCTCTGCCGTGACCGCGCCGGTCGTCGCCCTCGTCTTGGTCGCGGCGTTCCTTCATGCCGCCTGGAACACGCTGCTGCGCGGCGGCACCGACCGGCTCTGGTCGATGAGTGTGATGAACCTCGCCGTGGGTGGGCTCGGCTTGGCGGGCATGGTCGCCTTCGGCCTGCCGAACCTGGCGAGCTGGCCCTACGCGGTCGCCTCGGGCCTGATCCACATCGCCTACAACGCCCTGCTGCTGGTGACCTATCGCAGCGGCGATCTCGGCCAGACCTATCCGATCGCCCGAGGGTCATCGCCGGCCATGGTCGCCCTCGGTGCCGCCGTGTTCGCGCGCGAATATCCCGACGCCTGGGGGGCAGCCGGCATCGCCCTGGTCTGCGGTGGCATCCTCGCTTTGGCCCTGGCGAAAGGCGGGGTCGGGCGTGCCCAGCTCATCGCCGCCCTCGGCACGGGCGCGACGATCGCCGCCTACACCCTGGTCGATGGGATCGGCGTGCGGGTGTCGGGCGATTGGCTCGCCTACACGGCTGCGATGTTCTGCTTCCATCTTTCCTTCCCGATCTGGCTCGTCGCCATGCGCGGGGCACGCGTGCTCGATGCCCGGCCGTTCGAGATCGCCAAGGCGCTCGCCGGCGGGGTGATCTCCCTCGTCGCCTATGCCGTCGTGATCTGGGCCATGCGTCTCGGGGCGATGGGCGCGGTGTCGGCCCTGCGCGAGACCAGCGTGGTGTTCGCAGCCCTTCTCGGACGGACCTTCCTCGCCGAACGGCTCACGGCCGGGCGGATCGCCGCGTGCCTCGTCATCGCCCTCGGCGCGGCCCTCCTCGGTCACACCTGAAACGCAGGCGGATCAGGTACCGGAGGGACCGAGGGTGCGCGGGGCCGGGCTGACGATGGTCGGCGCGCCGCTGCGGATCTCGTAGACGGCGAGCGCCCTGTCGCTCAGGCCCTCGGGCCGAAACCGGAAGGTGCCGTCGATCCCGGAAAAACCTGCCTGCGCGGTCAAGGTCGGGTCGGCGAAGCGCTGCGATCCGTATTGCCGGGTCAGCGCCGCCATCAGCGATACGGCGTCGTAGGCCAAGGTCGCCACGCGCGGTGGCACCGAGCCGAAGCGCGCCTGATATCGCTGCGAGAATCCGTTGAACCCGGCCGCATCCGCGGCGGCGAACCAGCCGCCCTGCAGGGCGGGGAGGGCGTAGACGCGCGGATCGTTCCAGACCGCCGTGCCGATGGGCTTGACCCGGCCGGGCGAGAATCCCGCCTTGGTCAGTGCCGGCGCGACGGTGGCCAGTCCCTCCGGGCTCTCGGGTAGGAACAGGGCATCGGCCTGGGCGCCCGGACCGTTGATCAGTCCGGCGAGGCGGGAGATGGCCGGAGCGGGTGCGCCCGGTGGGTAGCGCTCGACCGCGACCAGTCGGGCTCCCTTCCGGGCCACGGCCTCGCGGAATTGCGCCTCCACGGCATTGCCGTAGCTGCTCTCCGGGATCAGCGCAGCGAAGGAGCGGCGGCCCGCCGCCACCGACTCGTCGACGACGCGGTCCACCTCCGTCTGCGGCAGGAAGCTGAGGAGGTAGACGCTGCGCGACGCGACGCTCGCATCGGTGGAGAAGGCGATGATCGGCTTGCCGGCACCCCGCGCCACACCCGCCGCGGCCTGGACATTGGCCGCGAAGAGCGGGCCGAGCACCAGCTCCGCGCCCTCGCCGACGGCGGCCTGCGCTGCCTCGCGGGCACCATCGGGCGAGCCGTGATCGTCATTCACCAGGATCTGCAGATCGGGTTTCTGAAAGTCCTCGATCGCGAGTTCGGCCGCATTGCGCATCGCCGCGCCGACGGTGGAGCCGGGGCCGGTCAGCGGCAGGATGAGGGCGATCTTGACCGAACCGGCGCCGATCTTGGTGGCGCCGGGCGAAGTCGCCTGCGGATCGGCGGCGGTCGCCTCCGCGATCGGGGCGCCTCTCGTGGCGCGCGGGCCGCCATCCGGGCCGCCGATGCAGGCGCCGAGCCCTCCGGCGATCAGGAGAACCGATGCCGCTTTCACCCAGCGTGACATGGCTGGACCGGGGCCCGTTGCAAGGCTCCCCTCCAGTACAGGGCGTTTCCCCAATTCAGGGCTCTTCCCCATGGCAAGGCACTCCTCGTCGCCAGCATGCGGCCCAATCGTGGAGCCTGCACGGTTAAAGCCTGGATAGGAAAAGTAAATGTGCCGACACCCCCGGCGCGGGCATTCCTCCGCCCTGTGTCTCCGTGGCAAGGTCGAGGTCAGGACAAGGTCGGGACCATGACTCAAAGAATCGACAACCGGACGCGGCGCTCGAAAGCGGGACACGACCCGGCCAAGCCGGTTTCCACCTTCACGGCCTTCGGGCTGGCGGCGGAGGCGCAACCGCTCGATCCCGGCCTCCACGTGGTCGCGACCCCGATCGGCAACCTCAAGGACGTGTCGTTCCGCGCGCTGGCGACCCTCGCGGCGGCCGACACCGTGCTCGCCGAGGATACCCGCGTCACCCGTACCCTGCTGATGCATTACGGCATCACGACCCCGCTGGTCGCCTATCACGAGCATTCGAACGCGGCGGTACGCGAGCGGATGATCGCGCGGATGCAGAACGGCGAGGCCCTGGCCCTGGTCTCGGATGCCGGCACGCCACTCGTCTCCGATCCCGGCTTCAAGCTCGTCCAGGCGGCGATCGAGGCAGGCATCGCGGTGACCCCGATTCCCGGCCCGTCGGCGGTCATGACCGCCATCGTCGCGGCGGGCCTGCCCACCGACCGGTTCTTTTTCGAGGGGTTCCTGCCCCAGAAATCCGGTGCCCGGCGCAACCGGCTCGCGGCGCTGGGGCAGATTCCGGGCACGCTCGTCCTGTTCGAGTCGCCGCATCGCCTGCCCGAGATGCTGGTCGATGCCGCGGCAATCCTCGGAGGAAACCGGCCGGCGGCGGTCGCGCGCGAACTCACCAAGCTCTACGAGACGATCCGGCGCGGCACCCTCGCCACCCTCGCCGAGACGTTCGCCGAGGAGGGAGCGCCCAAGGGCGAGGTGGTGGTGGTGATCGGCACAAACCCCGAGGAGCCTCCGGAGGAGGAGGTCGAGGCCGGCCTCGACGCGGCGATCGAGGCGGCGCTCACCCGTCACTCGATCAAGGATGCCGCCGCTCTCGTGTCCGATGCCACCGGCCAGCCGCGCCGCGTGGTCTATGCCCGCGCCCTCGTCCTCGCCCGGCGCAACGATGCGGACGTCTAAGCTCGTCGATGCGAAGGGACGGCGTCGCGCCACCTACCTGCGCGGCCATTCGGGCGAAACCCTCGCGCTGATCGCGATGATGGTGAAGGGGTATCGCCCCCTGGCCCGACGCTTCAGCGCGGGGGGCGGCGAGATCGATCTGATCCTACGACGGGGGGACACCATCGCCTTCGTGGAGGTGAAGGCGAGGGCGACGCTCGATGCCGCCCTGGTCGCCATCGATGCCAAGAAGCGCGCCCGGTTTTCTCGGGCGGTCCGCGCCTGGATCGCGCGCAACCCGCGTCATGGGACCATGACGTTCAGGGCGGACGCGGTGTTCGTGGCGCCCCGTACCTGGCCTCGCCACCTGCCCGATGCTTTCGCAATCGAGGGAATGTGAGCGGAAACGCTTCGCGGCGTCTCGATCTCCATTCCGACGGGAATGGCCGACATCTCCTGATCCGAACGAGAAGCCTACTTCTTCACCGCCGCAAGGGCTGCGATCAGCGTGCGCTTCAGATCGGCCTGGCTGAACGGTTTCTGGACCACGGGGCGATCGCGGAACGGCTCACGAATCCCCGCGCCGCCGTAGCCCGTCGAGAAGACGATGGGCAAATCACGCTCGGTGATCGCCTCGGCAACCGGATAGATCGGCTCGCCGGCGACGTTGACGTCGAGGATCGCGACCTCGAAGGTCTCGGTCCGGGCCATCTCCAGGGCTGTCGCAAGACGCGCCGCGGGCCCGACGACGGTGCACCCGAAATCGAGCAGCATGTCCTCGAGCAACATCGAAATGGCCGCTTCGTCTTCGACCACCAGAACTCTGGCACCGTCGAGGAGAGTGTCGTTCTGTTCAGCACTCACGCTGGGGATTCTTCCCTTCGATTCATTCCTGCCCGGAACGGTGCCGTCATTTGTACCCTTACAGGCTTGCCACCCATCGGATCGGCATGAATGACGGAGAGCGTTCGCGGCAACGGTCGAGCCGTCGCCCGTTCCGCTTGGCGTGTCAAGGCGAAGAAATCAGTCACGGAGGTTCAGGATCGGGTTAATGTTATCGCACGATACATTTTCGCGCTCGGGGCCGCTGCCTGCGACATCGGAGGCGGGAGACCGGCACGGTTCCGGGGCTTCGAGCCGGCGCCGCGTCCTGGCGATGCTGGCGGCATCCGCGCTTGCGCCGGGTGTTTCCGCATGGGCGGACCGTCCCCTCGTCGTCGCGTCGAAGAGCGATACCGAGGGCGCGCTGACGGGTGCGATGATCGCACTGGCGCTGGAGCATCTCGGCGTGCCGGTCACGCGAAAGCTCGGGCTCGGCCCCACCCTGATCGTCCGCAGCGCATTGCTCTCGGGTGAGGTGGACATTTACCCGGAATATACCGGCAACGGCGCCTTCTTCACCGGGACCGAGACCGATCCGGCCTGGAAGATACCGCAAGCGGCCTACGACACCATTCGGCTCAAGGACGCCGAACGGGGGCTGGTTTGGCTCGCCCGGGCGCCCGCCAACAATACCTGGCTCATCGCCGTCAACGGCGCTTTCGCGCGAAAGCGGCGTCTGGCCACGATGGCTGATTTCGCCGGGGTCGCGAATAACGGCCTCGTCACCCTCGCGGCCTCGACCGAGTTCGTGGACAGCCCGGCGGCACTTCCGTCCTTCGAGGCGGCTTATCGGTTCAGCCTGCCGCTCGACCGCATCATCAGCCTTCCCGGCGGGGATACGGCGGTGACGGCCCGGGCCGCGGCGCAGGGGATCAGCGGGGTCAATGCGGGCATGGTCTACGGCACCGACGGGGCACTCTCCGCCCTCGACCTCGTGGTGATGAGCGATCCGCTCGGCGCCCAGATCGTCTACGAGGTGACGCCGGTCATCCGCGTCTCCGCGCTCGAGCGGTATCCCGCGATCCGACCGGCTCTGGAGCGGATCTTCGTCGGCCTCGACGCTCCGACTCTGCGCGCGCTCAACGCCCGGATTACGGTCGAGGGTGAGGTCGCGGATCGGGTCGCGCGGCGCTACCTCACCGAGCGCGGGCTGATCGGGTGAGGACGGAGGCAACGGCGACGTCCACGCTTCGAACCCTCGTCTCCCCCGCTGCGATGGCCGGGATCCTGGCGGCTGGCCCGCTCCTCGCCGGGCTTCACGGCCTGCCGCTCCTGAACCTCGCTGCCAACCGCCTCCTGCCCGGCGATCCGGTCTACGCCTGGGCTTTCGCGAACCCGTCGATCGGTCTCGTCTCGGCCCTCTCTCTCGCGGGGCTCGGAGCTCTCGTGTTGCCGCCGCGGCGCATCGGCGGCGTGCTCGCGTCGGGCCTCGTCCTGGCGGCCTGGGCCGTGCTCCTGCTCGGCCTCAATGCGCAGGCGGCACATCTCCTCGCGACCCAGCCGCCGGCGGCGAGGGCCAGTCTCGGTTCGGGGTTCTGGATCGCCTCGGTCTGTCTTCTGGCCCTGGCGGGAACCGGCATCGGACATGCGCAGCGTCGTGGCCTCGGTCCGCTCCTGGTGATCGGCGGCCTGGGCTTTCTGATCGTTGCAGGACAACGCGGCGCTCTGGATCACCTGTCGCTGGCGGTGGAATATGCCGGGCGGCAGGCGGCTTTGCAGGATGCCATCGCCGAACACCTGCTCCTTTCCGGCGGCGCGGTCGTCCTCGCCATCCTCTCGGCCATCACCCTGTCGCTCTGGCGATCAGGCCAGGGCATCGTCGGCCTCTTCGTCAGCGGTGTGCAGGTCATTCCCGCCGTCGCCTTGTTCGGCGGCCTTGTCGCCCTCGTCTCCGGGTTGCTTCGGGCCATGCCGACGCTGCGCGATCTCGGACTCTCCGCGCTCGGGCCATGGCCCGCCCTTGTCGGCATCGCCGCCTACCTGCTGCTTCCCCTGTGGCGCGGGATCGGCACGGCCCTGCGCTCGGCCGATCCCGCATCCATCGACGCTGCCGAAGCCCTCGGCCTGACGAAGCTGCAGATCCTCGGGCAGGTCAGGCTACCGCTCGGCGCGCCTGTGCTCGTCGGGGCGTTGAGGGTCGCCGTCGTCCAGAGCCTCGGCCTCGCGACCCTCGGCGCCCTCATCGGCGCGGGCGGCCTCGGGCGGATCGTCTTCGACGGTATGGCGCAGTTCGCGCCCGACCTGATCCTGCTCGGCGCCATTCCCATCGTCGTCCTGTCGCTCGCGGCCGAATGGCTCTTGAGTGCCGTCGAGGCACGCTGCCGGGTCCGGTGGCGCGCATGAGCGCGGGCTATCGCCAAGCCATCGCCGTCGGCCTCGTCGGAGCGGGACTCGCCGTGACGAGCCATCCGACCGTCGCCGCCTGGATCGTCGCCGGCCTCGGCGAGGAACCGCGACGCGGCCTGAACCTCGACCGGTTGCTGGCCCTTGCCATGCACCACCTCGCCCTCGCCGGGGCCGGCCTCGCCCTGGTGGCGGTTCTCGGCCTCGGTCTCGGCATCCTCGTCACGCGCACCTTCGCCGCGCCGCTCCGTGGCGGCATCGATGCCATCGCCGCTGCCGCGCAGGCGGTGCCGCCGGTGGTGATGGTGGCCCTCGCCCTGCCGGTCCTCGGATTCGGAGGCCCGCCGACATTGCTGGCGCTCGTCGCCTACGGCATCATGCCGGTCCTGCGCGGCACGGTCGGCGCCTTGGAATCGGTGTCGCCGGAGGCGCGCGAAGCGGCGCAGGCACTCGGCTTCACTCAGGCGCAGATCCTGCTGCGGGTGGAGCTGCCCTTGGCGATGCCCGGCCTCGTCGACGCCCTGCGCACGGCGCTGATCCTGGCGATCGCCACCACGGCGGTCGGGGCCCTTGCCGGCGCATCGACGCTCGGCACGCCGATCGTCGCCGGGCTGCAGAACCAGAACGTCCTGCCGATGCTGCAGGGCGCCCTCGCCACCGCCGCGCTGGCCTTCCTCTGCGATGCAGCGATGCTGGCGCTGGCGGGTCTCGCGCGGCGCTGACGCTTCATTCGTCCTTGAACGTCACCTTGGCTCCGCGCTCGACGCGGCTGGCCAGGTCGCGGGCATCCCAGTTGGTCAGGCGGATGCAGCCATGCGATTCGGTCTTGCCGACCTTCTCCGGTTCGGGCGTGCCGTGGATGCCGTAGGAGGGGATCGACAGGTCGATCCAGACGATGCCGACGGGGTTGTTCGGGCCGGGATGAATCGAGAATCTCGTCTTGGCGCTCACGCCCTTGAAGCGGTATTTCGGATTGTAGGTGTACCAGGGTGAGAAGGCGACGCCCTTCACCTTCGCCTCGCCGGAGGGGGCTGGCTTTTCCTCACTGCCGATGGAGGCGGGGTAATAGGCACGCAGGGTGCCATCCTCACCGAAGCCGCGCACATGGCGCGTCACCTTGTCGACCTCGATTCGGGCGATGTCCTTCTTCTGCGTATCCTTGGAATCCCCGGCGCCCGACTTGCGGCCCGACTTGGCCTTGGCCTCCACTGGCGGCGTCGGCTTGCCGGTTTCCAGCGGCGGGACCGCCGCCACGGTGACGACGGTGCCCGACTTGTCGAGGGCGGCGTCGGGGTTCAGGGCGGAGACGAGGTCGCGCGACATGTGGAACCGTTCGGCCAGCATCTCGCGCGGATTGGTGTAGCTCATCGCTTCGAGATCGGCCTGCTCCTCCATCTTGGGAGGAATTTTCTCGACGAAGGGGCCGGCAACGTCGGCATCGGTGACGGTGTAGGACGTGACCACCGGCTCGCTGCTCGATGCGGCCAGCTTGTCGAAGAGCTCCCGGTTCAACGCCTTGGTGGGCGGCAATCCCTGGGCTACGGCGAAGGCCGAGAGCGCGCCCCTCATGTTCTCGCCATCGAGCCCGTCGATGGCGCCCGGCGAGAAATGGGCCCGGTCGAGCAGCACCTGCACCTTCACTAGGAGCGGCTGCGGACGTTTGTCGGATTTGTCCGTGGCCGCCTTGGGCTTGTCTGTCTTCCTGCGCTTGGGCGGTTTCGTATTCTTGGCTGTCCTGGCGTCTGTGGTTTTCTCGCCCTCCGACGCCGTCTTGGAACCTGCCTTCTCGCTCTCGACCGACGTCTCTGGGGCCGTGAACGTCGCCCCGTTGATCGCCTCGATCGTCAGCGCCTCGGTGGCGATGCCCTTGCTCGGTTCCGAGGTCGGCGGTTCCCCCTGCTTTCCGTCCGCCGCCCCGGCCGGTACGGCCAGACACAACAGAGCCATGAGCGCGCAAGCGCTCGGCGGGGGCAAATGGGACATCGTGGGTTCAACTCTCGCCGGTGGATCGACAGGTCCGCCTGATCAAGCCGAACCGGGCCATCGGCGTTCCACGCCTCCTACTGGCAGAGGCGATGCCCTGCATTCCGCTCGCGCTCGTCGAGATGGAGGTGGTTGCCATGGGCCGCATCGGACCCCGGTCCGAGCACGGTGCGGAAGAAGAGGCATGCCTTCGCGCGGACGGCCGCCTGGAACGTCGCCTCCGGAGCGCCGTCGAGACCGGCGCCGATCTGGATCGGCCCGTGGCCATCGAAGCCGAAGCCCATCACGTCGACGCCATTGGCGAAACTGTGCTCGCTGAGCTTGGCATCCGGATCGTGGTTCTGGCCGCGGCACTCATAGGTCGAGCCGATGGACAGGCTCTTGATCGGCGCCTTCAGGACCTGCTCGGCGGTTTCCTGTGCCTCGGTCGTCCAGCGCGCCAGCGCCTCGGCGGTGCCGCAGACGAGGGTGGCGGCCGGGTTGAGCACCACGCCGCCGGAAAGGCGCGAGAGCTTCAACGGCTTCTCCGCGCCGCACTGACCGTTCGAAATCGGTGGCAATGGCTCGAACGTCGCCCCCAGGCGTTCGAGCCGCTTGCGGCAGGCGGTGTCGTCGGCCGGCGTCACCGTCAGCGCGAGCGCAGGCGTGGTCGGAGGCGATGGGGAGAGATCGGTGGGGCGAGGCGGCGGGACCGGCATTTCGGAAGCCGGGCCGGGCTCGGGTGCGGTCGGCGTGGCGGGTGTCAGTTCCGCGGGTCGTTCCGGCGGCGTCGGAGCATCCGGCAGAGCCGGTGCCGTCGCGGGCATCGGCGGGGGCTCGGGCTTCAACTCGACGGGACGGATCGGCGGCTCGGGCATCACCGAAGGGGTGGTGGCCGGGCGATCCTCGGCGGACAGAGCCGGATGGCTCGCCAGCGCCATCGCCAGGACGGCCGCAGCAAGGCTGAAGCCGGCGAACGGCCGCGTCCCCCGTCGTATGGGATGCCGGCAAGGCGCGGGATATCGAGCGAGGGCGGCCATCATGTCGTCCTCGATCCCATCACTGCCGACGCGTCGACGGAAGGCCGGCCCCGCGATGGAGCGGCCCCCGTGCGTGGGCTCAGCCTTCCGAGCGTGCCGCGAGGCGGCTGGCGCCGTAAGACAGGATTCCGGCGATCACGAACAGGGCGACGAAGGTCTTCACCGTCGCGGTGAACAGCGCCGGCTCGATACCGGTATCGGTGTAGAGCAGGACGCCGATGGCTGAGATCGGGATGAGCAGGACGATCAGGACGGGACCCAGCGGGTTCATGGCGTACTCGCGTTTGTCGGGACCGAGATTCGGCCCTTCTCTCTGAAGCGGCACCGGTCATAGCACCGCCGCGCGCATGTGGGGACACCCCGCACGCAACAAATTTTACCGGAGCCCGGCACTTACGCCGGGATGCGCACCGTGGCGCGCAATCCTCCAAGCGGGCTGTCGTGGAGGCTGACATCGCCGCCATGGGCGCGGGCGATGTCGCGGGCGATGGCGAGACCGAGGCCCGAACCGCCGGCATCCTGGCGCGCATCGTCGAGGCGGACGAAGGGCTTGAACACCTCCTCGCGGCTTTCGATGGCGATGCCGGGACCATCGTCATCGATGGAGACGAGGAAGGAGCGCGCCTCGGTGCGACCGCGGATCGCCACCGTGTCGCCGTAGCAGGCCGCGTTGGCGGCGAGGTTGAAGAGGCATCGACGGAACGCATCGGGTCGTAGCGTCACGGTGACCCGGCCATCGAGTTCGACCTCGGTCACATGGGCGCCGAGGCGCTCCACATCGGTGCGCAGATCCTCCAGCATCGCCCGCATGTCGGTGGGCACGGCGGTCTCGCCGGAATCACCGCGCGCGAAGGCGAGATAGGCTTCCAGCATCCGGCTCATCTCGTCGACGTCGCGCTGGAGGTCTTCCACCTCCGCAGTCTGATCGACCAGGGCGAGGGAGAGCTTGAACCGCGTGATGATGGTGCGCAGGTCGTGGCTCACGCCGTTGAGCATGGTGGTGCGCTGTTCCATCGCCCGCTCGATGCGCCGCTTCATCTCGATGAAGGCGTGGCCGGCCTGACGTACCTCGCGGGCGCCGCGCGGGCGGAATTCGATCTCGCGGCCCTTGCCGAAGCTCTCGGCCACGGCTGCGAGCCGCAGGATCGGCTTGATCTGGTTGCGCAGGAACAGGATCGCGACGCCGAGCAGGACGAGGGACGAGCCGCTCATCCAGAGCAGGAAGATATGCGAGTTCGAGGCATAGGCCATGCTCCGCCGCGCCATCACCCGCAGCACCCCGTCCGGAATCTCGACGCGGATCTCGATGAGGCTGGAGCGGCCGACCGTGTCGATCCAGAACGGCCGGCCGATCTGCTTGGCGAGTTCCTCCGAGAGCGCCTCGTCGAGGATCGAGAAGAACGGGCGTGGCCCCGGCAGCGGAAGCTTGGCCCCCTTGAGGATATCGAGGTCGAGGTTCAGCCGCGTGCCCGCGATGCGGGTGAGCGTGTCGGCGTCCTTGTCCTGCGGATAGCTCTCGTAGATGTCGATCAGGGCCGCCACGTCGGAAGTCACGGCCGCCGAGAGGCGGCGGGTCACGAGCTGCCAGTGCCGCTCCATGAAGGTGTAGGCGATGACCGATTGCAGCAGCACCACCGGCGCGATGATGATGATCAGCGAGCGGGCATAGAGGCCCTTCGGCAGAGCGTTTCCGATGGCGCGCGCCACCGCTTTCCACATCCGGCGTGGTTTCGGGCGCGCCCGCCACGTGGCGGCGATGCTTCGCTTCAACTCCGACAGGGTCAAGCCGGCCAGCGCCATGGCGTGATCCACGTCTCTGTGATCGCGTGACGGTGTCTGGGAAGCCGGACGCCACTTTTCCGCATCATGCTCTAATCGATCGCGAGGCGGTAGCCGATGCCGCGAACCGTCTGGAGGAAGAGGGGGTTGCCGGGATCGACCTCGGTCTTGCGGCGCAGGCGGTTGATCTGCACGTCGATGGTGCGCTCGGCCGCCAAGCCGCCATTCCCGGCCAGCACATCGCGGTCGACATTGCCGCCCTTGGCTTCCGCCAGGATGGTGAGGATCTCGCGTTCGCGCTCGGTGATGCGGATGGTCTCGTCGTCGCGGCGCAACTCACCCCGGTCGATCCGGTAGGAGAAGGGGCCGAACGTCACCGTCGCGATGGTGCGGTCGGACGGCGGCGCGCCTTCGGGGCGGCGCTTGATGATGTTGTTCAGGCGCAG
The DNA here is from genome assembly GCF_000372825.1 of Methylobacterium sp. 77. Lineage (NCBI taxonomy): Bacteria > Pseudomonadati > Pseudomonadota > Alphaproteobacteria > Hyphomicrobiales > Methylobacteriaceae > Methylobacterium > Methylobacterium sp. 77. The sequence continues at coordinate 2,871,268 of NZ_KB910516.1, read as the reverse complement.
GATCAGCTCGCGCGGCTCGAACGGCTTGGGCAGGTAGTCGTCGGCCCCGATCTCGAGCCCCATGACCCGGTCGTTCGGGTTGGATCGCGCGGTGAGCATCAGAATCGGCACCCGCGAGGTCTCGCGCACCTGCCGGGCATAATCGAAACCGTTCTCGCCGGGCATCATCACGTCGAGGACGAGGGCGTCGAAGACGAAGCTCTGTGCCCGCTGCCGCGCTTCCTCGACATTGCCGGCGGCGGTGACGCGAAAACCTTGTTCGTAGAGGTAGCGCGATAGCAATTCGCGCACACGCCGGTCGTCGTCGACCACGAGGATGTGGGGCGCGTGGTCGGGAAGCTCGACGCGAACCTTCAGGTCTGATGACACCATGTCAGCCGCGGTCCCGGCCGCGCCGGGCCATCAGGCTGCGCACGGCTGCGCGCTCTTCGGGTTCGATCATCGCCATGAGAAACCCTTGTGCTGCGGCATGGGCGCCCTTCGGTTCGTCCGCGACCGGATCGGCGATGGCGCGGGCGACGCGCCGCACCTGGACCCGTGTCAGCTCCGCCGTGAGCGTCGCGCCGGTCTCCGAGCAGAAGAGCAGCCGCTGGCGGCGGTCGCTCCGGCCGGTCTTCTGCACGATGTAGCCCTGTTCGATCAAATCCTTGAGAACCCGGTTCAGACTCTGCTTCGTGATCCGCAGGATGTCGAGGAGTTCGGCGATGGTCAGGCCCGGGTAGTGATAGACGAAATGGAGCACCCGGTGATGCGCCCGGCCGAAGCTGTATTCCGCCAGCATCCGGTCCGGGTCGCCGACGAAGTCGCGATAGGCGAAGAAGAGAAGCTCGACGAGATCGTTGGTCACGCTTTCATCGGTCGTCGGCCCGCCCTCCGGCCCGACGACGGCGTCCGCCCTCGCGCTACCGTCGTCGGGTACGGGAATGAGGGCTGAGCCCATTGCCACGGTCGATTGGCGCGTCACGTCCGGCGAAGCCCTCAAATACGTCAGTGATGTTGACATATCTCAGGGCCGTTGCTAACCGTCAAGCCTCGCTGGCGCTGGCTCCGCTGTGTGACAGGTCTTCAGGACCTTGAACCTTGCGGATAGCGAGCCTTGCAGACCTCCGACCTCGCGGATATTGCGCGAGGCAGTGCCCGGCCATCGAGCCAACCCGATCGATCGACCCCGCAGGCGCGATTCAGCGAGCCGGCGGATTCAAGGAAGTCGTCATGTCCGTGATCCCGTTCGACGAACGCGAGGGCACCATCTGGTTCGACGGCGTGCTGGTGCCGTGGCGCGAGGCCAAGATCCACGTGCTCAGCCACGGCCTGCATTACGGCTCGGCGGTGTTCGAGGGCGAGCGCGCCTATGGCGGACACATCTTCAAGAGCCATGAGCATGCCATGCGCCTGCTGCGCTCGGCGGAGTTCCTCGACTTCACGATTCCCTACAGCGCCGCCGAGATCGAGGCGGCCAAGGACCTCGTGCTCAAGACCAGCGGCCTCGCCGACGCCTACCTGCGCCCCGTCGCTTGGCGCGGTTCGGAGATGATGGGCGTCTCGGCGCAGAACAACACCATCCACCTCGCCATCGCCGCCTGGGAATGGCCGAGCTACTTCGATCCCGAGACCAAGATGAAGGGCATCCGCCTCGACATGGCCGATTACCGTCGGCCCGATCCGCGGACCATCCCCTCCGCCTCCAAGGCGGCCGGCCTCTACATGATCTGCACGATCTCGAAGCATCGGGCCGAGAACAAAGGCTATGCCGATGCGCTGATGCTCGATTGGGAGGACAATGTCGCCGAATGCACCGGCGCGAACGTCTTCTTCATCAAGGACGGCGTGATCCACACGCCGCTCGCCGACCGTTTCCTCAACGGCATCACCCGCCAGACCATCATCGACCTCGCCCGCCGCCGCGGCTTCGAGGTGGTCGAGCGGCGGATCAGGCCGGACGAGATGGAGGGCTTCTCGGAGTGCTTCATCACAGGCTCGGCGGCCGAAGTGACGCCGGTCTCCGAGATCGGCCCCTATCGCTTCACGCCGGCCGCCATGACGAAGACGCTCATGGACGATTACACGGCCGAGGTTCAGCCGAAGGCGGTCGCCGCGTAGTACGGACGAACCATCGCCCCGGTCTCGGGGCGATGGTTTGGAACCTGCCGGACCACCACCCGTTTATGAAGAGAACAATTCATGAACGAGGTTGCGCGATGACGAAGAAGCAGGCTGCGGAAGAGCATCAGAATCCGAAGACGGTCGGTGACGATAGCTCGAACCGGATCAAAGATCCGAGCGAGTGGACCACCGGCGACGAGCCGATGACCGGCGCGCAGGCCTCCTACCTCAAGACCCTGTCGGAGGAGGCGAAGTCACCGGACTCGTTCGAGCCCGGTCTCGACAAGGCCGAGGCATCGAAGCGTATCGACGCCCTGCGCAAGGAAGCGGGTCGGGATTGATCGTTCATGGCCGGGACGGGGGCCGCTGGCGTTCCCGAACCGGCTGTCAAAGAAGGGACGGACCCGAGAAGGAACGCCGATCCGGTGACGAGCCCGCACCGGCCGGCGACCCGAAGTCTCGGTTCGGATCCGCGACCCGGCTTCTTGAACAGTGACGCCGATCTTCAATCTGCGTCGCCACCCCCTCCGCCTGAGCGTTGGCCTAGTGATTGCGGGAATTGATTAAACGGTCGGCAACGATTTTCGGTGCAAGGATGCTGACGGCGACTTCGTCGAGGATCACTTCACCCCCATGACGAGCCCCGCGCGGAAAAAGTGGACAGGCGTGATCCGGCAGGCGGCCGGGGGTCGCTTCGCGACGGAGACCGGCTCGACCAGACTCGGCAGACGATTTGCCCGGAACACCGATGGTGCGACCGCGATAGAATATGCGTTGATCGCCGGACTGGTCTTCCTGGCAATTGCCGGTGCGCTTCGCCTTTATGCCGATCGCGTCGGGACGATGTATCAGAACATCGGCACCGCTGTCGCCAAGAACACTTGACCGGGCGGGCGGCCCAACCCGCACGACCGGACGACGCTCAGCGTCGCGCCGGTCCAGGCTTGTTCGATGCAGGCCTCGTCGTCTTCGATGGGTCCATGGCGGTCATGCCATCGCGCCACAGACTGTCGAACAGGCTCTGCATGGTCTTGGCATTCTCCTGCTGAGCTTCCATCCCCGATTGAAACATCTGCTGCAGCATATCGAACGGATTCAGCTCGGAGGATTGCGATCCGCTAACCGCGGCCGGCTTGGATTCCAGAGCCGGCTTGGATTCCAGTGTCGATACGTGATCGGAGAAGTATCGTGTCTGCTGCAGGCTCTTCTGGCTCGAGGGTCCGCGTGCGGACGAGGCGTTCTGTATCGGCGGAGACATCATGGAGCCGCTCGCGGCCATGAACGTGTTCATCATCTCGGTCCAATAGGGGTTGGCCGGAATTCCGAACGGTGAAGGCGAAGGCGGCGCCGGAGTAGGGGCGGCCGGTCCCGGGTTCATCATCACGTGGACGATCCCCGCCACCACCATGCCGGCCATGACCGGCAGCATCTGTCGCAGCGCGGGCGTCGCCACGCCGCTGACCGCGGCCGCCTGCTGCAACACAGCCTGGCTGAGATGCTGTGAGCCGAAGAGCTGGCGGACCATCGCATCCATCTGCGACTTGCCCTGCGACGAGCCGGACGATGCCGGATCCATGAAATTGAACATCTGGGTGAAGCCGGTGGGATCGGCGGCGGCGTTACGCTGGAGGCCGAGGGTCAGGGCCGGCATCAGCGCGTCCATGGCCCGCCGGGTCTGGTCCGGCGACAGGCCGAATTGCTGACCGAAACCGTTGGGGCCCATGCCGCCCTGCGCCTGCATGAGATCGAACAGGTTGAACATGGCGGCGGCCTCATGATCCCATCATGGGCAGGTCGGAATTCTCCAGCCCGCCATCGAGATGCGAACTCTGTCGCATCGCCGCCGGACTTACCAGCCCGCTATCGTACTCATACCGGCCCTATACCAATGCGTTCGGCCTCTCCGAGGCGGGAATATCACCGCCATGGGCCTCCGCATCGGCCTCGGGAGAGGGTTTCGGTGCGGCGAGGGTCGCCCGGCGCTCCAGCGTCGACACGGTTCGGAAGGCCAGGGCGATCCCGATGGCGCCGAAGGCGACCGAACCAAAGCCGACACCGGCGATGACGCCTTTCGGGCCGTAGAGATGGGCTCCGAGGAGGGCCGGCGGTACGGTCCCGATCGTCGCGCGCCCCCAATTGAGGATCGTCGACAGGAACGGGAAGCCGAGATTGTTGAAGGAGGCGTTGGCGAGAAACAGCAGCCCGGTGAAGAACCACACGCCGCCGCTCACGAAGCAGAAGAAGACGAACAGGTCGGCGGCGGTGCCGGTCAGCTCGAACAGGCCCGTCAGCGGCCCGCGCAGGGCGATCAGCGCGGCCCAGATCACCACGACATAGACGGCCGTCACCAGCGCGCCGTCCCGCAAGACGCCGCGCATCCGGTCGAACCGCCCCGCGCCCCAGTTCTGGCCGAGGATGGGGCCGATGGAGCCGGACAGGGCGAAGAGACCGCCGAAGGCCACCGGGGTCAGCCGGTCGATCACCACGTTGCCGGCGACCGCGACCGCACCGAATTTGGCGAGCGAATGGGCGATGAAGGCGCTGGCCACCGAAGGCGCCAGATTGGTGAGCACGGCGGGCAGTGCGATCCTGAAGACGATGGGAGCATCGGAGATCGCGTCCGCAAGGCGCGGCATGGCGAGCATCCGAAATTTCCGGACGCCCCACAGGCCGATCAGCGCGAAAGTCGCGCGGGCGACGCAGGTCGTGATCGCCGCCCCGTCGATCCCGAGCCCTGCCGTGAAGATGAGCAGAGGATCGAGACCGGCCGTGACGATGGCACCGCCCAGGGTCACGTACATGGCCTGCCGCGCCGCTCCGACGGCGCGCAACAGGCCCGAGAACATCATGCCCGGCCCCATGAGCAGGTTGGAGGGCAGGGCGATCCAGAGGAAGCGCTCGGCGATGGGCAATGTCTCGGCATCGGCGCCGATCCAGGACAGGATCGTAGGCAGGAACGGCAGCATCGCGAGGACGAGGAAGCCCGACACGATGATGCCGTGGATCGAGGCGGAGGTGGCCAGACGCCTCGCGCCCGCCTCGTCGCCGGCCCCGATCGCCCGCGAGACCAGGGCACCCGCCGCGATCATCAACCCGATATTGATGGCGATGGCGAAGAACTGGACGATGGTGGCAAAGCCCACCGCCGCCGTCAGCTTCGGGTCGCCGAGCTTCGAGACGTAGATCAGCGAGAGCAGGTCGACGACGAAGATCGCCATCAGCCCGATCGAGCCGGTCCCGCTCATCACCACCACGTGCCGCAGGATCGAGCCGGTGACGAACCGGCCCGCTTCCCGTCGGGAGGCAGGGTTCACTGCCGCCGCGCTCGTCTCACGCATCCGACTGTGTATCCTGCGGTTGCAGCGTACGGGTCGCGGCCTCGCGCCGCTCCAGGCCGATGATGTCCCGCGTCTCGGCGCTGAGCGCCCGCGACGGTCTCTGCGGCAGGGTCAGCGGTTCGGGTTTGATTTCCGGGCCGCCGCCGATGTAGCGCGATTCCTCCGGCAGGGCACCGGCCTGCTGCAGCACGAGGCGGGCGACGTCGCGCTTGCGGACGTCCTGCGCCGTGGCGGCCGCGGCCTCGGCCGAGATGCCGAGCCCTTCGAGGGTGGCGCGCCCGAAGGCGATGGCCGATTCCACGGTCTCGCGGAGCTGGTAATCCACGTCCCGGTTCATCAGCTCCACGGAATGCATGCGGTCGTAGGCGCGGACATAGGTGCGCACGCCCCTGAATTCCTCGTGGACGATGTCGACGATCTTCAGCGCCGCCTGAGGATCGTCGACGCAGATGCACAGCAACTCGACGCGGCCGATGCCGGCCGCGCGCAGCACGTCGAGGCGGGTGCCGTCCCCGTAATAGATGCGGAAACCGAAGCGCGAGGCGCTACGGATCTGCTCCACGTCCTTGTCGATGACCGTGACGCTGATGCCCTCGGCGAGGAGGACCTGGGTCAGGATCTGGCCGAAACGGCCGAAGCCGACCACGAGGACGCGGGCCTCGGTGTTCTCGATCTGGTCGGGCGCCTGTTCCGCCCCCTCCACCGGCCGGCGGGACAGGAACCCGTCGAGGGCCTTGGCGGCGACGGGGCCGACGAGCATGGTCAGGGCGGCGAGTGCCACTGCGAAGCGGGTGGAGGATTGGTCGATCAGGCCGAGTTCGGAACCCGCCGGCAGGAGAACGAAGGCGAATTCGCCGGCCGGCGCGAGGATCGCCGCGCCGCGCACCGCATCGAGCCAGGGCGACCCGAACAGGCGGAACAGGCCGGCGACGAGGGCGACCTTGATGAGGATGGCCGCCGCCGTCGCGCCGAGCAGGGCGGGCCACGCGTTTCTCAGCAGGCCGCCATCGATGGACATGCCCACGCTCATGAAGAACAGGCCGAGGAGCATGCCGCGGAACGGCTCGATATCCGCTTCCAGCTGATGCCGGAAGTTCGATTCCGCGAGCAGCACCCCGGCGAGGAAGGCGCCCATCGCCATCGACAGGCCGACATGCTCCATCAGCATCGCGGTGCCGAGCACGACGAGAAGGGCCGCGGCGGTCATCACCTCGCGCGCGCCGCTGGCCGCGAGCATGCTGAAGAACGGGTTGAGGCCGTAGCGCCCCACCAGCACCACGGCGACGATCGCCGCCACCACCGTTCCGGTCGATTGCAGCGCCTGGCCGAGCCATGCGTCGTTGCCGGTGCTGCCGGTGGAGGCGAGAAGCGGCATCAGGGCGAGGATCGCGACGACGGAGATGTCCTGCAACAGGAGCACCGCGAAAGCCCGGCCGCCATAGGGCGTGCCGAGGTCTCCGCGCTCCTCGAGAAGCTGCAGTGCGACCGCGGTCGCGGACAAGGCGAGGGCGACGCCGATGACGATGCTCGCCGCCGGGGTCAGCCCGAACAGGGCGCCCGCGCTGGCGAGCACGATCGTGCACAGAACCAGTTGCGCCGTGCCGAGCCCGAAGATGTCGCGCCGCATCGAGATCAGCCGCGAGATCTCGAGTTCGAGTCCGACGATGAAGAGAAGCAGGACGACGCCGAGTTCGGCGACGCTCGCCGCGGTCTCCGGCTCGGCGATGAGCGAGAAGCCGAATGGGCCGATCACCACGCCGGCGACGAGGTATCCGAGCACCGCGCTCTGCCCGATGAGGCGGAAGATCGGCACGCCGATCACCGCTGCCGACAGAAAGGTCAGCACCGGTGGCAGGAAGCTCACATGGGTGGAGGCGCTCGCCATGTCGATCCAGGCTATGAGGAGTGGGGTCGCCCACGGACGGTGCCGCAGGCGTGTCGCCGCGCTCTTCTCTTAGCCCAGGGTCATCGCCCCCGCCACGCCCGCGCTGAGCGGACGATGTCCGTCAGGCGCGTCGCTCGTGCGGATCGGCACGCGGTTCAGGCGAGGCGGCGCGACACCTGCCGCACGGCGCGGTGCGCCAGGATGATTTTCGACGCTTCCGCCGGCGAGGTCGCTTCCGCGGCGTCGAGCACGTCCCAGCGGGTGAGGCCGATATCGTTGAGCTCGCGCTCGGACAGGGAGCCGAGTTCGCCGAGGCCGTGCCGGACGTCGTCCCGGCCCGAGACGAAAGCGGTGGCTTTCGAGACGAGGCGGCCGACGAAACGGGTCGCCTGGGTGACCTGCTCGGCTGCCGCGTCGCCAGGGGTCCAGTTGAGGGTGCTGTTCATGATCGTGACTTCGTTGGTTCTCAGATGTGGTGAAGGGATGGATGTGATGTGCGCCCCCTTCGCCTGGAAAGACGTGCGATTGGACACTTAGCCTAGTCAGACTTGCGATGCCTGCAGGTCTGCTAGAACCCGACCGCAGTTAAACCTCAATCTTGCGTGGGATGATGACTTCGATGGCATGATGAAACGGAAGTCATGACCCATAGTGCACGTTTTGCCATCTTGATCGTCGATTAAGGAATCTTGATGCGGCGCGCACCGCGTCTCTCATCGCGCCGGACCATCAGAAGCTCCGAGGCATCGTCGGCGCTTGTGACCGCATCCATCACGTCCTGCCGGATGAGGCCGATATCCTTCAGTTCGCGATCGGTCATGACGCTGAGCTTGCGCACGACGCGACGGTTGATGGCCTGGCGCGACACTCCCTCGGCTGCTTCGGTGAGCAGGCGGCCGACCGCGAGGGATAGGCGCTTGACGATCTCCGGTATCCGCGTGGCGCGCCGGTGCTGCTGCACGATCGTGGTCATGGTCCGTCCTCGTCGTTCGCCGTTGGTCGTTGTTCGCGGCTCATCGCCAAGCGGCCGTCATGGGCCCGGAGGTCTGGCGAAGACAGGGACAGTCCAGTACGCTTCCGTCGAATTGTCCGGGCGATCGTTCGGTACAGATGACGGGATCGGTACAGATGGCGGGATCGGCACGAACGACGCAGACGCTGGTGGAGTCGGTGTCATCGGCGATCATGGAGCGGATCGCCGGTCGCCAACTCATGCCCGGCGCCAGGCTCCCCTCCGTGCGGGCCTTCGCCGAGCACATGCGCGTGTCGAAATCGACGGTGGTGGAGGCCTATGAGCGTCTCGGTGCCGATGGGACCATCGTCGCGCGCAGGGGCTCGGGTTTCTACGTCGCGGCCAAGACCCGGCCCCTCTGCCTGAAGGAGGTCGGTCCGCAGCTCGACCGCGCGGTCGATCCGCTCTGGATCACGCGGCAATCGATGCAGGCGGGGCCGCATCTGCTGAAGCCCGGTTCCGGTTGGCTGCCGGCGTCATGGATGCCCGAGGAGGCGATCCGGCGCGGCTTGCGCCAACTGGCGCGCGAGCCCGAATCGGACCTCACCTGCTACGATCTGCCCCTCGGATTTCCGCCTTTGCGCGCCCAGATCGCCCGCAGGCTGGCGGAGAAGGGCGTCGAGGCGGAGGCTGACCAGATCGTGCTCGTCGATTCCGCGACCCAGGCCCTGGACCTGATCTGCCGCTTCCTGCTCGATCCCGGCGACACCGTCCTCGTCGACGATCCCTGCTATTTCAACTTCCATGCCCTGCTACGGGCGAACCGGGCCAAGGTCGTCGGCGTCCCCTTCACGCCCGCAGGACCCGATATTGCCGCGCTGGAGCGGCTGATCGTGCAGCACCGGCCGCGCTTCTACCTCACCAATTCGGCGCTCCATAACCCGACCGGCGCCACCCTTGCCCCGGCCGTGGCGCATCGCGTGCTGAAGCTGGCGGAGGCGCATGACACGCTGATCGTCGAAGACGATATCTTCGGCGATCTCGAACCGGATCCGGCGCCGCGTCTCGCCGGATTCGACGGGCTCGACCGGGTGCTCGCGGTCGGCAGCTTCTCGAAGACGCTCTCCGCCTCGATCCGCTGCGGCTACATCGCCCTGCGGCCCGATTGGGTCGAAGGGCTGATCGACCTGAAGCTTGCCTTGAGTCTCGGCAGCGGGCACCTCTCGGCGACGCTGATGCACCGTCTCATCACCGATGGCGCCTATCGCCGTCACCTCGCTGAAATCCGCGAGAAGCTCGCCCGCGCCATGGGCCAGACCGCGAGACGGCTGGAAGCCTGCGGCCTGACGATCTGGACCGAGCCGCGCGGCGGCCTGTTCCTGTGGGCACGACTGCCCGACGGGCTCGATTCCGGAGATGTCGCCCGTCACGCCCTGGCGCGGGACGTGGTGCTGGCGCCCGGCGCCGCCTTCAGCGCGGGGACGAGCGGCCGCGAGTTCCTGCGTTTCAACGTGGCTCATTGCGCCGATCCCAGGATGTTTCGCGTGCTCCAGGATTCCATGGCGGCGGTCTGACGACACGCGCCGCACCACCGGACGTGGAACCCCCGGCCCGCAGCGGAGCTTTGCTCAGTCACGGCAAAGCTCAAGATTGTCCTCGGGAGGAACCATGTCGAAGCCGGAGTTGAAACAGCCGCGTTCCCCAGAGCTGTTCTCGCCCTGGCGCACCGAAGCGCGGGCCAAGCTCCAGCAGGAGGCGCGCGACTTCGCCCGCGACGTCGTGCTGCCGCTCGCCGACGAGCTCGACCGGCAGAAGGCCGAGATGCCGCGCTCCCTCATCGACCAGATGGCGGCGAAGGGCTGGTTCGGCATCACGATCCCCACCGAGCATGGCGGCCTCGGCCTCGGCGTGTTCGAATATTGCCTCGTCTCGGAAGAGCTCGCCCGTGCCTGGCTCTCCGTCGGCAGCATCCTGGCGCGAGGGCAGGGGCTCGGCACTCAGACCCTCGACGACGAGCGCCGCCGCACGCTGCTCCGCAAATCCGCGCGCGGCGAGTGGATCGGCGGCATCGCCCTGTCCGAGCCCACGGCCGGATCCGACCTCGCCGGGGTCCAGACCCGCGCCGTGCGCGAGGGCGACGAATGGGTCCTCACCGGAACCAAGCGCTGGGCCGGCTTCGCGCTCGCCGCCGATTTCGTCGAGGTCCTGGCGCGCACCCGCGAACCGGAGGAGGGCGAGCCGCGCTCGGCCGGGCTGGAGCCGTTCCTCGTGGTCAAGACGCCCGGCACCTTCCCCGAGGGCATGACCGGGCATGTCATCGACAAGATCGGCTATCACGGTTTCCTCACCTTCGAGCTCGCCCTCGACGGCGTCCGCGTGCCCGAGGGCGACCGCCTCACGGGCCTCTACGGCGATGGCGGGGCGGATGCGGATTCCGGTGGCTTCGCCTCGGTGCAGCGCGGCCTCAACATCGCCCGCGTCCATACCGCGGCCCGCGCCGTGGGCGTCGCCCGCGCGGCGGTGGAGGATTGTCAGCTCTACCTGCAGGAGCGCGAGCAGTTCGGCCATCCGATCGGCGAGTTCCAGGCCCTGCGCTTCGCATTGGCCGACATGTCGGCGGAGGTCGATCAGGCCCGCGCCTATTGGCAGCAGGTCGCCCACCTCCTCGACGAGGGCGAGCCGGCCGAGGGCGAATCCGCCAAGGTGAAGCTCCTCGCCACCGAGATGGCGGTCCGGGTGACCAACCAGGCGATGCAGCTCCATGGCGGCAACGGCTACACCACCGAGCGACGGGTGGAGCGCTACTGGCGCGACGCGCGGCTGACGACGATCTTCGAGGGCACCAGCGAGATCCAGCGGAGGATCATCAGCGACCGCATGCTGCCGAAAGGGTGATGCGCGCGATCGGGAGCGCGGCGGCGCTCCATCGCCATTGGAATCCGCGCTCGCGGGGGTTGGGTCCTCGCGAAGCTCAGTATTTGCGGAGGATGGGCTCCGCCATCGGCGCGGGTTCGGCACCGAAGGCGTAGCGGATGCCGCCATAGATCGAGAGCGGCTGGGCCAGGGTCGTCGTACGCGGCTCGTTGATGGTGAGGTTTGCCACGACGGTGCCGGGTTCGGCGAAGGTGCCGAAGGTGGCGTATTTGTTGTTCGTCAGGTTGGTGATCAGGCCGAAGACCTGCAGGTTCTTGGTGACCTGATAGCTCGTGTTGAGCCCGAGAACGTAATAGGCGGGTAGCTTGCGGTTCAGGTTGGAATCGTCGCCGCGATAATAGGACGACGAGAACGCCTGAAGGTTCATGCCGAGCCGCCAGCCCGGCAGCACCAGATAGTCGAAGCCGACCTTGAACTGGTGGTTGGGGACCAGCGGCACCTGGTTGCCGGGCCGCACCGTGATGGCGCCGTCATCGGCCAGCGGATTGTTCGGCGAGGAGAGCGTTCCCCTGAACTGGTACGTGGCATCGATCAGCGCGTAATTCGCATAGACCGACAGGCGTTCGGCCGTGTACTCGCCGCCGATCTCGATGCCCTGGCGCTGGGTGGCGGGCACGTTGACGTAGTAGCCGCGGGCCGCATTGCCGGGGGTCGCGAGCTGGATGATGTCGTTGGTGAGGTCGGTGCGGAATGCCCCGATCTTATAGGTCAAGAGGCCGCCATCGTAGACATCCGGCACGTTGCCGCGAAAGCCCATCTCGTAGGTGCGGCCGGTCACCTGCTTCAGCGGCGGGTCCGCCACCAGCGAGTTCGGCAGCAGGCAGGGGCGGTCGGGGTTGGCACAGGCCAGTTCGAGCGGCGTCGGTGCGCGGTTCGATTCCGAATAGCCGCCATAGAGCGAGAGGCCGGGGGTGAACCGGTAGGTCAGGCCGGCGACCGGATTGATCTTGCTGAAATAATGCGTGCCGGTGACGTCCGGCGAGTAGCCGGTCTGATCCTGGGTCGTGACACGGGCGAAGTTGAGCCGTGCCCCGGCCGTGAGCGAGAGGGAGTCGGTCAGGTCGAACGTGTCCGTGGCGTAGAGACCCATATACAGGTTCGAACCGATCACCGAACTCGGCGCGATGCCCAGGGCCGCCGCGGTGCGCAGGTCGGTCGTGCCGAGGCCGGGGATGGTGCCGTAGAACGGGTTGTTGGGATCGGTCGTGACTGACAGATCGGGGTTGATCACCCCGAGCGTGCTCGACGATTTGAAGCTGTAATCGGCCGCGTCGATGCTGCCGCCGACGACGAAACGGTTTCCGTAACCGCCGATCTTGTCGCTGTTGGTGGCCTGGAGCGATCCGCCATAGCCGGTGGCCTCGGTCTTGGTCACGTCGATCGTGCCGTAGGGCACGTTGTCGGTGTAGGGGATGCGCTGGCCGTTCACCCCCAGGATCGTGAACTGGTCGAGGAAGGCGCGCCGCGTCTGACCGGCCGACCGCGCGAAGCCGTCATTCTCGAAGCAGAGGAAGCCGGCATTGGACGAACGGCGGCCGCACTCCTCGAAGTTGCCGTCGTTGCCGTCGACATAGGTCTGGCTGAAGCGGCGGAAATAGGCGTTGCCGGCCAGTTCCCAACTCGGGCTGACGTCGACGCGACCGGTGAGCTGGATCGTGCCCATCTCCGTGGTCGAGGTCTGCGGATAGGTGAAGATCGCGCGCGGATTGTTGCGGGTGAAGTCGACGGGGGCAGCGCCTGCGGCACCGAAGAAGGTGCGCGCGCCCGCCGCGATGAGGTGGAACTCCGAATCCGGGGCGCGGTAGCCGAGATCGGCATAGAGGCGGCCGATCGTGCTCGGGCTCTCGTAGCGCCAGCCGCGGTCGTTGAGACCGTCTCCGTTGAAGTAGAAGCTCCACGGCCCGATGACCTTGCCGTATTCGAGCGAGCCCCCGATGCGCGCGTCGGAACCGCCGAGCGCGGTGATCTCGGTGCCCTGCCAGGTGAAACCGTTCTTCATCTGGATGTTGACCGCGCCCCCGAGCGCGTTCAGTCCGAAGACCGGATTGCCGGTGACGACATCGATCCGCTGGATCGCCGATGGCGGGATCAGGTCGAACTGGATGGTGTCGCCGAAGGCTTCGTTGATGCGCACGCCGTTCTGGTAGACGGCGAGACCCTGGGGAACGCCCTGGACCGGGGATGCGGTGAACCCGCGATAGGTGATGTCGACGCGGCCCGCACTGCCCTGGGAATCCGAGAGGTTGAGGCCGGGCGTCTTGCGGGCGAGCGTCGTCACCGCGTTGAAGGTGCCGCGATCCGCATCGAGATCCGCCGCCGTCACCGTCTCCACCGTGCTGGGGATCTTGTAGAGCGGCAGGGCGCGACCGCCGCCGCCGGCTGCGCTGACCGGACTCGTGGCGACGACGTCGAGTTCCGGCAACGTCACGGCCTGCTGCGCCGTCTGGGCCGACGCCGCGCAGGGCAGGAGCGCCACTGTCGCGAGAAGACTGCCGCGCAGGCTGCCTTTGGTCATCGAACGCTCCCCGGAGATGTCAGGCCTGTAGGCGAGATCTGGCTGCTCCGCGTTGAAGCCGCGGTGTCCGGCTTTCTTGGGCGCATGCGCGGTCGCGGGCAATCCGTCCCACGCATCGGCCGCCAGCTTAATCCCATCCGACCGGGACAAGTGGATTTTAGTCGATCCGCGTCGCGTCTCTGCAACAGATTTGGTCAGGAGCGGCAGCGAGTTAGGGATGAAGCGGCAATGGTTCCGGGAGGTTTAGGCAATCTGCTTGCGTGTGATCGCGCGGGGGGGCGATTCCGGGGCGCTGATGCCGGGCATGGGAGGCTTGGCCAGGATGGAGCCGTGATCGGCCCCGACCTGTGTTCCGCGGTCCGCGCGGCGGCGACCAGCCCGCCCCGGCGCGACGGCGCCGGTCAGGTGTGCCCCGGCTGCCCTGACAGCGGATCGCATTTTGCGCTATAGGAGGTTGACAGGGGCGGCATCGCCTCGCCACATCCCGGCTATCATGAGCGATATACCTTCGACGACCCTGCCCGCCGGCGCCAAGCCGCCGCTGGAGATCCTGCTCTGCGCACCGCGCGGGTTCTGCGCCGGTGTGGTTCGCGCCATCGACGTGGTGGAGCGGGCGCTGGCGATCTACGGACCTCCGGTCTACGTGCGCCACGAGATCGTCCACAACAAATACGTGGTCGAGAGCCTGAAGCGGAAGGGCGCCGTGTTCGTGCGTGAGCTCGACGAGGTGCCGGACGGTAACGCCCCGGTGATCTTCTCGGCCCACGGCGTCGCCAAGACGGTGCCGGCCAATGCCGACAATCGCGGCCTCGTCACCATCGACGCCACCTGTCCGCTGGTGACCAAGGTCCATCGCGAGGCCGAGATCCACCACAAGCGCGGCCGCCACGTGCTGCTTGTCGGCCATTCCGGTCATCCCGAAGTGGTCGGCACCATGGGGCAGCTGCCCAAGGGCTCGATCACCCTGGTGGAGGATCTGGAGCAGATCGCCGCTCTGGAGCCGGAGAACCGGGACAACCTCGCCTGGGTGACGCAGACGACTTTGTCGGTGGACGATACCCGCCACATCGTCGCCGCGCTGAAGCAGAAATTCCCGACCATCACCGGACCGCACAAGGACGACATCTGCTACGCCACCACCAACCGCCAGGAGGCGGTGAAGCAGGTGGCGCCGCTGGTGGATGCGGTCATCGTCGTCGGCTCCTCGAACTCCTCCAACTCGCAGCGCCTGCGCGAGGTCGCCGAGCGCGTCGGTTGCCCGATCACCCGCCTCGTGCTGCGGGCGGAAGAGATCGACTGGCCGGCCTTCGAGGGAATCCGCAAGCTCGGCCTCACGGCCGGCGCCTCGGCACCCGAGGTGCTAGTGGAAGAGATCATCGACGCCTTCGCCGCCCGCTACGACGTCACCGTCGATACGGTCTCGACGGTGGTGGAGGACATGTCCTTCCCGCTGCCGCGCGAATTGCGCAGCGAAGCGGCCGAATAGTCCGCTCGTCCGGCCATTCTCTCCGGGGGCGCCGTTGGGCGCCCCTTCTCATTTCTGCCCTCGAACCTCAGCGAAGCCCGTGGCCGTCTATACCGAGGTCTCCGACGAGGCGCTGACCGCCTTCCTCTCCGAATACGAGATCGGCACGCTGCTCTCCTACAAGGGCATCGCCGAGGGCGTCGAGAATACCAATTTCTTCCTGCACACCACGGCGGGCTCCTACATCCTCACCCTCTATGAGAAGCGGGTGGATGCGGGCGACCTGCCTTTCTTCCTCAACCTCATGCAGCACCTCGCCGCCCGCGGCCTCGCCTGCCCGCAGCCCATCGCCAAGCGCGACGGCGTGGCTCTGGGCACGCTTTGCGGCCGGCCGGCGGTGATCGTGAGTTTCCTCGAGGGCGTATCGGTCAAGCGCCCCAATGCGGACCATTGCCGGGCGCTCGGCGTCGCCCTCGCGGGGCTGCATCGGGCCGGCAGCGATTTCGGCATGGCCCGCGCCAACAACCTCTCGGTGGAATCCTGGGAGCCGCTCTTCCTGGCCGCCGGACCTGCCGCGGACACGGTCTCGGCCGGGCTGGCGGACCGCGTGCGCGCCGATCTCTCGATTTTGCAGTCCGGCTGGCCGCGCGGCCTGCCGTCCGGCGTGATCCATGCCGATTTGTTCACCGACAACGTGTTCTTCATCGGCGACGATCTCTCGGGCCTGATCGACTTCTACTTCGCCTGCACCGATGCCTTCGCCTACGATCTCGCCATCTGCCTCAACGCCTGGTGCTTCGCGCCGGACGGAACATTCTTCCCTGACAAGGGCGAAGCGATGATCGCCGGCTACCAATCCGTCCGGCGCCTGCAGGAGGACGAGGTCGAGGCGTTGCCGATCCTGTGCCGGGGCGCGGCCCTGCGCTTCATGCTGACCCGGCTGGTGGACTGGCTCAACGTTCCCCCCGGCGCCCTGGTGCAGCCGAAGGACCCGCTGGAATACGACCGCAGGCTGGTGTTCCACTGGGCGGCGACGCATGCGCGGGATTACGGCTGGCAAGGCTGATACCAGACCTCAATGAACATGCCTCACATTTGGGGGCGGCTCACGGAGACTGGGTACAAGCCCTCGCGAAACCCGTCGAGGCATGAAAAAGCCCCGGCCGTTTCCAGCCGGGGCAAGGTGGTCTCGTTCGTGAAGGCCTAGAAGAAGCCGAGCTTCTTGGCCGAGTAGCTGACCAGCATGTTCTTGGTCTGCTGGTAATGGTCGAGCATCATCTTGTGGTTCTCACGGCCGATGCCGGACTGCTTGTAGCCACCGAAGGCCGCATGGGCTGGGTAGGCGTGATAGCAGTTGGTCCAGACGCGGCCGGCCTGGATGGCGCGGCCGAAGCGGTAGGCGCGAGTCCCGTCGCGGGTCCAGACGCCGGCGCCGAGGCCGTAGAGCGTGTCGTTGGCGATGGAGAGCGCGTCGGCATCGTCCTTGAAGGTCGTGACCGAGAGGACCGGTCCGAAGATCTCCTCCTGGAAGATGCGCATCTTGTTGTGGCCCTGGAACACGGTCGGCTTCACGTAGAAGCCTTCCGCCAGATCGCCGTCCATGGTGTTGCGCTCGCCGCCGGTCAGCACCTTGGCGCCTTCCTGCTTGCCGATATCGATGTAGCTCAGGATCTTCTCGAGCTGCTCGCCCGAGGCCTGGGCGCCGATCATCGTCGACGGATCGAGCGGCGAGCCCTGGACGATTGCCTCGACGCGCTTGATCGCCCGCTCCATGAAGCGGTCGTAGATCGACTCGTGCACCAGCGCGCGGCTCGGGCAGGTGCAGACCTCGCCCTGGTTGAGGGCGAACATGGTGAAGCCTTCGAGCGCCTTGTCGAAGAAATCGTCATCCTCGTTGGCGACGTCGGCGAAGAAGATGTTCGGCGACTTGCCGCCGAGTTCCAGCGTCACCGGGATCAGGTTCTGCGAGGCGTATTGCATGATCAGACGACCCGTCGTCGTCTCGCCGGTGAAGGCGATCTTGGCGATGCGGGGCGAGGAAGCGAGAGGCTTGCCGCATTCCAGGCCGAAGCCGTTGACGATGTTCAGCGTGCCGGGCGGCAGCAGGTCGGCGATCAGTTCGGCGACGACGAGGATCGAGGCCGGGGTCTGCTCGGCAGGCTTGAGCACCACGCAATTGCCGGCGGCGAGCGCAGGCGCCAGCTTCCACACCGCCATCAGGATGGGGAAGTTCCACGGAATGATCTGTCCGACGACGCCGAGGGGCTCGTGGAAATGGTAGGCCACCGTATCGTGGTCGATCTCGGAGATCGAACCTTCCTGGGCGCGGACGCAACCGGCGAAATAGCGGAAATGGTCGATGGCGAGCGGGATGTCGGCATGGGTCGTCTCGCGGATCGGCTTGCCGTTGTCCCAGGTCTCGGCGCGCGCGATCAGATCGAGATTGTCCTCCATCCGGTCGGCGATCTTGTTCAGGATCAGGGCGCGCTCGCCCGGCGAGGTACGGCCCCAGGCATCCTTGGCAGCATGCGCGGCGTCGAGGGCCTTGTCGACATCCTGCGCGTCCGAGCGGGCGACTTCACAGATCACGCGGCCGGTGACCGGCGACGTATTCTCGAAGTACCGGCCGGCCACGGGAGCGACCCACTGGCCGCCGATGAAATTCTCATAGCGCGCCGAGAACGGCGACTTGGCGGCCGTGGACAGAAATTCCGGCTTGTTCATGAGCGTATCCTCCGTGTTGTTCTTGTGTGCGGCAGACAAGGCCGGACGGGTTGCCAAATCAAGATAGACTTTTGGCCAAACCAGTTCGGAACCACGTTCTCGAGCCGGTCGGCGGGTGGCCCTGCTTCTTTGGCAGGTGCCGACGCGCGAAGGCGAGCCTAGCGCCGATCCGCCAGCCTGGCGATGCCGGGCAGGCTTTTTATTGCCCGGTCGGCAGTCGTGCGAAGCGGCGCGCCGTGATCCGACGGGCCATGAAACGGTCGATCCTCGGGCCTGCCCGCTCGATGCCGTCGCGATGGATCATCACGCCCGTCGGGCGTCCGTCCGGCTCGATGTCGAACGCCACGTGGATCGCACCATCCTGAGCGACGAAGGCCCTGTCGCTCTCGGAAATGAGGGTGATGCGGGGTTCGCCCGATCCCTGTCCGGCGCCTTGAGCCGTCAGACGATCGCCGTCCCTGATGATGCTGAGGATCGAGCGCGGGCCTGTCCGGTAGAAGCCGACATAGCGGTCGAGGACAGTCTGATCGACGCTGATCTGCGTCCGCGCCGGGGTGCCGAGATAGAGCGCCGCGAGTTCACGCGAGAGCGCCTGGGCCGGCACGATCTCGGAATTGCCGAGCACCACGATGGTGAGTCCGAGATCGGGATAGGAATCCTTGATCGCGCTGAACCCGCTGATGAAGCCGCCATGCGACCAGAGCCGGCGGCCGTAAGCCAAGCCGATGTACCAGCCGAGCCCGTAGCCATGGCCGTAATCGGTGAACATCGCCCGCCGAGACGCCGCCGAGAGGATGCGGCCGGAGAACAGCGCCCTGTCCCAGGCGACGAGGTCGTCCAGCGTAGAGGCGAGCATGCCCGCTCCCGATGGCGCGCTGGCGGCCAGCGGCAGGGCGTTGCGCCACTCGCCCGAGACCCGGCGATAGCCGCTCGCGCGTTGCGGAAGGATCGCGCCCGGATCGGCGTCACGGGTCGAGTCCAGGCCGGCCGGAGCCAGGATCGCGTCGCTCAGGTAGCGCTCGAAGGTCTGACCGGTGATGCGTTCGATGAGACCCGCCAGAAGGATATAGCCGGTATTGCTGTATTCGTGGCCCGTCCCAGGCGGAAACAGCAGCTCCTCGCGGTAGAGCAGCGCCACCGTCTCCATCGGCGTCCGCTCGACGCGGCCGAGACTCGTCGCATAGCCGGGAAGCGCCGTGACGTTGGGCAGGCCCGAACTGTGGTTGAGGAGCATGCGGATCGTCATCGGCGCCCATGCGGGCGGCAATTCCGGCAGGCGGCGGATGACGGGATCGTCCAGGGACAAGGAGCCGGCTTCAGCCAACTTCAGAATCGCGGCCGCGGTGAACTGCTTCGTGATCGAGCCGATGCGGAACAGCGTCTCAGGCGTATTGGGGATCGCCCATTCGCGGTCGGCGATCCCATAGGCGCGACGGAAGACGGGGATTCCATCGCGCGCGACGATCACCGCCCCCGAGAAGACGCTGCCTTCGGCATGGGATTCCAGCAGCGCGGAGGCCTTGCGCATGAAGGCATCGGTCCCGCCGTCGGCGTCTCCGCCGAGATCCCGGCTCTGCGCGGCGGCTGCAGAGACCAGAATCAGCAGGGCGGCGGCGCGGGCGAGAAAGCGTGTGAGCATGAGGCGCGATGATCCGGCCGGGGTGTCCGAGGCAAGGTCTCGGAGGCAAGGTCTTGAACGCAATGTCGCGGAGGAATGTGGCGTGGTTGGGCAAGGGCGCCACCTCATGCCCGCATCATCGGCATTCCCGCGAAACCGTGATCCGCTTCGGGCCCGAGATCACGGTTTCGCCCCGAAGCTCCGCAACATGGCCCGCCTCCGTGCCCGCGGTCCCCGCTGTCCAGCCAACCAACCAGGGGCCGGACCCGATCCGCCGATGGCGGTATTTTCCATGACGCAACAGGAAGAGAAAGATCCATGAGCCGCACCACTCGCGCCATGCTGGCCGCTTCCCTCGCCCTCGGAGCCTCCGCCCTGGCTTCCGGGGTCAGCTTCGCCCAAGCGCCGCAGAAGGCCCCGGCGCCCGCCAAGGCTGCTCCCGCCGCTCCGGCCCCTGCGCCCCAGGCCGAGGAGCAGAAGGAGATCGCGCTCACCCAGGCGCAGATCGATGGCCTCGTCGCCGCTCAGCCCGAATTGTCCAAGCTCAATGGCGGGAACACGGCGAAGCCCGATCCGAAGATCCAGGCCAAGGCCGAGGCGATCGCGAAGAAAAGCGGCTTTGCCGGCGTTGACGAGTTGCAGGACGTGGCCGACAGCGTCGAGTCGGTGCTGGAAGGGGTCGATTCCGAGACCAAGACCTATGTCGGCGTCGTGCCGCTGATGAAGAAGCAGGTCGCCGCCATCGAGGCCGACACGAAGATGCCGGCCAAGGACAAGGCCGCCGCTTTGAAGGAGCTCAACGAGGCAATCGCCGCCGGTGAGCCGACCAAGCCGTCGGACGGCAACATCGCCCTCGTCACCAAGAACATCGACAAGCTCGGGCAGTTGGCCGGCGGCGGTCAGTAGCCTCGGTCCAAAAGGCGACCGGCGACGATCAGGCGAGAGACGATCGTCGCCGGTCGCGCGAAACCGGTCGGTCGCGCGTGCATCGATGCGTGGGTCGGCAAGATTTCCCATCAGGACATCGCTGCCCGCAGAGGCAGGCGATCGGCGCGAGGCTGAAGGCGAGTGACTGCACCATTGAGGCCCGTTCCGCCGAGCGGAGAACCGGTATCGGAACGGCCCGATTGTCCCGTGGGTCCCGACCTCAGACCGGCATGGAACGGGCCGGGATTCGGCGAGTTCGTCGGCATCGTCGCGCTGATGATGGCGGTGACCGCCATCTCCATCGACAATCTGCTGCCGGCCTTCCCCGCCATCCAAGCGCGGTTCGCCGTCGCCGATCCCAATGCGCTGCAGCTTCTCGTCTATGTCTACATGATCGGTTTCGGCGTGGCGCAGATCGTCTACGGGCCGGTCTCGGACGCGCTCGGGCGCCGTCGCGTGCTCCTCGTCAGTCTCGCGATCTACGCCGCCGGCACGGTGCTCGCCATGGTGGCGCCTTCGTTCGCATGGCTGCTCGCCGCCCGCATCATCCAGGGGATCGGTGCCGCGGGCGGACGCGTCCTCTCCACCGCCATCGTCCGCGACCGCTATTCGGGACGCGAGATGGCCAGCGTCATGTCGTTGATCATGATGGTGTTTCTCATCGTGCCGATGATCGCCCCCGCCATCGGCGGAGCGATGCTGCTCCTCGGATCCTGGCACTACGTCTTCGTGTCGATGCTGGTGCTGGCCGGCATTCTCTCCCTGTGGTTTTCCTGGCGCATGCCGGAGACACTGCATTCCGAGTTTCGGCGCCCGCTCTCGCTGCGGTCGATCGGCCAGGCCGTCGCCCTGACCTTCCGCACCCGCGTGGCCGTGGGCTACGCCACCGCGCTGGGGCTGCTGACCGGCTGCATCATGGGCTATGTCGGCTCGGCCCAGCAGGTGTTCGACACCGGGCTCTACAAGCTCGGAGCCCTGTTTCCGCTTGCCTTCGGGCTGGTTGCCGCCGCCATGGGCGCGGCGACCCTCGTCAATGCCCGCTTGGTGCGGCGGCTCGGAATGCGGCCGCTGTCGCATGTGGGCCTGACCCTGTTCGTGGCGGTGGCACTCGTCCAGATCGGAATCGGCCTCGCCTATGGCGGGCATCCGCCGCTGTGGCTGTTCCTGACGGTGTTGGCCTGCAACCAGTTCATGATCAGCTTCGCCATGCCGAACTTCAACGCCCTGGCGTTGCAGCCCCTGGGCGAGATCGCCGGCACGGCCTCGTCCTTCCTCGGCTTCTACACGACGATCCTCGGCGCCTTCTGCGGCTTCGTCATCGGACACGCCTTCGACGGTACGGTCCTGCCCATCGGCCTCGGCTATGCCGGCCTCGGCGGCTCGGCGCTGCTCGTCGTCGCCTGGACCGAGCGCGGGCGCCTGTTCAGGGGCGGGGTGTCGGGGTGATACGCTGCCCCGGTCGCCGGCTTCCTCTGCAGGGACGTGAATGCCTGGGCATCGGCCGGGATGATCGAGAACGTCGCGGGCGCGTTCGTTCGGTTCCAAGAGCGCTCGCTCGGGAGAGCGGGACGACGATCCGCAGGCGGGTGTGCACGCCCGCCCAACCTTAACGCCGTCTTCAGCCGACCCTGACCAACCTCTCTTTCTCGATGGATCAGGGACGGAGTTCGCGCGTGTTCGGTCGTAGCCAGGACGGGATACTCCTCGCATCGCGCCTCTTGCTGGCGGCGGCCTTGCTGCCGACGGGCATCGCTCGTGCGCTCAACGTGTCGGGCTTCGCCCTGTCCCTGGCGGGAACCGGGATGCCGTATCCCAATGCCATCGCCACCGCGGCCGTCGTCGTCCAGGTCTTCGGCCCCCTGGCGCTGATCCTCGGTGTGCTGCCCCGCCTCACCGGGTTCGCGATGGCGGCCTTTGCCGTGACGATGGCGGTCCTGCTGCACGGGTTCTGGGCCTATGCCGGAGCGGCAGCAGTGACGGAGCGCACCCTGTTCCTGGCCGATCTCGGCCTTGCCGGCGGCTTCCTGATCTATGCCCTGACTGGGCCGGGCGCCTGGAGCTGGCAGGGGTGGCGCCAATCGACCCGCGAGGCGCCGCTGCGCGCTCCCGCCAAGCCGCAATCCGCCAATGCCAACGCGAAATCGACGAAGGGGCCGAAGCGCAGCCCCGCCCGCCCGTCGACCCGCGCGGCCGCCTGAGAGCGGGAGCCTACACGCCCTTCGACGCCAGCCGCTGACCCGAGACCTCCGCGCCGGCATCGGGCTTCAGCCGGAGGAAGGCGAAGAGCGAAGCGAAAGAGATCAGCGCCACGGTGAGGAAGGCCGGCCAGAAATCGCCCGCCTCGATCGCCGTGCGGCCATGCCGGGCGGCGGCTGTCTCGAGAGCCAGGGCGCCGATGGAGACGCCGAGGCTGAGCGACAATTGCTGGGCGACGCTCGCGAGGCTGGTGGCCGAACTCATCTCCCGCGTCTCCAGTTCGGCATAGGCGATGGCGTTGACGCAGGTGAACTGGAGCGAGCGGACGCAACCTCCGACGAGCAGGATCCCGACGATCAGCCAATGCGGCGTCTGCGCCGTGAACAGCCCGTTCACGGCGAGGAATCCCGAGGCGATCACGGCGTTGAACAGCATCACCCGGCGGAAACCGTAGGCGCGCAGGATGCGCGGTCCGATGATCTTGATCAGCAGAGCCCCCGCCGCCGCCGCGAAGGTGAGAAGCCCCGATTGCAGCGGATCGAGGCCGAAGCCGATCTGCAGCAACAGCGGCAGCAGGAAGGGAATCGCCCCGGTGCCGATGCGGAACAGGCTGCCGCCGGTCACCGCGGCGCGAAAGGTCGGGTATTTCAGCAGATCGAGCCGGATCACCGGATGCGCCACCCGGCGCGAATGCACGAAGTACAGCGCAAGCAGGATCGCACCACCGCCGAGGCAGCCCCACGAGACGTAGTCCGGCAGGAGGTGGCGTCCCAGCGAGGCGAGACCGAGCATCAGCGTGGCGAGGCCGGCCCCGGACAGCAGGAAGCCGATGACGTCGAGCGGTGGCCGCGAGAGCTCGCGAACGTTCTCGAAGTAGATCGTCGAGAGCACGATCCCCACAAGCCCGATCGGGATGTTGATGAAGAAGATCCAGCGCCAGTCGAGATAAGTGGTGATCAATCCGCCGAGCGGTGGTCCCATGATCGGACCGATCAGGGCGGGGATCGTCAGGTAGGCGAGGGCGCTGACGAGCTCGCTCTTCGGCACCGCCCGTAGGATGACGAGGCGGCCCACCGGCACCATCATCGCGCCGCCGATACCCTGAAACGCGCGGGCGGCGACGAAGGCGCTGAGCGAGTCGGACGCGGCGCAGGCCAGCGATCCCGCCATGAACACGACGAGGGCCGTGCGAAAGATCGTTCGCGCGCCGTAGCGGTCGGCCATCCAGCCGCTGATCGGAATGAAGATCGCCAGGCTCACGAGGTAGGCGGTGAGCGCGAGTTTCAGCGCGATCGGATCCTCGTTGAGGCTCCTCGCGATGGCCGGCAAGGCGGTGGCGATCACCGTGGAATCGGTGTTCTCCATGAACAGGGCAGTGGCGACGACGAGGGGGACAATCTGTGATGCGCGCATGAGGCTCGGGTCAGCAGCGCAGTCGAGGCGCCGGTTCCGGAAAGCTTTCGGATTGCGCTCAAACCCGATCCTTACGCAACAGCCTGCGAATTTTACCGTCGCTGTGGATGAAGGGTGTGAAGTCGCACGTGGTCTGCAACCGTGACACGTGGGCCACAGGTGGCGGCTACGAGCCCCTGAGCCGGCAGGGCCGCCTTTCGGGGGGGCGGATACGCCCTTAAGCTCAGCAATACATCCGGCTGTCCCGCCTCGCACCAGCCGAACGGGACCTCGCCGACGCCATTCCGCATGAAAGTCATCGAATGCCCTCGCGGTTCGAAACCTGTCGACGCTCGCCCCTGCTCGGAGGAGCTCTGGGCCTCCTCCTGACGGTCGCCGGATGCGGCACCGTCCTCCTCAACGAAACCGGATCCCTCACCCGCTACGATCGCCTCGCCGTCAGTGACGAAGTGGCGACCAAGGCGAAGCTCTATGCCGATCCGGCGGCGCTCGCCGCGACCCGGACCGTCCGCATCGTTCCGACCCGGTTTCCGGAATCGATTTCCGGGCCCGGTCTCAACGACATCGAACGCCGTCTGATCGCGAATGCCGCCGACCGCGCGCTCTGCTATGAGTTGTCGCTGCGATACGACGTGGTCTCCACCAAGAAGGCGGACCTGACGGTTCGCTCCGCGGTCACCCGCGTCGACCTCACCAACGTGCCGGCTGCAGGTGCGACGATCGCCACTTCGGCCGGAATCACCGTGGCGTCCCAGCTCGGCGTCGGCTTCGCCACGGCGGTGGGCCGCGTGCCGATCCCGCGCATCCCCATCGGTCTCGGCAGCATCACCGTCGAGGCCGAAGCTCTCGACGGCCGCCACCAGCAGCGGGCGGCGATGGTCTGGGCGGGCGGTGCCAACGCCTTCACCAACCAGGCCCGCTTCTCGTCGGCCGGCGATGCCTACGATCTAGCGGGCGAATTCGGCCAGGATTTCGGCACGCTTCTCGTGACCGGGCGCGACCCGTTCAAGGAACCGCTGGCGATTCCCAATTGGAACCGCATCCGCGTCACCACCCTCGGCGAGGCGCCGCTCGACCCGGATTGCGAGCAGTTCGGACGGGCGCCGGGCATCGACGGAATGATCGGCGATTACATCGGCCTGCCGCCGGATTGGACCGACAAGGGCCCCCGCGACGCCATCAACTGAGTTTTCCTGTTGCGATGCCGTGATCCTGCCTTTGCGCAGGGTCCGGCCCCATGATACTGCGCCGTGCCAACGCATTCGGCGCCGATAGCTGTTTCCAGCCCGGCGCCTCTCACCCGTTCGGGAGTTGGCACATGGCTCGTATCACCGCGGATTCCATCATCGAGGGCCTGACCTTCGATGACGTGCTCCTTCGTCCCGCCGCATCCTCGGTGATGCCCACCGAGGTCAGCGTCGCGACGCGCCTGACCCGCTCGATCCACCTCAACATGCCGATCTTGGCCTCGGCCATGGATACCGTGACCGAAGCGCCCATGGCCATCGCCATGGCGCAGAACGGTGGCATGGGCGTCATCCACCGCAATCTCGAGCCCGACGAGCAGGCCGAGCAGGTCCGTCTCGTCAAGAAGTACGAGTCGGGCATGGTGCTCAACCCGATCACCATCCACCCCGACGAGACCCTTGCGGACGCGTTCTCGCTGATGAAGCAGAACCGCATCTCCGGAATCCCGGTGGTGGAGCGCGGCCCGAACGGCTCCCGCGGCAAGCTCGTCGGCATCCTCACCAACCGCGACGTGCGCTTCGCGACGAATTCCTCCGAGACCGTCGCCGAGCTCATGACGCGCGACCGGCTCATCACCGTGCGCGAGGGCGTGAACCAGGAGGAGGCCAAGCGGCTGCTTCACCAGTTCCGCATCGAGAAGCTTCTCGTCGTCGACGACCATTACCGCTGCATCGGCCTGATCACGGTGAAGGATATCGAGAAGCAGGTCGCCTATCCCGGCGCGGTCAAGGACGAGCAGGGCCGCCTCCGGGTCGCCGCCGCCACCACCACCGGCGATAGCGGGTTCGAGCGGGCCGAGCGCCTCATCGATGCCGGCTGCGACGTGATCGTGGTCGATACCGCGCATGGCCACTCGATCAAGGTGCTCGATGCCGTGCGCCGGGTGAAGCAGCTCTCCAATGCCGTGCAGGTCGTGGCAGGCAACGTCGCCACCCGCGATGGGGCGCAGGCCCTCATCGATGCCGGCGCGGACGCGATCAAGGTCGGCATCGGCCCGGGCTCGATCTGCACCACCCGCATCGTGGCCGGCGTCGGCGTGCCTCAGCTCACCGCCCTGATGGAGGCGGTCGAGGCCGCAGACCGGGCCGACGTGCCGGTCATCGCGGATGGCGGCATCAAGTTCTCGGGCGATCTCGCCAAGGCGATCGCGGCCGGCGCCTCCGTGGCGATGCTGGGCTCGCTTCTCGCCGGGACCGACGAGGCGCCGGGCGAAGTGTTCCTGCACCAGGGCCGCTCCTACAAGAGCTACCGTGGCATGGGCTCCGTGGGCGCCATGGCCCGCGGCTCGGCCGACCGCTATTTCCAGGCCGAGGTCAGCGACACCCATAAGCTCGTGCCCGAGGGTATCGAGGGCCAGGTCCCCTACAAGGGGCCGGTGGCGGCGGTGCTGCACCAGCTCGCCGGCGGCCTGCGTGCCGCCATGGGCTATGTCGGCGCGCCGACCATCCCCGAGTTCCAGGACAAGGCTCAGTTCGTGCGCATCACCAATGCGGGCCTGCGCGAGAGCCACGTCCACGACGTGACCATCACCCGCGAGAGCCCGAACTATCCGAGCCGCGCCTGAGGGCGACCCGATGACCGATCCGCGTCACCTCCTGCTCTGGCCGGTGCTGGCGCAGATCGGTCTCACCTTTGGCCTCTATGTCTGGCTCTCCGTGGCGCGGCTCTTGGCGGTGCGTCGCGGCGAGGTGCAGTTCGGTTGTTTCGAGTTCGGCCGCGACGAGCCGGCGCCGATCGCCCGCATCACCCGCAACCTCTCCAACCAGTTCGAACTCCCCGTCATCGTCTTCGCCTGCGTCGCCTTGTTGATCGCCTTCGACCGGGTGACCTGGATCGACGTGTCCGCTGCCTGGCTCTTCTTCGCGGGCCGGGTGATCCATACCGGAATCCAGACGCTCACCGACGACGTGCGTCTCCGGGGCCGGGTCTTCGTCGTCAACTTTCTCGGCTGCGCCATCCTCGTCGCGCATCTCGGCCTCGTCGCACTGAGTTAGCGAAGCGGCAGCATCAGGAAATGCCATGACCGTCCAGGCCATCCTCGCTCCCGTCTTCGCGCAGGTGCTGCTGATCTTCGTGCTGATGCTCTGGCTCGGGCGCGTGCGCCTCAGCGAGGTCAGAGCGGGCTCCGTGAAGGCCGGCGACGTTTCGATGGGCCAGCGCAATTGGCCGCCCCGCGCCCAGCAGGCGGCGAATGCGTTCTCGAACCAATTCGAACTGCCGATGCTGTTCTTCGCCCTGGTGCCGCTGGCGCTCTACACGAAGAAGGCCGACCTCCTCTTCGTCGTCCTGTCCTGGATCTTCGTCGCGACGCGCGCCGTCCATGCGGGCGTCTATGTCACCTCGAACCACGTTCCCTATCGTTTCCAGGCCTATGCGGCCGGTGCTCTGGTGCTCCTGGCGATGTGGATCATCTTCGCAGTGCGGATCGTCGTCGCCCCCATTGGAATTTGAGCTCACGTTTGGCCGCGTTCGAAGTCACTTTTGGCCGAGTTTGAAGTCACGTCCGGCGGAATTCGAACTCACGCCTGGAAAGTCGCCGCCCTCATCCGATAAAGAGGAAGGCTCATTGAGGTTGAGGATCGTCCCATGCGCGTACTCGTCGTCGGCGCCGGTGCCACAGGCGGTTATTTCGGAGCGCGCCTCGCGGAGGTGGGACGGGACGTGACCTTCCTCGTCCGTCCGGCCAGGGCCGAGAAACTGGCCGCGTCAGGCCTCAGCGTCAGAAGCCCGGTGGGCGACGTTCACCTCGCCGAACCCGCGACGGTCACGGCTTCCGACCTCGCCGCGAATGAGGGCGACGGCTTCGACCTCGTCCTGTTGAGCTGCAAGGCCTACGATCTCGATGCCGCCATCGCGGACGTGGCGCCGGCGCTCGGCCCGACGACGATGGTGCTGCCCGTGCTGAACGGCATGCGCCATCTCGATGCGCTCGATGCCGCTTTCGGGCCGGAGCGTGTCCTCGGTGGATCCTGCGCCATCGCGGCGACGGTGGCGGCCAATGGCGAGATCCATCAAATGAGTCCGCTCCACACCTTCACCTATGGCGAGCGGAGCGGTGGCCGGTCGGAGCGCGTCGAGCGGATCGAGGCGCTCATGCAGGGCGTCAAATTCCAGCCGCGCCTCAGCGAGACGATGGTGCTGGAGATGTGGGAAAAATGGTCGTTCCTGGCGACGCTGGCCGGCTCGACCTGCCTGATGCGTGCCACCATCGGGGATATCGTCGCCGCACCGGGCGGTCTCGCCTTCATCCAGGCCCTGATGGAGGAGTGCCGCAGGATCGCGGAAGATGCCGGTAACGCGCCGCGGGACAAGGTGATGCAGAACACGAGCACCACCCTGACGGCCGAGGGGTCCGCCTTCACCGCCTCGATGCTGCGCGACATCGAGAACAAGGCACGGATCGAGGCCGATCACATCATCGGCGATCTCATCGCCCGCAGCCGGGACGGCGCGCACCCGATGCTCGACCGGGTCTACACGCATCTCAAGGCCTACGAGAACCGTCGCGCCCGTGAGGCCGCCTGAGCGGCGGCCTCCGTCGGCACCGGACGATCAGTAACGCGGAGCGGGCGGCGGCGGAGGCCGATTGCCGTATTCGAGCTGCGTCTTGGCATCGTAGGGACGCTGGGGCGGAGGCGTCAGATCGACGGCGGGCGCGGTGGAGCAGGCGGCGACGCTGAGCAGGACGAGGCCCGCGAGGGCCAGATGAATGATGGGGGACATGACGATTGCGAAGCTCCGGACGTTGACGCAGCGGGCTCGGGCGCAGCAAGGGCACGAGACAGTTCTGGCGCCATGCCGTTTTGACGACGGATCGCGCCGGAAGCTCGGCTGTATTGTGTTCGGCTGCGGATCAAAGCGTGGCCGTATCGCGGCAACGTTTCCGCTCGGTCACGCTTCCCTAACCCTGAGGATTTCGTCCTGACCCCTCCCGCTCGTCTCTCCGCCGCCATCGAGGTGCTCGCCGACATCGCCGGCCGCCGCCGTCCGGCCGCCGATGCCCTCAAGGATTGGGGCCTCGCCCACCGTTTCGCCGGCTCCGGCGACCGTGCCGCCATCGCGAGCCTCGTCTACGACGCCCTGCGCCGTCGCGCCTCCGCCGCCTGGGTGATGGGAGAGGAGACGCCGCGCGCCATCCTCATCGGCATGCTGCGGCTGCAGCATGGACTTGCCGCGCCGACCATCGCCGGCCTGTTCTCCGGCGAGCGCTTCGCGCCCGATCCCCTGACCGATGCCGAGCGGACGGCCATTGCCGAGGGCTCCCTGTCCGATGCGCCGGCGCATGTGGCCGGCGACGTGCCGGACTGGATCCTGCCTTCGCTGGAACACCTGTTCGGCGACGCTCTGCTGGAGGAACTGCGTGCGCTGGCCCGTCGTGCCCCCCTCGACATCCGCGTCAACACCTTGAAGCGCGACCGCGAGACGGCATTGGCCGGCCTCGCCCATCTGGCACCGGAGCCGACGCCCCACGCGCCCAACGGCCTGCGCATTCCCCTGGGCGAGGACGGGCGCGGCCCCGCTCTGCATGTGGAGCCGGAATTCCTCGACGGGTGGTACGAGATCCAGGACGAAGGGTCCCAGATCGCCGGTATCCTGAGCGGTGCGCGCCCCGGCGAGACCGTGGTCGATCTCTGCGCCGGCGGCGGCGGCAAGACCCTCGCTCTGGCGGCGATGATGCAGAACCGGGGCCGGCTCATCGCCACCGACGACGACCCGCGCCGTCTCGCACCGATCCACGATCGCCTGCGCCGAGCCGGCGTCGAGGCCGAAATCCGCACGCCGCGCGGCGGCCGCGCCAGGGCCGACGTCCTCGGCGATCTCGACGGCACCGTCGATCGGGTCGTGGTCGACGCGCCCTGCACCGGCACGGGAACCTGGCGGCGTAATCCCGACGCCAAATGGCGCCTGCGCCCAGGTTCCCTCAGCGCGCGCGTCGCCGACCAGGCCGAAGTGCTCGACCGGGCCTTGCGCCTGGTACGGCCGGGTGGACGGATCACCTACATCACCTGCTCCCTGCTGAGGGAGGAGAACGACGCCGCCGTCGACGGCATCCTGGCACGTGCCGATGGCGGGCTGACGATCCTGCCGGCGGAGACGATCCTCGCCGACCATGTTCCCGGACTCGCGGAGGTGGTCCGGCTCACCGAGCACGGCCTGCAGATGAGTCCGGCGCTTACGGGGACCGACGGGTTCTACGTCGCCACCCTGGAACGGCGCGGCTGATGCGCCTCGACCGCCGGACATTGTTCGCCGCAGCCGCGGCGATGCTGTCCGGCGGTACGGAGGCCCGTGCCGAGGCGATTCCGGCTCCCGGCACCAACCTCGATGTGATCGACCTCTGGCCCGGCCTTCCGCCAGGAGGCGGTGGCCCCATCGCGGCCGATGGGCGTTTCGACGAGAGCCGCGATGGGGTGATCAGCAACGTCGCGCGGCCCTGTTTGCTGGTGATGCGTGCGCCGAAACCCAACGGCGCGGCCATGGTGGTGGCGGCGGGCGGGGGCTACCGCCGCATCGACATCGGCAATGAGGGAATCCCGGTGGCGCGATGGCTCGCCGGCGTCGGTATCACCGCCTTCGTCCTGATCTACCGCCTGCCCGGCGAGGGCTGGGCGGCCGGCCCCGACGCACCGCTTCAGGACGTGCAGCGGGCGCTCCGGCTGGTTCGGGCGGGGGCCGTGAGCTACGGCGTCGACCCCGAGCGGATCGGCGTCCTCGGCTTCTCCGCCGGCGGCCACCTGATGGGGGAGGCGGCCACGCGCGCCACGGCGGAAACCTATGCCGCGCTCGATGCGAGCGATGCGCTCTCGGCGCGGCCCGAGCTCGCCGGCCTGATCTACCCGGTCATCACCTTGCGACCGCCTTTCGATCGCACCTCCACGCGCCGTATCCTCGCGGGCGACCCGCCCGATCCGGTGAAGGCGTCGGTTTATTCGGTGGATACTCATGTGCGCGAGAAGGCGCCGCCGACCTTCCTCGCCCAGGCGGCCGACGATCCGATCGCGGTCGTAGACAACAGCCTGCTGATGTACTCGGCCCTGCGCGGTGCCCTGGTGCCGACGGAGCTGCACCTGTTCGAGCGCGGCGGCCACGGCTTCGGCCTCGGCGTGCCGGGCTCTCCGGCCGCGGCATGGTCCGGGCTGTTCCTCACCTGGATGCGCCGGCGCGGCTTCCTGCGGGCGTGACCGGACCGCATCCGGCGGAGCCTCCCCTGATGTGCGGGCGCGCCCAACGCATGTGGGCAGAGCGCGCCCTGCGGAACCTGCGCGTTGCACGGGGGCAGGGGCTCGTCTAACTCCGATGCATGAATACCGACCACGACAAGATCCTCATCGTCGATTTCGGCAGCCAGGTGACCCAGCTCATCGCACGGCGCGTGCGTGAGGAGGGGGTCTATTGCGAGATCGTCCCCTTCACCAAGGCGGCGGAGGCCTTCGCCGAGACCAAGCCCAAGGGCGTGATCCTCTCCGGCGGCCCCGAATCGGTCACGAGCGACGCCTCGCCCCGCACGCCACAGGTCGTGTTCGATTCGGGCGTGCCGGTCTTCGGCATCTGCTACGGCCAGCAGACCATGGCCGCCCAGCTCGGCGGCGAGGTCGAGGGTGGCCACCATGCCGAGTTCGGCCGCGCCGAGATCGAGATCCTGGCCGATTGCCCGCTGTTCAAGGGCGTCTGGCACGTGGGCGAGCATTACCCGGTCTGGATGAGCCACGGTGACCGCGTCACCAAGCTGCCCAACGGCTTCACCACCGTCGCCATCTCCAAGAACGCCCCCTTCGCCGCCGTCGCCGACGAAGCGCGCAACTATTATGCGGTCCAGTTCCACCCGGAGGTGGCGCATACCCCGCACGGGGCGCTTCTGATCCGCAACTTCGTGCGCGACATCGCCGGCTGTACCGGCGACTGGACCATGGGGGCCTACCGCGAAGAGGCGATCGCCAAGATCCGTGAGCAGGTCGGCAAGGAGCGGGTGATCTGCGGCCTGTCGGGCGGTGTCGACTCGTCGGTGGCGGCCGTGCTGATCCACGAGGCGATCGGCGATCAGCTCACCTGCGTTTTCGTCGATCACGGCCTGCTCCGCCTCGGCGAGGCCGACGAGGTCGTGCGGCTGTTCCGCGATCACTACAACATCCCCTTGATCCATGTTCAGGCGCAGGAGCTGTTCCTCGGACAGTTGGAGGGCGTCAGCGACCCGGAGATCAAGCGCAAGACCATCGGCCGCCTGTTCATCGACGTGTTCGACGAGGAGGCGAAGAAGATCGGCGGCGCGGCCTTCCTCGCGCAGGGCACGCTCTATCCGGACGTGATCGAGAGCGTCTCGTTCACCGGCGGCCCCTCGGTGACGATCAAGAGCCACCACAATGTCGGCGGCCTGCCCGAGCGCATGAACATGCAGCTGGTGGAGCCCCTGCGCGAATTGTTCAAGGACGAGGTCCGGGTCCTCGGCAAGGAACTCGGCCTGCCGGAGGCTTTCGTCGGCCGCCATCCGTTCCCCGGCCCGGGCCTTGCCATCCGCTGCCCCGGCACCATCACCGCCGAGAAGCTGGAGGCCCTGCGCAAGGCCGACGCGATCTACCTCGACGAGATCCGCAAGGCCGGGCTCTACGACACGATCTGGCAGGCTTTCGCCGTGATCCTGCCGGTGAAGACGGTGGGCGTGATGGGCGATGGCCGCACCTACGACCATGTCTGCGCGCTCCGCGCCGTCACCTCGGTCGACGGCATGACCGCCGACTTCTACCCCTTCGACATGGCCTTCCTCGGCCGCGTCGCCACCCGCATCATCAACGAGGTCAAGGGCATCAACCGGGTGACCTACGACATCACCTCGAAGCCGCCCGGCACGATCGAGTGGGAGTGAGGCGCGAACTCTCGGTCTGACGCGGTCTGACGCGGGCCGGCGCCAGCGAGCGCCCGCGCGCATCCGGGTCAGATGACCTCGA